>NZ_JAYROR010000127.1:0-69171 GCF_041911615.1 Zoogloea sp. | reverse complement strand
CCTCGACGCCCTCGCCGACGCACTGGCGCAGCTCGTTGCCCTGCTCGACGCCCGCCTGCCCCCCGCCCCCGCCGAGGACATCGCCGCCGGCACCCTCGACGACGCGGCCTTCGCCGCCGCCGCGGCCGCCCTACTCAAACTCATTGAAGCCGCCGACGGCGCCGCCCCGGCCGCCCTGCGCACCCTCCGACCCGACCTGACTACCCGATTTGGGCTTGAAAGCACTGCAAAAATCACCAACGCCATGCAGCACTACGATTATGATGAAGCGTTAGCCATCCTGCGCCATCTCCTCGACCCGCGGCGTAGTCCGCAGACCGGAGCGCAACCCTGATGCAATCCATCGACAGCCACCGCCCTCTCATTCTCGTCGTCGACGATGCGCCCGATTCCATCGAACCCATCGTCGACTGTCTGCATCGCGCCGACTTCCGCACCCGCATCGCCACCAGCGGCAGCCGCGCGCTGCAGCTTGCCGGCGACAAGCCGCTGCCCGACCTCATCCTGCTCGACGTCACGATGCCCGACATGGACGGCTACGAAGTCTGCCGTCAGCTCATGAACAACCCGGCGACCGCCAGCATCCCGGTGATCTTCCTCACCATCCGCAACGAGGAAACCGACGAGCAGCGCGGCTTCGACGCCGGCGCGGTGGACTACATCACCAAACCGATCAGCCCGCCGTTGGTGCTCACCCGCATCCGCAACCACCTCACCCTCAAGACGGCCAGCGATTTCCTGCGCGATCGCAACAGCTACCTCGAACACGAAGTCACCCGGCGCACCCGCGAGCTCTCGCTGATCCAGGACGCCACCATCGTCGCGATGGCCTCGCTGGCCGAAACCCGTGACAACGAAACCGGCAACCACATCCGCCGAACCCAGAGCTACCTGCGCGCCCTCGCCCGCCACCTCCAGACCCATCCCCGCTATGCCGCCGAGCTGACCGACGAGAACATCGATCTGATGTACAAGTCGGCCCCGCTCCACGACATCGGCAAGGTCGGCATCCCCGACCGCATCCTCCTCAAACCCGGCCGGCTCACCCCCACCGAGTTCGAGGTCATGAAGACCCACACCACCCTCGGCCGCGACGCCATCAACCGCGCCGAAGCGCTCTTCGGCGTCTCCGCCAGCTTCCTGCGCTTCGCCAAGGAAATCGCCTACTCCCACCAGGAAAAGTGGGACGGCAGCGGCTACCCCCTCGGCCTCGCCGGCGAACGCATCCCGCTCTCCGCGCGCCTGATGGCCGTCGCCGACGTGTACGACGCGCTCATCAGCAAACGCGTCTACAAGCCGGCGATCAGTCACGCCGACGCCGTCGAGATCATGCGCGAGGGCAGCGGCAAGCATTTCGACCCGGCCATCATCGACGCCTTCCTCGTCCTGCAAGGTGAGTTCCTCGCCATCGCCCAGCGCTTCGCCGATCGCGACACCGACCCGGCCTCCGAGGCCGAACGCCTGCGTCTCGTGTTCGGCGGCTGACACGACACCCCGCGCGGCTCAAGAAAGCCACCCTGGCATCCGTTAAAGGGCGGCCGGAGACGAATCCGGCCAACCCGCTTTCGCCCGCCAGGAGACCCGATGCCCGCCAGTCCGACGCCCCGCGCGGTGATCCCCTTCCTTCGCCGCTACGGGCTGGCAGCGGTCGTTTTCCTCCTCATCCTCGCGCTCACCCTCGACAACTACCGCAGCGCCATCCACGACGAGGCCGACGCCACCCGCGAGCGCTTCCGGCAGATCGCCCAGGAGCAGGCCTACCACCTGCGCCAGCGCACCGACAACCTGGTTCGCGAAGCCGACGTCCTGGCCCGCCAGCTCGCCTTCGCCCCGGACGAATCCCGCGCCCATTTCGGCGAGATCGTCGCCCCGCTGCTCAGCCGGCAGCCCGAGATCCGGCGTCTCGGCACCCTCCGCCTGCAACCCGGCGGCGCGACGCCCGGCGCCTTCGCCAGCTTCACCATCGCCGACACCACGCTGCCCCCGGGGCTCGACGACAACCTGCAACGGGCCGCCACCCATCCCAGCAGCATCGCCACCGAGCCCTACCCGATCACCCGCCCCGACGGTACGCCCGGCACTGCCCTGCTGATCCTCAGCCCGATCACCCGCCAGCCGCTGCCCCCCTTCAAGGCCGACGAAGTCCTGTTCATCGAGGTCGCCGTCGACCCCCTGATCGACCAGGCCCTGCGCGCCTCGTTCTCCCGCGAGATCCAGCGCCGCCTCGATCTCGAGATCGTCGACAGCACCACCGTCGAACACGTCGTCTATCGCAGCCCGGGCTTTCGCATCGGCAGCAGCTCCTTCGCCGACAGCATCAGCGTCGCCGACCGCCAGTGGCTGCTGATCGCCACCGCCGACCGCATCATCGAAACCCTCGACCCGAGCCAGGAAGCCGGGGCCCAGTTGTTCTCCGGACTCTCCCTGGGCTCGCTGGCGGCCTTCATCCTGTACGTCCTGCAGACCCGCGCCGAGGCCATCCGGCGCCAGGTCGACGAGAAAACCCTGGCCCTCGGGGACGCCAACGCCTCCCTCGAGCAATACGTCCAGGCCCTGGGCGAAACCAATCGCCTGCTCGAAAGCGAAGTCGAGAAGCACGCCCGCTCCGAAAGCCTCCTGCGCGAGACCACCACGCTCCAGCGGGCGATCCTCGACTGCGCCGAATACGCCATTGTCTACACCGATTCGTCCGGCGTGATCCGCGTGATGAACCCCGCCGCCGAACGCCTGTTCGGCTACCGCGCCGACGAACTCATCGGCGTCCAGACCCCGCTGATCTTCCACACCCCCGAGGACATCGCCCGCTGGACCCTCGCCCAGCGCGTCAGCGGTTTCGCCGCCGTCGCCGCCGCGGCCGAGAACAGCGGCACCCGCGAGATCACCCTGCGCCGGCGCGACGGCAGCAGCTTCCCGGCCAACCTCAGCATCTCCGAAGTGCAGGACACACACCATCAGGTGCGCGGCTACCTGGGCATCGTCGCCGACATCACCCAGCGCCACGACGCCGAGCGCCGCATCCGCCACCTCGCCCACTACGACAGCCTCACCTCGCTGCCCAACCGCACCCTGCTCGGCAACCACCTCGCCGACGTCATCGCCAGCGCCCGCGAGCGCCAGCGCCGCGCCGCCGTGCTGTTCACCGATCTGGACCGCTTCAAGTACGTGAACGACACCCTCGGCCACCACGCCGGCGACGAACTCCTGCTCGCCGTGGCCCAGCGGCTGCGCACCTGCGTGCGCGACGGCGATCTGGTCGCCCGCACCGGTGGCGACGAATTCGTGATCGTCCTGGGCAACCTCGACGAGGGCAGCGTCCCCCAGGACATCGCCAGCCGCATCCTCACCAGCCTCGCCGAGCCCTTCGTGCTGCACGGCCGGCGCTTCACCATCACGCTGAGCATCGGCATCGCCCTCTACCCCAACGACGGCCTCGACGGCGCCGCCCTCATCAAGAACGCCGACGCCGCCATGTACCTCGCCAAGGAGCGCGGCCGCAACAACTTCCAGTATTTCGACCACGGCCTGTCCGAACGCTTCAGCGAACGCCTGGAGATCGAAAACCGCCTGCGTCACGCCATCGACGACCAACAGTTCGTGCTGTTCTACCAGCCCCAGGTGGACACCCTCAGCGGCGAGCTGATCGGCATGGAAGCCCTGATCCGCTGGCGCCAGCCCGACGGCAGCATGGTGCCGCCCGACACCTTCATCCCGATCGCCGAGGAATCCGGCCTGATCGTCCCGATCGGCGCCTGGGTGCTCCGCGAGGCCTGCCGCCAGAACCAGGCCTGGCAGCAGGAAGGCCTCGGCCGCGTGCCGGTCGGCGTGAACCTCTCGGCCCGCCAGTTCGACGACGCCGGTCTGCTCGACAACATCCAGTCGGCCCTGGCCGAAAGCGGCCTGCCTCCGGCCTACCTCGACCTCGAACTCACCGAGAGCCTCGTCATGCGCAACCCCGAGCACACCCGCAGCGTGCTCGCCGAATGCCGCAAGCTCGGCCTGCAGCTCTCGGTGGACGACTTCGGCACCGGCTACTCCAGCCTCTCCAACCTCAAGCGTTTCCCCATCGATCGCCTGAAGATCGACCGCTCCTTCATCGACGAGATCGTCACCCAGGCCGACGACGCCGCCATCGCCCAGACCATCGTCGCGATGGCCCACACCCTGCGCCTCGAAGTCATCGCCGAAGGCGTCGAGACCGACGCCCAGCTCGCCCTGCTGCGGCGCTGGCGCTGCGACGCCTACCAGGGCTACCTGTGCAGCCGCCCCCTCAGCGCGGCCGACATGACCCAGATGCTGCGCACCCGACGCGCCACCCGCGAGATCTCCCTGGCCGTTGCCTGAGCGCCGCCCGGACGGCTAGAACAGGTACTTGAACAAGTACAGCGCCACCATCCCCACGCCAATGGTCGCCAGCACGTTGCCGGTGCGCCACGCCACCAGCGCGGCCACCAGCGCCGCCCACGGCTTGGGTGCGGCCAGCGCCAGCGTCACCTCGCCGCCCTGAACGAACAGCGCACTCGCGGTCAACGCCGCGAAGCTCGCCGGCGCGATGTGGCGGCACAGCGCGTGGAGCCAGGCCGGCAGATTGCGGCTCGCCAGCAGCCCGATCATCGCGTAGCGAAACGCGAAGGTCGCCAGCCCGACCGCCACCAGCAGGCCGATCAATGCCGGCGTGCTCATCGCCCGCCCTCGCCGCCACGGCCCCGTCCGACCGCCCATACGCCGGCCAGCAGCCCCAACACGATCGCCACCACCAGCCCCAGCTTGAACGGCAGCGCCGCCAGCGCCAGCGCACCCAACGCCGCCACCAGCGCCGCCGCCCGCCCGGCCCGATCGCGCATCAGCAGGCTCAGCAGCGCGATGAAGGTCAGCGGCACCGCGAAGTCGATGTCCCACTCCGCCGGGATCGTCGCCCCAAAGAGCAGGCCCGCCGCCGTCGACGCCTGCCAGGTCGCCCACAGCGTGGCCCCACAGCCCAGGAAATACCAATGCCGCAGATCGGTCCGCTCGCCCGGTGCCGGCTTCGCCTGGTAGCGCAGGATCGCCACCGCGTAGGCCTCGTCGGTGAGCAGGTACGCCAGCAGCAGGCGCCACCGTCGCGGCAGGTGCCGCACGTGTTCGGCGATCGACACGCTGTAGAGCAGGTGCCGCAGGTTCAGCAACCCGGTGGTCAGGCCGATCGGCAGCGCCCCGGCACCGGCCGCCAGCATCTGCACGATCACCAGCTGCGCCGCGCCGGCGAACACCACCGCCGACGCCGCCTGGGCCAGCCATGGAGGCATTCCGGCCGCCAGCGCGCCAATGCCGAACAGCATGCCGAAGGGCACCACGCCCAGTTGCAGCGGCGCCTCGTCCCGGCAGCCGGCCAGGAATTCAATGAGTTTGGGAGACATGGAATCAGCAGGAAACCGCCGCGCCGGCACCCGGCGCGGCAGGGATCAGAACTTTTCGGAGGGCGCGCGGGTGCCGCCCCCCGGGCCGCCGACACCGTCGCGCAGGGCCTTCATGGCGTCCAGTTCGCCGTGACGGTCGAAGTCGAAATCGCCGTAGGCGCCGGTCACCAGACGCCCCTTGAGGCGGTACTCGAACGTCTCGCGTCCCTTGCCCAGCGCCTTGAACTGGCGCAGCAGCCCGGACAGGCCCGCCGTCGCATTCACCTCCACCTGCGCCTCGCCCAGCGCCGGCACCACCACCGGCCGGTTGCCCACCCCTCGGGCGAACGGCTCGCCGCCCAGATCCAGGGTGAAGCTGAGTCCCTGCACCGGAATATCGAAACGGTTCGGATTGGTCACCCGCAGGCTCAGCAGGAAGCGCTGCTCCACCAGGTTGCCCCCTTCGAGCCGGATGTCGGCCAGCGACACCTCGGGCTTGAGCGGACGCAGCGGCGTGCCGGCGCATCCACCCAGCCCCGCCAGCGCAACGGCGCCACAGGCCGCGACGCCCAGCGCCAACAGGCGACGGCGACTCGCGCGGCTCACGACAACCGCTCCAGCGGCGCTTCGAGCACCCGCAGCAGACTGGCGGTGTCGAGCCGGCCGCCGCCCAGGCCCATCAGCGCATTGAGCTGCTGCCAGGTCTGGGCCGCCACCGGCAGCGGCGCCCCAAGCTCACGCGCCGCGTCCATCAGGATCGCAAAATCCTTGTGATGCAGCCGCGCCTGGATGCCGGCCACGAAATCCCGACGTGCCATGCGTCCGCCCATCACCTCCAGCACCCGCGATCCGGCCGACCCGCCCGCCAGCGCCTGCACCACCTTGGCGGCGTCCAGCCCGTGGGCGCCGGCCAGGCGCATCGCCTCGGCGCAGGCCTGGATCGCGTTCACCATGATCATCTGGTTGCACGCCTTGGCCACCTGCCCGGCGCCGGCGTCGCCAACATGCACCACCGTGCGGCCCAGGCAGTCGAACAGCGGGCGCACCCGGGCCAGCGTCGCCGCCTCGCCGCCGGCCATGATTGCCAGCGTCGCATCGCGCGCCCCCACCTCGCCCCCCGAGACCGGCGCATCCAGCCAGCCCACGCCGCCCTCGGCGTAGCGGGCCGCCAGCGCGCGGGCGGTGGCCGGCGCGATGGTGCTCATGTCCACGTGGATGCCGCCCGGGGCGAAGCCCTCGATCAACCCGCCCGGCCCCAGCGCCAGTTGCGCCACGTCGGCGCTCGCGGTGACGATCGAGATCACCACCTCGCTGCGTGCCGCGAGTTCGGCCGGCGTCGCGCAGGCCACGGCGCCGGCGGCCACGATCTGCGTCGTTGCCTCCGGCCGGCGCGCCCAGACCGCCAGGTCGTGCCCCGCCTGCAACAGGTGGCCCGCCATCGGCAGCCCCATCACCCCGAGTCCGATCAATCCGACCCGCATCTCAGCCCCCCCGACAGGCCTTCGAGCAGCTTCAGCGCGGCGACGGAATCCTCCTCGCCCATGCCACTGCCGACCATCGCATTGAACAGCTGCGCCGTCGCCGCGCTGGTGGGCAGCATCAGGCCCAGACGGTGCGCCTCCTGCACGACGATGTTCATGTCCTTCTGGTGCATCCACGCCTTGAAGCCCGGCTTGAAGTTGCGGTCGAGCATGCGCTGGCCGTGGTTTTCCAGAATGCGGCTGTAGGCGAAGCCGCCCAGCAGCGCCTCGCGCACCTTGGTGCCGTCCACCCCGCTCTTGCGCGCGAAGTTCAGCGCCTCGGCCACCGCCATCACCGTCACGCCGGTGAGGATCTGATTACAGGCCTTGGTCACCTGGCCCGCGCCCGAATCGCCGATCAGGTTGACCGACTTGCCCATGCAAGCCAGGACCGGCTTCGTCCGCTCGAAGGCCGCCGCATCACCGCCGACCATGATCGTCAGGCCGCCGTTGATCGCGCCCACCTCGCCGCCCGACACCGGCGCATCGAGCATCGTCACGCCGACTTCGGCGAGCCGCGCGGCGATGGCCTGGGCCGCCGCCGGGGCGATGGTGCTCATGTCGATGAAGACGAGGCCCGGCTTCGCGCCCTCGGCCACACCGCCGGCGCCCAGCGCCACCTGCTCCACGTCGGCCGCGTCGGACACCATCGAGATCACCACATCGCAGGCCGCCGCCACCGCCGCCGGGCTGGCCGCGCCCTTGGCGCCGGCTTCCAGCAGCGGCGCCATCGACTCGGCCCGGCGCGCCCACACAGTCAGGTCGAACCCGCCCTTGAGGATGTTGAGCGCCATCGGGCGCCCCATGATGCCCAGACCGACGAAACCGACTTTCATGAGAAACCCCCGCATCGAAAAACCGAGAGGTTAGCGGGGGGCGCCGGCCGTGGGAAGCCTGCCGCCCACCCGACCACCCATGCGGGGCGGGCCACTCACTCGATTTTCAGGCTCAGCGCGTCCACCGCGAAGCTGGCCGTGGCGAGTTGCAGCCCGTCCGACGGGGCGAAAGCGTCGAAGCGAAAGGCGCTGAAACCCGCCAGACGAAAACCGAAAGTCGCCAGCAGGTTCTTCATGCTCACGTCGCGCAGTTCGAGGCTCGCCTCGTTCATGGCACCGACGCCGCCATTGGCCAGTTGCTTGAAGGCCGCGTCGCGCCAGATCGGGTAGTCGGCGCCTCCGACACTCACCGTCAGCGCGCTGCAGCGCGTCGTGCCCGGCAGGCGCGGCCCGCCAGCGCATAGGCCTGACCGTCGATTTCCAGGTAAAGCACGCTGGCCAGATTGGCCGCGATGGGTCTTGCCGGCATCTCGATTCTCCTCGTCGCCCGTCCCGTGCCGGCCCGGGACGGGCGCAGCCCTCAAGGGCAAGATAGTTCGCGCCACGCCGCTTGGAAAGGCGCGCCGCACGCACCCGCCCTCGCCCTGGCGGCGGCGCCCCGCTACACTCGCCGGGTTTTCCACGCAGCCACGCTCCCCACCATGTCCTACGCTCCCTTCATCAAGGAAATCGGCCGCGGGCCGAAAGGCTCCAAGCCCCTCACGGTCGACCAGGCCGAATCCCTCTTCGGCGACATGATGGACGGCAAGGTGCCCGATCTCGAGCTGGGCGCCATCATCCTGTCGATGCGCATCAAGTCCGAATCCCGCGACGAGCTGCTCGGCTTCCAGCGCGCCCTCGACGCCCGCACCGCCCCGGTGGCGGTACCCGCCGGCCCGCGCCTCGTCGTGCTGCCCACCTACAACGGCGCCCGCCGCCAGGCCAACCTGATGCCCCTGGTGGCGCTGCTGCTGGCCCGCCAGGGCGTGCCGGTGCTGATCCAGGGCCGCCACGACTTCGACAGCCGGGTGAGCCCCTTCGAACTCCTCGCCGCCCTCGACATCACCCCGGCCGCCGACATCCCCGCCGCCGAGGCCCAGCTCGCCAGCCGCCGGCTCGCCTGCCTGCCCCTCGACGCCCTCGCCCCCGGCCTCGACCCGCTGCTCGCCCTGCGCCCACGCCTCGGCGTGCGCAACAGCGCCCACACCCTCGCCAAGCTCCTCGACCCGGCCCCCGGTCACAGCGTGCGGGTGGTGTCCGTCACCCATCCCGAATACCTCGAGCGGATGCACGCCCATCTGGTCGCCCAGGGTGGCGTCGCGCTGCTGCTGCGCGGCACCGAGGGCGAAGCCTTCGCCAACCCGCGCCGTCGCCCCCAGCTCGAAGCATTCGCCAACGGCGAGGCGCGCATCGCGTTTCCGGCCGAAGAAGGCGGCGCCCCGCCCATCGAAGGCCTGCCCGACAACCCCGAGGTGCGCGCCAACGCCGCGCTGATCCGCGCCATGCTGGCCGGCGACACACCGATTCCGCAGCCCATTCTCGACCAGGTCGCCGCCCTGGCCACCCTTGCCGCCACGCCGCGCCACTGAAATCCACAAAGCCCGTCTGTCACCGGTCAACATTCCTGCCGATCGTCATTGACCTTTCATGTCGCTCTGCTTAACTGAGCTCAGAGCGTTTGTCATTCCCAGTGGCCGCCCCCGTGCGCGGTCCGGAACCCCCCAGGAGAACGACCATGAGCAAGAAGGCGCTGTGCATCGGCATCAACGACTACCCCGGCACCCAGAACGACCTGTCCGGCTGCGTCAATGACGCCAACGACTGGGCCGCCGCACTCACCGCCCGTGGCTTCGGCGTCACCAAGCTGCTCGACGCCCAGGCCACCAAGGCCGCGATGGTCGCCGCCATGCGCAACCTCATCGCCGGCGCGGCCAAGGGCGACACCGTGGTCATCACCTATTCCGGGCATGGCACCTGGGTACCCGACCAGAACGGCGACGAGCCCGACGGTCGCGACGAAGCCCTGTGCCCGTGGGACATCGGCAGCGGCCAGGTGCTGCTCGACGACGAGCTCGGCGTGATCCTCCAGAATCACGTCGCCGGCGTGCGCGTGCTGCTGATCTCCGACAGCTGCCACTCCGGCACCGTCAGCAGGGGCGACGACAGCGACCTCACCCCCGGCCTGCCCCGTGCCCGTTTCCTCCCACCCGAAGTGTGGATGAAGCCGGAAGACCTGCCGCCGCCCACGCCGCGGGGCCTGACGCTGCCCAGCGTCAGCGGCCTGTCGCGCAGCGGCGGCGACCTGCTGATGGCCGGCGCCAAGGACGACCAGTACAGCTGGGACACCAGCTTCAAGGGCCGCCCCAACGGCGCCTTCACCTACTACGCCCTCAAGACGCTGGCCAGCCTGCCTGCCGGCGCCTCCTACACCGACTGGTTCAAGGCCATCACCCCGGCCTACCTGCCCACCAACCAGTTGCCGCAGGAACCGCAGCTCTTCGGCAGCCGCACCGCCCGGGCCTGGAAGGTCTTCGCCTGAGCGGCACCGCGCCCGCCCCGACCTGACCCGGTTCGCCGGGCCAGGCCTCGCCGGCCGACCACGCCGGCATCCGGCGCGCCGCCCCCGCGCCAGTCCGCCGTGGAGCACTGAATCGTGAGCACGCCCCGCATCCGCTTTTCCGCCGCCCCATCCGGCACCGAGTCCACGGCCCGGGCACGCCCCCCGCTGCCGGGCCTGCTTCACCCCCCTGGCAGCCGCGGCGGCGGCGCCAGCCTCGACGACCCGCTCCTCGCCAACGTCGTGGCGACGCAATCGTGGACGCTCGACGGCACGGCACGCAGCGGTCGCGGCGAGACCGTCGAACTCCCGCCCGATAGCGCCGACACCCGCGTGCTCGCCCTCGAAGCCAGCGACGGCACCACCATCTTCCTGCGTGCCGACGCCCTCGCCGAACGCCTCGCGCAGCGCGCCCGCGCCAGCGGCGAGGTACAGGGCAGCCTCGACACCGTCGATCTCGACGCCCTGCGGCCCCGCGAAGGCACCAGTCGCGGCGTGGGCGACTGGATCTGGCACAGGCTCACCACCCTCGTGATCGGCGACGACGGGATCATCGACGCGGCCCGGGACAAGCTCGCCGAACTCACCGGCAAGATCGGCGAGGATCTCGCCGTTGCCGCCGGCACCTGGGCCGGTGCCAAGGCCATCGTGTGGGCCGTCGAGACGCGCGGACGCAACGCTCCGGGCCTCTACGCCTGGCAGGGCGGCGCCCTCGACGGCGGCGCACGCCTCGCCGACGACGCCCCGCAACTCCAGGCCCTGGCCAGCAAGCCGGGGCTGATCTTCATTCACGGCACCGGCTCCCACACCCTCGGCGCCTTCGGCCGTCTGCCGGACAGCCAGAGCTGGCCCGCGCTGGCCGAGCACTTCGAGGGCCGGCTGTTCGGCTTCGAGCACCACAGCTTTTCCGACAGCCCCATCGACAACGCCCTGGCGCTCGCCACGCTGCTGCCGAAGAACGCCCGCATCTCCCTCGTCACCCACTCCCGCGGCGGGCTGGTGGGCGACCTGCTGTGCCTCGACGCCAGCACCACCGGGAAGCCGGTCCTCACCGAGCTCGCCCAGGCCTATCGCGCCCCCGGCCACCAGCAGGACAAGCGCGCCGACGACCCAGCCACCCAGGCGGAACACGCGGCCTTCGTCGCCCTCGAGCAGAAAAAGCTCGGCACGCTGATCCAGCTGCTCGCCGAAAAAAACCTGCAGATCGAGCGCTACGTGCGCGTCGCCTGTCCCGCACGGGGCACCGCACTGCTCAGCGAGAACCTGGACATCTTCCTGTCCGGTCTGCTCAACGTGATGCGCCGGCTCGGCGATCTGGGCGTCGGCCTCGCGGTGGGCGCCAGCCAGGGCCCCACCGCCGGCTCGAAGGCCACCGCGGCGGTCGACAGGGGCATCTCCGTGCTTACCCGCATCGTCCTCGAGATCGCCAAGCGGCGCCTGCGGCCCGAGTTGCTACCCGGCATCGAAGCCATGCTGCCGGACGCGCCGATGGGCAGGCTGCTGGCCCTGGCGCCGGCCCGGCCCGGCCTGCGGATGGCCGTCGTCGCCGGCGACATCGAAGGGGGCGGCCTGCTCCAGCGGCTGGGCACGCTGTTCACCGACCGCAAATTCTTCGACCAGGCCGACAACGACCTCGTCGTGGACACCGCCTCGATGTACGGCGGCCTTGCCGGCCAACGCCCCACCGAGGCCCGCGCGATCTTCGTGCAAGGCCCCGGGGTCAGCCATTTCCGCTACTTCCGCGACGACACCACCACCGCCGACGGCCACCCGCTGCCCGCCGCCCAGCTCCGCTGGCTGACCGACGCCGCGCCGCTGGCACTCGCCGAGTGGATCACCCCGGCGCTCCCCGACGACCGCGAAGCCGTCCGGCCGCCCGAGGCGCCGAGCCTGGCTCGCGGCGTGGCACCCGAATCGGCGCCGCTGCTGGTCTTCCTGCCCGGCATCATGGGCAGCAAGCTCAACGCCGACGGCGCCCGCGTCTGGCTCGCGCCGCAGCGCCTGGCCTTGGGCGGCATCAGCCAGATCGCCATGAACACCAAGGCGAAGGTCACCGTGGACGGCCTCATCGGCATGGCCTACGGCGATCTCTACGCCCATCTGGGCCGGACCCACGTGCTGGAATGCTTCGATTACGACTGGCGCCAGCCGATCCTCGACCTGGGCAAGGCGCTCGCCAGACGGCTGCGCGAGCGGGTGCCCGACCCATCGAAACGCCCCGTGCACATCCTCGCCCACAGCATGGGCGGCCTCGTGGTGCGCGCCGCCTTCGCCCAGGACGAGACCCTGTGGCAGGACATCGCCGCCCACCCCGACAGCGCGCTGCTGATGCTCGGCACGCCCAACCGTGGCTCCCACCTGTTCGTCGAGACGCTGCTCGGCCAATCCGACACCATCCGCACCCTCGCCGGATTCGATCAGCGCCACCGCCTGCAGCAGATCCTCGACATCGTCGCTGCCTTCCCCGGGGCGGTCCAGCTCCTGCCCGCCCCGGGCTTCATCGACACCGGCGACAGCCAGCAGCACGCCTACTACGAGCGTTCCACCTGGGACGCGCTCGCCGCCGTCAACGACGATTTCTGGTTCGGCAAACAGCTCGGCGGCAAGCCCTCCGAAAAGCGCCTGGCGGATGCCAAGACGTTCTGGAACACGGTGAGCGACACCCGCTGGGTCGGCACCGCCACCGACCGCATCGCCTACGTCTTCGGCCAGCGCGACAACACGCCCTGCGGCATCCTCAAGCAGGTGGATGGCGACGGCAACGCCATCGGCATCGTCCTGCGCGGCACGCCGGACGGCGACGGCTCGGTGACCTGGGCCTCGGGCCGCCTGGCGGGCCTGCCGGACGAGCGCCAATGGCTCATGCCGGCCGACCACATGGGCCTCACCAGTACGCCCGAATTCTTCGACGACATCACCGCCCTGCTGACCGGGGGCGTCCCCCGCAAGCTCGGCAAGCTGCCGACGAGCCGCGGCGAAGCCACCGCCGCCACCGTCATCAACTACCGCGCCGCGCCGCCGCCCGGCTTCCCCAGCGAGGCCGAAGCCACCGCCACCGCGCTCGGTGGCCGGGTGCGCCGCGGGCCGCCGCGCGGCAAGGCGCGGCTGCGGGTCTCGGTGATCGCGATGGATCTGCGCTTCGTCCAGGTGCCGGTGCTGTGCGGCCATTACCGGGGTGACCCCATCGCCGGCGCCGAACGCATCATCGACCGCAACCTCGTGGACGGCGCCCTCGCCCAACGCCAGCGCCTCGGCATCCATTCGGGCGAGCTGGGCAACGCCAGCATCGTGCTGATGCCGCGCACGCCCGAAGAACGCTGGCGCGGCACCGGCCGCGGCGCCATCGTCGTCGGGCTCGGCGAGATGGGGAAACTGTCCGCCGCCGGCATCACCGAAACCGTGCGTGGCGGCGTGCTGCGCTATCTGCTCCACGCCACCGACCGCCACGGCGACGAACAATTCACGCCGACGCGCCGCGGCGTTCCCGCCCTGGACCCGAACCAGCCCCTGCCCCTCAAGCTCGCCAGCCTGTTGATCGGCTCCAACTCGGCCCTTCAGCTCGACGTCGCCGACGCCGTCAAGGCGGTCACCCTCGGCGTGCTGATGGCCAACCACGACTTTGCCGGCGGCAAGTCCGGCGACGGGAGCCCGCCTCCGCGTCGCGCGCGGGTTGCCGAGCTGCAGTTCATCGAGGTGTTCCGCGACAGCGCGATCTCCGCCGCCAATGCGGTGAGCCAGCTCGACACGGCGCTGGCTACCGAACTGCCGGGCCTCGACCAGCAGCTCGACCTCGCCGACCAGCTCGCCTTCGGCCAGGGCGTGCGCCGGCGCCTCAGCGTCTCGCCCTTCTCCGACTACTGGCCGCGGCTGGTGGTGTGCGACGCCGACCGGGACGAGACCGGCTGCAGCCCCGAGTGCTACACGCCGCGCTTCCAGTCGCCGATTCCGCCCGACACGCTGCGCCAGATCCTGCGCCTCTACGGCTGCGGCGACACGCTCGCCGGCCGCCGCCTGCCGGTGCCCACCGGGCTCGACGACGCGCCCTCGCCGAGCATCGCCAACCGCCTGAAGTTCATCTACATGAGCGACAAGGCCCGCGCCGAGAGCGTCGTCCCGCTACGCCAGCCGGGCGCCGTCGAAACCCTGTGCCAGAAAGCCTTCGAAGGGGGCGACCCAACCCGCTACCTGCCCGCCCTGAGCTTCGGCAACACCTTGTTCCAGCTGCTCGTGCCGGTGGAGTTCAAGGCCGCCGCACGCCAGACCGGCAATCTGATCCTGATGGTGGACGGGGCCAGCGCCAATCTGCCCTGGGAGATGCTCGAAGTGGATGGCAAGCCGATGGTGCTGTCCACCCGGGTGGTGCGCCAGTTCGTCACCGCCCGCTTCCGCCACCAGGTGGTGCGCACCGACACCCTGACCGCCTGCGTCATCAGCAACCCGAGCACCGACGGCTTCCACGCCCAGTTTGGCGGCCCCGGCTGGACACCGCGCAACAAGCCGGACGGCAGCCCCGAACCGGACTGCCTGCGCGACCTGCCGGGCGCCACCGCCGAAGGGCAGGTGGTCCAGCGCGTGCTCGGCGAGGCGGGCTACGCCGTCACCCCCGTGCCGCCGGGCGCCAGCGCCGGCGACGTGTTCGCCCGCCTGTTCGCCCGGCCGTACCGCATCCTGATGATCTCCGCCCACGGCATCCACGCACTCCAGGCCGCCGACGGCAGCTACCGCAGCGGCGTGGTGCTCTCCGACGGCTTGCTGCTCTCGGCCAGCGAGATCGGCCTGATGGAGAACGTCCCCGACCTGGTCTTCCTGAACTGCTGCCATCTGGGCAAGATCGGCCCCGAGGCCGGCACCGGCAGCAACCGGCTCGCCTACAGTCTTGCCCGCGAACTCATCGACATGGGCGTGCGCTGCGTCGTGGCCGCCGGCTGGGAGGTGGACGACACGGCAGCCCACACCTTCACCGAGGTGTTCTTCGACCAGATGGCGAACCGCAACGCCGGCTTCGGCGACGCCCTGCGCGAAGCACGCCGCGCCACCTTCGCCGCCCACCCCGAGCGCAACACCTGGGGCGCCTATCAGGCCTACGGCGACCCCGCCTTCCAGCTCAAGGTCCAGCGCGGCCCCGAGCCCGACGACCGGGCGCTGCGGGCCCCCGACGAACTGCTCGACTGGATCGAACAGCGCCGGCTCGACAGCCAGCTCATCCACACCGCTGCCGCGCGCCCGACCACCGGCCGCAGCCCCCGCGACCCCAGTTACAAGGAACTCGAGCAGCGCCTGCGCCGACGCCTGAAGCACGTCCCCACCGCGTGGCTCGACATGCCGGAGATCAACGAAGCGCTCGGCCGGCTCCATGCCGAGTTCGGCGCCGAGGGCTTCGCCGCCGCCCGCGCCGCCTACCTGCGCGCCATCAGCGACGACTCCAGCCGCGGGCTGGTACCCATCGCGGCGATCGAACAGCTCGCCAACCTCGAAGCCCGCCAGGCCCAGCGCCTGGGCGAAAAGGGGCAAACCGACGCCGCGATGGCCCACGTGGACGACGCCATCGCCCGCCTGCAAGCCCTGCTGGCGCTCTCCGCCGACAAGCCTGCCGATCCGGCCGGCAGCGCGGCCACCGACCGCGTCAACACCGAGCGCCTCGCCATTCTGGGCAGCGCCTACAAACGCAAGGCAATCGTCCTCGCTCACGCCGAACAACCCTGGCAGGCTGTGGCGGCCGAGCTCGCCCTGGCACGCGACGCCTACGCCCGCAGCGCCGGCCAGATGACGGGCAGCGCCGACTGGAACCCGTACAACTACCTCAATCAGATCCAGCTCGACGCGCTGCTGGGCACCTGCCCGGCCGACCTCGCCGACGCCCTCGCGCAGTGCGCCGAGGCCGCCAACGCGCGCTTCGGCCGCAGCTATGCGTTCTTCGACGCGGTGATGCCCGCCGACGCCGAAGTCGCCCGCTGGCTCCACACCGGCGAGGGCGACGTCCAGCGACTCGCCTGCGCCTACAACGACGCGATGCGCGGATTGACCCGCAGCCGGCGCGAGCTCGATTCCGTCATCGCCCAGCTCCGCATCCTGGCCGGACTGCTGCGCTGCCGCGTCAAGAGCCTCGCCGGCGACGCGAGCGCCCCGGACGCCCGGCGAATCCAGGTGCTGGACGAACTCATCGTCACCCTCGGCGAAGAAATCCCGCCCCCTCGCGATGGCGGCCCGGGCGCGCCCACAAATGGTGCGAGTCCGGCGACGACGCCCGGCTGACGCACCGCCTTGGGCCTTGCCCGCCCCCCGTTCCGGTGCCGCGGCCCCACCGGAACGGGCAAATGACGTGTTTCCTCCCATGGCACATGGTTTGCTTTGCAACACGCATCAAATGGAGCTGCCATGGCCGAAACGAAATCCACCTGCTGTTACTGCGGCGTAGGCTGCGGCGTCATCATCGAACACGAAGCGGGCCGCATCGTCGGCGTGAAAGGCGACCCGGATCACCCTGCCAATTTCGGCCGCCTGTGCACCAAGGGCGCCACCCTGCACCTGTCTGCCGCGCCCGAAACCCTCGCCGCCCGCGCCCTCTACCCCGAACTGCGCCCGAGCCGCGCCGACGCCCGCCAACGGGTGAGCTGGGACGTCGCCCTCGACACCGCCGCCGAGCGTTTCGCCGCGATCATCGCCATACACGGCCCCGACGCCGTGGCCGTGTATGGCGCCGGCCAGCTCCTCACCGAGGATTATTACGTCTTCAACAAGCTGGTGAAGGGCCTGATCGGCACGAACAACCTCGACACCAACTCCCGGCTGTGCATGTCGAGCGCCGTCGCAGGCTACAAACTGAGCCTGGGAGCCGACGCGCCCCCGTGCAGCTACGACGACATCGCCCACACCCGGGCCCTGTTCATTGCCGGCAGCAACACCGCCTTCGCCCACCCGATCGCGTTTCGCCGTATCGAGGACGCCCGCAAGGCCAACCCCGACATGAAGCTGGTGGTCATCGACCCCCGCCGCACCGACACCGCCGAAGCCGCCGACCTGCACCTGGCGCTGCTGCCGGGCACCGACATCGCCCTGTACAACGCCATGCTCCACGTCATGCTGTGGGAAGGCTGGGTGAATCGCGACTACATCGAGGCCCACACCGAAGGCTTCGACGCCCTCAAGAAGATCGTTCGCGAATATTCGCCGGCCATGGCTGCTTCGATCTGCGGGCTCGACCGTAAAGCCATCGAGCAGGCGGCCCAGCTCTTCGCCACGTCGCCGGCCACCTTGTCGATGTACTGCCAGGGGCTCAACCAGTTCTCCTTCGGCACCCACAACAATTCGGCGCTCATCAACCTGCACCTCGCCACCGGCCAGATCGGCCGACCGGGTGCCGGCCCGTTCTCGCTCACCGGGCAGCCCAACGCCATGGGCGGGCGCGAAGTCGGCGGGCTCGCCAACCTGCTCTCGGCCCACCGCGACATGGCCAATCCCGACCATCGCGCCGAAGTCGCCGCCTTGTGGGGCGTGGACAGCGTGCCCGCGACACCGGGCAAGAGCGCCGTCGAGCTGTTTCAGGCACTCAGGTCGGGCGAAGTGAAGGCGGTGTGGATCGCCTGTACCAACCCGGCCCAGTCGATGCCCGACCAGACACTGGTCCACGAAGCCCTGCGCAGCGCCGAATTCGTCGTCGTCCAGGAAGCCTTTGGGCACACCGAAACCTGCACCTACGCCGACCTCCTGCTCCCGGCCAGCACCTGGGGCGAGAAGGATGGCACCGTCACCAACTCGGAACGCACCATCAGCCGCGTCCGAGCCGCCGTGCCCCCGCCGGGCGAGGCCCGCCACGATTGGGCGATCGTGGTGGATTTCGCCCGGCGTCTGGGCATCCGCCTCGGCAAGGAAGCCCTTGCCGCGCGGATGTTCCCGTACGCCACGCCCGAAGCCGTCTGGAACGAGCACCGCGCGTCCACCCGCGGCCGCGATCTGGACATCACCGGCCTCAGCTACGCCCTGCTCGAGAACGAAGGCCCACAGCAATGGCCTTTCCCGCCGGGCGCGCGCCGCGGCAAGACCCGACTCTACGAGGACGGCGTCTTCCCCACCCCCAGCGGCCGCGCCCGTTTCGTCGCCACCGAACACCGCATCACCGCCGAATCGCCCAGCGCGCGCTACCCGCTGCACTTGAATACCGGCCGTCTGCGCGACCAGTGGCACGGCATGAGCCGAACCGGGCTCGTCGCCCGCCTGTTCAGCCACGAAGCCGAACCGCTGCTGCACATGCACGCCGACGACATGACGCGGCGCCAGCTTCGCGACGGCGATCTCGTGACGGTAAAAAGCCGGCGCGGCGAAGTGGTACTGAAAGTCGCCCCGTCGGCCACGCTGCGGCCCGGCCAGTGCTTCGTGCCGATGCACTGGGGCGCCAACGCGATGGGCGGCCAGGGCATCAACGTGCTCCTACCCGCCGCGTTCGATCCCCATTCGAAGCAGCCCGAACTCAAGCACGCCGCCGTACAGGTCGAGAAATACACCGCCGGTCAGGCCCTCGTCGTCCTTCGACGCAGCGAGGCCGACGCCGAAGGACGCCTGCAGCCGAATCCGCTGGCCGTGATGGAACGCCTGCGCCGGTGGCTTCCCCGCTTCCCCTACGCCAGCCTGACCCTCGCCGGACGCACCGCGCCCGTCGTCGTGTTCAAGGCCCGGGGCGACGAACTGCCGCCCGACGTCCTCGACGCCCTCGACCGCGAACTGGCCCTCGACGACCCCACGCGCGTACTCTCCTACCAGGACAGCCGCAAGGACATCGCCAAGCGCGCGCGGGTCGAAGGCGACTCCCTCGCAGCCGTGCGTCTGGCCGGCGAAACCCGTGCCGCCGAATGGCTCGCCGACATGATGGTGCAAGGCCATTCCGCGGCCGCGGTGCGCCCGTGGCTGCTGGCCCCGCTGACTCAGCCGCCGGCCGGCCAGGCGGCCCGGGGCAAAGTCGTCTGCAACTGCTTCGACGTCGCCGAGGACGACATCGTTGCCGCCTTCCGGGCAGGGGAATCCCTCGAAGCGTTGCAGGCCCGCACCCGCTGCGGCACCAATTGCGGCTCCTGCGTGCCGGAGCTCAAACGCCTGCGGCAGGGCGTCGCGACCTGAGCCCACGCACCCCGCACAGCACGAACCGACATCAGCGGTCGAACGGCCAAAAGAAAACGCCGGGCTTGCCAGCCCGGCGTTTTCATCTTGTCCACACTACATCATCCATCCGACCGTCGGCGACATCTCCCGGCGCGAGAGGCCCGCGCAGTCATGATGCCGCACACGCGGTGACTCAGCCCGTCTTACCGAGCTTGCCATCGACGAAGTCGACCAGCGAACCCACGGATGCGAAGGTTGAACCGTCGATCTCGTCATCCTCGATGACGAAACCAAAATGCTCTTCGAGGATGTTGATCAATCCCACCACCGCCATCGAGTCCAGATCCGGCAGCGCGCCCAGCAGCGGCGTGTCGAGATCAAACTGGGCTGCAGCGCCGCCCAGGCTCAGAACCTCGTCGAGAATCGACAGCACTTCCTTCTTCGTATCCAAAAGTCACTCCAGTCCGGGAAACCAAACGCAAAACCGGGCGAAACTCCCACGCCGAGCCATGCGACCTTGCAACAGCAAGCCTTTATCATTATAAGCGACAAGGCCACATTCGGAACCGTGATCTAAGTCGTACCACGCCCCCGCCCTGGGCGCCGACGCAGCACGCAACCCAAATCGGGCCGCCCCACGGGCCTTCACCCTGCAACGCAAACCGACGAACCGCCGCCACACCGATGCCCAACGCCACCCTCCTCCACGAACTCATCGGCGTGTCCGCCGAGCGCGCGCCCGACGCCCCCGCGCTCACCGCGGGCACCACCACCGTCGCCTATCGCGATCTGGACGCGCAGGTCGCGCACATCGCCAGCGGTCTGGTCGCCCTAGGTCTCGAGCGTGGCGAGCGCGTCGGCATCTTCCTCGACAAGCGCATCGAGACCGTCGTTTCCAGCTTCGCGGCAGCCCGCGCGGGTGGCGCCTTCGTGCCGGTCAATCCAATCCTCAAGCCCGAGCAGGTAGGGCACATCCTGCGCGATTGCAACGCCCGCGTACTCGTCACGTCGCCCGAACGCCTGCCCTTCCTCGCCGACGCCCTCGCCCACTGCCACGATTTGCGTCACGTCATCCTCACCGCGCCACTCGCCAAATCCGTCGAGCTACCGGCCCTCCACGTCGTCCAGTGGTCGGATCTCGTTGCCACCCCGATCGGCGCCTGCCATCGAGTCATCGATACCGACATGCTGTCGATCCTGTACACGTCCGGCAGCACCGGCCGACCTAAAGGTGTCGTACTGTCGCATCGCAACATGGTTGCCGGCGCCCAAAGCGTTGCCAGCTATCTCGGCAACCACGCCGACGACACCCTGCTCGCGGCGCTGCCGCTGTCCTTCGACGCAGGCTTCTCGCAGCTCACCACGGCCTTTCACAGCGGCGCGCGCGTCGTCCTGCTCAACTACCTGCTGCCCCAGGACGTGCTCAAGACCATCGTTCGGGAAAGGGTGACGGGGCTCACCGCTGTCCCTCCGCTTTACATCCAGCTCGCCCAACTGAAATGGCCCGAGCACATCGACGACCACCTGCGCTACTTCGCCAACACCGGCGGACGCATGCCCCATGACACCTTGAAGGCGCTTCGCGCCCACCTTCCCCGGGCCAGACCTTTTCTGATGTACGGCCTGACCGAAGCCTTCCGGGCCACCTACCTGCCGCCCGAGCAGGCCGACATCCGACCCGACTCGATCGGCAAGGCGATTCCCAACGCAGAAGTGCTGGTGCTGCGCGAGGACGGCACCGAATGCGCCGCCAACGAACCCGGCGAACTCGTCCAACGCGGCGCCCTGGTGGCGCTGGGCTACTGGAACGACCCCGAAAAAACGGCAGAGCGCTTCAAGCCACTGCCCTCTGGCGCCCCCGGCCGGCAAAGCGGGCTCGTGCTGCCCGAAATCGCCGTGTTCTCCGGCGACACCGTCCGACGGGACGAAGACGGCTACCTGTATTTCATCGGCCGCCGGGACGAGATGATGAAAACCTCCGGCTACCGCGTGAGCCCAACCGAAGTGGAGGAAATTCTCTACGCCACCGGGCAGGTTGGCGAGTGCGTGGCCTTCGGGGTCCCCCACCCGGCGCTGGGGCAGGCGATCTGCGTCATCGCCACCGGCAAGGACACGCAGCCCCTCGACGCCGCCGCCCTTCTTGCTGAATGCCGTCAGCGCATGCCGGCCTACATGATTCCCTCCACCATCGAAGTCCGCGACGGCCCTCTGCCCCGTAACCCCAACGGCAAGATAGATCGCAAGACCCTCTCCAGCGCATTCGAAAGCGCTCTCAAGGTACAAGCATGAGCGAAATCTCCCGCGAAAAGCCGACCCACGCGCCGATGGAGCAATTCCACGTCCAGAACGGCGAGCTGATCGTCGGCAACCTGCCACTGCGGCGCCTCGCGGCGCGTGTCGGGCAAACACCCTTCTACGCCTACGACCGAAGACTTCTGTCACAACGGGTTGCCGAACTCCGAGAGAGTCTGCCAACCGGCATCAAGCTCCATTACGCCATGAAGGCGAATCCGATGCCCGCCGTCGTCGACCACATGGCCCGGCTCGTCGATGGCATCGACGTCGCTTCTGCGAAAGAACTCCAGGTCGCCCTCGACAGTGGGGCCGATCCCTTCGAAATCAGTTTCGCCGGCCCCGGCAAGCGTCACGACGAACTCCGCCAGGCCGTCGCAGCCGGCATCCTGATCAACATCGAATCCTTTCGCGAAGTGCGCGAACTCGCCGCCATCCGGCAGGCAACCGGCTGGCAAGTCCGGGTCGCGGTGCGCGTCAATCCGGACTTCGAACTGAAGAGTTCCGGCATGAAAATGGGCGGCGGCCCGAAGCAGTTCGGCGTCGATGCCGAGCAGGTGCCCGCACTCCTCGCCGAAATCGCCACGGCCGGGCTCGCCTTCGAAGGCTTTCATCTTTTCGCCGGCTCGCAGAACCTTCGCCCGGAGGCCATCGTCGAAGCCCAGCGAAAGTGCTTCGATCTCGCCGTCACGCTGGCCGCCTACGCGCCGTCCGAGGTCCGCTTCCTCAATCTCGGCGGCGGATTTGGAATCCCGTATTTCCCCGGAGAACGTCGCCTCGACTTGAGCCCGATCTCCAAGAATCTCGCCGAAATCCAGAAGGAAGCAGCAGAAAAACTACCCGGCGCGCGCATCGTCCTCGAACTCGGGCGATATCTGGTCGGAGAGGCCGGCGTTTACGTCTGCAGCATCATCGACAAGAAGGTCTCCCGCGATCACTGCTTTCTGGTCACCGACGGCGGGCTGCACCACCACCTCTCCGCCTCCGGCAATTTTGGGCAAGTCATCCGCAAGAATTACCCCGTCGTGATCGGTGATCGCATGGATCAACCCGCCATACATCACGTTTCAATCGTCGGCCCACTCTGCACGCCGCTCGACATCATCGCCGACAAATCAACCCTGCCTGATGCCGAACCCGGCAATCTGGTCGTGGTGTTCCAGTCCGGCGCTTACGGTGCAACGGCCAGTCCACGTGGCTTTCTAAGCCATCCCGATCTCGTCGAAGTGCTGGTCTGAAAAACAAGAAAGGGAGCTCAGCTCCCTTTTTTCAATCGCACGAAATCTAAACTCACTACTCGAAATAAGCATCGGGTAAGGGCTCGACCTGAAGATCGTTGTCCTTCGCAAAATTACGGAGGAAGTTGTAAGCCAACGGCTCGATATCGTGAATCCGCGCATCCACGAGCACCGTCTTGTCCCCTTTCAGATTGCACGCCGGCCGTACAAACGGGGAATACGTCATCCGATTGTCTGACCCGAAGACGGACATGATCCCGCACAACCGATCCGCCCAATCGCTGGGTCGAAACGTCTTGCCGTCGCTGGTGCGACCGACAATCACAAAGTTTTCAACTTTTAGAATCATGGGCAATTACGGAAGAAGTGACACTCAACACGCAGGACGACTTCATTCACCGCAATCCGCCATAACTACAACATCCACGGAAGACGCCAGCCCTGCCTCTACGAAAAACACTGACCGAATTGTCTAAAAAGATCCCAAACAAAACAATGCCCGGACAACCCGGGCATCGGCAACACGCTCAGGCGGACTTCTTCCACAGATATCGATACACGAAACCCGGAAAAACCATCACCAACGCCAGGCATATAGAAATGGCGTAAAACTCCCAACCCTGAGCATAACTGCTGCCGTGAAGGCGAGCCTCCGAAATCCGTAGACCTCCCATCACAGCGAGGTAACAGACACTAAGCTCCAGAACCCGCAGCGCAAGACTTTTCCCGCCTGATAACGCTAGAACACCGAACAGTCGATTGCTGGCAAACACGAGGTTTGCCAGCACCATCACAGCAAAAAAGACGACTGCAATAAAGCTCACGACCGAGTCGAATCTCAAAGAGATCCGAGCAGAGAATATGCGCAAAGCGACATCAACGCTTGCGGCATCAGGCCAAGAGCCGCAATCGCAACCCCGTTGATCGACAGCAGAACGCGCATTTCAGCCGGAGCGACGATCGGGGTAGTGTCCACCGGCTCGTCGAAAAACATCACCTTGACCACACGGAGGTAATAGAACGCACCAATCAGCGACATCACCACAGCGAGAATCGCGACCCAGATATAACCCGCTGCGACGACCGCCTGCAGCACCGAGAACTTCGCAAAGAAACCGATGAAGAACGGGATGCCCGCCATAGAGAACATCACCATCGCCATCACACCCGCAAACCACGAACTGCGCTTGTTCAAGCCTTTGAGATCGTCGAGGGTTTCGACCTCGACGCCGGAACGCGACAACAGAATGAGGACGCCGAACGACGCGAGACTCATCAACACGTACGAAACGACATAGAACATTGAAGAGCTGTAGGCATTTAGCGCAAAGTGCCGATCACCACCCACCACACCGGACATCAGACCGAGCAGCATGAAGCCCATATGGGAAATGCCGGAGTAACCGAGCATACGCTTGATGTTCGACTGAGCAATGGCAGCCAGATTGCCCAAGACGATCGACAACACGGCAAGGAACATCAACATCGATTGCCACTGATCTGCCAGTTCGAACAGGCCGTTCACCAACAGTCGCATGGCCATAGCAAACGCAGCCAGCTTCGGCGCCGACGCGATCATCAGCGTGATCGAAGTCGGAGCGCCATGATAGACGTCAGGAATCCACATGTGGAACGGCACGACACCTAGCTTGAACGCCAGCCCTGCGACAACGAAAACGAGGCCGAACATCAGAACAGTCTTGTTACCGGCCTGATGGTAGATCGACTGCGCCACACCGGAGATCTCCAGCGTACCGGTTGCACCGTAAAGCATAGAAATGCCGTACAGCAGCAAACCCGATGCCAGTGCGCCAAGCACAAAATACTTCATCGCCGCCTCGGTTGCCCGCGCAGAATCCCGCTGAAGTGCAACCATTGCGTACAACGACAGCGAGAGCAGCTCGAGACCCAAATACAACGTAAGGAAATGATTGGCGGCGATCATCACCATCATCCCCAGGGTGGCATAAATGGCGAGCACGTAGTACTCGGTGGTCTCGATCTTCCGATCCCGCATGTAACCGCGCGAATACAACAGCACGATAGCCACCGCGAAATAAAGCATCAACTTCAGGAAGTCGCCCATCAAGTCATCCACGTACATGTTGCTGAACGTGAAGCTCACCTGACCGTCCATGAATACCAAGGTGATGCCCGCCGCACCGAACAAGGTGAGCTGGGTCAAGTAGTAGACCAGCGATCGCGATTCTTTGACAAACGTTCCTGCCATAAGAACCACAAACGACATTGCCACCACAAACAGCTCAGCTGCTGCAGGGTAAAAATCCGGGATAACAAAGTTCATATCAAGGCCACAATCAGAAGGTATTCGTATCGGTCAGCCAGTTAAAGCTTGCTCACCGCCACATGCTTCAGCAGATCATTGACAGAAGCATGCATAACCTCTGTAACAGGGAACGGGTAGATACCCATCGCCAGCACACAAACCGCCAGAACAACCAGGAAGACGAATTCCCGATTGTTGATATCTGTCAATTCGGCAACATGGTCATTGGCGACCTCGCCGAACACAACACGCTTGTACATCCACAACGTGTAAGCAGCACCAACAATCAGCGTCGTGGCGGCAGCGAAGCCCACCCAGAAATTGTGCTGGACGGCGCCCAGCGCAACCATGAACTCACCCACAAAACCGGACGTCGCAGGCAAACCGGAATTCGCCATCGCAAAGAGCATGAACAACGCTGCAAACTTGGGCATGACATTCACAACACCGCCGTAATCAGCAATCTGACGCGAATGCATGCGGTCGTAAAGAACGCCGATACAGGCAAACATCGCACCAGAGACGAAGCCGTGAGAAATCATCTGAACCAGCGCACCCTCTATACCCAGCGGGTTGAAAATGAAGAAGCCGAGCGTCACGAAACCCATGTGGGAAATCGAGGAGTAGGCAACAAGCTTCTTCATGTCGGTCTGCACAAGCGCCACAAAACCGATATAGATGACTGCAATCAGAGACAAGGTGATCATCATCGGAGCAAAGGCATGGCTGGCATCCGGTGCGATCGGTAGCGAAAACCGCAGAAAGCCGTATGCACCGAGCTTCAAACCAATCGCCGCCAGTACGATGGAGCCACCGGTGGGCGCCTCGACGTGCGCATCTGGCAGCCAGGTATGTACCGGGAACATCGGCACCTTGACTGCGAACGACACCAGGAAAGCCCAGAAGATGAGTGTCTGCACGTCCATGCCGAGCTTCAGCTGGTGCCAATCGAGAATGCTGAAGCTACCACCAGACTCCATGAACAGATACAGGAGCGCGATCAGCATCAGCAGGGAACCCGCCAGCGTGTAAAGGAAGAACTTGATCGCTGCATAAACCCGATTCGGACCACCCCAGACACCAATGATGATGAACAGCGGAATCAACGACGCCTCAAAAAAGACATAGAAGAGCACCCCGTCCAATGCACTGAAGATACCGTTAATCAAGCCAGACATAATCAGGAAGGCCGCCATGTACTGTGCGACTTTTTCCTGAATCACCTCCCAGCCCGCGATAACAACGATCAATGTGATGAAGCTGTTCAGGAGCACGAACAGCATCGAGATGCCATCCACGCCAAGCGTGTAGTTGATGTTGAAGCGCGGAATCCAGGGATAGGACTCGACGAATTGCATCGCGCTGGTGCTTACATCAAAGGATGTGTAAAGCGGGACACTCACCGCGAGGCCAGCCAGCGCAAAAGCCAACGCCATGAAGCGCGCCGCCTGTGCGTTGCGATCGGAGCCCGATGCAAGCACCAGGATACCGCCAACGATCGGAACCCAAATCGCGAGGCTGAGGAATGGAATAGGATTACCCGTCATCTCTACTTTCCGTTCTATGCGCCGAACTACGCGCACAAGTCCTAAATCATGAATCCAACAAAACTGTAACCGGTCGGAGAATCACTCAGCCGCGATTGAACCAAAAGGTCAGCAGGATGAAGACACCGATAATCATCGAGAAGGCGTACTGGTACACATGGCCACTCTGGAAGAGACGCGACAATTGGGCAATCAGGCCCACTGCCTTCGCGGAACCGTTCACGATCATCCCATCGATCAGCGCCTGATCGCCGACCTTCCAGAGACCGCGACCCAGCAGACGAGCCCCGCCTGCAAACACGAACTCGTTGAACTTGTCGAAGTAGTACTTGTTCTCCAGCAGCGTGTAGATCGGCTTGCACGCTTTCATGATTGCAGCCGGGATCGACGGCGCGACCATATAGAAGAACCAAGCGACAATCACCCCACCCATCGCCAGAGCGAAGGGCAGCGAAGTGAGACCATGAAGCGCCATCGCGACAGGCCCATGGAACTCTTCGGCGAGCTCGGCCATACCGTGGTGATTCTCACCAAAGAAGATCACACCCTTAAACCAGTCACCGAAAAGCATCGGCATGATCGTGAAATAACCAACCAATACGGACGGAATCGCCAGCAGAACGAGGGGCAATGTAACTACCCAAGGAGACTCATGGGGCTTTTGACCCGGAGCGAGACCATGGTGGTGCTCGTCATGATGAGCATCATCCTCGTGATGATCGTTATGTTCATCATGCGAGGCATGAGCCTTGCCGAAACGTTCCTCGCCGTGGAAAACGAGGAAATACATTCGGAAGGAATAGAACGCAGTAACGAAAACGCCAGCGATGACACAGAAGTAAGCATAGGACGCACCGGGAACGTGCGATAGCGCCACAGCCTCAATGATCGAATCCTTTGAGTAGAAACCGGAGAAGAACGGGAAACCGATCAGAGCAAGTGAGCCAATCAACGAGGTGAACCAAGTGATCGGCATGTACTTCCACAGACCGCCCATATTGCGCATGTCCTGATCATGGTGCATGCCGATGATGACCGAACCCGCACCAAGGAACAGAAGCGCCTTGAAGAACGCGTGCGTCATAAGATGAAAGACTGCAGCAGAATACGCCGAAACGCCAAGCGCGACTGTCATGTAACCAAGCTGCGACAGCGTCGAGTACGCCACGACACGCTTGATGTCGTTCTGGACGATCCCGAGGAAACCCATAAACAGCGCAGTGGTCGCGCCGATAACCAACACGAAGGACAGCGCAGCTTCAGAGAGTTCGAACAGCGGAGACATCCGCGCAACCATGAAAATCCCTGCGGTCACCATCGTGGCCGCGTGAATCAGTGCGGAAATCGGAGTCGGGCCTTCCATAGAATCAGGCAGCCAGACGTGGAGCGGCACTTGCGCGGACTTACCCATTGCTCCGATGAACAAACCAATACAGATCGCAGTGATCAGAGGCCAGCCAGTTTCCGGAACCGTCATCGAAGCAAGCTGAGTTGCCTTACCAAACACCTCGTAGTAGTTGAGCGTACCCGCATAGGCCGCAACCAAACCGATGCCCAGGAGGAAGCCGAAGTCACCAACACGATTAACAAGAAACGCTTTCATGTTGGCGAAAATTGCCGTCGGACGCGTATACCAGAACCCGATGAGCAGGTACGACACCAAACCAACCGCTTCCCAGCCGAAAAACAGCTGGAGGAAGTTGTTTGACATGACCAGCATCAACATCGAAAAGGTGAACAATGAGATATAGCTGAAAAAGCGCTGATAGCCGGGATCCTCCGACATATAACCGATGGTGTAGATATGCACCATGAGCGACACAAACGTGACGACCAGCATCATCATCACCGTCAGCGAATCGATGAGGAAACCGACCTCGAGCTTCAACGCGCCCGATGTAGCCCACGTGTAAAGCGTACCGTTGAAGACATTGCCAGCCTGCACGTCCTGATAGATCAGAACGGAGCAAGCGAAGGAAACGGCGACACCGAGGATCGTGACGATATGCGCGCCCGTGCGTCCTACCACCTTCCCGAACAATCCAGCCACAATCGCACCGAACAAAGGCGCAAGCGGCACTAAAAGATAGAGCTTCTGAATCCCAGTCATCGAAAAGCTTCCTTATCCCTTAAGACTATCCAAGTCATCAACATGAATTGTTCGAAGATTGCGGAACAGAGCCACCAGGATCGCCAAACCGATCGCTGACTCGGCCGCCGCCACCGTCAGAATGAAAAACACGAAAATCTGTCCGGCTGCGTCGCCCAGATAGTAAGAGAACGCGACGAAATTAATATTGACCGCCAGCAGCATCAGCTCGATGGCCATAAGAAGAACGATCAGGTTCTTCCGGTTCAGAAAAATACCAACGACGCTGATAGCGAAAAGAATCGCGCCGAGTATCAGGTAGTGAGACAACGAAAGCATGTGCTATTCCTCCAAGCGCCCGTGCGGCTCAATTCTTTTCAGTATTCATGCGAACGATGCGCACACGATCATCGCGCTTGACCGCCACCTGCTGTGCCGGGTCCACCTTCTTGACGTTGTTCCGCTTGCGAAGCGTCAGAGCAACGGCTGCAATCATGGCCACAAGCAGCACGATGGAAGCAAGCTCAAAGGGATAAACATAATCCGTATAGATCAGGCGCCCCAATTCCTTGGTGTTGCTGTAACCAGCCGGAACGTCACTAGGCTGAGGCATGCCCTCAAGTCCGAAGTAACGCCCGCCCAGCACCATCACCATCTCGACGACCATCAAAACGCCAATCAAAGCTCCTACCGGGAGATAGCTCCAGAACCCCTGCCGGATGCGCTCGAGGTTGATATCAAGCATCATCACTACAAACAGGAACAAGACCATTACCGCGCCGACGTACACGAGAACAAGCGCGATCGCCAGGAATTCCGCGTGCAACAGCATCCAAATCCCGCCTGCGGTAAAGAAGGCAAGTACGAGAAAAAGGGCGGCATGAACCGGATTTCTAGCGGTGATCACGCGCAACGACGCCAACACCAATATCGTCGAAAAAAAATAAAAAATGACTGTCTGGAAATCCATAGCACATCCCGTTATGTATTAACAACCCACCGAAGCAAGCTCACCGGTATTTAGAGTCAACTTCACGATCCTTAGCGATCTGAGACTCATACTTGTCACCGACAGCGAGCAGCATCTGCTTGGTGTAATAAAGATCGCCGCGTTTTTCCCCGTGATATTCAAATACGCGGGTTTCGACGATCGCATCAACCGGACATGCCTCCTCGCAAAAGCCGCAAAAGATGCATTTGGTCAGATCAATATCGTAACGGCTGGTACGACGGGAACCATCGTCTCTTTGCTCAGAATCGATCGTAATGGCCAACGCCGGGCAGATCGCTTCGCAAAGCTTGCATGCGATACATCGCTCCTCTCCGTTCGGATAGCGACGCAATGCATGAAGTCCGCGAAAGCGAGGGCTCTGGGGTGTTTTTTCCTCGGGAAACTGTACTGTGATCTTCCTGGCAAATAAATGCCGACCAGTAAGCGCCATCCCCTTCAACAGCTCTTTGAGGAAAAGGCTCCCAACATAATCTTTCATGAAACTCATTAGAAAGCCCTCACTTCCAGATAGACCACGGCGACATTACCCATACGGCAACCACTACCACCCAAACCAACGTCAGCGGAATAAAAACCTTCCAACCGAGTCGCATGATGTGGTCGTAACGGAACCGAGGGAAAGTCGCACGGAACCAAAGAAACAGGAACAGGATGAACGACGTCTTGAGCGCCAGCCAGACAAATCCATCAGGCAGGAACCCAACGGGTGACAGCCACCCCCCGAGGAACAGGATCGAGGTCAATGCCGAAACCAAGATCATGTTCGCGTATTCGCCGAGGAAGAAGAGGGCAAAAGCCATGCCCGAATATTCGATCATGTGGCCGGCGACGATCTCGGATTCACCTTCAACCACGTCAAAAGGTGCGCGGTTGGTTTCAGCGATACCGGAAATCAGGTAAACAACGAACATCGGCAACAGCGGAATCCAATTCCAGCTCAGGATACCAAGACCCATATCAGCGCCCTGGCCTTTGCCTTGCGCGTTGACGATGTCTGTCAGATTCAGGCTGGAAGAGACCATCAAGACACAAACCAGCGCAAAACCCATCGCAATTTCATAGGACACCATCTGCGCCGCTGCACGCATACCACCAAGGAAGGCGTACTTGGAGTTCGATGCCCAGGCCGCGATGATCACGCCATAAACTTCAATGGAGGTGATCGCGAGCAGGAAGAGAAGCCCCGCATCAATGTTGCCGACCACCCAGCCCTCGGAAAACGGCACGACAGCCCAAGCTGCCAATGCGGGCCCCAAAGCAAGCACCGGGCCTACGATGAACAACGCTTTACTTGAGCCTGAAGGAACGATGATTTCCTTGAGCAGGAGCTTCACGCCGTCGGCAATCGGCTGCAGCAAACCGCGCGGACCGACCCGGTTAGGGCCAATCCGAACCTGCATGTAACCAATGACCTTACGCTCGGCAAGCGTCAAATAGGCAACGCAAAGAAAAAGCGGGGCAATGATCCCGACGATCTTAGCCAGCGCCCAAACCAGCGGCCAAGCGCCACCAAAAAACTGAGAGACCGGTTCAATCAAGGCTTCCATCACACCTGCTCCACTTTGACTTCACCATGCAAGCACCCCAGCAAGAAAGTCGCTTCATGCGCTCCAGAAAGACGGATGCAACCATCAGCAACGCCGGAATCTTCCTGCAACTTGACTCGAATCTCACCTGAAGCAGACTTGACGCGAACTTCGCTCCCCGACACCAGACCCGAGGCGCCGATGGTCATAACATTCATGCGCGCGACCGGGACGGAGGCGTCGACGGTTACCTGAAGGGAGGCGGCACGCCGAACGACAGAATCGGCCGCGTAGATCGGAACGTCGGCGACCCTCTCAAGCCCTCCGGTGACCTGAGCGACACGCCAGTCTGCCTGCTGCAGGGCGGGCAGGAAAGCGGGCAGCGCCGTTGCTTCAGTGCCGGCCAACACAGCCTGACGCACATCCTCAATCCTCTCCTGCTCGAAGCCATTTACACCGAGCGTGGTACCAATGACGCGAAGCACCTTCCAACCCGGACGAGACTCTCCAAGCCCCTTGACGACCGGATAAAAAGACTGCGCCCTGCCCTCACAATTGACGTAGGTACCCGCGGTCTCCGTAAACGGCGCGATCGGCAGAACGACATCAGCCACTTCGAGCAGCCGGTCAGATTTGAAGGAAGTGAGGCTGACCACCATCTCCGCCTGCTTCAATGCTGCAACCGATCGAACGCCATCAACGAAATCGAGATCGGGATCCACACTCAGCAAGAGGTAAGCCTTCAGATTCTGCGAAAGCATCTCGACGGCATTCAAACCGCGGCCCCCCTTCGCGAACGGCAACGCGCCTGCGAGATAGCCACCAACACTATTCGCAGCTTCACCGATCACACCCAATTTCGCCTGGGCGAGTCGTGCGATTTCGGCCGCTAGGGCGGAAATCTGACCATACCGGGGATGTTGGGCAGCGAAATTGCCAAGCAGGATCGCCGCCTTCCGGCCAGTTGCGAGACTCTGCGCAACCGCGGACGCCTCTTCGGTAATCTGAACAGAAGCGCAGACTCCCTCAAGTTCGGCACTCACAGCCTGCTCGGTGGCCTTCGCAAGCGCGGCGGCAATTGCAGCCAGCGACGCAACGGTCTTGCTCGGAGCGACACAAACCTTGTTCTGAACTGGCAGTTGCCAGTCATCAAAGGCAGGATTGACCGCAGAAACCTTCAAACCTCGCTTGGCTGCCTGACGGACGCGCTGCGCCAAAAGCGGATGATCTTTCCGGAAGAAGCTACCCACGATCAGCAATCGATCCAGCTTGGCAATGTCTGTAATCGGCATTCCGAGCCAAGGTACGCTCGCGCCGACACCATCGAGCGAAAAATCGCTCTGACGGAGACGGAAATCAATATTGTCAGAACCGATGCCACGAACCAACGCCTGCAACAAATGCAGTTCCTCAAGCGTGGAATGAGGCGAAGCCAACGCGCCGATGGCGCTCGCCCCATGCTCGGACTTGATCGCATTCAACCCATTGGCGACGTATTCGACTGCTGTCTGCCAGTCAGTTTCGATCCACTGACCGCCCTGCTTGATCATTGGCGTCGTGACACGATCCGCGCTATTGAGTGCTTCGTATGAGAAACGATCCTTGTCCGACAGCCAACATTCGTTGATCGCCTCGTTCTCTAGCGGGAGAACGCGCTTCACGACATCGTTCTTCACTTGAACGATCAGGTTGCTGCCGAGGGAGTCGTGAGGGCTGATAGACTTTCGGCGGGACATTTCCCAAGCACGAGCACCGAATCGGAACGGCTTCGAGGTCAAAGCACCCACCGGACAAAGATCGATGATGTTCCCGGAGAGCTCGGTATCGACCGTCTTCTCGACAAACGGCATGATCTCGGCATGCTCACCCCGGAAAGCCTGCCCGAGCTCCATCAGGCCGGCGATTTCCGAAGTAAAACGAACACAACGCGTGCAATTGATGCACCGGGTCATGTCAGTCGCGACCAGCGGGCCCAGATCCTTGTTGCCCACCACGCGCTTTTCTTCTTGATAACGGGACTGCACACCACCGTAGCCGACCGAAAGATCCTGTAGTTGGCATTCGCCACCTTGGTCACACACAGGGCAATCCAGCGGGTGGTTGATCAGGAGAAACTCCATCACCCCCTTCTGGGCTTTGACAGCCTGCTCGGAATGAGTCCAGACTTTCATTCCATTGGTGACCGGCGTGGCACAAGCGGGCAACGGCTTCGGTGCCTTCTCGACCTGAACCAGACACATCCGGCAATTTGCCGCAATAGACAGCTTCTTGTGGTAGCAGAAATGCGGCACATAAGCACCGACCTTGGTAGCAGCCTCCATGACAGTGCTGCCATCAGGAACCTGTAACTGCTTTCCGTCAATTTCGATTTCTAGCATGTCGAGCCTACGCTACGTAAATCTTGCTACCTTCGCGCTGCACGTCCAGCGGCACGAGGCACTTTTTGTATTCAATATGGAACGCGAACTCGTCACCAAAATGCTTGATGAAGCTCTGAACAGGCATAGACGCCGCATCACCGAGCGCACAGATCGTACGCCCCATGATGTTGGCGGTGACACTATTCAGGAGATCAAGATCATCGGGGCGACCCAGACCATTTTCGATGCGATGAACAACGCGATAAAGCCATCCAGTGCCTTCCCGGCACGGCGTGCATTGACCGCACGATTCCTCGAAATAAAAATAGGAAAGCCGCTCCAGCGCCTTCACCATGCATGTAGTCTCATCCATGACGATCACCGCTCCGGAACCGAGCATGGAACCGGCTTTGGAGATAGAGTCATAGTCCATCGTGCAATCCATCATCACGGCGCCTGGGAGTACCGGCGCTGACGAACCACCAGGAATCACGCCCTTCAGCTTGCGGCCACCACGCATGCCACCTGCCATCTCAAGCAGCGTGGAAAACGGCGTGCCCAGCGGAATCTCGTAGTTACCAGGCTTATTGACGTGGCCGGAAACCGAGAAGAGCTTCGTTCCACCGTTGTTCGGCTTGCCCAGCGCAAGGAATGCATCCCCACCTTCCCTGATGATGAAAGGAATGGATGCGAACGTCTCCGTGTTATTGATCGTAGTGGGCTTTCCGTACAGACCGAAACTGGCCGGAAACGGCGGCTTGAACCGCGGCTGCCCTTTCTTACCTTCAATGGATTCGAGTAGAGCGGTTTCCTCGCCGCAAATGTAAGCGCCGTAACCATGATGCGCAAACAAATCGAAGCTGAAGTCACTGCCCAGAATGTTCTTACCGAGAAGTCCGGCATCACGGGCTTCCTGAAGCGCCTCCTCGAAACGCTCGTAGACCTCGAAAATTTCCCCGTGGATATAGTTGTAGCCACGCTCACAGCCCATCGCGTAACCCGCGATGATCATCCCCTCGATGACGGTATGAGGGTTATAGCGAAGAATGTCACGGTCCTTGAAAGTACCCGGCTCACCTTCATCCGAGTTACAAGCAATATATTTTGCGCCGGGGAACGCGCGCGGCATGAAGCTCCACTTTAGGCCGGTGGGAAAGCCCGCACCACCTCGACCACGAAGAGCAGACTTCTTGACTTCATTGATAATCTGATCCGCAGGAATTTTTTCCGCGATGATTTTTTTCAACGCATCGTACCCGCCTCGACCGATATAGTCAGAGAGACGCCAAGTACGATCACCGTCGAGCCCTGAGAGGATAATTCCTTGAGAATTCATTTTTTCAGATCAGCCAGAAGTTGATCAATTTTTTCCTCGGTCATCCAGCTGCACATCCGGTGGTTATTAACCAGCAACACTGGCGCATCTCCACATGCTCCCATGCACTCGCCTTCCTTCAAGGTGAAGCGACCGTCCGGAGTCGTCTCATTGAAATCGATCCCGAGCTTTTTCTTCAGGTAATCAGCGGCATGTACGCCACCGGACAAAGCGCAGGGCAAATTGGTGCAGACCGTAATCTTCTTGGCACCAAGCGGAGCCAAGTCATACATGTTGTAAAAGCTGGCGACTTCATAGACCGCGATCGCGGGCATATCGAGATACTCGGCGACAAACTCGATAGTTTCGCTTGCAAGCCAGCCCTTTTCCTCTTGCGCAATTCGAAGAGCAGACATCGATGCCGATTGCTTTTGATCCTCGGGATACTTGGCGATCTCGCGGTCAATTTTTTTCAGGGATTCTGGGCTTAGCATTTTCTATCTTGTTTATCCGAATATCTCTCAGGAGATGACGTCTGATCCTAATGGCACCTTAGCGATCGACGTCACCGAACACGATATCCATCGTTCCAATAATCGCCACAACGTCGGCAATCATATGACCACGGGACATCTCATCCATCGCAGACAAATGCGCAAAACCAGGCGACCGCAATTTAAGGCGATAAGGCTTGTTGGCGCCATCCGAAACCGCATATACGCCGAACTCACCCTTAGGATGCTCCACTGGCGCATAAACCTCGCCCGTTGGAACGTGAATGCCTTCGGTAAAGAGCTTGAAGTGGTGAATCAACTCTTCCATGTTGCCCTTCATCCGCTCGCGGGACGGCGGGGCAACCTTGTGATTGCTGGAAATCACAGGCCCCGGATTTTTCCTGAGCCAATCAATGCACTGCTTGACGATTCGGTTGGATTGCCTCATTTCTTCAATGCGGCAGAGATAGCGGTCATAACAGTCGCCTTCAACACCAACGGGAATGTCGAAATCAAGCTGGTCATAAACCTCGTAAGGCTGCTTTTTGCGGATATCCCACTCGATACCCGACCCGCGCAACATCACACCAGAGAACCCGAGAGCCAAGGCCTTCTCCGGAGAAACAACACCAATACCAACGGTACGCTGCTTCCAAATCCGGTTGTCGGTCAGCAACGTCTCGTATTCGTCCACATATTTCGGAAAACGCGCCGTGAAGTCCTCAAGAAAATCAAGAAGCGAGCCCTGCCTGTTCTCATTGAGCTCAGACACGGTCTTCGCGTTTTTCCATTTCGACACTTCGTACTTCGGCATCTGGTCAGGCAGGTCACGATAAACACCACCTGGACGATAATACGCCGCGTGCATTCGCGCACCCGAGACAGCCTCGTAAGCATCCATCAGATCCTCACGCTCGCGGAACGTGTAGAGGACCATGGTCATTGCACCGATATCCAGCGCGTGAGTACCGACAGCCAGAAGGTGATTTAGAATTCGGGTGATTTCGTCATACATGACCCGGATGTATTGGGCACGCAGCGGCACATCCAGGCCGAGCAGCCGTTCGATAGCCATGCAATACGCATGCTCGTTGCACATCATCGAGACGTAATCCAGGCGATCCATATAAGGAACCGACTGAACCCATGTACGAGTTTCGGCAAGCTTTTCGGTACCACGATGAAGAAGACCGATATGCGGATCCGCGCGCTCGACGACCTCACCGTCCAACTCAAGCACCAAACGCAGCACGCCGTGCGCAGCAGGATGCTGCGGGCCGAAGTTAATCGTGTAATTGCGAATTTCAGCCATTGCCTACATTTCCATAGTTTTCGTCACGAACGATCCGAGGGGTGTTTTCCCGAGGCTCGATGGAAACGGGCTGATAGACCACCCGACCAAGCTCCTGGTCGTAACGCATCTCTACATGCCCAGAGATAGGAAAATCTTTACGGAATGGATATCCAACAAAACCGTAATCAGTAAGAATGCGTCGCAAATCGGGATGTCCGACAAACATCACGCCAAATAGGTCGAATGCTTCGCGCTCGAACCAATTGGCGCTCGGCCAGAGATCACACAAGGAAGGCAGAACTGGAAAATCGTCATCCTCCGCAAAAGTCCGAAGACGCAAACGGTAGTTATTGCTCACCGACAAAAGATGAACAGACACCGCAAATCGGCGAACCGGGGTTTCTGACGCAAAGGTTGAATAGTCGAGGCCACTCAGATCAATCAGCTGTTCGAAACGCAAGCTGACATCATCCCGCAAGGCCTGAGCAACTTGTAGATAATCATCGGCCTCAACCTCGATTGTGACTTCACCGCATGCGATGATCGGCTGATCGATCTTTTCACCGAATTTTTCGCACAGAATTTGGCCGAGGCGCTCAAGTTTTTCAGTCATCTTTTCTGCACTCAGCGAGCAATCGTGGACTCACGCTTGATCTTGTTTTGCAATTGAACGATGCCGTAGAGCAGCGCTTCCGCAGTGGGAGGGCAGCCAGGAACATAGACATCCACGGGGACAATTCTGTCGCAGCCACGCACGACCGAGTAGGAATAATGGTAATAACCACCACCATTCGCACACGACCCCATCGAGATCACCCAGCGCGGCTCAGACATCTGGTCATAAACCTTACGCAAGGCGGGAGCCATCTTGTTGCACAGCGTACCCGCAACGATCATCAAGTCGGATTGACGCGGACTCGGGCGAAACACCACGCCAAAACGATCAAGGTCGTAACGGGAACAACCCGCATGAATCATCTCGACCGCACAACATGCAAGACCGAAGGTCATCGGCCAGAGCGAACCCGTACGAGTCCAGTTGATTACCGTATCAAGGGAAGTCGTAACAAAACCTTCCTTGAAAACCCCTTCGATGCTCATAGACGCCCTTTAGCCAACAATTTATATGCACAAGAGGCAGCTGAGGCTTACTCCCAGTCGAGAGCCCCTTTTTTCCACACGTAGATATAACCGAGCAAAAGAATGCCCAGAAAGACAAGCATTTCGAAAAAGCCAAACAGCCGAATGGATTCATTGGCTGCAATCTCCCTTAGGATGGTCGCCCACGGGAAGAGAAATGCAATTTCGAGATCAAAGAGAATGAACAGGATGGCCATCAGGTAGTAGCGGACATCGAATTTGATGCGCGCATCTTCAAACGGCTCAAAACCACATTCAAAAGGAGATAGTTTTTCGGCGTCGGGCTTGCTCGGACCGAGCACCCAGCCTGCAACGATGGGAATAAGACCGAAGGCGGCCGCAAACAGGATGAAGACAAGAACTGGAAAGTAGGATTCCAACATAACCTGAGCTCCCGCAACGATGGCAGTTCGGCGCTGCCTTTCAAGCAAACGCCCGCTGAATGCGGGCGACTGACTTATTTTATGGTGCCGACGATGAGACTCGAACTCATACGGCTTTCGCCACTACCCCCTCAAGATAGCGTGTCTACCAATTTCACCACGTCGGCTGGTTCATTTGATGCCGCGCATTATAAGGCAATCACCCCACTGCGCCAAGCTTTGCTTAAGGGTTTACCGAGGGATATCCTTGGCCTTGGAAGCATCATCCGCAGGCGCCGCGGGCGCCACTGCCGGGGCTTCCGCGGGTTTGGAAACCGCCACACCTTCCATGACACTCTTCGATGCCGGCGCCTTCGCACCCGCGAGGTAACTCAAGCCCAAGCTAGTGACAAAAAAGACAGCCGCAAGCGCTGCAGTGGTGCGACTCAGAAAGTTGGCCGAACCGGAAGATCCAAACAGACTGCCGGACGCCCCACTACCAAACGCAGCCCCCATGTCAGCCCCCTTGCCGTGCTGCATCAACACAAGACCAATGACACCCAGACCAGCCAGCACATGAATCGTCAGTACAATCGAAAAAACCACCCCACCCATCACGATCTCCAATCGAACAACTCAAGACGCGGCCGCAGCCACACAAATCTCAGAAAAACCTTCCACCTGAAGCGAAGCCCCCCCCACGAGTGCGCCATCGATGTCCGCCTGAGCAAACAGCGACGCAGCATTGGCCGCAGTGACACTACCGCCATACAGCAGCCGCACTTCCGCCGCATTCACGCCACGACTGGCCAGAAAGGCACGAATGGATGCATGTATCGCCTGCGCCTGCTCGGGACTAGCCGTCCGACCCGTCCCGATCGCCCACACCGGCTCGTAGGCCACGACGACCGCTCCAGCTCGCTCAGCCCCCAAGACAGAGACCACACCATCCAGTTGCCGATGGACGATCGACTCGGCCTGGCCGGCCTCCCGCTGCGACAGCGTTTCGCCGACACAGAGAATCGGCATCAGCTTCGCATCCAGCGCCGCCTGAACCTTTGCCGCCACCGCGACATCATCCTCACCGTAGAGATTACGACGCTCGGAGTGGCCGACAATCACCCACCTGCAACCAAGATCCGTCAACATCGACGCACTGACCTCACCGGTGTGCGCCCCCTCCTTGATCGCACTGAGATTCTGCGCTCCGACCGCAATCGGAACACCGGCGAGCGACTCGATCGCCTGAACAAGATAAGGATAAGGCGGACAGACCACCCGCTCCACTTCGCCACCGACCGCTGCGGCCTTCAGACCACCCAGCAACGCTGCATTGCGGGCCAGGCTGCCATTCATTTTCCAGTTTCCGACAACAAGCTTTTTGCGCACAACGAGCACCGAAGCCAAATCGTTCAATTTTACCGCGACGGCGCCGAAGGGTCAAAAAAAGAGGACTGGTTTCACTCCAGTCCTCTTCGCGCAGCCTACCGGATCACGTCACGTCAGCCAAAACGCCCGGTGATGTAGTCCTCGGTTTCCTTGCGCTTGGGCTTGATGAAGATCTCATCCGTGAGCCCGAACTCCACCAGCTCGCCCAAGTACATGTAAGCCGTGTAGTCCGAAACGCGTGCAGCCTGCTGCATGTTGTGGGTCACGATGGCGATCGTATATTCGCTCTTGAGCTCATGCACGAGCTCCTCGACCTTTGCGGTCGAAATCGGATCCAGCGCAGAAGTCGGTTCGTCGAGCAGCAAGACTTCCGGCTTGACAGCCACGCCGCGGGCGATGCACAGACGCTGCTGCTGGCCGCCCGACAGGGAAAGGCCGCTCTGATTGAGCTTGCTCTTCACCTCGTCCCACAGCGCAGCCTTGCGCAGCGCCCACTCCACGCGGTTGTCCATATCGGCGCGCGAGAGGTTTTCGTAAAGGCGCACGCCGAAGGCGATGTTCTCGTAGATCGACATCGGAAACGGCGTCGGCTTCTGAAAAACCATGCCAACCTTGGCGCGCAGGGCATTCACGTCCTGGTCGGGATCGAGCACATTCTTGCCATTGAGCAGGATCTCGCCGGTGGCGCGCTGGCCGGGGTAGAGGTCGTACATGCGGTTCAACGTCCGCAGCAGCGTCGATTTGCCACAACCCGACGGTCCGATGAAGGCGGTCACCATGCCTTCGTTGATATCCAGGTCGATATGCTTCAGGCCCTGGAAGGAGCCGTAGAAGAAGTCCAGGTTGCGGATCTTGATCTTCGGCGCCATGCCGGCAGCGGCGACCGCCGCCGGTTCGTCACGCAATTGCGTGAAGGACATGTCGCGCTTGGTGGCTACAGGAGATTGCATGATGGATTTCCTAGATCTTTTTGCGGAACAGGGTGCGAACGACGATGTTCAGGCAGAGCACGCCGAAGGTGATGAGGATCGCCCCACCCCACGCCAGCGAGTTCCAGTTTTCGTACGGGCTCATGGCGAACTGGAAGATCACGACCGGGAGGTTGGCCATCGGGCCATTCAGATCGTAGCTCGTGAATTGATTATTGAGCGCGGTGAAGAGCAGCGGCGCCGTCTCGCCACTGACACGGGCCACAGCCAGCAGGATGCCGGTCAGCACACCCGCCCGAGCCGCCCGCAGGACCACCTGCAGCACGACCTTCCAGCGCGGTGCGCCGAGTGCCGAGGCTGCCTCGCGCAGACTCGCCGGCACCAGGTTGAGCATATTCTCGGTGGTACGCACCACCACCGGAATGGCGATCAAGGCCAGCGCCAGCGAACCCGCCCAGCCTGAAAAGTGCTGCACCTGAGCGACATAGACGGCATAAATGAAAACGCCGATAACAATCGAAGGCGCCGACAACAGGATGTCGTTGATGAATCGGGTAGTCGGGGCCAGCCAGCCCTTTCGACCGAACTCCGACAAATAGACACCCGCCAGAATCCCGATCGGCGTGGCGATGAAGGTGGACACGCCCACCATCATCAGGCTGCCCAGGATCGCGTTGAACAAACCACCCTCGGAGCCCGGAGCCGGCGTCGGTTGGGTGAAGAGCGACAGGCTCAGCGCCCCGAAGCCCTTGTACACCAGCACCATCAGGATCCATGCCAGAAAGCTCATGCCGATGACCATTGCGCACATCGACAGCAGCAAGGCGAGTCGATTGGTCCGCACCCGCTTGCGGTAAAGCGCAGTCGTCTCACTCATCAGGTCTTCTCCCCTTCACTACGGCCCAGGCGCATCAGCAGCACTTTCGAAAGTGCCAGGACGACGAAGGTCACAAAAAACAGGATCAAGCCGAGGGCGATCAGCGACGACACGTGCAGATCCGACGCCGCCTCGGCAAATTCGTTGGCCAGCGTGGAGGCGATACTGTTGCCTGCTTCGTAAAGCGACGGACTGATGCGATGGGCGTTGCCGATCACGAAGGTGACCGCCATCGTTTCACCCAGCGCGCGACCGAGGCCGAGCATGACGCCACCGATCACACCGACACGGGTGTAAGGCAGTACAACATTCCAGACCACTTCCCAGGTCGTCGCCCCCAGGCCGTAAGCGGACTCCTTCAGGATGCCCGGCACGACCTCGAAAACGTCACGCATCACAGAGGCGATGAACGGGATAACCATGACCGACAGGATGAGACCCGCCGAGAGAATGCCGATACCGTTCTGGGGCCCCTGGAACAGGCTACCGACAAGGGGCAACTGCCCAACGGTGGACGAAAGAAGCGGCTGAATGTAATCGGCGAACAGCGGCGCAAAGACGAACAAGCCCCACATACCGTAGATGATGCTGGGCACCGCTGCGAGCAACTCGACCGCCACGCCCAGCGGCCCACGCAATGTGGGCGGGCACAGCTCGGTCAGAAAGATCGCGATGCCGAAGCTCACCGGAATCGCCACGAGCAAGGCGATGAACGACGTCGCCAGCGTGCCGTAGACGGAAATCAGGCCACCGAACCGGTCGGTGACCGGATTCCATTCGGCACTGAACGGAAAGGCTGCGCCAAACTCCTTCAGCGCGGGCCACGCGCCATAAAGAAGCGAAGCAAGAATCGCGACGAGAATCGCCAGAACGGAGAATGCGAAGAAGCGGGTGACGTGATGAAAGAGCGCATCCTGAAAACGCTGCGCCCGCATCCGATCACGGGGCGGCTGCGGCAGCTTCACTCCTGCCTCGGCTTCAGCCAGGCCGATCGAACCACCGCCGGGAGCGGAGCCCGATTCGAGTACAGAGCTATGGGAAGACATTGCGGCTCACCGTTTGATTAACCGAAGAAAGACAAGTGCGGATGGATGGGAGCAGTCCCTGCCGCCCACCCACCCGCTGCGGGTAACGAAGCGACTTACTTCAGGACCGGGTTACCGGAACCATCCTTGAGGGAAGTACGCCAGGCACCATCAATCTGCTTCACCAGGCCGGCCGGCAGCGCGACATAATCGAGCTCCTCGGCGATCTTCTGACCGTTCTTGAACGCCCAGTCGAAGAACTTCAGCACTTCGGCACCCTTGGCCGGATCGGCCTGCACCTTGTGCATCAGCACGAAGCTGGCGCCGGTGATCGGCCAGCTGGTCTTGCCCGGCTGGTCGGTCAGGATTTCACCGAAACCCGGCACCTTGTTCCACTCGGCGTAGGACGCCGCCGCCTGGAAGGTCAGGTCATCGGGCTGCACGAACTCACCGGCCTTGTTCTTCAGCGCCAGGTGAATCATCTTGTTCTTCTTGGCGTAAGCGTATTCGACGTAGCCGATCCCACCCTTGATACGCTGAACGTAGGACGCAACCCCTTCGTTGCCCTTGCCACCCACGCCTTCCGGCCACTGCACGGCGGTGCCTGCACCGACCTTATCCTTCCACTCGACATTCACCTTCGAAAGGTAGTTGGTGAAGAGGAAAGTGGTGCCTGAACCATCAGCGCGGCGCACGACGGTGATGTTCTCGTCCGGCAGCTTCAGGCCGGCATTGAGTGCCACGATCGCGGGATCGTTCCACTTCTTGATCTTGCCCATGTAAATGTCGGCCAGCACGGAGCCGGTCATCTTCATGTGCCCCGGCGCGATCCCTTCGAGGTTGACCACCGGCACCACCCCACCGATCACGGCCGGGAACTGGACCAGACCATCCTTCTCGAGGTCTTCAGCCTTCAGGGGCATGTCGGAAGCGCCGAAATCGACGGTCTTGGCCTTGATCTGCTTGATGCCACCACCGGACCCGATCGACTGGTAATTCAGGCCAACACCGGTCTTGGCCTTGTAAACCTCGGCCCATTTCGAATAGATCGGATACGGGAAGGTTGCCCCGGCACCGGTGATGTCAACCGCATGCGCAGCGGCAGCGCCACTCATGGCAACAACAAAAGTACAGGCGCGAATGAAACCTTGCATGAAATTCTCCATCGTAGCGGGCACCGCGGGACATCCGGCGGAAGAACCCAAAACAAACCCGGTGGCAGCCTGCACTCAAGACAGACTGGCACCGGGCTTCATTCTACGAACTGTAAATTTCAGATTTGTTACATATCGCAGTGCAGCAATAATTCGGCGGCGAATTAGGCTGCAGCGGCTCGCACGACTTCAGCCAGACCATGCGCGATCCGGTCCACCTGAGCGGCGTCCTCACCCTCGACCATCACCCGCAACAACGGCTCGGTGCCCGACGGACGAAGCAGCACCCTGCCCCGCTCCGCCAACTCGACATTCGCGCTCGCCACCGCGTCGTTGATCGAGCGGCTCGACGCCCACGCAAAACCCGCCTTGATCGGCACATTCACGAGCTTCTGGGGATAGAAGACCAGGTCCGCGCACATCTCGTCGAGGGTCGAATTCTGCTTGCACAGCGCCGCAAGCACCTGCAGACCGGCAATGATGCCGTCCCCGGTCGTATGGCGATCCAGGCAGATGATGTGGCCCGAATTCTCGCCACCGAGCTTCCAGCCCTTCTCGTGCATCATTTCAAGCACGTAGCGGTCGCCGACCTTGGCCCGGGCGAACGGCAGCCCCAGACGCCCCACCGCATGTTCGAAACCCAGATTGCTCATCAGCGTCCCCACGACGCCATTGGCCTGCCCGTCGGCCTTGGCGGCCTTGGCAATCACGTAGAGCAGCTTGTCGCCGTCGTAAATGTTGCCCTTGGCGTCCACCATCACGATCCGGTCGCCATCGCCATCAAGGGCAATGCCGAGATCGGCACCGCTGGAGAGCACGGCTTCGCGAATGCTCTGGGGCGACGTCGCCCCCACCTTGTCATTGATGTTCGTCCCGTTCGGTTCCGCACCAACCAACACCAACTCTGCGCCGAGCTCATGGAAAACCTTGGGCGCAACCATGTACGCCGCACCGTGCGCACAATCGAGTGCGATTTTCATGCCGCGCAGGTCGAGTTCGTTCGGGAACGTGTTCTTGCAAAACTCCACGTAACGGCCGCGCGCATCGTCGATGCGCTGCGCCTTGCCCAGGCGTGCAGACGGCTCGCATCCCATCGGCTCGTCGAGTCGCGCCTCGATCTCGAGTTCGACCGAATCGGGCAGCTTGGTCCCCGCGGCAGAGAAGAACTTGATCCCGTTATCCTGGAACGGATTGTGAGACGCCGAGATCACCACACCAACCTGCAGACGCAGTGCGCGCGTCAGATACGCGATAGCCGGGGTCGGCAGCGGTCCTGCGAGATAGACATCGACACCCGCGGCGGAAAACCCAGCCTCGAGGGCCGACTCGAGCATGTAGCCGGAAATCCGGGTGTCCTTGCCGATGATGACCGCCGGTCGCTCGCCCGGACGCAGATGCTCGTGGGCAACCAGCGTTTTCCCCGCGGCGTAGCCCAAGCGCAGGCCAAACTCCGGCGTAATGGGCGATTCGCCAACGCAGCCGCGTACACCATCCGTACCGAAATACCGTCTAGACATTTTCCCCTCACACAAAGACGCTGTTCATGAACCCATCATTTTGCCGCAAGATTGGCGACAGGAATGTTTTCTAGCGCGCTCCACAAGCGCAAAACGTCACGGGTCGCGCCAACGTCATGGGTGCGCACGATGCGCGCACCGCGCTGAACGGCAACCAGCGCCGCAGCGGCGCCCGCCACGACACGCTCGCCAACCTCACGTCCGGTAATGGCACCCAGCATGGTTTTCCGCGACATGCCGACCAGCACCGGGTAGCCATGCGCCCCAAAGGCTTCGAGCTGACGCAGCAGCAGCAGATTGTGCTCGAGCGTCTTGCCGAAACCGAAACCTGGATCCAGCAGGATACGATCCGGCGCGACGCCATTGGCGCGCAAGATCTGTACCCGCGCGTTGAGAAACGCCTCAACCTCTCCCAGCACATCCTGATAATGGGGCGCCTGCTGCATGGTACCCGGCTCGCCCTGCATGTGCATGACACATAACGCCGCAGCCGTGTCCCTCACTGCCTCTATCGCCCCGGGCGCGCGAAAGGCCGCGATATCGTTGATCAGATCGGCGCCCACGCGAATCGACTCGCGCATCACGGCGGGCTTGACCGTGTCCACAGACAACGGCACCCCGAACGAAGCAAGGGCCTCGACGAGCGGAACGACGCGGTCGAGTTCCTGCTGCTCCGGAACAGGAAGGGATCCGGGGCGCGATGACTCACCACCGATGTCCAGCATGTCGGCGCCCTGCTCAAGCGCCCTTTCCGCAGCACGCAATGCGACATCGAGCGCCGGATTCCCATCACCCGAGAACGAATCCGTCGTGACGTTGATGATGGCCATGATCTTCGGCGTCGACAGATCGACCTGAAAACGGCCAAAGGCCAGAATTGATTGCTTCATCGAATTACCTCAACCAAAAAAAACAGGGCCGGCTGAAGAGCCGGCCCTTGATTCGAAACCAAGACCTGTCAGGCTGCGGGCGCAGGTGCAGTCGGCGCAGCCCCGGGCGAATCGTCGCTCGGACGACGCGGCGGCTGAGAAGACGGCTTGGGCGCACGCGGAGTCTTGCCCGCCATGATGTCATTGATCTGATCCGCGTCGATCGTCTCCATCTCGAGCAGGGCCGCCGTCATGGCCTCGACCTTGTCCCGATTCTCCTCGATCAGGTGACGCGCCAGCGCGTATTGCTGATCGAGAATACGCCGGATTTCCGCATCGACCTTCTGCAGCGTGGCTTCGGACATATTCTTGTGAGTCGTCACCGAACGGCCCAGGAACACCTCGCCCTCTTCCTCCCCATAGACCATCGGACCGAGATTATCCGACATGCCCCATTGGGTCACCATCCGGCGCGCCAGATCGGTCGCACGCTGGAAGTCGTTGGATGCGCCCGTCGTCATCTGGTTCATAAAAATCTCTTCGGCAATCCGACCACCAAAAAGCACCGCGATGGTCTGCAGCAGTCGCTCGCGATCCTGACTGTAGCGATCCTGCTCGGGCAACTGCATCGTGACCCCCAGGGCACGACCGCGCGGAATGATCGTGACCTTATGAACCGGGTCGGTCTTGGTGAGGCACTTCGCAACCACTGCGTGGCCAGACTCGTGGTAAGCCGTGTTGCGGCGCTCCTCTTCGGGCATGACCATCGAACGGCGCTCTGCGCCCATCATGATCTTGTCCTTAGCGCGCTCGAAGTCGTCCATGTCGACAAGGCGCTTGTTACCACGGGCCGCAAACAGGGCGGCTTCATTGACCAGGTTGGCCAGATCGGCACCGGCAAAGCCCGGGCACCCCCGCGCCAGCACCAGCGCATCCACGTCCGGCGCGATCGGCACCTTGCGCATGTGCACCCGAAGAATCTGCTCGCGACCACGAATGTCGGGCAGCGGCACGACCACCTGACGGTCGAAGCGACCGGGGCGCAGCAGCGCCGGATCAAGCACGTCGGGACGGTTCGTGGCTGCAATCACGATGACGCCCGACACCCCTTCGAAACCGTCCATTTCAACCAGCAGCTGGTTGAGGGTCTGCTCGCGCTCGTCATTACCGCCTCCGAGCCCCGCGCCGCGCTGACGACCGACCGCGTCGATTTCATCGATGAAAATGATGCATGGCGCCTGCTTCTTGGCCTGCTCGAACATGTCGCGGACGCGGGCTGCCCCCACACCGACGAACATTTCGACGAAATCCGAACCGGAGATCGAGAAGAACGGTACTTTCGCCTCGCCGGCGATGGCCTTGGCAAGCAGGGTCTTACCCGTGCCGGGAGAGCCGACCATCAGTACGCCCTTGGGGATGTGACCACCAAGCTTCTGGAACTTGGACGGATCGCGCAGGAACTCGACCAGCTCGCCGACTTCCTCCTTCGCTTCGTCGCAACCCGCGACATCGGCGAAGGTGACGGTATTCGCCGTCTCGTCGAGCATTTTGGCCTTCGACTTGCCGAACGAGAACGCCCCGCCGCGCCCGCCACCCTGCATCTGCCGCATGAAGAAAACCCACACGCCGATGAGCAGGATCATCGGGAACCACGAGACGAAAATGTTCATCAGGAAGGACTGTTCCTCCTCGGGCTTGGCCGCCGTGACCTTGACGCCATAGCGCATCAGATCGCCCACCATCCAGATATCCTGCACGCCCGGCGTATAGACGGTGATCTGGCGACCATCCTGGGTCGTCGCCCGAACCGTGCGGCCATCGACCACCGCCTTGGAGATCTTGCCCTGCTTGGCGTCCTCCATGAACTGGGAATATTCGACCGAGTTCTGGGCGGTCTGGCGATTGTTGAACTGGTTGAAGACCGTCATCAGCACGACGCCGATCACCAGCCAGATCGCAAGATTCTTGAATAGATTGTTCAACGCATTTCCTCGAAGGCCCGGCAGGGGCCAAAGCTTAGTAGACTGATTCTATGTCTCTTTGTTCAGTGGATCAAATGATCGTCGCCATAGCTCGCGAGAATCGCCCCACCGACCCGCTAAATCCGCCTGCCCGAACCGAGCAGATAGACCTCGGCACTCCGTCCACGCGAGGCTTGCGGCTTGCGGACGACAACCGAACGGAACACGTCTTCCATCTGCTTGCGAAAGGCGTCGAAACCCTGCCCCTGGAAAACCTTGACCAGGAAACGTCCCGACGGCCCCAGGTGCTGGTTGGCAAAATCCAGCGCCAACTCTGCCAAGTAGATCGAACGGGCTTGATCGCTGGTCGGAATACCCGAGATATTGGGGGCGATGTCCGACATCACAAGATCAACCTGCCGGCCATCGAGCAGGGCCTCGAAGCGCTCAACGAACTCGGCGTCGTGGAAGTCGCCCTGCATGAAATGGACACCGTTGATCGGTTCGATCGGCAGCAGATCGAGCGCAAACACCTTGCCCCCTTGGCCGACGCGAGAAACCGCGACCTGACTCCAAGACCCTGGCGCCGCACCCAGATCGACGACGACCATGCCGGGACGGATCAACTTGTCCTTGTCGTCGATCTCCATCAACTTGTAGGCCGCGCGCGCGCGCAGGCCTTCGGACTTGGCGCGCTGAACGAACGGATCGTTCACGTGTTCCATCATCCATGATTTGCTGGTCTTGGTACGCTTCATCGCGGTACAATTACGCCCTTTTTTCAAAGAGTTGGAGAAAATCCAACTTCTGTACAAACGTGCCCACCATCGAGTCCAAGACCGTGACTGAACTCACTCCCGCCGAGCGCCGGGCCTTTCGTGCCCAGGCCCACCACCTGCACCCTGTCGTCAGCGTCGCCAGCAACGGCCTGACGCCCGCGGTCCTCAAGGAAATCGACCACGCACTTCAGGCCCATGAACTGATCAAGATCCGGGTGTATGGCGAGGATCGCAATGAACGCGACCTGATCATGGCAACCGTCTGCGCCGAACTCGGCGCCGCCTCGGTTCAGCATATCGGCAAGACGCTAGTCGTCTGGCGCGAAAAGCGCGAAGAAGAATCCACGTCCGCCGCGCCGGCCGAAAAGCTGAAAAAGCCGGGTTCCAAGGCCAAGTCGGCCAAGGCGCTGTCCGCGCGTCGCGGCATTGCCTCGCTCAACCCCAAATCCCAGAAGAAGCCCCACTGGTTTGCCGCCAAGCCCAAGAGCCCGCGCGGCGATTTCGAGCGCTGAGCGAAACAGCTGCCGCGGTCAGCGCAGACCGCGGCCTTGCAGCGCCACCAGCAGCAGGCCAAGCACGCTCTGAATCAGATAGACGATGCTGGAGACGCCATGCCAGGCCACGAAACGGTCGCGCATGGCACTTTCCATCACCTCGCGCGGAAACGAATCCGCCTTGAGTTGCGCAAGGATGGGCTGAATGCCGAAATAGCCGGCCACCGTCAGGAGGAGCATCACGAAAACCAGCCAGAAAACGCTGTTCCGGAATGCCCCGCTATCCTTTCGCAGCGCCACGAACACCAGCAGATAAGCTGCCGACGCCATCCCGAGCCACGCCACATAGGTAAATAGCTGACCCGCCAGCTTGCCCGCCAATGCGCGATCATCCAGCAGACGAAACAAGGTGGGCGCGGCCAGATAGCCGATCGCCCACAATGCGCCCACCCAGAGGGTGATTACGATGGCGTAAAGGTGCTCGGCGAAACGATGCATTCCGGCAACGGCCCTGTCAGACGTAACGTACGTCGATCAGCTCGAGTTCGCGCACGCCTTTGGGGGCCTGCACCTCGGCGACATCACCGGCGAACTTGCCGATCAGCGCGCGGGCGATCGGCGAACTGATCGCGATCTTGCCTTCCTTGATGTCAGCCTCGTCGTCACCGACGATCTGGTATGTCACGGTATCGCCCGTCTCCAGATCCTCGAGCTCGACCGTCGCGCCGAACACGCAACGGCCATCGGCATCGAGCAGCTTGGGATCAATGATCTGCGCGTTCGACAGCTTGCCCTCGACCTCGCGAATCCGCCCCTCGATAAAGCCCTGACGCTCCTTGGCTGCATCGTACTCGGCGTTTTCCGATAGATCCCCGTGGGAGCGCGCCTCGGCGATCGCCGCAATCACGTTGGGGCGATCGACGGTTTTCAGGCGGTGCAGCTCCTGCTTCAGCTTCTCGGCACCATTCACGGTGAGCGGAACCTTGTTCATGCCTTGGTCAGCTCCCCGTGGAGGGCCTGCAGCGAATAAGCCTCGAGGCCGGACAGATGACGCATGCCCATGCAGGCCGCGCGAGCACCCTCGATGGTGGTGTAGACGGTCACCTTGGCAGCCAGCGCGCTGGTACGGATCGATCGTGAGTCCGCCACCGCCTGGCGCTTTTCCTCGACGGTGTTGATGACGAGGCTGATCTCGTTGTTCTTGATCATGTCCACGATGTGCGGACGGCCTTCATTCACCTTATTAACCTCGGAGACCGCAAGGCCGGCACCGGCGATCGCCGATGCGGTGCCACGGGTGGCGACGACGGTGAAACCCAGGTCGATCAGCTCGCGTGCCACTTCGATAGCCTTCGGCCGATCGGCATGCTTCACGCTGATGAAGGCCTTGCCGGAAGTCGGCAGGCGCACACCGGCGCCGAGCTGGCTCTTGACGAAGGCCTCGGCGAAGGTGCGACCAACCCCCATGACTTCGCCGGTGGATTTCATTTCCGGCCCGAGAATCGTATCCACGCCCGGGAACTTGACGAACGGGAAGACCGCTTCCTTGACGGAATAATACGGCGGCACGACCTCCCCGGCCACGCCCTGATCGTCGAGACTACGACCCGCCATGCAGCGGGCAGCGATCTTGGCGAGCGGCAGGCTACAGGCCTTGGAGACGAACGGCACGGTACGGGATGCACGCGGGTTCACTTCGAGGACATAGACGATCGCATCGTCGCCCTGGCCCTGGATCGCAAACTGGACGTTCATCAGGCCGCACACGTTGAGGGCGCGGGCCATCGCTTCGGTCTGGCGGCGCAGCTCGTCCTGCAGTTTGGCCGACAGGCTGTAAGGCGGCAGGGAACAGGCCGAATCGCCAGAGTGCACGCCGGCCTGTTCGATGTGCTCCATGATGCCGCCGATCATCACGCGCTTGCCGTCGGACAGGGCATCCACGTCCACTTCGATGGCGTCGTTCAGGAAGCGGTCGAGCAGCACAGGAGAATCGTTGGAAACCTTGACGGCCTCGCGCATGTAGCGTTCGAGATCCTTCTGCTCGTGGACGATTTCCATCGCCCGGCCGCCCAGCACGTAGCTCGGGCGGACGACCAGCGGATAGCCGATCTCGGCGGCCAGGCGCACGGCATCTTCCGGCGTGCGGGCGGTACGATTGGGCGGTTGCTTGAGGCCCAGCTCGTGCAACAGCTTCTGGAAACGCTCGCGATCTTCGGCGGCGTCGATCATGTCCGGGCTGGTGCCGATGATGGGCACGCCGTTGGCTTCCAGCTCGCGGGCACGCTTCAGCGGGGTTTGGCCGCCAAACTGCACGATGACGCCGACCGGCTTCTCGACGGCGACGATTTCGAGGATGTCCTCGAGGGTCAGCGGTTCAAAGTACAGACGGTCGGACGTATCGTAGTCGGTGGAGACGGTCTCCGGATTGCAATTGACCATGATGGTCTCGTAGCCGTCTTCGCGCATCGCCATGGCGGCGTGGACGCAGCAGTAGTCGAACTCGATCCCCTGGCCAATGCGGTTCGGGCCACCGCCGAGAACCATGATCTTCTTCTTGTCGCTCGGCTGCGCCTCGCATTCGTCCTCGTAGGAGGAGTAGAGGTAGGCGGTCGCGGTGGCGAACTCGGCGGCGCAGGTGTCGACGCGCTTGAACACAGGGCGCACGCCGACGCTGTGGCGATGCAGGCGAACCGCGGTCTCGTCGGTACCGAGCAACTTGGCGAGGCGACGGTCGGCGAAGCCCTTGCGCTTGAGATCGCGCAGTTCGGCGGCGGAGATGCCTTTCAGGGACCGGCCGGCGAGGGACTTTTCGGTGAGGACGATGTCCTCGATCTGGATCAGGAACCAGGGATCGATGCGGGTCAGCGCTTGCACCTGCTCGAGGCTCATGCCCTCGCGGAAGGCCTGACCAACATACCAGATGCGCTGGGCACCCGGGTCGCCCAGCTCGCGCTCAAGGTCGTCGCGATCGGCTTCGATCTCGTCGAGGCCGTAGGCACCGGTCTCGAGGCCGCGCAGGGCTTTCTGGAAGGATTCCTGGAAGGTGCGCCCCATCGCCATGACCTCGCCGACCGACTTCATCTGGGTGGTCAGGCGGTCGTTGGCCATCGGGAACTTCTCGAAGGCGAAACGCGGAATCTTGGTGACGACGTAGTCGATCGACGGCTCGAAGGACGCCGGGGTCGCGCCACCGGTGATGTCGTTCTTCAGTTCATCGAGGGTGAAACCCACCGCCAGCTTGGCAGCGACCTTGGCGATCGGGAAGCCGGTGGCCTTGGACGCCAGCGCCGACGAGCGCGACACGCGGGGGTTCATCTCGATGACGATCATCCGACCGTCCTTCGGGTTGATCGCGAACTGGACGTTGGAGCCGCCGGTATCGACGCCGATCTCGCGCAACACCGCGATCGAGGCGTTACGGAGGATCTGGTATTCCTTGTCGGTCAACGTCTGGGCGGGCGCAACGGTGATCGAGTCGCCGGTATGCACACCCATCGGGTCGAGGTTTTCGATGGAGCAGACGATGATGCAGTTGTCGGCCTTGTCCCGGACGACCTCCATCTCGTACTCCTTCCAACCGATCAGCGACTCTTCGATGAGCAGCTCGTTGGTCGGACTGGCTTCGAGACCGCGCTTGCAGATTTCGGCGAACTCTTCGCTGTTGTAGGCGATGCCGCCACCGGTGCCGCCCAGCGTGAAGGACGGGCGGATGATGACCGGGAAGCCGATGTCGGCCTGCACCTGCAGCGCCTCTTCCATGCTGTGGGCAATGCCGGAGCGGGCGGAACCGAGACCGATCTTGGTCATCGCGTCCTTGAACTTCAGGCGATCCTCGGCCTTGTCGATGGCCTCTTCCTTGGCACCGATCAGTTCGACGTTGTATTTGGCGAGCACGCCGTGCTTGGCGAGATCGAGGGCGCAGTTGAGCGCGGTCTGGCCGCCCATGGTCGGCAGCACCGCATCCGGACGTTCCTTCTCGATGATGCGCTCGACGACCTGCCAGGTGATCGGCTCGATGTAGGTGACGTCGGCCGTTTCCGGGTCGGTCATGATCGTGGCCGGATTGGAGTTCACCAGCACGACCTTGTAGCCCTCCTCGCGCAGGGCCTTGCAGGCCTGGGCGCCGGAGTAGTCGAATTCACAGGCCTGGCCGATGATGATCGGGCCGGCGCCAATGATGAGGATGGTCTTGATGTCTGTACGTTTTGGCATGGTTCTTCAGCGACTGGATTGCGGATGGCCTGGGAGTGGCGCGCAACGGCGCGCCGGCAGGGCGATCGGCCTCAGCCCTTCGCCTCCATCAGCGAAATGAATCGATCGAACAGGTAGGCCACGTCGTGGGGGCCGGGGCTGGCTTCCGGGTGACCCTGGAACGAGAACGCCGGCACGTCGGTGCGGGCCATCCCTTGCAGGCTGCCGTCGAACAGCGAGACGTGGGTCACGCGCAGATTGGCTGGCAGCGAGGCGATGTCGGCGGCGAACCCGTGGTTCTGGCTGGTGATCAGCACCTGACCGGAGTCGAGGTCCTTGACCGGGTGATTGGCACCGTGGTGGCCGAACTTCATCTTCATCGTCTTGGCGCCGGAGGCCAGGGCCAGCAGCTGGTGGCCGAGACAGATGCCGAAGGTCGGGATGCCCTTCGCCAGGATTTCCTGGATCGCCTTGATCGCGTAGTCGCAGGGCTCCGGATCGCCGGGGCCGTTGGACAGAAAGACACCGTCCGGATTGAGCGCCAGCACATCGGCGGCAGGCGTCTGGGCGGGCACGACGGTCAGGCGGCAGCCGCGCTCGGCCAACATGCGCAGGATGTTGCGCTTGACGCCGTAGTCGTAGGCAACGACATGGAAACGAGGGTTCTCGGCGGCAACGTAGCCCTTGTCGAGTTGCCACTCGCCCTCGCTCCAAGGATAGGTCTCGGTGGCCGAGACAACCTTTGCGAGATCCATGCCGGCGAGGCCGGGGAATCCGCGCGCCTGAGCCAGCGCAGCCTCGACGTTCAATTCGGCAGCCGTGGCGGCGGTGACGATGCAACCGGCCTGGGCTCCCTTTTCACGCAGGATGCGGGTCAGCTTGCGGGTATCGATGCCGGCGATGGCGACGATGTTCTCGGTCTTGAGGTAGGCATCGAGCGACTGCTCGCTGCGCCAGTTGGACGCCACCAGCGGCAGATCGCGGATCACCAGGCCGGCGGCGTGGACCTTGCCGGCCTCGCAGTCTTCGCGGTTGATACCGGTATTGCCGATGTGCGGATAGGTGAGCGTGACGATCTGGCGGCAGTAGCTCGGGTCGGTGAGGATTTCCTGATATCCCGACATGGAGGTGTTGAAGACCACCTCGCCAACCGTCGAACCTAGCGCCCCGATACCCTTACCGTAAAACACCGTCCCGTCGGCAAGAGCAAGAATGGCGGGCGGGAAAGCAGACACGGCGAACTCCTCGAAATCTTGTGATTGGGCGGCAGACATGTGTAGTGGCTACACATGAAAAACGGGATCAGCCGCTGTGGCTATCCCGCTGAGAAACTTTCTAATTATAGCCCGGAGCGGGCCTTTCGGGCAAACGTGAGAACAGGAAAACTGACAGGACGCTGACACGTCAGGCCGTTCGCCGCGCCCGGCGCAGGACGCCCGCGAGGTTTCCGAGCTCGGTCATGAGGATCGGCAGCTCTCGCTTGACCGTCGGCCCGTCGCTGTCCTTGGCCGCACCTTCGAGACGCTGGGCCGCCGCCGCCGCCGCGCCGGCGTTGAAAACGCCCGCCGAGCCCTTCATCGAGTGGGCAAGGCTGCGAATCTTGGCGTAGTCGCCGTCGCGGTGGGCTTCCTCGAGGGCCTTGCGATTGCGCTCGAGATCGGCAAAGAAGATGCTGATGAGCTGCTGCAGGGCACCCTCGTCGCCGTCGAGCAGCTCGCGGGTGGCACCCAGATCGGCGATCTCCGCGTCGCCGCCGACGTCGACGCAACCCTTCTCGGCGCTGTCGGGCTCGTCTTCCGAGATACTGAGATCGCCCATCACGCGATCGATCACCGCGTGCAGTTCGACCGGCTTGATGGGCTTCGCGATGTAATCGTCCATGCCTGCCGCGAGACAGCGGTCGCGATCGCCCTGCATGGCGTGGGCGGTCATCGCGACGATCGGCGTGGACGTCCACTGGGAGCCGGCTGCCCAGCTGCGCCGGGCTTCGCGGCTGCGGATCGCCTGGGTGGCCTCCAGACCGCCCATCACCGGCATCTGGACGTCCATCAGAATGAGATCGAAGCGCTCCTTGTCGAAGTAGTCGAGCGCCTCCTGACCGTTGCCAGCGACGGTAATCTTGTGACCGACCTTCTCCAGCATCTTGACCGCGACCGTCTGATTGACCGGGTTATCCTCCACGAGCAGGATCTTCAACCGCTGCGGCGCGCGACTGACCGGCGGCGCATAGGCCTGGGTCTGCGCCGGATCGAAGGCGACCATGCGATCCTCGTCCACCGTCTCGCCCTGCAGGCTGAGCGCCAGCGCATCCAGCAGGTCGGCCTGGGAGAACGGCTTGATGAGCCGGGCGCCTACCTTCAGGTTTTCGCACTTCACGGTGTCGATGCGCTGGGTATTGGCGTCGAGCATCATCACCACCCGGTCGAGCCTCGGCCAGCCCTTGATGAGCGATTCGGCAAGGGCATAACCGCCGGGCGCCGGCATCGCGGCATCCATGAGCAGCCAGTCGAAGGGCTCGTTCGCCTTGTGGGCCGCGGCCAGCAGCTCTTCGACCGCCTCCCCCGTACCGCCTTCGGTCACGTCGAGGCCGACGGTCGCCAATTGGCGACCGACGCACTGACGCAGCGCGGCGTTGCGACCGGCCACGAGCACCTTGCGCCCGCTGAAATCTTGCCGCGGCTGCGGCCGCGCCTGACCGACACCGACACACACCGTGAAGCGGAAGGTGCTGCCGACACCCGGCGCGCTGTCGAGGGCGATCGCGCCCCCCATCAGCTCGACGATGCGCCGGCTGATCGCCAGCCCGAGCCCGGTGCCACCATACTTCCGGGTCGTCGATTCGTCAGCCTGGGAGAACGCACCGAACACCAGATCCTGCTTGTCCGGCTCGATGCCGATACCGGAATCGCGCACCGAGAATTCGAGCGTGAGGACCCCCGCGTCTTCCCCCATGAAGCGCACGCGCACCTCGACTTCGCCGGCCTCGGTAAACTTGATCGCGTTGCCGACCAGGTTGGTCAGCACCTGGCGCAACCGGGTCGGGTCGCCGACCAGCACCGAGGGCACTTCCGGCGCCACGTCGTAGAAGCACTCGAGCCCCTTCTGATAGGCCCGCAGCGCGAGGGACTTCATCATGTCGCCGAGCAACCCCGGCAGCGAGAAGCTGACCCGCTCCAGGGTCAGGTGGCCCGCCTCGATCTTGGAGAAATCGAGGACGTCGTTGATGATCCGCAACAACGAGTCGGCCGAGCTCTTGACGGTCTGGAGGTATTCGCGCTGCTCGATGTCGAGCTGGGTGTCGAGCATCAGCTCCGTCATGCCGATGATCCCGTTCATCGGCGTGCGGATTTCGTGACTCATGTTGGCGAGAAAATCGCTCTTCGCGCGATTGGCGGCCTCGGCCTGCTCCTTGGCATGGAGCAGTTCGAGCTCGGCGCCCTTGGCGTGCGTCACGTCGCGGTAGGTGCCGACCATGCGGGTCCAGCGCCCGTCTTCGCCACGATTCGAGGCGCGGCCACGCACCTGCACCCAGCGCCAGCCGCCGGACCGATGCTGGACCCGGAACTGGGTCTCGAAATGATCGAACTCGCCACGCAGGTGGACGATCACGTGATAGCGGGCGGCCTCGATGTCGTCGGGATGAATCAGCGGACGCCAGTCCGCGTCGGGCTCGCAGCGATCGAGCAGCTCGCGCCAGTGCCCGTCGGTGACGATCCGGCCGGTGACGAGATCCCAGTCCCACAGCCCACCTTCGGTGTTCTGCATCGCCAGGTCGAGGCGTTCGCTGGAGGCCTTGAAGTTGCGCAGCGCCTCGTCACGGGCATCGAGCACGTCGCGCAACACGTCGATGGACTCGGGCACCGACAACGCCGAGACCGCGCGGTCAATTTCCAGGCGCCCGCCGGCGACGCTGTCCGCCAGAAAGGCACGCAAGGCTCGACCGAGTTCGGCGTCGGAGGGCGCGGGATCGACTTCAGGACAGGTCACTTCGGCAACAGGGATCGGAGTCGTCAATCAACAAGAAAGCGCACCGCATCAGCCGGCGCGCCTATCCGGGAACTGCTACCACCGATAACGGCATACCGTCGCCATCCTTGAGCCCGACGGTTGCTGCTGCCGCGCCCGGGCTACTTGAGCCCGAGGACATCCTGCATGTCGAAGAGGCCGGACTTGCGCCCGGCGATGAAACGCGCCGCCCGCAGGCTGCCGGACGCGTACGGCATGCGGCTGCTGCTCTTGTGGGTGATCTCGATGCGCTCGCCGATGCCGGCGAAGAGCACCGTGTGATCGCCCACGATGTCGCCGCCGCGAATCGTCGAGAAACCGATGGTCTGGCTGTCGCGCTCGCCGGTGACACCCTCGCGGCCGTAGATCGCGCAGGTTTCAAGATCGCGCCCGAGCACCTTTGCAACCACCTCGCCCATGCGCAGGGCGGTACCCGACGGCGCATCGACCTTCATCCGGTGATGGGCCTCGATGACTTCGACATCGTAGCCCTCGTCCAGGATGCGGGCCGCCACTTCGAGCAGCTTGAACACCGCATTCACGCCGATCGCCATGTTCGGCGCCAGGACCACGGGAATGTGCTCGGCCGCCGCGGCGATCGCCGCCTTGTCCTCCGGCGACAGGCCGGTGGTGCCGATCACCATGCCGCAGCCGGCCGCGCGGGCCAGACCGAGGTGATGAAGCGTGCCTTCCGGGCGGGTGAAGTCGATCAGGCAATCGGCGCCGGCGAGCCCCGCCGCCACGTCGGCGGTGATCGTCACGCCGCCAGGCAGGCCGACCAGCTCGCCGGCGTCCTTGCCGATGAAGGGGCTGCCGGGCTGCTCGAAGGCCGCCACGAGCTCGGCGTCGCTGGCTTTGATGACGGTTTCGAGAAGCATCCGGCCCATGCGCCCGGACGCACCGGCAATCGCGATACGAACTTTATTCATGAGTGCACCGATAGGAAATCAGAATGAAGAGGACGGGCCGCGCCTCAGCGGGCGTCGTCCGCGGCTTCGCCCGGCCGGACGTCGCCTTCGACACGGGCCAGCCGGTCGTCGGCAAAGATCACGGCGAGACGCCGCTCCTGGGTATCGGCCCCCTTCCCGGGGCGGAAGCGATAGACGTAATCCCAGCGATCGGCGTGAAAGACGTCGGTGAGCAGGGGCGTGCCGAGCACGAAGCGCACCTGGTCGCGGGTCATGCCCGGCTTGAGCTGGGCGACCATCTCCTGGGTCACGTAATTGCCCTGGCGGATGTCGATCCGGTAAGGCTTCACGAAATCGCTTACCGCGGTGGCGGAGCAGCCGGACAGGGCCGCGCCCATCGCGGTCAACAGGGCGAAAGAAGACAGTTTGCGCATGGCGTTTCGAGGAACGGACGGGAATCGCGGCCGGGACGCCGCATTCTCAACGAGGGACAGAAACTATATCATATGGGGCTTGCCGGGCTCCCGGCCGTCTCCTCCAGTTTTTTGGAGCCTCCATGTCCAGCAACTCCCAGAACCTCAAGAACATTGGCCTCAAGGCCACCTTTCCGCGGCTCAAGATCCTCGACCTGTTCCAGAAAGTCGAAAACCGCCACCTGACCGCCGAGGATGTCTACCGCCTGCTCATCGCGGAAGACATGGACATCGGCCTCGCCACCGTCTATCGCGTCCTGACCCAGTTCGAGCAGGCCGGCCTGCTCGAGCGACACTACTTCGAATCGGGCAAGGCGGTGTTCGAGCTCAACGAAGGCAACCACCACGACCACCTGGTCTGCATGCAATGCGGCCACGTCGAGGAGTTCTTCGACCCCGCCATCGAGGAACGCCAGAACCGCGTTGCCGAAGAGCGCGGTTTCAGCGTCCGCGAACACGCGCTCTATCTTTACGTCGACTGCAAGAAGACCGACTGCCCCCACAAGCCCACCGCGGGCCACCCCGGCGACACCACCACGCGCTGAGCGCTCACCGCCTCCGCCCGCCCGACACCTCTTTTCCGGCCCTCCGGCCGCCCTGCACCAGTGGAAGCCTTCCTCACCTCGACCGCCCTCGTCGCCCTGGCTGAAATCGGCGACAAGACCCAACTGCTGTCCTTCGTCCTCGCCGCACGACTGCGCAAACCGTGGGCGATCATCGCCGGCATTTTCGTCGCGACGATTCTCAACCACGCCCTTGCCGGCTCGGTGGGCGTGTGGCTGGCCCAGTACATTCCGGAACGCTGGCTGCCGTGGATCGTCGGCGCGGTGTTCATCGCCTTCGGCCTGTGGACCTTGAAGCCCGACACCCTCGACGACGACGAGGCGCCTGCCGAGGTACATCCCGCGGGCGCCTTCGTCACCACCACGATCGCGTTCTTCATCGCCGAGATGGGCGACAAGACCCAGCTCGCCACCGTTGCCCTGGCCGCGCGTTTCGACGCCCTGGCCTGGGTGGTGCTCGGAACGACCGTCGGCATGATGATCGCCAACGTCCCGGCGGTACTGCTCGGCGAAGGCCTGGCCCGCCGCCTGCCGCTGGAAAAGATCCGCTGGATTGCCGCCGGCGTGTTCGTGCTCACCGGCGTGGTGACGATGGCCGGCGCCGCCAGCCTGGGCTGAGCGAGCGCCTGCTCAGCCCTTAAGACCGAGCATCTCCGCAGCGTGGCTGCGGGTGGTGTCGGTGATGTTCACCCCGCCCAGCATTCGGGCGATTTCCTCGATCCGCGCGGCGTCGTCCAGCGGTGTGACCCGTGACAGCGTCTCGCCGTCGCGCGTTTCCTTGGCGATGGACCACTGCCAGTTGGCCTGCGCGGCCACCTGGGGCAGGTGAGTCACGCACAACACCTGACGATCCTCGCCCAGTTGGCGCAGCAGGCGGCCGACGATTTCGGCCACCCGCCCGCCGATGCCCACGTCCACCTCGTCGAAGATCAGCGTCGGCGTCGCCGCGTTGCGGCTGGTGATGACCTGGATCGCCAGCCCGATGCGCGACAGCTCGCCGCCCGACGCCACCCGCGCCAACGGACGCAGGGGCTGGCTGGCATTGGCGGTGACGAGGAACTCGACGCCCTCCAGCCCGCTCGCGCTCCCCTCATCGGCAGGGCGCAGGGCGATCTCGAACTTGGCCCCTCCCATCGCCAGCGACTGCATCGCCTCGGTCACCGCAGCGGACAATGCAGCCGCGACCTCGCGGCGATCGTCGGACAGGGGCTGGGCCAGCGCCAGGAAGGCCTCGCGGGCGGCGGCCTCCTCGCGCGCCAATGCCGCCGGATCGGACTGACGCACCAGCCGCTCGAGCCGTCCGGCGCTCTCGGCCAGCACGTCGGGCAGACCTTCCGGCGCCACCCGATACTTGCGTGCGGCGACGGTGATGGCCTGGATGCGCTGATCGATCTCGGCCAGCCGGCTCGGATCGAGATCGAGGCGGTCGCGGTAGCGGCGCATGGCGTGGAGCGCCTCGTCGAGCTGGATGCCGGCGCCCCCGAGGAGCTCCTGCACATCGGCGAGCTGCGCGTCGTGGCGGGCCATGTCGGCCACACGGACGAGCAGCCTTTCGAGCTGGCCGACCAGGGCGTAGTCGCCGTCGGCGAGGCCATCGAGCACCTCGGCGCTACCTTCGATGAGGCTCGCAGCGTGGGCGAGGCGAGCCTGCTCCTGATTGAGGGCCAGCCACTCGTCCGCATCGAAGGCCAGTTCGCGCAACTCGCTCACCTGCCAGCCGAGCAGTTCGCGCTCGCGCTCGGTGGACGACGCGCCCTCCTCCGCCGCTTCGCGGGCGCGGCGCAGGGCCGACCAGGCGCGCCACGCCTCCGCGACCTCGGCGGCGCGCACCGTCAGACCACCGTGGGCGTCCACCAGCGCAAGCTGGGCATCGGTGCGCAGCAAGGCGTGATGGGCGTGCTGGCCGTGGATGTCGGCAAGCCACTCGCCAGCCGCGCGCAGCTGCGCCAGCACGACCGGCGAACCGTTGATCCAGGCGCGCGACCGGCCGCCACCCTCGATGACCCGGCGCAACAGCAGCGCCCCCTCGTCGCCGACCTCGATACCCTGCTCCGCCAGCCAGGCTCGCAGCGGGCCGTCGGCGGGCAGATCGAACTCGGCGACGATCTCGGCGCGGGCCTGGCCGCTGCGCACCACGCCCGCCTCGGCCTTGCCACCGAGGGCGAGCCCGAGGGCATCCAGGAGAATCGACTTGCCGGCACCGGTTTCGCCGGTCAGGGCACCGAAGCCCGGCGCGAACTCAAGTTCGAGCCGATCGACGATCACGAAATCGCGAATGGAAAGATGACGCAGCATGACTAAAACGAATGGAAGCACCCCGGCGTTCAGCCGTGGCGGGGCGTCGAGCTCCAATGCAGCTTCTCGCGCAGCATCGCGAAGTAGCTGTAGCCCTTGGGGTGGAGAAGGCGGACCCGGTGCGGCGAGCGGGTGATCCGCACGGTGTCGCCGGCGCGAGTGTCGTAGCGGGTCTGGCCGTCGAAGTGGACGCGGGAATCATGGGGCGGCAGCAGCACGATCTCGATGCAGCAGCTGTCGGGCAGGGTGATCGGGCGGGCGGTGAGGGCGTGCGGACACATCGGCACCAGCGCGATGCCTTCCACGCTCGGGTGGAGGATCGGACCGTTGGCGGACAGCGCGTAAGCCGTCGAGCCGGTGGGCGTCGAGACGATCATGCCGTCGGAGCGCTGGGTGTAGACGAACTCGCCGTCGATGCGCAGGTCGAATTCGATCATGCGGCCCAGTTCGCCCTTGTTCACCACCACGTCGTTCAGGGCCAGGGTGTGGAACACGCGCTGTCCGGCGCGCAGCACCTCGGCGTCGAGCAGGATGCGGCTTTCCTCGGTGTAGTCGCCCTGCAGGATCTCGCCGACCTTCTCGAGCGCGACCTCGCGGGAGATGTCGGTCAGGAAGCCCAGCCGACCCTGGTTGACCCCGGCGAGCGGCACGTCGTAGGCCGCGAGCCGGCAGGCGCTGTTGAGCAGCGTGCCATCGCCGCCGAGCACCACGGCAAGATCGGCGTTGCCACCGATTTCCTCGTAGCTGGCGACGCTGAAACCGGCCGTCAGCCCGGTCGAACTGGCAGTCCCCTGCTCGATCAGGACGTTCAGGCCGAGATGGCGCAAATAATTGGCCAGCCGAAGCACGGCATCGGCCACTTCGGGGCTCTGATATTTACCGATCAGCGCAATGGTCTTGAACTCGCAGGTCATGCATTGATTAAACCACACATTCTGTGGCGTGCTCATGCTTCTCATGACCCGCCGGCTTCTCTTAGAATCGCCGGGAATCATCGAAATCGCAGCCATGACCAGCCTCGACCAACGCTCGCAAATCCTCCTCAAGACCCTGGTGGAGCACTATATCGCCGACGGCCAGCCGGTCGGGTCGCGGGCGCTGTCGCGCTTCTCGGGCCTGCAACTGTCGCCGGCCACGGTGCGCAACGTCATGTCGGACCTGGAGGAGCTCGGCTTCATCACCAGCCCGCACACCTCCGCCGGCCGCATTCCCACGTCGCTCGGCTATCGTTTCTTCGTGGACAGCCTGCTCACCGTGCAGCCTCTGGGCGTCGGCCAGCTGCAGGAGCTCAAGGGCCAGATCCAGCCCGGCGAGCCCCAGCGCGTGCTGAACGCCGCCTCGCAGCTGCTGTCGGGCCTCACTCATTTCGCCGGCGTCGTCGTCTCGCCCAAGCAGGACGGCCTGAAGATCCGCCAGATCGAGTTCGTCAGCCTGTCCGAGACGCGCATCCTGCTGATCCTCGTCACCACCGCCGGCGACGTGCAGAACCGCATCCTATTCACCAAGCGCGCCTACAGCCCGTCGGAGCTGGTCACCGCCGCCAACTACCTCAACCAGCACTTCGCCGGGCTCGCCTTCAGCGAGATCCGTCACCGCCTGCAGGACGAACTCAAGCAGCTGCGCTCCGACATGACCGAGCTGATGAGCGCCGCCGTCGAGGCAGGGAGCGAAGCCCTCGAGGAAACCCGCAGCACCTACGTGATCTCCGGCGAAACCAATCTGCTCGACGCCGAGGATTTGTCGTCGAACATGGCCCGCCTGCGCGACCTGTTCAAGCTCTTCGAACAAAAGACCGGGCTGATGCAGCTCCTCGACATCTCGAACCGCGCCCAGGGCGTGCAGATCTTCATTGGCGGCGAGAGCGGCCTCAGCCCGCTCGACGACTGCAGCGTCGTCACCGCGCCTTACGAAGTCGACGGGCAACTGGTCGGTTCCGTCGGCGTCATCGGCCCCACCCGCATGGCCTACGAACGGGTCATCCCGATCGTCGACGTCACCGCCCGCCTGCTCACCAACGCCCTCTCCGGGCAAAACTGAAACTCCTACCCAAAGGCACCCGATGAACCGATTCTGGCAAGAGCCAGCGTATTCCCATGGTCAGGCGCCGCGAACCGGCCTCCTGCTGGTCAATCTCGGCACGCCTGCCGCTCCCACCGCCGCCGCGCTGCGCCCCTACCTGCGCGAATTCCTGTCCGATCCCCGGGTGGTCGAAATCCCCCGCGCGATCTGGTGGCCGATCCTCCACGGCATCATCCTGCGCACGCGCCCTGCCAAGTCCGCCGCCAAGTACGCCAGCGTGTGGACGCCGGACGGCTCGCCCCTCAAGGTGCACACCGAAAAGCAGGCCAAACTGGTGGCCGGCTTCTTCGCCCACGCGGGTGATCGGGATCTGGTCGTCAGATGGGCGATGCGCTACGGCCAGCCGTCGATCCGCAGCCAGCTCGACGCGATGCGCGCCGAAGGTTGCACGCGCATCCTCGTCGTGCCGTTGTATCCCCAGTACGCCGCCAGCACCACCGCCACCGTGATCGACGAGGTCGCCAACTGCCTGCGCCACTGGCGCAACCTGCCGGAAGTGCGCTTCGTGCGCAGCTTTGCCGATCACCCTGGCTACATCGACGCCCTGGCCGCATCGGTACGCGAGCACTGGCAGCGCAACGGCCAGGCCGAGCGCCTGGTCCTGAGCTTCCACGGCACGCCGCGGCGCTCCCTCGACCTGGGCGACCCCTATCACTGCGAGTGCATGAAAACCGCCCGCCTGCTCGGCGACGCCCTCAAGCTGCCGCGCGAACGCCTCGTGGTGAGCTTCCAGTCGCGCTTCGGCAAGGCAGAGTGGCTGCAGCCCTACACCCAGCCAACCCTCGAGGACATGGCACGCAATGGCGTCGGATCGGTGGATGTGATGTGTCCGGGCTTCGTTTCGGACTGCCTCGAGACCCTCGAAGAGATCAACATGGAGTGCCGCGAAGCCTTCCTGCACGCCGGCGGCAAGCGCTACGAATACATTCCGTGCCTCAACGAGCGGGACGACTGGATCCACGCCCTGGTAGCGGTCAGCCGGCGCGAACTCGGCAACTGGCTTCCCATACCACCGGTCGACGCCGAAGCCCTCACCCGCCAGGCCAGCCGCGCCCGCGACCTGGGCGCGGGTCGTTGAGCCGGCCAATTCGATCACTGGAGAAAAAGATGAAACTGATCCTGCGCTGGATCCTCAACGCAGTGGCGCTGATGCTGATCCCCGAACTGGTGACGAAGGTGCAGGTGGACAGCTACACCGCCGCGCTGGTCAGTGCCGTGCTGCTGGGCTTCGTGAATGCGATCATCCGGCCACTGCTGGTGCTGATCACGCTGCCCATCACGATCCTGACCCTCGGGCTGTTCACGCTGGTGATCAATGCCCTGATGTTCTGGGCCGTCTCCGGGCTGGTACAGGGCTTCGTCGTGCCCGACTTCGCGACGGCCTTCTGGGGCGCGCTGCTCTACAGCCTGCTCACCTGGATGGTCGGCCTCGCCCTGGCGGACAAGGACTGACCATCCGACCGGCGCCGCTCAGTGGGCGCCGGTGGCCGGCGCCGACGGCGTGCTGCGGCGGCGGGTAGCCTTGCGCCGCACCGCGCCCGGATCGAAGGCTCCAACCAGCTTTCCCAGCGCCGAAGAACGGGCGTCCATCGCCATCTGGAAGGCGCCCTCCTCGCCGTATTTCTTCACCGAAAACTTGACCCGCTTGCGGCGCCCGTCCGGCAGCGGCCACGAAGCCACCCAGAACCAGCGCTGCTTCTCCTCCGGTAGATCACGGGTCTCGGAGGCGCAGTAGCGGCACACGCCAACCACGCCCGAGCGGTTGTTCTTCTTGACGATGTTGGAGTATTCCTGCATCGACAGGGGCGGATGGGCGGCAATGATCTCGTCCCGGTACTCCTTCGCGGCCGCGAAGGAGCGCTGCTTGCCGCCGAACACCCCATCACTGAAGTGCTTGCGGTAGATCACTCCGCGACGCTGAATGGTCACCAGCCAACCGTGGGTGCGGCTGGTTTCGTTATCCACCCGACTGATTCCATAAGTGCTACCTCGGCTCACAAGCCACCTCCTCAAGATTTCGCGACGACATCGCGTCTCAGGAGGGAATTTCGGCTTCACCCGGCGGAACTTTAGATGTCCAGATCACAAAGCACCGACCGGCCCACCCCTTGAAAGCAAGACAGGGCACCCCATCTACTCGGCAACACCTTCATCACGCCGGACATTCACCGATGAGCGACACCCTTCTCGTCCCCTGCCCCCACTGCCAGGCCCTCAACCGGGTGCCGGCCGACAAAATCCATGACAACGGCACCTGCGGACGCTGCAAGCAGACGCTATTCACCGGCGCGCCGCTGACACTGACGGCGGCGAACTTCGCCGCCCACGCGGAACGAGGCGATCTGCCTTTGCTGGTGGATTTCTGGGCACCGTGGTGCGGCCCGTGCCGGAGCATGGCGCCGGCGTTCAATGCCGCTGCGGCACAACTGGAACCGCGGCTGCGCCTGGGCAAGGTGAATACCGAAGAGGAACAAGGATTGGCAGCGCGCTTCGGGATTCGCAGCATTCCGACGCTGATCCTGTTCAGGCAGGGTCGGGAAATCGCCCGTCAATCGGGCGCGATGGGCGCGGACGACATCCGTCGCTGGGTGCTCGGCCAGCTCGGCTGACGATCACGGGTCGCCCGCCACGGCCGGCGGGAGGGGAAATCAGCTATCCACCAGCTGGAGCTCCATCCCCAGGCCGCTGGCGGTGATGCGCTCGGCCGGCGCGCCGGACTTGGCCAGTTCGCGGTAGGCCGCTCCCAGCCGCCGCGACACCACCGTGACGAGCTGACTGCGAAAAGCGTCTCGGCACTCGTCGGTGGCCAGCGACAAGGCGGCCGGGTTGATTTCGAGATAGGTCGTGGCGGTGGTCGTCACCGCCGTGTGCATGTGCTTGTGGTCTTGTTCGTCCAGATAGGCCAGCTCGCCGAAGACCTCACCGCTCGACAGCTCGCAGACCCGGTGCCCCTCCACCGATACTTCGACGCGACCGTCGATGATGATGCCGAAACGCTGATCCGCATCGCCTTCGCGCAGCAGCAGGGTATTCGACTCAACCCTCCGCCAGCGGGAAATGCGCAGGATTTCCCAGATCTCCACGTCCTCGAACTCGGTGAAGAAGGTCATCTTGCGCAGCGTGGAATAGCGGCTGGTGTCCTCCTGCGCCGATGAATCGTCGAGGATCTTGTAGCGCACCGCCGACAGATCCTTGGCGAAATCGGCACCGTTCTTGTAGCGCGAATACAAGTCCTTCTCGAGCGCCTTGCGGATGACCTGGTCGAGCTGCTCGGGCAGCTCGGAGTTGATCTGCGAGACCAGCGGCGGCTCGGTATTGATGATCTTGTAGATGAGCTGGGCCGGATTTTTGGCGCGGAACGGCAGGCGGCCGGTCAGCATGTGAAAGAGCACGACCCCCAGCGAGAACAGGTCGGTCTTCTGGTTGAGCGGGTAGCCCTTGATCTGCTCCGGGCTCATGTAGGCCGGCGAGCCGGCGCCCATGATGAAGGTCGAATCGGCGGCGCTCTTCTTGTTGACGTTGAGGGCAAGACCGAAATCGGTGATCTTCACGTTGTCCTGGTCGTCGACCAGGATGTTGGCGGGTTTGATGTCGCGGTGCACCACCCCCTGACGGTAGGCGTAATCCAGGGCCATCGCACACTTGAAGATCATCCCGATGGTGCGGTGCAGCGGCAGCAGGCTCTGGAAGCTGCAATAGTGTTCCAGGGTCGTCCCCGGAAAATACTCCATGACGATGTAGGCGTAATCCTTGTCGACCGCGGTGTCGAAGATCTTGATGATGTTCGGGTGATCGAGGCGGCGCGACACGTCCATCTCGGCGCGCAGCAGCTTGAGCAGGCGGCGGTTCCACTTGGCTTCGTCCTTCGACTTGTCGTCGAAGCGGATCAGCTTGAGCGCCACGTTATCGGGGTATTGCGGATGCTCGGCCAGATACACCGTGGCCGTGGCACCGCGCCCAACCTCGCGGATCAGCTTGTACTTGCCGATTTTATCAGGAGCCTTTTCCATACCTGCTTTACGCGAAAGTGTCCGTAAAGATGACCGGAGCCGAGCCGGAACGCCGCGATTTTACACTTCATTTCAGCGCTTTCCCGCAACAACGGTGACAGCCTCTTGAAATCTTATTCTCCGCCCCCAGATAAGGCGAGTCAAAAAAAGGAGCCGTTACCCATGCAAGACCAAGACACGCCCAAGAGCCCCGAAAACACGGCCACGCCGGAGCTCGTGGAGAACGTCGGCAACAGCGCTGCCGCCGAGCAAGCTGTCGGCCCCGAGAGTGCGGCCGGCACCGACACCCTTCCCAGCCTCGCCGAGCAGCTGCGCCAGGCCGAACTGAAGGCCGCGGAGCACCACGACGCTTGGCTGCGCGCCAAGGCCGAGACCGAAAACGTGCGCCGCCGCGCCCAGGACGACATCGCCAAGGCCAGCAAGTTTGCCGCCGACAAGTTCGCCCAGTCGATGCTCCCGGTCAAGGACAGCCTCGAGGCCGCCCTCGCCACCGAAAACGCCACCCTCGAATCCTTCAAGCAGGGCGTCGAGCTCACGCTCAAGCAGCTGGTGTCGGCCTTCCAGAGCGCCAACGTCACCGAAGTCAGCCCCCTGGGCGAGAAATTCGACCCGAACAAGCACCAGGCCATCAGCGCCGTCGAGGCGGACGGCGAACCCAACACCGTGATCAACGTGCTGCAGAAGGGCTACCTGCTCAATGAGCGCGTGATGCGTCCGGCACTGGTCGTCGTCTCGAAAGCCAAACCGGCCGCTTGAAAGCCGTTGCGGCATCCCCATATTCGCTAACAAGCAGCGGGCCGGTCGGGCCGGTTCCGCCACCAAATCGAATTCAAATTTAAGGAAAACCTCATGGGCAAGATCATCGGCATCGACCTCGGCACCACCAACAGCTGCGTTTCCGTGATGGAAGGCGGCAAGCCGAAGGTCATCGAAAACTCCGAAGGTGCGCGCACCACCCCGTCCGTCGTCGCCTACGCCGACGATGGCGAGATCCTGTGCGGCGCCCCGGCCAAGCGCCAGGCCGTCACCAACGCACGCAACACCCTCTACGCGGTCAAACGCCTGATCGGCCGCCGCTTCGAGGAAAAGGAAGTCCAGAAGGATATCGACCTGATGCCCTTCACCATCACCAAGGCCGACAACGGCGACGCCTGGGTTGAAGTGCGCGGCAAGAAGATCGCCCCGCCGCAGGTTTCCGCCGAAGTGCTGCGCAAGATGAAGAAGACCGCCGAAGACTACCTCGGCGAAGAAGTCACCGAAGCGGTCATCACCGTGCCGGCCTACTTCAACGACAGCCAGCGCCAGGCCACCAAGGACGCCGGCCGCATCGCCGGCCTCGAAGT
>NZ_JAYROR010000126.1:0-59447 GCF_041911615.1 Zoogloea sp. | reverse complement strand
CCCGCGCCGGCCCCGGCGGCCGTCGCCGGACCCCGCCGCAATCCCCTCGACCTGCGCTTCCAGGCCGCCGTGGCGCGTGCCACCCTGTCGGTGTCGCCGGTCTCGCTGCTGCTCGCCTGGACCGACTGGGCCGGGCGCCTCGCCGGCTCGCCGGGCAAGCGCCTCGAACTGCTCAATCTCGCCCAGGAACAGGCCCGCCGTTTCACCGAATACGCCGCCGCCCTCGCCATGTCCCGCGCCGACTGCCCCGCCCAGCAGTGCGTCGAGCCGCCCGCCCGGGACAAGCGCTTCGTCGATCCGGCCTGGAACCACTGGCCGTTCAATCTGATGCATCAGTCCTTCCTGCTCGCCGAGGAATGGTGGCAGGCTGCGACCACCGGCGTCGGCGGCGTCTCGCCCCACCACGAGCACATCGTCTCCTTCGCCGCCCGCCAGTGGCTCGACGTGTTCTCGCCGGGCAACTACCTGCCCACCAACCCGCTGGTGCTGCAGCGCACCTTCGAATCGGCCGGCATCAACCTGATGCGTGGCCTGTCGAACCTCGCCGAGGATGTCGGCCGCAACCTCACCGGCCAGCCGCCGGCCGGCAGCGAGGCGTTCGTGGTCGGCCGCGACGTGGGCGTGACGCCGGGCAAGGTCGTCCTGCGCACCCGTCTGATCGAGCTGATCCAGTACACGCCGACCACCGCCAAGGTGCGCCCGGAGCCGATCCTGATCGTCCCGGCGTGGATCATGAAGTACTACATCCTCGACCTCTCGCCCCACAACTCGCTGGTCCGCTACCTGGTCGGCCAGGGCTACACGGTGTTCTGCATCTCCTGGAAGAACCCCGGCCGCGCCGAGGCCGAACTGGGCATGGACGACTACCTCCAGCTCGGCTTCTTCGCCGCGCTCGACGCCATCAACAGCATCGTCCCCGGCCGCAAGGTGCACGCCACCGGCTACTGCCTGGGCGGCACCCTGCTCGCCATCGCCAACGCCGCCATGGCCCGCGACGGCGACGACCGGCTGGCCTCGATGAACCTGTTCACCGCCCAGACCGATTTCACCGAACCCGGCGAGCTGGCGCTCTTCATCGACGAAGGCGAAGTCAGCCTGCTCGAAGCGCAGATGCAGGAGACCGGCTACCTCACCGCCGGCCAGATGGCGGGCGCCTTCCAGTTGCTGCGCTCCTACGACCTGATGTGGTCGCGGATGGTGGGCGAATACCTGATGGGCGAGCGCCCGCCGATGAACGACCTGATGGCCTGGAACGCCGACGCCACCCGGATGCCGGCGCGGATGCACGGCCAGTACCTGCGTCAGCTGTTCCTCAACGACGCCCTCAGCGAAGGCCGCTACCTCGTCGGCGGCAAGCCGGTGTCGCTGTCCGACATCGACACCCCGACCTTCTGCGTCGCCACCGTCACCGACCACGTGGCGCCGTGGCGCTCGGTGCACAAGATCCACTACCTCACCTCGGTGGACCTGCGCTTCGTGCTCACCAGCGGCGGGCACAACGCCGGCATCGTCAGCGAGCCGGGCCGGCCGCGGCGCAGCTACCAGGCTCTCGACCGCCCCGCCGGCGCCAACTACATCTCGCCGGACGACTGGCTCAAGCTCGCCCCGCAACACGAGGGCTCGTGGTGGGAAGACTGGGCCGCGTGGCTCGACGCCCATTCCGGGCAAGCGGTCGCGCCACCGGCCATCGGCAGCGCCGACTACCCGCCGCTGGCCGACGCCCCGGGCAGCTACGTGCTCGAAAAATGAACGCCCCGCCCAGGCGCGGGGCCGGCGTTCAACGCACCGCGCAGGCCGCGTCCGGGCGGTCGAGCGGCGCCTCGCGGATCGGCAGATTGACCAGCGCGGCGAGGGCGGCCAGCACGATGTCGGCCACCCACATCCAGTCGTAGTTGCCGAACGCCAGCAGCGCGAGCCCGCCCAGCCAGGCGCCGAAGAAGGCGCCGGTCTGGTGCGACAGCAGGGTGAGCCCGAACAGCGTACCCAGGTAGCGCAGCCCGAACAGCTTGCCCACCAGCCCGGCGGTGGGCGGCACCGTCGCCAGCCAGGTCAGCCCCAGGCCGATGGCGAAGGCGTAGAAGGTCAGGTCGGTCTTGGGCGCGACGAGATACAACCCCACCAGCACCGCCCGCGAGCCGTACATCCACACCAGCAGGAACTTCATCCGGTAGCGCTGGCCGAGCCAGCCGGCGCCCAGGCTGCCGGCGATGTTGGCGAGCCCGATCAGCGCCAGCGACAGGGCCGACACGCTGGCCGGCAGGCCGCACAGGTCCACCGCCCCCGGCAGGTGGGTGACCAGGAAGGCGATGTGGAAACCGCAGGTGAAGAAGCCCGCGTGCAGGCACCAGTAGCTGCGGTCGCGCAGCGCAATGCGCAGCTGCGCCGCCAGCCCGATGCTCACCGCCGCGCCGCCGGCCGGGTGCTCGGCCTTGTGGCGCAGGGGCCACGACAGGGGAATCGTCAGCAGGGTGATCGCCGCGAGGCCCAGCAGCGCACTCACCCAGCCATAGGCGCCGATCAGGAACTGGGACAACGGCGCGAACACGAACTGCCCGAAAGAACCGCCGGCATTGATGAAGCCCGACGCGAAGGCCCGCTTGTCGGCCGGCAGGCGCTGGGACACCGCCCCGAGCAGAATCGAGAAGCTGCCCGCGCCGGCGCCGGCCGCCACCATCAGGCCGACGGTCAGGGTGAGCGCCAGCTCGCTGTGGGCGAAGGGCGTCAGCGCCAGGCCGAGGGCCATCAGCACCGCGCCGCCGAACAGCGAACCGGCCGGCCCGTAGCGGTCGGCGATGGCGCCGAAAATCGGTTGCGAGGCCCCCCAGACGAATTGCGACACCGCCATCGCGAAGCTGATGCCGGCGATGCCGATGCCGGTGGCGGTGTTGATCGGCGAAACGTAAAGCCCCAGCGACAGCCGCACCCCGACGGTGACCATCAGCACCATCGCGGCGGCGACGATCAGCAGCCAGTAGGACGCGGGCGGGGCGGACGGGGAAACGGACGACGACATCGGGCGGCTCGGCGGGGCGACGGATTGGGCCCGGGAGCATCCCCCAGAAGGCCGCCGGGGTCAATCAGGGCAAGTGGGTACGCAGCAGCGCCAGCGCCGTCGGGAAATCATAGACCGCCACCGCCTGCTCGAAGCGGCGCATGTCGGCGCCGAGCACCGGCCGGAGCAGGCTGGCGGCATCGCGCACCCGCTTGTGCACGGCCACGTCGCCATCCACCAGCTGGGCCTCGATGGCGGCCAGGGTGGGGGCCGTGGCGGTGGGGTCGGGCGCCGACGGGGCGACCACGTCGGCCGGCAGCGCGCGGATCGCCGCCACGGTGGCGGCCTGGGCGTCGGCGAGCGCCGCAAGACGCGCCGCGACGGTATCGGCGTCGAGGGATTCGCGGATCGCCGCTTCCAGATCGGCCGCCAGGGCCTGCACGCCGACGGCGCCGATCATGCCGGCCACGCCCTTCAGCGAGTGGGCCATGCGGCGCACGTCGTCCTGGACGCCGGCGGCCAGGGCGTCGCGGATGCGCGCCGGATCGTCGGCGTGCCCCTCGGCGTACTTGTGGAGCAGGCGCAGGTAGTTGGGCACCCGGCCGCGCAGGTTCTTGAGGCCGTAGGCGGCATCGAGCCCCGGGACCTGGGCCAGGCGGCTGCGGATGTCGGCGTCGTCGCCCGGCACCGGCGTCGCGGCGGCGGTCTCGGCGGGCACGCCGTCGGCGTGGGGGAGCCACTGCAACAGCTTGGCGTAGAGCGTGGCGGGATCGACCGGCTTGGACAGGTGGTCGTTCATGCCGGCGTCCAGGCAGCGCTGGCGGTCCTCGCCGAAGGCGTTGGCGGTCATCGCGACGATGGGCAGTTGCAGGTGGCCGCCACGGCGGATCGCGCCGGTCGCCTCGAGGCCGTCCATGACCGGCATCTGCATGTCCATCAGCACGAGGTCGTAGTGCCGGCGGGCCACCTGCTCCACCGCCTCGGCGCCGTTGCCGGCCACATCGACCCGGAGGCCGACGCCTTCGAGCAGCGACAGGGCGACCTCCTGGTTGATCGGGCTGTCCTCGACGAGCAGCACGCGGACGTTGCGGTAGTCGCGGGCCAGGGTGGCCTCGGCGGGCAGCCGGCCGGCCGTGGCGGAAGTCGGCGCGCGCCGGGTGACGCCGGCCTGGAGCACGTCGTCGAGGGACGACAGCGTCACCGGCTTGGCGAGCATTCCGGCAATGCCCGCCGCCTGTATCCGCGCGCGCTGGGCGAGGGTGTCGCCCAGGGTCAGCAGGATGCACTGGGGCGACGGCTCGAGCGCCAGTTCGGCGATCCGGCGGGCGGTCTCGACACCGTCGGGGCCCTCCATGCTGCTGTCGAGCAGCACCAGGTCGTAAGGGTCGCCGCAATCGCGGCCGTGGATCAGCTCGGTGAGCGCCTGCCCCCCGGAATCGACGCAGCCCGCCCGCACCCCGAGGGCGCTCAACATGCTGCCGATGGCCTGGCGCGAGGCGGCCAGATCGTCCACCACGAGCACCCGCATACTGGGCAGCGGCTGGGTGCGCCAGGCGCCGCCCGCCCCCCGGCCGAACCGCGCGATGAGCCAGAAATTGCTGCCACGGCCCACTTCGCTCTCGACGCCCGCCTCGCCGCCCATCAGGCGGGCCAGGTGGCTGGTGATCGCCAGGCCGAGCCCGGTGCCGCCGAAACGACGGGTGGTGGAGCCGTCGGCCTGCTCGAAGGGCATGAACAGCCGGGCCTGGGTGTCGGGGTCGATGCCGATGCCGGTGTCGATCACCTCGAAGCGCAGGCGCACGGCATCGGCCTCCTCGTCCTCGACGCGGGCGCGCAGCATGACCACGCCCCGCTCGGTGAACTTGACCGCGTTGCCCAGGTAATTGACCAGCATCTGCCCCAGACGGGTGGCGTCGCCGACGAGACGGTCGGGCACATCCACCACGTCCACGACGAGTTCGAGGCCTTTCTGGCTGGCGCGGTCCACCACCAGCGCGCAGGCCTTGCGCACCACGTCGTCGAGGCGGAAATCCCCGTTGTCGAGGGTCAGCTTGCCGGCCTCGATCTTCGACAGGTCGAGGATGTCGTTGATGATCGTGAGCAGGTGCCCGGCGGCGTCGCTGACCTTGTGCAGGCGGTCCTGAGCTTCCTCGTCGGCGACGCTGCGCTGCAGGAGATGGGTGAGGCCGATGATGGCGTTCATCGGCGTGCGGATTTCGTGGCTCATGTTGGCCAGGAAGGCGCTCTTGGCCCGGTTCGCCGCGTCCGACTGCTCCTTGGCGATCTCCAGCTCGGCCGAGCGCTGGGACAGCACCTGATTGGTTTCCTCGAGCTGGCGGGTGCGCTCCGCCACCCGCAGTTCGAGCTGGTCGCGGTAGCGCGCCAGTTCGGCCTCGACGCGTTTGCGCTCGGTGATGTCCTGCTGGATGCTGAGGTAGTGGGTCACCTCACCGTTGGTGCGCACGATGGGCGAGATGCGCGCCAGTTCGATCACCACCTCGCCGTCCTTGCGCCGGTTAAAGAACTCGCCCTCCCACGACAGGCCGGCCCGCAGCGCCGCCCACAGCGCGGCGTAGGTCTCGCGCGGGGTGAGCCCCGACTTGAGGAAGCCGGCGCGCTTGCCGATGGCTTCTTCGGCGCTGTAGCCGCTGGTGCGCGAGAACGCGAGATTGACGTATTCGATGCAGCCGTCGACGCCGGTGATGATGACGCAGGCCGGGCTCTGCTCCACCGCCATCGACAGCTTGACGAGCTGGTCGGCGGCGGCGCGCTTCTCGGTGGTGTCGCGCCACACCCCGGCCAGGTAGCTGCGGCCACGGATCTCGATGGCCCGGTAGCTGATCTCCACGTTGCGGGTCGTTCCGTCGGCGCGGCGCTGGGTATGCTCGAAAGTGCTCGAGCCGCGCTTGTCGATCAGCGCCCCGACACGCGCCCGGAGCTGCTCGGCGCTCAGATCGGCCTGGACGTCGAGGGCGGTGAGCGCGGCGAACGCATCGCGGGAATAGCCCAGCGACTGACAGGCCGCGTCGTTGAACTCCACGTAACGCAGGGTTTCGGTGTCGAGCAGCACGATGCCGTCGGCAGCCTGGCTGACGATCGCGCTGTAGATTTCCTCCCGCGCCCGCAGCGCCTGCTCCTCGCGCCGCAGCGGGGTGATGTCGCGGGCGATGCCGAACACGCCCACCACCTTGCCACTGGCGTCGTGCAGCGGCCCCTTGGTGGTGAGCATCGTCAGCGGGCCGTCGGCGGTGCTGAGGATCTCCTCCCAGCTTGCCACCGCGTTGGTGGTCATCACCACCTGATCCTGTTGGCGCAGCGACGCCGCCTCGTCCGGCGGGAACAAGCCCCCGTCGCGGCTGCCCACCAGCTGCGCAGCGGTGGTGCCGAGCAGACGGGCCGCCTCGCGGTTGCCAAACAGGTAGATGCCGTCCAGATCCTTGGCGAAGATGGCGTCGGTCGAACCGTCGGCGATGGCGTCGAACAGGCGCAGCTCGCGCAACTGGCGGCTCTGCGCCTCTTCGCGCTCGCGCACCTGCTCCAGTTCGCGGCGCTGGAGCAACAGCACCGCCGCCACCCCGATCGCCAGCAGCGCGAAGCCCGCCGCGAGGGCGATGCTGAGCAGCTGCCCGCTGGCCGCCTCGCGCACCTCGTCGGCATCGATCTTGACCACCAGCTGCCAGTCGGTGCCCGGCACCACGCGCCCGACCCCGACGACCGGGGAGCCCCGGTAATCGAGCGCCTCGATGGCCTTGCCGCGCATCGATGGGTCACCGGCCACGATCACCGACAGCACGTCGCCGCGCCGCATCGAGACCTGCTGGCTGAGGGGCGGCGACGGCTTGTGGCGCAGCGGCGAAACGAAGGTCAGCGCATCGCCGTCGTGGGTGAAGAGCAGGCTTTCGGCGGTGCGGCTCGGCACCGGCCAGGTGTTGAGGTAGTCGAACAGGAACACCGAGGGGTCGCTCTGCAGCACCACGACCAGCTGCCGCCCGCTCACGTTCTGCATCGGCGCCACGAAATCCACATGAATCGGCTCATCGAAGCGCGCCGGATGATCCCGGTAGAACACCGTCTCGACCACCGCATCGTCGTCGAAGGCCCGCTGGATGACCTCGCGCAGCGGCCGGGTGACCGGAAAATCGCCGCCGGTGGCGATCAAAACCTGCCCGTCCGCGTCGATCAGGGCGATCCGGGCGTAGCGGTAAGCGCCGCGCGTCGCCTCCAGGGAGGCCAGCAGGCGCTCGCGGGCGGTGGCGTCCTCGCGCCGCTGCAGTTGCTCGAACAGCGCGCTCAGGCTGGCGTTGCCGGCGATGGCCTGGGCGTCGGCGCGGCGCTCCTCCCGCCACAGCACGAGCTGCCCCACCTTCAGGTCGGCGATCGCCTCGAGGCGCTGGTACTCGCGGGCGCGCAGTTCGCGCAGGGTCAGGCCACCGCTGACGAAGGCCAGCACCACCACGCCCGCCGCCAGCGCCGCCAGCGGCAGCAGCAGGGAGCGCACCCCTTCGCCCGAGAGCCAGCCCGGGAGCCGCCGCGATCGCTTGGCGGTCTCGCCCTCGCTGCGGGCGAGGCGCGACAGCAGGCCCCACAACAGCAACGAGGTGACCAGCACGAAGGCCCACCCCTTGAGGGTGCAGGCCAGACGGACCAGATCGGGGCTGGAGACCAGCAGGCTGACCAGACTGTCCGAGAACAGGATCCAGCCCGCCGAGAACACCGCGTAGATGAGGACGATGCGCAGCACCCGGGAACTCATGGCCGCACTCGCCCCCCGGCGTGCGCTGCGGGCACGCCGGCACGGCCAAGCAGGGAAACGAGAACGTCGGAGATCACCTGGAGAATTCAACCCACACGAGGAAATGGCCGGGCCGGACGATCCGCGCAAGGTGCCATGTCTGGCTGCTTAACGACCCGGGCGGGCGCTTCTTTAACCGCGGCGGCGCCGCGCCCCACCGGCGCGCTGCCCGAGGCCCCCGCGCCGCGCTAAACTTTTCGCCTTCTGCCCTTTTCGTGGAAGGCCACCCCACCCGATGCCGCCCGTTCCGTCCACGCCGCCATCCCGCCTGCCGGCGCGCCTGTTCCCGTTTCTCGGCTGGCGCCACCAGCTCGACCCCGCCACCGTGCGCAACGACCTGCTGGCCGGCTTCACGGTGGCGCTGGTGGCCGTGCCCCAGGCGCTGGCCTACGCCCAGCTCGCCGGTCTGCCCGCCTACGTCGGCCTGTACGCCTCGCTGCTGCCCTCGATCGTCGGCGCCCTGTGGGGCTCGTCGGCCCAGCTCAACACCGGGCCGGTGGCGCTCACCAGCCTGCTCACCGCCAGCGCCCTGTCCCCGCTGGCCCTGCCCGGCTCGGAGACCTGGCTGCTGCTGGCGGTGCAACTGGCGCTGCTGGCCGGGGTGCTGCAACTCGTCTTCGGCGCGCTGCGCCTCGCCCACTTCGCCGACCTGCTGTCGCACCCGGTGCTGCACGGCTTCATCAACGCCTGTTCGCTGCTGATCTGCGCCGCCCAGCTACCGACCCTGCTCGGCCTGCCCTCGGCGGGGCAGCGGCCGTTCTTCGAGGCGGTGACCGATCTCGTCCTGGCCCTACCCGCCGCGCACCTGCCGTCGCTGGCCCTGGGGAGCGCGGCGGTGGGGCTGCTGCTGCTCCTGCAGCGCCTGGCCCTGGGCGGCCCCGGCGTGCTGCTGGTGGTCGCCGGGCTGGCCGGCGCGGCCTGGGCGGGTGGCTTCGAAGCCAGCGGCGGACGCGTCGTGGGCACCCTGCCCGAACAGATCCTGGCCTTCTCGCTGCCCCGCGCCGACTGGGCGCAGATCACCGACCTGCTGCCGTCGGCCTTCGTGCTGGCGCTGGTGAGCTTCATCGAGGCGATGTCGAGCTGCAAGCTCGCCTCGGCGCGCACCGGCCAGCGCTGGGACGGCAACCAGGAACTCATCGGCCAGGGGCTCGCCAAGCTCACCGCCGCCTTCTGCCAGGCCTATCCGGTCAGCGGCTCGTTCGGCCGTTCGGCCTTCCTGCTGGCAGCCGGGGCGCGCACCGGCGTGGCCTCGGTGGTGGGCGCGCTGGTGGTGCTGGGGGCACTCGTCGCGATGCCCGAGCCGATCGCCCACATCCCGCGCCCGGTGCTGGCGGCGGTGATCCTCGTCACCGTGGCGCGCCTGCTGTCGCTGCAGGCCCTGCGCGAAGCCTGGCGCTCCGGGCGCGACGACGGCCTGGCCGGCACCGTCGCCTTCGCGGCGACACTGGTGTTCGCGCCGCACGTGGAGATCGGCATCCTGGCTGGCCTGCTGCTGTCGCTGGCGCTCCTGATCTACCGCAGCATGACGCCCCGCGTGGCGCTGCTGGGCCGCCATCCCGACGGCACCTGGCGGGACGCCGCCCGCTTCGGCCTGCCGCCGCCCCACCCGCAGGTGGCGATCCTGCGCTTCGACGGCCCGCTGCACTTCGTCAACGCCGCCACCTTCGAGGACGCGGTGCTCGCCACCCGCCGCGATCACCCGCAGATGACGATCCTGCTGCTCGCCTGCGCCGGCATCAACGCCATCGACGCCAGTGGCGTGGACGCCCTGCGCCGCATCCATCGCCAGCTCGCCGCCGAAGGCCGGGTGCTGGCCTGCTGCGGCCTCAAGAAGCAGGTCATCGACGTGCTCGAGCGCACCGGGCTGTGGGCCGAGATCGCCGCCCACGCCGCCTACCGCACCGAGGACGACGCGCTGCGCCAGGTGCTGCCCGCGCCAGGGGGCGCCGCGGACGCGCCGGCCCGCCGCGGCTTCGAGTGGTAGCAGCTTTGTTGACCTGGATCGTTGAACTCGGGATTGCGCAGGCAGATACTTGACCGAACCTCGGCTTTCGACTTCCAAAATAACGTCAAAGGGAGCAAGCATGACACCCACCTCGGTCCGCGACATCCGCAACCTCAGCCTCCTCGGCCAGTCCGGCAGCGGCAAGACGACGCTGCTGGAAAAACTGCTCGCCGCCGCCGGCGCCATCGGCGCCCCGGGCTCCGTCGAGAAGGGCGACACCGTCAGCGACTACGACCCGCAGGAAAAAGCCTTCGGTCACTCCCTCAATGCCGCGCTGGCTCACCTGGAATGGGCCCAGCATTGGGTCAACATCCTTGACACACCGGGCTTGCCCGACTTCCTCGGCCGCGCCCTGGCCACGCTGCCGGCGGTCGAAACCGCGGTGGTCGTCATCAACGCCGCCGCCGGCGTCGAGACGGTCACCCGCAAGGTCATGGAGGCCGCCGCTGGCCAGTGCCGGATGATCGTCGTCAACCGCATCGACGCGCCCGGTGTCGACTTCGCCGCCCTGATCGAACGCATCACCGCCAGCTTCGGCAAGGAATGCCTGCCGATCAACCTCCCCACCGCCGGGGGCGAGCGCGTCGTCGATTGCTTCTTCCAGCCCGACTACGATGCCCAGCCGGCCTTCTCGAGCGTGCGCGAAGCCCACGACCGCATCGTCGACCAGGTGGTCGAGGTGGACGAAGACCTGATGGCCCTCTACCTCGAACAGGGCGAGTTGCTCCAGCCCGAGCAGCTCCACGACCCGTTCGAGATCGCCCTGCGCGAAGGCCACCTGATTCCGGTGTGCTTCACCTCGGCCCGCAACGGCGCCGGCATCACCGAACTGCTCGACATCCTGGGCCGCCTGCTGCCCGACCCGACCGAAGGCAACCCGCCGCAGTTCCTCAAGGGCGAAGGGCCGGCCGCCGAAGCCGTCTCCGCGACCACCGACGCCGACAAGCACGTCATTGCTCACGTCTTCCAGGTCAGCAACGACCCGTTCCGGGGCAAGCTCGGCCTGTTCCGCATCCACCAGGGCACCGTCACCCCGAGCACCCAGCTCTTCATCGGCGACGCCAGGAAGCCGTTCAAGGTCGGCCACCTGCTGCGCGTCCAGGGCAAGACCCAGACCGAGATCGAGGTCGGCATCCCCGGCGACATCTGCGCCGTCGGCCGGGTGGACGACATCCACCGCGACGCCGTGCTGCACGACTCCCACGACGAGGACCACTTCCACCTCGTCCCGCCGCGCTACCCGCAGCCGGTGTTCGGCCTCGCCCTGCTGCCCGAAAAGCACGGCGACGAGCAGAAGCTCTCCGAAGCCCTGCACCGGATGCTCGACGAAGACCCCTGCCTGTCGGTCGAACGCGATCCTCAGGCCAAGGAAACCGTCATCCGCGGCCTCGGCGAAGTCCACCTCAAGTCGGTGCTCGACCAGCTCAAGACCCGCTGGAACCTCAATCTCGGCACCCGTCCGCCCGCCATCCCCTACCGCGAGACCATCGCCGGCACGGCCGAAGCCCGCTACCGCCACAAGAAGCAGAGCGGCGGCGCCGGCCAGTTCGGCGAAGTCGCCCTGCGCGTCGAAACCCTCGAGCGCGGCGCCGGCTTCCAGTTCGCCGACGAGGTCAAGGGCGGCACCATCCCCGGCAACTTCATGCCGGCGGTCGAAAAGGGCGTCCAGCAGGCGATCGCCGAAGGCGTCATGGCGGGCTTCCCGCTCCAGGACATCCGCGTCGTGGTCTTCGACGGCAAGCACCACACCGTCGACTCCAACGAAATCTCCTTCGTCACCGCCGCCCGCCACGCCGTGCAGGAAGCCGTTGCCGGCGCCCGCCCGGTCGTGCTCGAACCGCTCATCACGCTCACCGTGAGGGTCGCCGACGAGCACTTCGGCGGCATCAGCGCCGAGCTCTCCGGCCGCCGCGGCCGCGTCACCGGCACCGACAGCCCGCAGCCGGGCTGGACGGAAATCACCAGCCAGGTGCCGATGGCCGAGATGGAAGGCTTCGAGTCCCGCCTCAAGTCGATCAGCGGCGGCGACGGCAGCTGCAGCATCGCCTTCAGCCACTACGAGCCGGCGCCGGGCGACGTCCAGCAGCGCCTCGCCCGCGAACACCAGGGCAAGCGCGTCGGCGAGCAATAAACGCCCGCCGCCGCACCCCGGCGGCGCGTCAGACCAAGGGAGGCCTCGCGCCTCCCTTTTTTTCGCCCGCGGACGACACATCGATCTTCCGGATTCGTCCCACACGCGCCGGGGCGCCTATCCCCACACGGGTTTCATCCTGCGCCGCTGCGCGGCCAGGCACGCTTTCGCCGGCCGGGCGACCCGCCGCCGACGCCTCAATCGTGGGCAGGCGGCACGGGGCTTGCCGCCATCGCCGCCTCGAACAAGGGGCGTTCGAGCGGCTTCGAGAACAGGTAGCCCTGCCCCTGGTCGCAGCCCAGCCGACGCAGGGCATCGAGCTGGGCATCGGATTCGATGCCTTCCGCCACCACCGAGCAGCCGAACAGGTGCGCGATGACGACGATCGTCTCCACCAGCTTCTGGTCTTCGGCGTTGTGATCGATCTCGCGCATGAAGCTGCGGTCGATCTTGAGTTCGCTCACCGGCAGCGACTTGAGGTAGGACAGCGACGAGTAGCCGGTGCCGAAATCGTCGATCGAGACGCCCACGCCGGCCGCGCGCAGGGCGCCGAGACGGGCCTGCGCCTCGTGCAGATCGTGGATGAAGCCGGACTCGGTTACTTCGATCTTGATTCGCCCCGGCGGCAGGCCTGCGGCCGTCAGCCGGCGCAGCACCCCGTCGACGAAACCCTCGTGGAGCAGTTGCCGGCTCGACACGTTGAGGGCCAGCGCGAAATCGTCCGCCAGCCGGCCGGCCGCGTGCCAGACCTGCATCTGACGGATGCCTTCGTCGAGCACCCAGTCGCCGATGGCGAGGATGTCGCCGGATTCCTCGGCGAGGGGAATGAACACGTCCGGACGCACCGCGCCCATGTCGGCCGACTGCCAGCGCAGCAATGCTTCGGCCCCGATCAGGCGGCGGCTGGCGAGATCGATCTTGGGCTGGAACACCAGGGTCAGCTCGCCATCGGGCACGGCTTGCTTGAGCGCGCGGCGCAGCCGGCGGCGCTGGGCGAGGGCCTGCTCCAGCTCGGGGTTGAAATGCCCCACCGGCCCGCCCCCGGGCGGCGGGATCGCGGCGGCGGCCTTGCGCAGCAGGTCTTCGGCGCCACCGACGGCATCGCCCGAGTGAGCGATGCCGACGCGAATCGGCGTCGCCAGCAGCAGATCGTCGATACGGTGGTCGCCCTCGAGCAGCCGCAGCAGACGGCGGGCGGTGCGGTCGAGCTGGGTCGGATCGTCGGTGGGCTGGACCAGCACCAGCTCGCTGCTCCCCCAGCAGCCGACGATGCCGCCCTGGGCCACCGGGCTGGCCGCCGCCAGTTCGCCGAGGGCCTGAAGCAGCTTCTCGGCGGTGGGGTAGCCCTGCACGCGGGCGATCTCCTCGACCTCGTCGGCCACGATGAAGAACACCGCCACCTGCCGGGCGATGCTCATCAGACCGTCGAGCTTGGCGAGCACGGCGCGGCGGTTGGGCAGGCCGGTGGCACTGTCGGTGAGGGCGAGGCTGCGCAACTCGGCGGTCTGGCGATCGACCAGGGTCTGCAGCAGCTCGGTCTGACCGCGCAGATCGCGCGACTGGCAGTGGGCCAGCAGGATGTTGCGGATGCGCTTTTGCACCTCGCCCTGATCGAAGGGTTTGTTGAGGAAGTCGATGGCGCCCAGTTCCAGCGACTGGGAACGCGTCTCCCGGTCGGTCTGGGCGGTGAGCACGACCACCGGCGGCGCCATCACGCCGAGCCGCCAGCGCACCTGGCGCAACACGTCGAAACCCGACAGATGGGGCATGCGGATGTCGAGCAGGATCAGGTCGGGCAGGCAGCGGTCCACCTCGGCGCTCACCTCGCGGGGGTCGGTGATGCCGAGCAGATTCTGGTAGCCGGCGTCTTCCAGGATGCCGAGCAGCAGCTCGACATTGGCCGGCGTGTCATCCACCACCAGGATGCGGGCGTCGGCGAGGTGTTCCTCAAGCATCCGGCTCGCCTCCCAGGTGGTGCGCCAGGACGGCGTATAGCCGCGTGAAGTCGAGCGGCTTGGTGAGGTAGTCGGCAAAGCCGGCGGCAAGCCCGCGCTCCACGTCGGCGGGCATCGCATTGGCCGACAGGGCCACCACCGGCACGTCCCGGGTGGCGGGGTCGGCCTTGAGGGCGGCCAGCGCGGCGTAGCCGTCCATGCCGGGGAGGTTGATGTCCATCAGGATCAGCGCCGGGCGTTCGGCGCGGGCCAGCTCGATGCCCAGCGCCGCCTCGTGGGCGCAGGAAAGCTCGCAGGCGCCGAAGTCCTCGAAGATGTCGGTCATCAGGCGCTGATTGGCGGGATTGTCCTCGACGTAGAGCACGCGCTGACGATGCGTCTCGTCGCCGGCGAGCGGCTGCACGCCGGCCGCCGCGGCGGCCGCCACCGGCAGATCGGTGGCGCGCTGGAGCGCGAACCAGAAGCAGCTGCCGCTGCCGTGGATGCTGTCCACGCCGACGCGGCCGGCCATCTTCTCGACGAGCTGCTTGGTCAGCGCGAGTCCGACACCGGCGCCTTCGATGCCGGAATGCTCGGCGCCGATGCGGTTGAACGGCTGGAACAGCTCGTCGATGCGCTCGGCCGGAATGCCGACGCCGGTGTCGCGCACCTCGACGCGCAGCGCCTCGCCGTCCTCGCGCCAGCCGATGTCGATGCGGCCGCCGTCGCGGTTGTACTTGATGGCGTTGGACAGGAAGTTGATGAGCACCTGCTTGATCCGCGTGAAGTCGGCCATCACCCGCGGCCGACCAGTGCCGGCCGGCGGAAGGTGGATGGCGATGCGGCGCATCTCGGCCAGCGCGCTGATCGACGCGACGGATTCCTCGATTGCGCCGGCGATCTCCACCGGCTCGATCGAGAACGCCAGCCGGCCGGCCTCGATGCGGGCCAGGTCGAGGATGTCGTTGATCAGCGTGAGCAGGTGCTGGCCGCTCTTGAGGATCTGCTCGACCTGCCCGGCCTGGCGCTCGGGCAGCGGTTGCCGACGGTTGTTGAGCAGCAGCTGCGAGAAGCCGATGATCGAGTTCATCGGCGTGCGCAGCTCGTGGCTCATGGACGACAGGAACTCGGTCTTGGCGCGGCTGGCGCGGGCCTGCTGGGCGTGGGCAATCTCGAGCTCGTGGGTGAAGCGGGCCTGCTCGTTGATGCGCCGGTAGAGGTTGATGAGCAGCGCGCAGGTCGCGGTGAAGGGCTCGAGCCAGGCCAGCAGGTCGGCATCCACCCGCTGGCGCGAATTGGCGATGGCGAACATGCCGATCACCTGCCCCTGATCGACGATCGGCACGCCCAGGTAGTTGTGCAGCGGCGGGTGGCCGTGGGGGAATCCCGTACGCCGGGTGACCGTCGCGACGTCGTTGGTCATCATCACTTCGCCGCCGGCGAACACCCGGCCGAGCATCGAATCCGGATTGGTGAGCATCATGTCGCCGGAGCGCAGACGCTCCATCAGGCGGCGGGAATCGTCGTTCCACGACAGGTCGGTGATCGCGTGGATCTTCAGCCCGGGCTTGCCCTCCACCGGCACCACCTCGCCGATCAGGGCGTAATCGCTGCCAGTCAGGTCGCACAGGGCGTCCTTCAGGAAGGACCACAGCTGGTCGCTCGACATCAGCGCGGCGAAGTCGGTCATGCCCCGGTGCAGCACCTGCAGCAGGCGGTGCTGGGCCTGCTCGCGCTCGCGGGCGCTGTAGAGCTCGGAAAGATCGGAGAGGATGCCGATGAACTCGACGCCGTCCTGCCCGGGGATCATCACCTCGCTGACCGCCAGATGCACCGGGATGGTTCGTCCCGACTTGTGCAGCGCCTGCACCTCGCGGCCGATGCCGATGACGCTGGGCGGGCGCCCCTTGAGGTAGGAATCCAGGTATTCGTCGTGATGCTGGGCCCAGCGCTGCGGCATGATCATGCGCACGTTGCGGCCGATCAGCTCGGCGGCGGCATAGCCGAGGATCTGCTCGGCGAAGGGATTGACCTGTTCGATGATGCCCCGCGAGGTGATGCGGATGATGCCCACCGCCGCGCGGTTGAGCAGCGCCTCGTTGCGCGCCACCGCCAGCTCCAGGCTATCTTGCTGGCGACGCGAAGCGAGGCTGGCGAGGTGGTGACGGATCAGCTCCTCGGCCTGCCGGGCAAAGCGGGCGAGGCAGTCGAGCTCCCGGGCGCCCAGGACGCGCGGCCGCGTGTCGATGACGCACAGCGTTCCGATCGGCTGGCCGTCCAGCGGGCGCAGCGGCATGCCGGCATAGAAACGCACCCCGGGCATCGCGCAGGCCGGCGCCTCGGTGGCGAAGCGCGAATCGGCCAGCACGTCGTGAACCACGAAGGCGCCCTCGCCGCCGATGGTGCGGGCGCAGAAGGAGGAGGCGTCGCGGGGCACTTCGCGGATGTCGGTGCCGGCCGCCGCCTTGAACCACTGGCGCTCCGCGTCCATCAGCGCGACGAAGGCCACCGGCACGTCGAACACCGTGCGCACCAGTTCGACGAGATTGTCGAACGCCGCGTCGGGCGGGCTGTCGAGCAGGCCGGTGGCGCGCAGGGCGGTCAGGCGGGCGGCCTCGGAGGCCGATGGGGAGCAGGCGGGCATGCGGGAAGACCGGTCGGGTTGGCGGGAACACTCCAGCGCGCCGGGCGCGAGTTCCGTCCCTTACCCCGCACGCATCTGGCGTATATCGGCACCCGACCGCCCGGCTTGAGCGCCGTCAGGCCCGCGCCCTGGGCCTCGAAGCCGCAGCGGCCGCCCTCAGAGCGGGCCGTACAGCGGGTAGAGATTGCCCTCTTCGTTGCGCATGCGATCCACCAGCACCTTGCCGATGCCCTCCAGCTCGCGGCAAAAGTCGTCCCGCCAGTCCGGGTGCTCGGCCAGCGCCCGGTAGCGGTCGAGGAAATCCACCACGGCCTTGCCGATGCGGTCCATCTCGTGGCGAAAGCCGTGCATCAGCTCGTGGCTGATCGCGTCGCCGGCCAGCGCGTGTTCGAGGTAGACGTAGAGCTTCACGTTTTCCTTGAGCAGATGGCCCTGCAGGGCGTGGCGGAACACCTCGAGCCGCTCGCTGGCCTCGACCAGACGCCCCGCCTCGGCGGCGCCGCGCAGCCCGCTGAAGATGCGCAGCAGATCGCGGTGATCCTGCTCGAGCTGGCCGATCAGCTCTGGATGATGGGCGATGCGGGTGCCCGGCGCCATCGCCGTCGGCTCGGCCACCACGGCGGGCGACGGCGGCTGCGGCAGCGGGGCCTGCGCGGCCTCGGGCCTGCGTCGCCCGAACAGGCGATCGAAGAAAAACATGGCGTTCCCTCCCCGGGTGTCTGGGTGGCGCGGGCGATGCCCGAGCGCCGAGGACGCCATCGTATTTACAATGATTAACCAAAAAATTGACCGCCATCAACGCGGCCGCCGCAACCCGGAATGGGCGCCTAATCCGCCACGACCGGCCGCCGCGGTCAGCGCGGCCGGCTCTCCCAGATCTTCTGCAGGCGCTTCACCGACACCGGCATCGGCGTCTTCAACTCCTGGGCAAACAGGCCCACGCGCAGCTCTTCCAGCAGCCAGCGGAATTCCTCCAGCTGCGGATCGGTGACGCCGGCCTTGGCCTTGGCGAGCCATTCCCGCTCGAAGGGCTGGGCGAGCTTCTTCCAGTCGCCCATCAGCTCGGCATCCCGCGCGGGGTTGTTGCGCAGCTTGTCGATGCGCACCGTGGCGCCCTTGAGGTAGCGCGGAATCTGGGCGATCCGCTCGTAGGGCAGCGCAACGAGGAAGTTCTTCGGCATCAGCTTGCCCACCTGGGCGTTGATGTCGGCCACCACGTCCGGGAAGGTCTTGAGGCCGGCGAGGCGCTTGACGAGCGTGGCGTGCTCGACGATCAGCTGGCCGGTGAGGCGCATCAGTTCCTGGGCCACCAGGGTGATGCGCGGCTTGGCTTCCTGGCAGCGCTTGTCGAAGCTGTCGGCGTCGGTCGGCAGCGGTTCGAGCAGGCAGCAGCGCTCCAGCGTGGCAACGACAAGCTGGGCCTTGAGTTCGGCCTCGGAACCGTAGCTGATGAACTGCAGCGCCAGCTCGCGAATGCCCGGCAGCTTCTCGATGGCCTTGACCTGCGCCGACAGGGCCAGCGCAAACAGGCGCGCGAGGCCGCCGCGATGCACCTTGGCGGCCTCTTCCGGCGTGTCGTAGGGGCGCAGCGACACGCTCGCGCCGTCGTCGTGGAGCGCCGGGAAGCCGACGATCTCGCGGCCGGCGACCTTCACTTCCAGCAGCTCGGGCAGCGGGCCGAAAGTCCAGCCGGTGAAGCCGGCGAGCTGCTTGTCGGCGGCCGATGCGGCGGGCGTGGCCCTGGCAGGCTCGCCGCCCTTTCTGGGCGTCTCTGGCGCGGGCGCGGGCGCCGGCACGATGCGCGCGCTCTGGAAACGCTGTGCCACCTGATCGCGGAATTTCGTGCGCAATTCGGCCAGGTTGCGTGACTGGCCGAGGACGCGGCCGTGCTCGTCATGCACCCGGAAGTTCATGAAGCAGTGCGGGTTGAGGTTCTCGGGCCGGAAGCTCTCCATCGGCAGCTTGAGCGAGACCCGCTCTTCCACGAAGCGCTGCAGCGCCTTGATGAGGGGGTCGTCCAGATCGAACTCACCCGCCTCGAACTTCGTCATGAAGTCCGCCGCGCTGTCGGCCATCGGCTGCAGGCGGTGGCGGTGCTTTTGCGGCACGGTGCGCAGGAGCGCGGTGACCTTTTCTTCGAGCAGACCGGGCACCAGCCACTCGCAGCGGTTGGCGGGAATCTGGTTGAGCATCGCCAGCGGTACGGTGAGCGTCACGCCGTCGTCGGCCTCGCCGGGTTCGTGCAGGTAAGCGAGCTTGAGTTTCTGGCCGAGCACCTCGAGGCTGGACGGGAAGCGATCGGTGGTGATGCCTTCCGCGTCGTGGCGCATCAGCTGGTCGCGGGTGAGCTGCAGCACCTTCGGCGCCTTCTTCTCGGCGGCCTTGCGCCAGGCCTCGAAGCTGGCCAGGTCGAGCACGTCGGGCGGCAGCTTGGCGTCGTAGAAGGCGTAGATGAGCTCTTCATCCACCAGCACGTCGGGCCGGCGGGATTTGTGCTCAAGCCGCTCGATCTCGGCCATCAGCCGGCGGTTGTGGCCCAGGAAGGCCATGCCCCGGGCCGGGCCTTCGGCGATCTCGCCCTGCACCAGGCCTTCGCGGATGAACAGCTCACGGCACAGGGCCGGATCGATCTCGCGGTAGCTCACGCCCCGGCGCGGATACACCGTGAGGCCGTACAGCGTGCCGCGCTCCCAGCCGCGCACGGCGCCGCTGGCCTTGGACCAGTGGGGCTCCGACACCTGCCGCTTGAGCAGGTGGCCGCCCACCTCCTCCAGCCACTCGGGTTCGATGCGGGCGAGGCAGCGGCCGAACAGCCGCGACGTATCCACCAGCTCGGCACACATGATCCACTTACCGGCCTTCTTGGCGATGGCGGAACCCGGGTGCGGCCAGAACTTGATGCCGCGGGCGCCCAGATAGCTGCCGGCGGCGGGGCCGGAAGCGTCCTCGATCTTGCAGCCCACGTGGCCCAGCAGGCCGGCGAGCAGCGCCTTGTGGATGTCCTCGAAGCTGGCGGGCTTGTCGTTCTCCTTCCAGCCGTGTTCGGCGCAAAGGGTATGCAGCTGGGTGAACACGTCGCGCCATTCGCGCAGGCGCAGCCAGGACAGGAAATTACTCTTGCACCACGCCTTCTGCTTGCTGGAGGTTTCGTGGCGCTGGACTTCCTCCCAGGCTTTCCAGAGGTTCCAGTACCACAGGAACTCGGATTTCTGCTCCTGCTCCGGGCCGCGGAAGCGGGCATGGGCCTGGTCGGCGGCGGCCTGACGCTCGGGCGGGCGCTCGCGCACGTCTTGCGTCGACAAGGCCGCGGCGATCACCAGCACCTCGGCGAGGCTGCCCCGATCCCGCGCGGCGAGGATCATCCGGCCGATCTTCGGGTCCAGCGGCAGCTTGGCGAGCTCGCGGCCCACCGGCGTGAGCTGCATGACGCCCTCGCCTTCGCGCTCCTCGACGGCGCCGAGCTCGGCCAGCAGCTGGTAGCCGTCGGCCACCATGCGCGGCAGCGGCGCGTCGATAAAGGGAAAATCCGCTACCTCGCCGAGTTTGAGCGACTTCATCCGCAGGATCACCCCGGCCAGGGACGAGCGGAGGATTTCCGGGTCGGTGTGGGCCGGGCGGGCGTTGAAGTCGTCCTCGTCGTAGAGCCGGAAGCAGATGCCGTCGGCCACCCGGCCGCAGCGGCCGGCGCGCTGGCGGGCCGCCGACTGGGCGACCTTCTCGATCTGCAGCTGCTCGACCTTGTTGCGGTGGCTGTAGCGCTTGACCCGCGCGAGGCCGGTATCCACCACGTAGCGGATGCCCGGCACGGTCAGCGAGGTTTCGGCCACGTTGGTGGCGAGCACCACCCGGCGGCCCTTCGACGGCGCAAACACCCGCGCCTGCTCCTGGGCCGACTGGCGGGCGAAGAGCGGCAGCACCTCGGTGCCGGCGGCGTGGTGGGCCTTGCGCAGGGCTTCGGCGGCTTCGCGGATTTCGCGCTCGCCGGGGAGGAAGACCAGCACGTCACCGGGGCCGCTGCGGTGAGCTTCGTCCACGGCGTCGACCAGCGCGTCGTAGAGGTCGCGGTCCGGCCCGCGGGGTTCGGGGCGCGGCGCCTCGCCGGGGCGGACGGGCTTGGGCTCGTCGCGCTCGACGGGCCGGTAGCGCATCTCGATGGGGTAGAGCCGGCCCGAGACCTCGATCACCGGCGCGGGCTTGTCGGCCGTGCCGAAGTGGCGGGCGAAGCGCTCGGCGTCGAGCGTGGCCGAGGTGACGATCAGCTTCATGTCCGGCCGCTTGACGAGCAGCTGGCGCAGATAGCCGAGCAAAAAATCGATGTTGAGGCTGCGCTCGTGGGCCTCGTCGATGATCAGCGTGTCGTAGGCCGACAGCAGCGGGTCGCCCTGGGTTTCGGCGAGCAGGATGCCGTCGGTCATCAGCTTGATGTAGCTCTGCGGGCCGATGCGGTCGGTGAAGCGGATCTTGTAGCCGACGGTGGCGCCGAGCTCGCTCTTCAACTCCTGCGCGATGCGGGTGGCGGTAGCGCGGGCGGCGATCCGCCGCGGCTGGGTGTGACCGATCAGGCCAGCAACGCCGCGCCCGAGCTCCAGGCAGATCTTGGGCAGCTGAGTCGTCTTGCCCGAGCCGGTCTCGCCGCAGACGATCACCACCTGGTTGTCGCGGATCGCCGCGGCGATCTCGTCCTTGCGCTGGTTGACCGGCAGCTCGGGCGGAAAATCGGGCCGGGGCAACGCGTCGCGGCGGGCGATCAGCTTCGCGGCGGAATCGGCGATGGCGAGGCGCAGCGCCTCCGGCACGTCGGCCAAGGTGCGCGGGCGGCGCTGCAGCTTGCGCAGATCGCGGCGCAGACGCGGGCGGTCGGCGCTCAGGCAGTGTTCGAGCAGGCGGTACGGGTCCTGGGACGTCGGGGCGGAAGGCGAAGCGGGCATTGCGATACGGCGACAGGATGAAAGGCGGAAAAAACGCGACGGCGGCGCTCAACCACGCAGCACGTGGACGGTCCACATGCCAAGCGCGGTCATGCACAGCGAGCCGCCCAGGTGCACGGCGGCAGCCCCCGCCGCCCAGGCGTAGCGGGCGGTGTCGATCAGATGCACGACTTCCGCCGAGAACGACGAGAAGGTGGTGAGCCCGCCCAGGAAGCCGGTGACAACGAACAGGCGCACCTCCGGCGGGAGGTCGGTGCGCAGCGCGAACCACGCTACCGCCACCCCCACCAGGTAGCCGCCGAGCAGGTTGGCGGCCAGCGTGCCGAGCGGAATGTGGGCGAACAGCGGGTTGAGGCGCAGCCCCAGCCACCACCGCAGCCAGGCGCCGAGGGCGGCGCCGACACCGATGGCGACAAACGCGAGAGCCGGGAAATGATGGGCGTGATCGGACATGGCCCGGCATTTTACCTTGCCCGCCCCACCGCCGCCCGGCCACATGCACGCCGGGCCGCCCGGCGCACCGCGCGACGCCGCCCGTGCCGCTAAAGACCTCGGCGCCACGGCCGATATCCACAGCGGCGGCCTGCATTTCAAAAGCGGGTTGCTGTTTGGATTGGAGCTCAGATGGAAAGTCTCGACGGCACGCCCGCCGGTGCGGTGCGGTGCGTGTATGAACCCGGATTCGATTGCGGCAGCGGCGAGCTGACCTGCGCCCGCCTGCGCATCCTCGCCCCCGAGGGCCTGGACGAAGTCGCCTTGCGCGACGTGGGCGGCCCCGGGCTCGACGACCTGCGCAGCGCCGCGGCCCAGGTCGCCGCCTGGTCGGCCGGCTGCGGTCGCGCCCTGGTACTGTGCGTCGGCGCCCTCGAAGAGGCGCTGTGCGACCCGGCCTTTCCGGCGCAACTCAACGCCCTCCTGCTCGCAACCCAGCTCGCGCCGCACTGCCTGGAATTCTGCATCACCACCGCCGGTAGCCACATCGCCGACGAAACCGTCGCCCTGCTGCAGCGCCTCAAGGGCTGCGGCATCCGCTTCTCCCTCAGCGCAACCAGCCCCGCCAACGCCCACGTGGCGTGGGTCCGGCGTCTGCCGCTGGACGCCATCGACGTACCCTCGCACCTGGTGCGCGACGTGGTGGCCGACCCGGAAGGCGTCGCCATCCTGCGCGCCCTGGTGATCCGCGCCCACAAGATGAAACTCGCGGTCTGCGCAACCGGCGTCGACGACCCGCACACCGCCTCGATCGTCACCGCCACCGGCTGCGACCAGGTGTGCGGCCCGATGTTCGGCGCCGCGATGCCGGCCGAAGCGTTCAAGGCCCTGCTCGGGCGCCGCCTCGACAACCCGCTGCGACGCCCGAAGCAGGAGCGCACCCTGCTGCTGGTGGACGACGAGCAGAACATCCTCGCCTCCCTGCGCCGCCTGCTGCGCAAGGAGGGCTACACCATCCTGACCGCCACCAGCGGCCAGGAAGGGCTCGACCTGCTCGCCACCCATCCGGTGGACGTGATCATCTCCGACCAGCGCATGCCGGGCATGACCGGCGTCGAATTCCTGCGCAAGGCCAAGGACATGGACCCCCAGTCTGTGCGCATGGTGCTCTCCGGCTACACCGACCTGCAGTCGGTCACCGACGCGATCAACGAAGGCGCGATCTACAAGTTCCTCACCAAGCCGTGGGACGACGCGATGCTGGTGGCCAACATCGACGAAGCCTTCCGGCGCAAGCTGCTGTGCGACGAGAACCGCCGCCTGTCGGTCGAGCTGCAGCGCGCCAACCGCGAACTCGAACGCATCAACACCCAGCTCACCGACGTGCTGGCCGACCGGGAGCGGCGCCTGGGCGTCGACGAAGCGGTGCTGCGCCTCACCCACGAAGCCCTCGCGGTGATGCCGCTGCCACTGCTCGGCATCGACCCGTGCGGGATGATCGCCCTCGCCAACGCCGCCGCCGAACGGCTCTTTGCCGAGCACATCCCGCTGATCGGCCTCGACGCCGCCGGGGTGCTGCCCCCAGAACTCCTCGCCCTGGTGGACAACGGCACCCAGTCCGGCGAAGTGAACGTGGGCAGCCGAACCTTCCGCATCGAAGCCCACCCCCTCGGCAACGCCTCCGACGCACGCGGCACCCTGCTGGTCTTCACTTGCGCAAGGAGTCGGCCGTGAGCGACACCCGAGAAATCCCCCTCGACGAGGCCGAAGCCGGCATGGAACTCGCCGCCGCCTTGCACGACGCTGCCGGCCAGGTTCTGCTGCCGGCCGGCGTCGTCCTCACCGACGGCCATCTGGACAGCCTGCGCCGACGCGGCATCGAGCGCCTGACGGTGGTCCAGGCCGCCGACCCCGAAGCCATCGCCCGCCAGCGCGAGGCGATCCGCGCGCGCGTGATGCACATCTTCCGCCACACCGCCGACGACCCCGCATCGCTGGCCCTGCTCCACGCCGTGCTGGCCTTCCGCCTGGAGAAAGGCCGATGACCGCCCCCACCCTCGACGAAATGATCCGCCACATCCGCGGCCTGCCGGCCATGCCGGCCGTCGCGATGGAGCTGCTCACCACCCTCTCCGGCGGCGACGCCGACGTGGACGCCCTGGCCCAGCGCATCGCCCAGGACCAGGCCATCGCCGCCCGCGTGCTGCGCGTCGCCAACTCCCCCTTCTACGGCCTGCAGGCGCGGGTCGGCTCGATCCACGACGCCATCGTGGTGCTCGGCTTCACCGCCGTGCGCTCGCTGGTGCTGGCCGCCGCGGTGGTCACCGCGCTGCCGCCGGGCTCCTGCCCGGGCTTCGTGCCGAGTCGCTTCTGGCGCCACGTGCTGGGCACCGCGGTGGCCGCCCAGGCCCTCGCCAAGGCCCTTCGTCACAAGGCCGACGGCCTGTTCATCGCCGGCCTGCTGCACGACATCGGGCGGTTGGTGATGGTCTCGGTCTATCCCGAACACTACGCCCGGGTGATCGCCCTCGCCAACGAGCGCGACAGTCGCCTGCTCGACGTCGAAACCGAGGTATTCGGCTTCGACCACACCGCCGTCGGCGCCGCGCTCGCCCGCTACTGGAACTTCCCCGAGGACATCGTCGAAGCCCTGGCCTGCCACCACAACCCCGAACTGGCGCGCCCCGGCAGCCTCGCGGCGGTGGTGCACTACGCCGACGCCATCGCCAAGGCCCTCGATCTGGAAGAAGCCGAGAACACCCAGACGCCGCCGCTGCACCTGGACTCCGTCAACGCCCTCGGGCTCGACTGGCAGGCCCTCGGCAGCGTGCTGGCCGACACCCAGGCCCGCTTCGACAGTCACCTGCCGATGCTGGGCTGACGCGCCGATGGACATCCAGCCCTTTCCGCTCCCCGACAGCCTGTTCCCGGTCGCCAACGCGCTGAGCTCGGCGGTGGCGCTGTACCGGGACGGGCGGATCCTGTTCGCCAACCGGGCCATGTCGCGGCTGTCGGGCTACACCCCGGCCGAGCTGGCAGCGATGCACATCACCGATCTTTTTCCGCCCCACCTGCGCGACGGCCTCAAGGCCCAGAGCCACGCCCACCTCGAAGGCGATCCGCCGCCGCTGCTGGCCGAGAGCTTCATCGTCACCAAGCGCGGCGAGGAACGCTGCGTCGAGCTGACCCTCACCCACGAACGAATTCGCGACGTCCGCACGCTGGTGTGCAGCCTGGTGGACATCACCGAGCGCAAGCACGCCGAAAACGCCCTGCTGCGGATGCGCACCGACCTGGAAGCCAAGGTCGCCCAGCGCACCCGCGACCTGCAGGACGCCAAGGCCACCCTCGAACAGGACATCGCCCGCCGCGAGACCGCCGAGACCGAACTGCTCAAGCGCTACGCCGAGCTCACCGAACTCAACTGCCGGCTCTACGACACCCAGCAGCAGCTCGTCCAGTCCGAGAAGATGGCCTCCATCGGCCAGCTCGCCGCCGGCGTGGCCCACGAGATCAACAACCCGATCGGCTACGTCAATTCCAACATCCACAGCCTGAAGGGCTACGTCGCCCAGCTGCTCGACGTGCTCGACGCCTACGAAACCGCCGAGACCGCGCTGCCCGCCGACGTCCGCGAGGCCGTCGAGGCCGCCAAACAGCGCGCCGACTTCGCCTTCCTGCGCGAGGACATCGCCCAGCTCATCAGCGAATCGGAAGAAGGCACCGCCCGGGTCCGCAAGATCGTGCAGGACCTGCGCGACTTCTCGCGCACCGACGCCAGCCAGGACTGGCAGCCTGCCGACCTCCACCAGGGGCTCGACAGCACCCTCAACATCGCCAGCAACGAGATCAAGTATCGGGCCGAGGTGGTGCGCGAATACGGCACGCTGCCCCTCGTCGAGTGCCTGCCCTCGCAGCTCAACCAGGTGTTCATGAACATTTTCGTGAACGCTGCCCAGTCGATGCCCGAAGGCCGCCGCGGCACCATCCGCATCCGCACCGGATGCGAAGGCGACACCGTGTGGATCGAGGTTTCGGACAACGGCTGCGGCATTCCGGCCGACGTGCTCGACCGCATCTTCGACCCCTTCTTCACCACCAAGCCGGTGGGCAAGGGCACCGGCCTCGGCCTGTCCCTGTCCTACGGGATCGTGCAGAAACACAACGGCCGCATCGCGGTGAACAGCACCCCTGGCGCAGGCACCACCTTCCGCATCACCCTGCCCGTCAGCCACCGGGCCGAACCGGGAGCCCCTTCATGACTACCGTCGCCCCTCCGACCGCCACCCGCAGCGCCACCCAGGCCTTCAGCATCCTGTGCGTGGACGACGAGGCCAACATCCTGTCGGCCCTGCGCCGCCTGTTCCGCCCGCATGGCTACACCGTGCACATCGCCACCAGCGGCGCCGAAGGCCTCGAGATCCTCGGCCGCGAGCACGTCGACCTGATCATTTCCGACATGCGCATGCCGGTGATGGACGGCGCCGCCTTCCTTGCCGAGGCCCGCAAACGCCACCCCGACACGGTGCGCCTGTTGCTCACCGGCTACGCCGACATGGAATCGACCATCGCGGCGATCAACAGCGGCCAGATCACCCGCTACATCTCCAAGCCCTGGAACGACCAGGACGTGCTGCTCACGGTCCGCGAAGCCCTCGAACGGCAGGCGCTGGAACAGGAAAAGACCCGCCTCGAAACCCTTGCCCAGCGCCAGAACGAAGAGCTCAAGCAGCTCAACGCCAGCCTCGAACAGAAGGTCGAGGCCCGCACCGCCGAACTCAAGAGCGCCCACGAAAAGCTCAAGCAGAGCTTCCTCACCTCGATCCGGGTGTTCTCCAACCTCATCGAACTGCGCGAGGGCAACAACACCGGCCACGCCAAGCGCGTCGCCGACCTGTCGCGCAAGATCGCCGTCAAGCTCAACTTCTCGGCCACCGATGTGCAGGACGTGATGCTCGCCGGCCTGCTTCACGACATCGGCAAGATCGGCCTGCCCGACGAACTGCTCGCCAAGCCGGTCTCCCACATGAGTGGCGACGAACTGGGCCTGATGCGCAAGCATCCGATCACCGGCCAGGCCGCGCTGATGGGCCTCGAGAACATGCGCGCCGCCGCCACCCTGATCCGCGCCCACCACGAACGCTGGGACGGCCAGGGCTACCCCGACCGCCTCTCGGGACTGGCGATTCCGTACGGCGCGCGCATCATCGCGCTCGCCAACGATTTCGACGGCATGCAGATCGGCCTGCTGTCGCCGCGCCGCCTGAAAGCCGCCGAGGCCATTGCCTTCATCCAGCAGAACCGCGGCAAGCGCTACTGCCCGCAGGTGGTGGACGCCTTCATGGAAGTGATGGGCGCGGTGGACACCGTGCCCCAGGTGGTCAGCGAACTGACGCCATCGTCCCTCAAGCCGGGCATGGTGCTGGCGCGGGATCTGGTGACCCGCGACGGGGTCATGCTGCTGGCGGCCGACTTCGTGCTCGACGACAACCTGATCCGCCAGCTGCGCGAACTGGAGGCCACGGAAGGCGTGCGCCTGTCCATCGCCATCCAGCCCGAGCGCAAGTAGGTGCCGCGGCCCGCCTCAGCCGGGCAGGCCGACCGCCCCCGCGGGCAGCACGCAGGCGCTGCTCAGCGACTGGGCCAGCGCCCGGCTCGACATCGGGCGGGCGAACAGGTAGCCCTGGATCAGGTGGCAGCCCTGGGCGCGCAAAGTCTCGAGCTGCGACATCGTCTCCACGCCCTCGGCCACCACCTCCAGCCCCAGGCTGTGGGCCAGGCCGATCACCGCCTTGACGATCGCCACCCCCTGCCCCTCGTCCAGCTCGCTCACGAAGGAGCGGTCGATCTTCAAGGTGTTCACCGCCAGCCGGCGCAGGTAGGCCAGCGACGAGTAGCCGGTGCCGAAGTCGTCCACCGCCACCCGGATGCCCATCTCGCGCAGCTGGGCGAGAATCGTCGTGGCGTAGTCGAGATCGCGCATCAGCACCGTCTCGGTCAGCTCGAACTCGATCCGCGACGGCGCCACCCCGGCCCCGTCGAGCACCGCGCGCACGGTGGGGATCAACTGGGTGTCCATGAAATTGACGCCCGACAGGTTGATGCTGATGCGGAAATCGTCGGGCAGCGCCGTCCCCAGCGCGGCGATGTCGTGGCTGACCCGCTCCATCACCGAGCGGGTCAGCGGCACGATCATTCCGGTTTCCTCGGCCAGCGAGATGAACTCCGGAGGCGGCACCGGCCCGCGCGCCATGTGCGGCCAGCGCACCAGCGCCTCGGCCTTGACGATGACGCGCCGCTCGACGTCGACGATGGGCTGGTAGAGCACCTGCAGCTCCTCCTCGCCGAGGGCCCGGCGCAGGTCGCCCTCCAGCGTGAAGCGCAGGAAGGCGGCCACCTTCATTTCCTCGGAGAACAGCGCCACCTGGTCGCGGGTGACTCGCTTGGCGCGGTTCAGCGCCGTCTCGGCGGCCTTCAGCAGCGCGTCGGCGTCGGTGGCGTGCTCGGGCATCACCGCCACCCCGACCCGCGCCGACAGGGCGATGTCCTGCCCCGGCACGCGGATCGGCGCCCGCACCACCCGCAACAACTCGTGGGCGATCGCCAGCACGTCCTCCACCGGCCCCACGTCGCTCACCAGGATGCCGAACTCGTCGGCCGCCAGGCGCGCCACCTTCAGGCGCGGCAGACTGCCACCGCCGGCCGGCTCGGCGGGCGTGCGGTCGCCCATCGATTCGCGCAGGCGGTGACCGATCACCTGCAACACCTGGTCGCCGCGCTCCGGCCCGAGGCTGTCGTTGATCCGCGCGAAGCGGTCGATGTCCACCACCATCACCGCGCAGCGGCTGTCGTTGCGCAGGCAGCGGGCGGTGGCGGCGAGCAGGCTCTCGCGGAAGAACTCGCGGTTGGGCAGCCCGGTGAGCGGATCGAAGTAGGCGAGCTGGCGGATGCGCCGCTGCGCCTCGACCTGCTCGGTGATGTCCTGGGCGCTGCCCTCCATCTGCAGCGCCGTCATGTCGTCGCCGGCGTCGGCCCGCTCGACGGTCTCCATCACCGTGCGCACGCTGCCGTCGGGCCACACGATGCGGTAGGTCAGGCGATAGCCGATGCCCTGGCGGGCGCCCGCCAGGGCCACCTCGACCATCGAACGGTCCGGCCCATAGACGTGCTCCACCAGCGCCGCCATGCCCTCGCCGAAGGTCTCGGCGTGCTGGCCGAAGAGGCGGAAATACTGGTCGGAGCGCTGCACCTCGTCGCTGGGCACGAACCACTCCCAGCTGCCCAGGCGGGCGATGCGCTGGGCGCTGGAGAGGCTCTCCTTGTTGCGCACCAGCTCGCGCAGCAGTTGCGACGAACGCAGCACGTAGCGGATGCGAAAGCGCAGCAGCGTCCAGTTGATCGGCTTGGAGATGAAATCGGTGGCGCCCACGTGGAAGGCCTGCTCGACCGACTCGCTGTCGTCCAGCCCGGTGAGCATGATGATCGGCACCAACTCGCCGGCCGGCGTCGCGCGCAGGCGCTGGCACACCTCGAAGCCACTGAGCCCGGGCATCATCACGTCGAGCAGGACGAGATCGGGGTGGCCCTGTTCGAAGGCCAGCAGGGCCTGCACCCCGTCCTCGGCTTCGGAGGTGGTGAATCCGCCCTCGCGCAGCGCCTCGGTGGCCATCATGCGGGTCAGCGGGTCGTCATCCACGATCAGGACGTGGGCCTTGGGGGTGGCAGTCATCGTTCCGTCGGGCCTTCCACCCGGTCAATCGCATCCATGCTCATCAGTTCCTCCTCGACGAGGCGCGCCTTGCAGGCGGCCCAGGCCTCGACCAACGCATCGGCGTCGGCCTGGGTCGGGACGAGACCGGCCTTCATCCGCTCGTCCAGCGCCCGCGCCCGCACGCCGAGGCGCACCGCCCCGACCGCCAGGCAGGCGGATTTCATCTTGTGGGCGAGGCGCTGCACCGCGGCAGTGTCGCCGGTGGCGGCGCCCTCGGCCAGGCTGCGCAGGTTGCGCACCGTCTCGCCGACGAAAAGCGGCAGCAGCCGCTGCAACATCGGCGAGTCGCGCCGTCCATTCACGCCGGGCAGCCCGAGCAGCACCGCCACGTCGAGGTCCGGCTCGCCGGTGGGCGCGGCCGGCGTTGCCACGACGGCGGGCGCGTCGCGACGGGCCGCGCCGTCCGGGTCGGACGGCAGCGCCTCGCGTAGCCAGTGGCTCAGCACCGCCCACAGCTGCTCACCCGAAACGGGCTTGACGACGTAGTCGTCCATGCCCGCGGCGAGGCAGGCATCGCGATCCTCGCGCAGGGCGTTGGCGGTGAGCGCCACGATCGGCATCCGCGGCAGGCCGTGCGCCGCCTCGTCGGCGCGGATCGCCTGGGTGGCCTGGCGGCCGTCCATCTCGGGCATCTGGATGTCCATCAGCACCAGATCGAAGCGGCGCGCGCGGCACGCCTCGACGGCCTGACGGCCATCCACCGCCACCGACACGCGGCAGCCGAGGGATTCGAGCACCGCCACCGCCACTTCGCGATTGACCGGATGATCCTCGACCACCAGCAGATGCGCGGCGAGGGTCCGCTCCGGCGCCACGGCGGGTTCGAGCGGCGGCTCGCTGCCGAGTCCACGGCGAATCTCGGCGCCGGTGAGCGGACGGCTCAGCACCGCGTCGGCGCCGGCCTCGCGTATCGCGGTCACCTCTTCGCGGCCGGAGCCGACGATCGCCACCAGCAGCGGACGCCCGGGCCGTCCGCGCAGGCTGGCGAGCAGACGCCCGCCATCGCCGTCGAAGCTGCCGTCCACCACCAGCCAGTCGTAGCCGGTACCGATTGCCAGCATCTCGTCGATGGCCAGCGGGTCGTAAGCCAGCTCGGTGCGGCAGCCGACAAAGGCGAGCTGCTCGACCAGCGCGTCGCGCAGGTGCGGATCGCCGATCGCCAGCAGGGCCGCCCGGCCCACCAGCGGCGCGTCGGGCTGCACGTCGGGCGCCGCGACGCCGAGCTCGAATTCGACCCAGAAGCACGAACCGCGTCCCGGCTCGGTGACGTAGCCGATCTCGCCGTTCATCAGCTCGACGAGCTGACGGGCGATGGCGAGACCCAGACCGGTGCCGCCGAAACGTCGCGCCATCGAGTTGTCGGCCTGGGAAAACGACTGGAACAGCCGGGCGCCGGCCTCCCGCGGCACGCCGATGCCGGTGTCGCGCACGTCGATGCGCAGCCGCATGCGTCCGCGCCGGGCGCACGGCGCCGGGGTGACGACGATCGAGATCTCGCCCTTCTCAGTGAATTTCTGGGCGTTGGAAACCAGGTTGTTGAGCACCTGACGCACCCGCAGGCCGTCGCCCGTCGCCCGCGCGGGCACGCGACGATCCACGTGCAGGCACAGCTGCAGGCCGCGGGCATGGGCCGAAGTGGCGAAGAGGGTGGCGATCTGGTCGAGGGTGTCGCGCAGCGCAAAGGGCAACGCCTCGAGTTCCAGCCGCCCGGCCTCGATCTTGGATACGTCGAGCACGTCGTTGATGATCTCCATGAGAGCCCGCGCCGAATCATCGAGCATATCAACAAAACGCCCCTGACGCTCGCCCAGGGGCGTCTGGCGCAGGAGGCCGATCATACCCATGACGCCGTTCATCGGCGTGCGGATCTCGTGGCTCATGTTGGCGAGGAACTGCGATTTGGCGCGGCTGGCGGCCTCGGCCTGCTCCATCGCGGCCTGCAGTTCGGCGGTACGCGCGGCCACCTCGGAGGCGAGGCGTTCCCGGTGGAGGGTCAGTTCCCGGTCGCGGGCGGCGATCTCGGCGAGCATCCCGTTGAAGCCGGCGATCAGCTCGCCCACCTCGTCGGCGTAGCCCGGCGGCGCCCGCAAGTCGTAGCGCTTGCCCTGCCCCACCGCGCGCACCACCTCGGCGAGCTGCTGCAACGGCGCGACGATCATCCCCTGCATGCGCCGGGCGAACACCCCGGCGGCGAGCAGCGCCACCACCAGCCCGAGCAGCGCGAACAGCAGCCACAGGGCGAGCCGTCCGACGATGGAACGCAGGTCGAACTCGAGGATCAGCCGGCCGAGCCGCTCGCCGTCGCTGTCCAGCCCCTTGGCCACGACCAGGCTGAGGGAACTCCAGTGGAAGGCGTCCACGTCGGCGCGCCGGCGCAGGTGGTCCACGTGCTCGGGATCGCTGCGCAGTTCGACCGGATAGGCGGCGAACACCGAACCGTCGGGACGCAGCACCACCGCCGTCGCCACCCGGTCGTGGTGGCGCAGGGCCGCCAGCAGCAGGTCGGCGACCGGCGCGTCGTCGAAGCGCAGTGACGAGATGACGCTCTCGGCGACGATCTCGGAGAGCATCCGGCCGTCCTCGTCGGCACGCCGGACTTCGTTGTGGGCCTCGGTGAGGAAGATCGTCAGCACCGCCACCCCGAGGGCGATCAGCACGCTCAGGCGGGCGACGATGCCGAGCTTGCGGCCGATGGGCAGATCCTGGAGTGGTCGCATCAGGGCACCCGGTGTCCGAACACGTTGCGGCCCAGGCGCAGCAGCTGCGAGCTGGCGCGCAGCCCGTCGCGGGCCAGGGCAGTCAGGTTGATGTCGAAGCGCACCCGGCCGTCCTCGACGACCAGTCCGACGGCGCCGCCGGCCTCGGCGAAGCCGTCGATGTCGCTCACCGTGAGCACCCCGCGGGTCGCCAGGGCCCGCAGCACCAGGCCGAGCCGGCGCTCCTCCGAGTCGGCGACGAAGACCAGGTGGCAATCGACCGCCGCGTCGGCGCTCTCCACCTGGCGCAGGCGCACGTCGTGGCCGTTGACCTGACGGCCCTCGACCCCGGCCAGCGCGCCGCCGAACGGGTCGCGCCCGAGCACGCACAGGCGCAGCGGCGCGCCGGCGGGCAGACGCGCCGCCGGCCATTCGATGTAGCGGGCGAAATTGAGCAGGTAGGCCGCCTTGATCTGGTATTCGCCGGGTGGCGTCGCGGTCGGCGTCATCGCCGCCACCGGCGCCGCCACGGCGCAGGTCGCCGCGAGGAGCAGGAGACGGGCGGCCCGGCGGGCGGAACGTAAAAGGCTCACCGACGCGTCCTCAGAACCGCCAGATGCCCTGGACGTAGCCCTGCCGGGCGATGTAGGCCGGCTGCGTCGGGAAGAAGCTCGACGTGTATTCCATGTGGCGCCGGTCGAACAGGTTGGCGCCGACCACCGCCAGCTCGAAGGCCGCGCTGGCCCGCCAGCCGTAGCGCAGGTCCACCGCCGTGTAGGCCGGCACGTCGCCCAGCCCGACCGCGCCGACGCGCCGCAGCATCAGGTCCAGCTCGCGCCCGCGCCCCAGGTTGACCAGGCCGTGCAGGCTGGCCCAGTAGTGGGGCGACGCGCGCACCAGCAGTTCGTTGGATGCCTGGGTGGCGATGTCGGCGCGCTCGCCGACCCGGGTGTTCATCAGGGTGTAGCTGGCCTGCATCCGCAGGGTGGCCGTCACCGGCAGGTCGAGGCCCAGCTCGATGCCGGTGCTGTGGGCGGTGCCGACGTTGCCGCGATAGATGTTCTGCAGCGGCACGTAGGGGCCCGAGCCGAAGTACGGCACGCCCGGCACCTGCAGCCCGACCGGGTCGAGGTAATCGCCCACCAGGCGGCGGTAGTCGTGGCGGAACAGCACCGCCTCGAAGCTGCCGTTGCCCAGGTTGCGGCGATAGCCCAGCTCCAGCGCGTCGACCCGCTCGGCCCGGGGACGCCAGTCCGGCCCGGGCTGCGAAATGATGAAGATTTGAGGAATGTATGGAACGCCGGTCTGCTTCACGCCGTAGAGGATCGACGCACCGATCTCGCCGATCGACGGCGTGCGCGCCGCGCGCGACCAGTTGGCCCACAGGCTGTCCGCGTCGCTCGGGGTCCACATCAGCCGTGCCGTGGGCTGCGGCTCGTAGTGGGACAGCGTCGAATGCTCGAAACGGCTGCCCAGGGTCAGCTTCCAGGTGCGCGGCTGCAGCGTGATCTCGTCCTGCACGAAGGCGCTGACGATCTGGAACGAGCGCGCCTGCGGCGACACGGTGAGCACCGGCGTGGTGGTGGTGATCTCGGTCTGCACGTAGCGGTGCCCGACGCCCCACATCAGCTCGTGGGCGCCCACCGGCACCAGGCGGTGCTGGAAATCCACGTCCGCCGAGGTGATGCTGCCGTGGCCGTAGCCGGCCACCTCGGCCTGCTGCTGATCCACGTAACCCTGCAGCGACGCCTCGCCGCCCAGCAGCCCCCAGCTGTAGCGCCCCAGCAGATTGGTGCCCTGAAACACGAAATCCAGCGGCAGCAGGCCGGTGATGCCGCCCAGGCCGTTGGTCGCCAGGTTCTCGGCGTTGGTGCGGCGATAGGCGTTGCCCTGGAGGGTCCAGGCATTGACCTTCGAACCCGCACCGTCGGCCCGGAAACCCGCCAGCCAGCCACGGTTCGCATCCACGTCCGCGCGCCCGTCGGCCGGGCGCGACGGCGTCAGCTCGCTCCCCTTGGCGAACACCCGGAGGGCGCCGATGCCCTCGAACTCCACCCCCTGCCGGACCGCCACCGCCGGATGCCCGCGGTCGTCGACGCGCACCGAGAGCAGCCCGCCCCGCGTCGCCGCCGCCTTGCGGGTGACGATGTTGATGACCCCATTGACCGCGTTCGCCCCCCACAGCGACGCCCCCGGACCACGAATCACCTCGATCCGCTCGACGTCCTCCAGCATCACGTCGAGCGCCTCCCAGAACACGCCCGAGAACAACGGGCTGTAGACGCTGCGCCCGTCGATCTGGACCAGCAGCTTGTTGGCGAACCGCCCCTCGGCGCCGCGCACGCCCACCGACCAGCGTCCGCCGCCGATCTGCGCCACGTTCAGGCCGGGCACCTCGCGCAGCGCCTCGGGCACGCTGCGCGCGCCGCTGCGGCGGATATCCTCGGCGGTCAGCACCGTGACGGCCGCCGGCGTCTCCGACAACTTCTGCGCCTTGCGCGACACCGTCGCCACGTCGAGTCCGGCCAGCTCTTCCAGCGCCATGTCGACCAGGGGCGCGTCGTCGGCGCGCGCGAGCAGGGCACACAGCAGGACGGGCAAGGCAAGGCAGGCGCGATAAGGGGGCATCGAGGGGTTCTCAAAAAATGGCGGAAGGCGGCGCGGGACAGCCAGCCTGACCTGCCGTTCTACCAAAATCCACCGCCAACGCCCGCCTAACAGTTCGCGCCACATCTTTTTTCACTTTCGTCATGCGCGCCGCCGCGGACAAGATCACGGGCACCGCAAACCCTGTCGCCCCCCCGTCGGCGGACGCCGGGTTTTCGGCGTCGAAGCTGCAGCGCCGCCGCCATCGGCTACAATCCCGGGATTTTCCAGAATCCGGCGGCTCACCGCCCGCGCCCGTCAAGGTAAGACCCAGATGACTGCACCGACTTCCCCCGCCGCCGAGGCCGCGCCCAGCAACTTCATCCGCAACATCATTGACGAAGACCGCCGCCTCGGCAAATGGGCCGGCCGCGTCGAAACGCGCTTCCCGCCCGAGCCCAACGGCTACCTGCACTACGGCCACGCCAAGAGCATCTGCCTGAACTTCGGTCTGGCCGAAATCTACGGCGGCGCCTGCCACCTGCGCTTCGACGACACCAACCCCGCCAAGGAAGACCAGGAATACGTCGACGCCATCATCGAGGCCGTCCAGTGGCTGGGCTTCGAGTGGGGCGAGCACCTGTACTTCGCATCGGACTACTTCGACAAGATGTACGCCATGGCCGAGCACCTCATCACCGTCGGCAAGGCCTACGTGGATTCGCTCTCCGCCGAGGAAATGCGCGCCTACCGCGGCACCCTGTCCAGCCCCGGCAAGGACAGCCCGTACCGCAACCGCAGCGTCACCGAGAACCTGGAGCTGTTCCAGCGCATGAAGGCCGGCGAGTTCCCCGACGGCACCCACATCCTGCGCGCCAAGATCGACATGGCCTCGCCCAACATCAACCTGCGCGACCCGGCGATCTACCGCATCCGCCACGCCACCCACCACCGCAGCGGCGACAAGTGGTGCGTGTACCCGATGTACACCTTCGCGCACCCCATCGAGGACGCGCTGGAGGACATCACCCACTCGATCTGCACCCTCGAATTCGAAGACCAGCGCCCGTTCTACGACTGGCTGCTGGACAACCTCGCCGAAGGCGGCTTCTTCCCGCGCCCGGTGCCGCGCCAGATCGAATTCGCGCGCCTCAACCTCACCTACGTGGTGCTCTCCAAGCGCAAGCTGATCCAGCTCGTCGAGGAAAAGCACGTCGCCGGCTGGGACGATCCGCGTCTGCCCACGCTGGTCGGCGCCCGCCGCCGCGGCTTCACCGCCGAGGGCTTCAAACGCTTTGCCGAACGCATCGGCGTCTCCAAGGCCGACTCGTGGATCGACATGAGCGTGCTCGAAGACTGCATGCGCGAGGATCTCAACGAATCCGCCGAGCGCCGCGTGGCCGTGCTCGACCCGCTCAAGCTCGTCATCACCAACTACCCGGCCGGCCAGAGCGAGCGCTGCCACGCGCCCAACCACCCGCTCCACCCCGAACTCGGCAAGCGCGAGATGCCCTTCAGCCGCGAACTGTGGATCGAGCGCGAAGACTTCATGGAAACCCCGGTCAAGGGCTACCACCGCCTCTACCCGGGCAACATGGCCCGCCTGCGCTACGGCTACGTCGTCAAGTGCACCGGCTGCGAAAAGGACGCCGACGGCAACGTCACCGCCGTGCTCTGCGAGTACATGCCCGACTCCAAGTCCGGCACCCCGGGCGCCGACAACTACAAGGTCAAGGGCAACCTGCACTGGGTTTCCGCCCCGCACGCCTACACCGCCGAAGTGCGCCTCTACGACCGCCTGTTCGCCCACGCCTACCCGGGCAACCGGCGCGAAGGCGACCCGGAAGGCCTCGAGCGCGATTTCCTCGACGACATCAACCCCGAGAGCCTGCGCGTCATCACCGCCCAGCTCGAGCCCGCCCTGCGCGCCGCCAAGCCGGAAGCCCGCTTCCAGTTCGAGCGCCACGGCTACTTCGTCGCCGACCGCATCGACTCCACCGACGGCGCCCCGGTCTTCAACCGTACCGTCACCCTGCGCGACGCCTGGAAGAAATAAGCCCCCCGAAACAGGGCGGAGCGCCCCCTGGCAACGCTTCGCTCCGCCCTGTATCCGCGCTTTATCTCCCATCGGGACGATGTTCAAGCGATAATCGTGAAAATTTCCCGGCCCGAAACGGGTCATGCCGTCCGCGTTTCACAGGCCCCGGCTTAAGCTTCCGTTCTTATTGCCGATTACAAACGGATGCCGGCTATCGGCCAACCCGCGCGCATATCGCCAAGCGTGCACGCCCCGACGGAAAAAACGCCCTCCGCCCCGCGATAATCGTCCCAGATGCTGAGCAACCTCTCGATCCGCGTCCGCCTTCTGCTGGCCAGCACCGTGGTCCAGATCGTGATGCTGACGCTGCTGCTGACGAATAGCGGGCGCCTCATGAACGAGGCCACCACCGCCAGCCTCAACACCCTCGTCGCCCAGAACGCCGCCATCCTCAACGTCGTCACGGCAACCTTCGTTCCCCAGGGCCGCTACAACGATCTCCAGGACGCCCTCGGCGAGCTGCTCAACGAAACCAACGAAGGCCTGATCTACGTCCGCATCGTCGATGCCACCGGCAAGACCCGGGTCCGCGCCGGCCTGCCCGACATGCGCGAACTACCCAAGCCCGACGACACCAGCGCCCTCAGCGTCGAGACCGGCGCCAACCACGACCTCATTCACATCCGCCGCCCGGTGCTGCTCGAGCGCAACCAGGTCGGCTTCGTGCAGTTCGGCGTGTCGGTGTCGGCGCTCACCGTGGCCAAGCGCCAGATCCTCAACCAGGGCATCGCGATCGCCAGCGCCGAGGTGCTGCTCACCCTGCTCCTGCTCGGCGCCGTCGGCTACCTGATGACGCGCAACCTCGGACGCCTGCTGCGCGGCAGCCAGGCCATTGCCGCCGGTCAGCTGTCCCACCGCCTGCCCGAACGCGGCAACGACGAACTGGCCCAGCTCTGTCAGCACTTCAACCGCATGGCCAGCGCACTACAGTCGCGCATTCAGGAACTCGAAGCCACCGCCCGCCAGCTCGCCAACAGCGAAGAACGCTACGCCCTGGCCACCCGCGCCGCCAACGACGGCCTGTGGGACTGGGACATCGTGGGCGACAAGACCTACTTCGCCCCACGCTTCGCCGAAATCCTCGGCATTCCGCCCGGCGCCACCAGCGGCCACAGCGACACCCTCTACACCCGCCTGCACCCCGAGGATCGCGAAGCCTACCGCCTGCGGATGATCGCCCACCTCAAGCGCGAATCCACCCAGCTCACCATCGAGCACCGCATCCTCCACGCCGACGGCAGCTATCGCTGGATCCTCACCTGCGGCATGGCGGTCTACGACCCCCAGACCGGCCGCGCCGTGCGCATGGCCGGCTCGATCAGCGACATCCACCTGCGCAAGCGCGTCGAGGACCAGCTCCTCTACGACGCCCTCCACGACGGCCTCACCGGACTCGCCAACCGCGCCCTGTTCGCCGAGCACCTGCAGAGCACCCTGCGCCACGCCGACCGCGTCACCGGCAGCCTGTTCGCGGTGCTGCACATCAACATCGAACGCTTCCACGTGGTGAATGACAGCCTCGGCTACTCGGCCGGCGACGACCTGCTGCGGCTCGTCGCGGCCCGCATTCGCGCCCTCGCCCGCCCCGGCGACGTGGTCGGCCGGGTCGGCGGCGACCAGTTCGCAGTGCTCCTCAACGACATCACCGACGCCAGCGAAGCGATCCGCTTCTCCGAAAACCTGCAGACCCACCTCGCCGAAAGCGCCGAACTCAACGGCCACGTGCTCTACCCCAAGACGCGCATCGGCGTGGCGCTCGGCAGCGGCGGCTTCCAGAACGCCGAAGACCTGATGCGCGACGCCGACAACGCCATGCAGCGCTCCCGGCGCAGCGCCGACAACACCATCACCGTCTTCCAGTCGGCCATGCACCAGCAGGTCATGCGAGACCTGCAGCTCGAATCCCAGCTGCGCGCGGCCCTGCGCGACAAGCAGCTGGTCGCCCACTTCCAGCCCATCGTCGCCCTCAAGACCGGCTGCGCCGCCGGCTTCGAGGCGCTGGTCCGCTGGCCCCAGGCCAACGCCCGCCGCATCGGGCCGGACGTCTTCATCCCCGTCGCCGAGTCCCTCGACCTCGTCCACGAGCTGGGCATGCAGATGCTCGACCAGAGCTGCGCCCGCCTCAAAGCCTGGCGCGACAGCGGTCTCGCCGACGCCGACCTGTCGATCAGCGTCAACCTCTCGGCCCGCCAGCTCATGCAGGTCGATCTCGCCGACCAGGTCGTCGCCTGCATCGAACGCCACGGCCTGCCCCCCAGCACCCTCAAGCTCGAGATCACCGAAGGCACCCTCGTCACCCGCAAGGAGCTCGCCATCAGCCAGCTCGGCAAGCTGCGCGCCAAGGGCCTCAAGATCCTCATCGACGACTTTGGCACCGGCTATTCCTCCCTCAGCTACCTCCACTCCATCCCCTGCGACACCATCAAGCTCGACGGCTCGTTCATCCGCGAAATCGAGCGCGACACCCGCCTGCGCGCCATCGTCGGCGCCACCATTCACCTCGCCCACGAGCTGGGCATGCAGGTGGTGGCCGAGTGCATCGAAACCCAGGCCCAGGCCGACATCCTCGACGAACTCGACTGCGATTTCGGTCAAGGCTATCTTTTCGCCCCCGCCGAGCCGGAAGACCGCGCCGAACGATGGCTCGAAAAGCAACGCATCCCCACCGGAGTCTAGGATGAACCGCCCCATCCGCCCCGCCGGCTCGCCCACAGCCTCCCACCGCCGGCGGATGCGCCTCGCCGTCGCCCTCGTCACCCTGGCGGCCAGCGGCAGCGCGCTCGCCGACGAACCGCCCCGCTTCGCCCTGTCGGGCTTCGGCACCCTCGGCATCGTGCGCAGCGACAAGGACAACTACCGCTTCCACAGCAGCAGCACCCAGTCCGGCAACACCCGCGGCCAGGATTTCGACGCCTCCGCCGACAGCGTGCTCGGCCTGCAGGGCACCGGCCGCATCGACGACCGCCTCGACCTCACCGTTCAGGCCATCAGCCGCCAGGCCGTCGGCTACAACTACACGCCCCACGTCACCTGGGCCTACCTGCACTACCGCGCCACCCCCAATCTTTCCGTGCGCGCCGGACGGACGACCACGCCGTTCTTCATGTTCTCGGACTCGCTCAACGTCAATTACGCCACCCCCTGGCTGCGCCCGCCGGTCGAGGTCTACAGCCTCAACCCATTCACCGACCTCGACGGCATCGACTTCCTCTACCGCATCCCGATGGGCGAGATGGACATGGAGCTGCAGGGCGTCTTCGGCCAGAGCGCAGTGTCCGCCCGCTCCGCCTCCAGCCGCCTCAAGAACGTCCGCGGCATCCGGGTCGGCGCGGCCGGCTCCGGCTTTTCCGGGCAAGTCGGCTACACCCGCACCCAGATGCACCTGCAATGGAACGACATCGGCTACCAGGCGCTGCACGATCTGCTCGTCGCCACCGGCGACGCCGCCGGCCTCGCCGCGCTCTCCGGCAACGACAGCAATGCCGAATTCTTCTCCGCCGGCTTCCAGTGGGAAAAAAACAACTGGGTGTCCATCGCCGAATTCGTTAAGCGACGGGTTGGTCGCTACATCTCCAGCTCCCACGCCTGGTACGTCACCCTCGGCTACCGCTTCGACACGCTCACGCCCTACCTCACCTACTCCCAACAGCACGAGGATCAGCCCGCCTTCACCGCCAGCGTCAATCCCGCGCTCGCGCCGGTGGTCGGGCTGTTTAACAACTCCCGCAACACCGCCCAGCAGACCACCGCGCTGGGCCTACGCTGGGATGCCGCCCGCAACATCGCGATCAAGGGTCAGCTCGAACGCGTCACCCCCGCCCCTTCCGGGCGCGGCATGTTCACCTCCGACCAGGCAGCCGACTACCTGAAGCCCGCCACCCCGGCCACCGTCCTCAGCCTGTCGCTGGACTTCGTCTTCTGAGGCCGACCTCCCCATGCCGCGGACGATCCTCCTCAGACTGCTCACCCTCGCCGCCCTGCTCGTCCCGGCGATCGGCCAGGCCGAACTCGTGATCGTCACCAGCCAGCGCAGCGGCCCCATCGAACTCACCCGCGAGCAGGCCGAAAAACTCTACCTCGGGCGCAGCACCACCCTCGGCGACGGCACCCCGGTCAAGCTCGTCGACCTGCCCAACGGCGCCACCCGTGACGAGTTCTACCTCAAGCTCACCAACAAGAACCCCGCGCAGATCGTCGCCTACCGTTCGCGGCTCGTCTTCAACGGCCGCGCCACGCCGCCCCTCGAAGCCGACAACATCGCCGAAGCCCGTCAGTGGCTTACCGAAACGCCCAACCTCATTGGCTACCTCGACCGGGCCGATGCCACCAGCGGCATGCGCATCCTGCTCCGACTCCCCTGAAACCTGTCGGCCACCCTCCTTGCCCAGCACGTCACACCCGGTTTTGTTAACAACCGCAAGTTTCGGGGCAATGCGGAGGAATCTTGCAATCAGCCCCCTCCGCGCCGCCTAGAATGGGCCGCAAGCGCTTTCACTCCGTCCGGCCCCATGACCTTCTCCACCGCCACCCCCGCTCCTTACCGGCGCCCCCGGCCGCTCTCCGCCGCCCAGACGCTCCTGTGGTTCGTCATCGGCATCGCCGCGATGTTCGCCCTCGTCTCCGCCATCTTCGCCATCAAGCTCTCCCTCGAAGGACGCCTGCCCTTCGGCGACCAGCCCATCGCGCCCACCTCCAAGACCAGCGACCGCCGCGACACCGCGGGCGCCCCGCCGGTCCCACCGGTCAGCGCGCCAACCGGCAACGACAAGGCTGCGACGGCCACGACGGCCGCGCCCGCCCCCACCGCCAGCTTCGTGTCGGGCGCCGAAAACATCCTCCCGCCGGAAGTCGCCCACCTTGCCAAAAACGCGTCGGCTCTTGGCGCCAGCGGCGACGCCCCGCCCCCCCCCGTCCCCGCGCCGGCGCCAACACCAGCCGCTCCCGCTGCACCGCCCCCCGTCGCCGCTGCGGCCCCCGCGCCGAGCAGCGCGACGCCGGCGACAGCCGTCACCGCGACGATCAACGAATGGGCCGCGGCCTGGAGCCGCAAGGACGTCGCCGCCTACCTCGCCCACTACGCGAAGGACTTCACCCCGGCCAACGGCATGGCCCACGACGCCTGGGTCGCCCAGCGTCGCCAGCGCCTCGGACGCCCCGAGCCGATCAGCGTCGCCATCGCCGACCTCGCCATCCGCAGCGACGGCAGCACGGCGGTCGCCCGTTTCACCCAGACCTATCGCGCCGGCAACCAGAACCTCAAGGAAGCCAAGACACTCGACCTCGTCCAGCGCGATGGCCGCTGGCAGATCGTGGCCGAACGTCTAGGACACTGACGGAAAACACAATTTCAGATTGACGCGAGCTTTCTCGCCCTGTAAAATTTCGCGTTTCCTGAAAAACCATCAATCGGAGTACATCCATGTACGCGGTCATAAAAACCGGCGGCAAGCAGTATCGCGTTGCCGTTGGCGAAAAACTCAAAGTAGAACAGATACCGGCTGACGTGGACTCGCAAATCACCATCGACCAGGTCTTCATGGTCGGCGAAGGCGAGTCGGTCAAGATCGGCACCCCCGTGGTTGCCGGCGCCACCGTCACGGCTACCGTGGTTTCCCACGGCCGTCACGACAAGATCAAGATCTTCAAGATGCGTCGCCGCAAGCACTACCAGAAGCATCAGGGTCACCGTCAGAACTACACCGAGCTGCGCATCGACGCGATCTCGGCTTAAGGAGAAACCGACATGGCACACAAAAAGGCTGGCGGCAGTTCCCGTAACGGTCGCGACTCAGAAAGCAAACGCCTTGGCGTCAAGCGCTACGGCGGTCAGTTCGTCCTCGCCGGCAACATCATCGTTCGCCAGCGCGGCACCGAATATCACCCGGGCGAAAACGTCGGCATCGGCAAGGATCACACCCTGTTTGCGCTGACCGAAGGGACCGTGCAGTTCACCGTCAAGGGCGCCAACAAGCGTCGCACCGTGAGCATCGTCGCCGCCGCTGAATAAGCGCCGACTGCAGGTATCGAAAGCCCTATCCAACGATAGGGCTTTTTTTCTTTCAGGGCCACGAAGCGCCCCACAACGGAACCTCCCATGAAATTTTTCGACGAAGCCCGAATCGAAGTCATCGCCGGCGACGGCGGAAACGGCGCCGCCACTTTCCGCCGCGAAAAATACATCCCGATGGGCGGCCCGGACGGCGGCGACGGCGGCAAGGGCGGCGACGTATACGCCATCGCCGACCGCAACCTCAATACCCTGATCGACTACCGCTACAAGCGCACCTTCCTCGCCGAGCGCGGCGAGAACGGTCGCGGTGCCGACTGCTACGGCAAGGGCGGCGACGACATTGAACTGCGCATGCCGGTCGGCACCATCGTCTCGCTACAGGAAACCGGCGAGGTCATCGCCGACCTCGACCATGACGGCAAGCGCGTGATGATCGCGCGCGGTGGCCGTGGCGGACTCGGCAACCTGCACTTCAAGACCAGCACCAACCGCGCCCCGCGCAAGAAGACCATGGGCCAGGAAGGGGAGCGCAAGAGCCTCAACCTCGAGCTCAAGGTGCTCGCCGACGTCGGCCTGCTGGGCATGCCCAACGCCGGCAAGTCCACCTTCATCCGCGCGGTCTCGTCCGCCAAGCCGAAGGTCGCCGACTACCCCTTCACCACCCTCGCGCCCAACCTCGGCGTGGTCCGCACGTCCGAGAACCGCAGCTTCGTCATCGCCGACATTCCCGGCCTGATCGAAGGCGCCGCCGACGGTGCCGGCCTCGGCCACCAGTTCCTGCGCCACCTGCAGCGCACCCACATCCTGCTGCACATCGTCGATCTCGCCCCCTTCGACCCCGAAGCCGACCCCGTCCATGACGCCCACGCGATCGTCGAAGAGCTGCGCAAGTACGACGAAAGCCTTTACCAGAAGCGCCGCTGGCTGGTCCTCAACAAGCTCGACCTGATCCCCGACGAGGACGAACGCAGGGAACGCATCGCCGCCTTCCTAGACGCCTACGGCCCCATCGAGCGCCACTTCGAAGTCTCGGCCATCAGCCGCCAGGGCTGCCAGGAAGTGGTCTTCGCAATCCAGGATCTCCTCGACGAAGAGAAGGCTGCCGCCCAGGCCGCGGCCGACGCCGCCGCCCTCGAAGCCGCCGCAAACCCTGACCTCGAAGCAGCAGACGACGACATCCCCACCGATGACGCCGACGACGAAGATTACGACGACGAAGACGAAGACGACGATGAGAACCGCAATCCGTAACGCCCGCCGGCTGGTCGCCAAGGTCGGCAGCGCCCTCGTCACCAACAACGGCGAAGGCCTCGCCATCGACGCCCTCGCCGACTGGGCCCGGCAGATCGCCGGCCTGCGCGCCGAAGGCCGCGAGGTGGTCCTGGTCTCCTCGGGCGCCATCGCCGCCGGCATGCAGCGCCTCGGCTGGACCAGCCGCCCCCAGGAGATGCACCAGCTGCAGGCGGCAGCCGCCGTCGGCCAGATGGGCCTCGCCCAGGCCTACGAAAGCGTCTTTGCCGCGAACGGCCTGCACACCGCCCAGATCCTGCTGACCCATGCCGATCTGGCCGACCGCACGCGCTACCTCAACGCCCGCTCGACCCTCGTCACCCTGCTCGAACTCGGCGTCATCCCGATCATCAACGAGAACGACACCGTCGTCACCGACGAGATCAAGTTCGGCGACAACGACACCCTCGGCGCCCTCGTCGCCAACCTGATCGACGCTGACGCGCTGGTCATCCTCACCGACCAGCAGGGGCTGTACACCGCCGATCCCCGCAAGGATCCGTCCGCCACACTGATCAGCGAGGAACGCGCTGAGAACACCGCCCTGGAAGCCATGGCTGGCGGCGCCGGCTCCGGCATCAGCAAGGGCGGCATGATCACGAAGGTGCGTGCCGCCCAACGCGCAGCCCGCAGCGGCGCTCACACCTGCATTGCCAGCGGCCGCGAGCCGGACGCCCTGCTGCGTGTCGCGCGGGGCGAGCAGCTCGGTACCCTGCTCTACGCCACCAGCACCCCGCTCGCTGCCCGCAAGCAATGGCTGGCCGACCACCTGCAACTGGCCGGCAGCCTCACCCTCGACGATGGCGCAATCGAAGCCCTGAAGTCCGGCAAGAGCCTCCTGCCCATCGGCGTGATCGCGGCAGATGGCGACTTCACCCGGGGGGCGGTCGTCGCATGCCGCACCCGCGACGGCAGGGAGATCGCCCGCGGCCTGGTGAACTACGCAGCCAACGACACCCGCCGAATCGTCCGCCACGGCTCGGGCGAGATCGAGTCATTGCTGGGATTCATCGAAGAGCCCGAACTCATCCACCGGGACAATCTGATCCTGATAGGCTGAGATCGACTCAAGCCCCAAATGAAAAGGCCACCTCCGGGTGGCCTTTTCATTTGGGGTGACACACTCGTCACGTCAGGCAGGCAACTGTCGGCATCACTTCACAGCCAGCAGCCTTCGTGAACGAAAAAACGGGCACCCGAAGGTGCCCGTTAATTTCTGACTCAGACGAAGTCTGAATTAGAAGGAGTGACGCAGGCCCAGCTGAACGCCCTGAATGGTCGCACCGCCGGTGGCGCCGCCATTGTAGGTGGAATTCACGCCAACGGCGTTGATGCCGAAGTCGTAAGAGGCCTTGTCGTCGTTGTTCAGGTGAGCGTAAACAGCCTTCAGCATGGTGCGCTTGGACAGGCTGTGCTCGTAGCCAACTTCGAACAGCTTGGCACCGGAGTCCTTGGAGGAGGAGCCGTTGACCTTCAGGTCATTAGCGAAGTAAGCCTGAGCCAGCAGCTTGCCAGCCGGGGTCACGTTGAAGGTGCCGCCCAGACCAAAGACGTTCTGGGTAACGGTGTTGCCGCCGAAGTGGTCAGCACGAGCGCGGTCGAACACGGCGCGGACGGAAGCCATGCCGAAGTCGTAGACACCACCAACACGGAAGTCGCTGACATCGGTGTTGGCTTCAGTGCCCAGGGAAACGGCGTTGTAGGTGACAGCAGCCATGGCGGGGCCATTGGCATACTTCAGACCAATGTCGTAGCCCTTGGTGTTAGCCGGATCACGGCTCACGGCAGGAACACCGGGGCTCGCCGGGGTGCTGAAACCGTTATTGCTGAAGGTCTTGTTTTCGTTGGCGACGTAAGCAGCGGTCACGTTAAGGCCAGCGAACGTCGGGGAGACGTAGGCAATGGCGTTCTTCCAACGGGTGTCGAAGATCGACGTGCAGGTGGTGTTGCGGTCACAATTGGCATTGCCAGCCGCGGTGTAGCTGCCGCTGGTGGTGTCGGTGGTGCCCAGCAGGTTGTTGCCCAGCTTGCCGAGCAGCGCGGAGTTGGCACCGATGCCGGTAGCGCCAGCGTTGACGTCGACAGCAGCACCCAGAGCACGGGTCGGGCCGGTCAGGTTACCGAGAACCACGGTACCGAAACCGCCAGCCAGGCCGACGAAGCTGTCACGGGTAGCGCCCAGAGCGCCGGTGTTGTCGAAACCGACACCGCTTTCGTACTGGAACACGGCGGTCAGGCCGTTGCCCAGAGCCTCAGCACCCTTGAAACCGATCAGGGACGAGTTGGTGGAAACGCGGGTGGTGTTGCCCAGTTCGCTGACGGCGTTGGAGGTACGAACAACGTCGAAGGAAGCGTCGGCCACGCCGTAGACGGTGACGTTGGCTTGAGCGAAGGCGCCGGTGGAAGCCAGGCCAGCAACGGCCAGAGCGATCAGTTTCTTTTGCATATGATTCTCCTCTTGATTGAAGACTGGCACGCGCCGCTTTCGCGGGGCCGACCAATTTCACCTCTCTAACGAGAAGTTGGACTGCATTGTCTGTGGGAAGACAAGGCCAGGGCAAGGACAGCGTTGTTTTTTGGATGCGCCTGACAGGTGGACTGTTGCATGTTCGCAACAGGGCTCCAAGGTCAGGATTTTCAGCGGTGCGAGCCCAAAATGAACAAGGGCCAGCCCACGGGCTGGCCCTCGATGCGACGGCGACCGCTTACTTCTGGCTGAGCACCCAGGCCACGAGGGTCTTGGCTTCGGCCGGGCTGACTTGCGGGTTGGGGGGCATCGGAACTTGGCCCCAAGCACCGACACCGCCCTTCTGGACCTTCTCGACCAGCTTGGCTTCGGCGCTCTTGTCGCCCTTGTACTTGGCCGCCACATCCTTGTAGGCAGGACCGACGACCTTCTTGGCGACGTCGTGACAGGCGAGGCAGTTCTTGGCCTTGGCCAGATCGAGGCCGGCGTCGGCGAAAGCGGCGGTGGAACCCATCAGGCCGGCAACGGCGGCAAAAGCAACGAGCTTCTTCATTGTGATCCTCTCGAGTAGTGTGGCGGGAAACGACGATTGGGGCGAAGTCTAAACCCAGCCTGCGGCTTTGCCAAATCGCATCGGGTAACACGGCGTAACGCGCAGCGGGCGGCGCCAGCCCTTCCTTGCAGATAACGCGGCCACAGTGCTCCCCGTTGACGCGAGGTCGTAAAGTCAGAAGGCGATCGCCACCGCAAACTGCAGGCGCACCCGGTGATCGGCCTGACCGTAGGCCAGATCGACGGCGATGGGCCCGGCGGGACTCTTCCACCGCGGGCCAAGGCCGTAGCCAAGATTCATCTTGAACAGCTTGCGCTCGTCGTTGGCGTTGCCGGCATCGACGAAAGCAGCCACGCCCCAGTCGCCGGCATACCAATGCACGTATTCGGCGCTGGTCACGGCCAGGTAACGCCCCCCGACCGTTGCATTGCCATCCTTCACACCGAGGCTCTGATAAGCGTAGCCGCGCACCGTCTGGGCACCCCCGGTACGAAACAGGAAATCCTGGGGCACGCCGTCGCGCGATTCGGCCACGGTGATGCCGCCTTCGGCGCGGAGAATCAGCACGTCGCGCTTCACCATCGGCACGAAGAGCTGGTAGCGGCCGTAGAAGCGCGCGAAGTTGCGATCCGACAACAGCGCCTGGGACGCACCGCCGACCTGCAGGTTGAGCACGTGCCCGTCGTGGGGATCGAGGATGCTGTCGACGCTGCGGTGGGTCCACGACCAATTGGCGGTGAGCGCGGAGCGGCTGGTGCGCTGGCTGCCTTCGGGCAGCAGCACCTCGTGCTGGTAGTTGAGCGCGAACCGGTTCTCGATGTTGCCCCGCGGGATCGTTCGAACCACGCCGATCGACTGACGCCGGGTCTGCAGCCCGGCGATGTTGGTGTGCTCGGCCAGCGCGCCGACGCTGTCGAGATAGCCGCCGGGCGAAGGCGGCAGGAACACGTCGGCGTAGCCGAGCTGACGCCGCTGTTCGATACGCAGGCCGCTGACCAGGTTGTAGGCGCGATCGAACAGATGCGCGTCACGGTAGCTGGTTTCGACGCGATAGCCGGTGTTGCTGCTGACACCGGCACCGAAGCCGATCCGCCGCGGTTTGGCTTCGGTGACCTGGACGCGAACCGGCGCCGCCTCGGGCGTAGCGCTGTGGCGGTCGATGTCGACCACCACCGACGCGAAGTAGGTTGTGTTCTGCAACGCCGTCTGGAACAGCAGCAGCCGTTCCTGGCTGTACGGTTCGCCGACTTTGGGCGGGCGGTAGCGCTCGATCAGCGAACGATCGTAGTCGGACAGGCCACTGATCTCGAGCGAGCCGAAGCGATAGACCGGACCGGAATCCACCTCGACACTCAACACCGCGCTACCGGTAGCGGGGTCGATCAGGGCCTGACTGTCGGTGATCGCGACGCCGGCGTATTCGCGAGCGCCGATTGCGTCGGTCAGGCGCTGCTTGGCGTCGCTCCAGTCGGCCTGCCGGAACGGGCGTCCGACGGGCAAGCCCCAGGCCGCCCTCAGCGCCTCGACGCGGGCCGGACGGTCGCCCTCGTCGCGCGCCAGATCGCCGCTGAAGCGCAGTTCGACCCGGCTGACAGTGGTACGGGGCCCCGGCGTGACGACGACGCGAAAGCCGTCGTCCGCGCCGTCTTCCCCTTCGATGGCCGGCGAGAAATAGCCTTCCGTGGCGAGGATCTCGGCGATTTCCTTGCGGGCCCGCCGCAGCAGCGCGACCCGCCCCGCCTCGTCGAGGGTGCCGGCGTCGTGGCGATCGAGAAAGTCGAGATGCTTTTCGAGCAACCCCTGCAGCTCGCCCGGCGCACGGATCGCGACGGACGCGGCCGCCGCCGGACGAGCGGGCAGCAGCGCGACAAGGGTCAGCAACAGGAACAGGACGAAGGCATGGCGAGGCACGGAGCGGATTCTAGCAGTGCCCACGCCGCCGCCGGCACCCGACCGCGATGGGCCGGGCTGCGACGACACGTCGGCTCAGCCTTCGAGATGATAGCGGGTGACCCGCTCGACCTCGTTCTTCGAGCCGAGCACCACCGGCACGCGCTGGTGGAGCTGGGTCGGCTTGATCTCGAGGATGCGCTCGCGACCGGTGGTGGCGGCACCGCCGGCGGCCTCGACGATCATCGCCATCGGGTTGGCCTCGTACATCAGGCGCAGCTTGCCACCCTTGTCCTTCATCTTGCTGTCGAGCGGATACATGAAGATGCCCCCCCGGGTGAGGATGCGATGCACGTCGGCCACCATCGACGCCACCCAGCGCATGTTGAAGTCACGCCCGCGCGGCCCTTCCTTGCCGGCCTGCAGCTCGGCGACGTAGCGCTGGACGGGCGCCTCCCAGAAACGCTGGTTGGAAGCGTTGATGGCGTATTCCTTGGTGTCCTCGGGAATCGTCATGTCGGGATGGGTGTAAATGAAGCTGCCCATCTCGCGATCCAGCGTGAAGCCATGCACGCCGTCTCCGATGGTGAGCACCAGCTGGGTGGAGGGGCCATAAACCGAATAGCCGGCGGCGACCTGTTCGGTGCCCGGCTGCATGAAATCGGCTTCGGTCGGCGCCCCGGCGCATTCCGGACAGCGCAAGACCGAGAAGATCGTGCCGACGGAGATGTTCACGTCGATGTTCGACGAACCGTCGAGCGGGTCGAACAGCAGCAGGAAACCGCCCTTCGGGTAGTCGCTGGGGATCGGACGGATCTCCTCGACCTCTTCCGAGGCCATCGCCGCCAGATGACCGCCCCATTCGTTGGCCTGGATCAGGATGTCGTTGGCGATCACATCGAGCTTCTTCTGGGCTTCGCCCTGGACGTTGTCGCTGCCGGCCTCCCCGAGCACGCCGGCAAGCGCGCCTTTCGAGACATTCACGGCGATGGCCTTGACCGCGCGGGCAACGACCTCCATCAACAGACGCAGGTTGGCGTCCATCAGCCCCTTGCGTTGCTGCTCGATCAGAAATTGGGTGAGCGTGACTCGACGCATGACTCGGTTCTCCAGAATAACCCGTAAAAGTGCAGATTATCGCCCGGATCGCGGCCTTGCGTCGTTTATGATTACGGGCTTCGGTTCCCAACGTGGCGGCGCACTCGTCCGCCCGTTCCGCACTCAACGCAAGGCATCATGGAAGTTCTGGTCATCGGCGCCGGCCTCGCCGGCGTCTCAAGCGCCTGGTATCTCGCCCAGGCCGGTTGCAGCGTCACGGTCGTCGACCGCCAGCCCGGCCCGGGCCTGGAAACCAGTTTCGCCAATGGCGGGCAGATTTCCGTCAGTCATCCCGAGCCGTGGGCCAACCCCTCGGCCCCCGCCACCGTGCTGCGCTGGCTGGGCCGCAGCGACGCGCCTCTGCTGTTCCGCTGGCGCGCCGATGCCGCCCAGTGGCGCTGGGCTCTCGCCTTCCTGCGCGAATGCCTGCCCGGCCGCACGGCGCGCAACACCGGGGCAATCGCCCGCCTCGCCACGTACAGCCGCCTCGAACTGCGCGCCCTGCGCGAGCATCTGGGACTCGAATACGAGGCCGGCGACGGCGGCATCCTGCACCTGTTCGAGAACGCCCGCGAAGTCGCACACCTGCCGTCGCGCCTGGAGACGCTCGAGAAATTCGGCATCCGCGGCCGCATCCTCACCCCCGACGAGGCAATCGCCCTGGAGCCGGCGCTGGCCGCCCGGCGCACACACCTCGCCGGCGCGCTGCACGGCATCGACGATGAGACGGGCAACGCGCACCTGTTCTGCACCGCCCTGGCCGAAAAAGCCGTCGCCGCCGGCGTGCGCTTCCTGCCGAACAATACCGTTTATGATTTCGACGTCATCCGCGGCCGCATCGCCGACGCGCGAGTATTCGACGCCGCAGGGCGGGCCGGCGTATTGCGCGCCGACGCCTTCGTGCTCGCCGCCGGCAGCTACAGCCCGCAGCTGGCCCGGCTACTCGGCATCCGGCTGCCGATCTACCCGGTCAAGGGCTATTCCGTCACCGTTCCGATCATCGCGCCGGATCGTGCGCCGCGCCTGAGTCTCACCGACGAGTCACGGCGGGTGGTGTGTTCGCATCTGGGCGACAAGCTGCGCGTCGCCGGCACGGCCGAACTCAACGGCTACGATCTCGCGCCCAATCCGACTCGCAGCGCCGCCCTCATCGACTGGGTCGAAACCCATCTACCCGGCGCCACCGATGCATCCCGGGCGGAACACTGGTGCGGCCTGCGTCCGACCACACCGAGCAACGTGCCGCTGATCGGACACACCGCCATCGACAACCTGTTCCTCAACACCGGCCACGGTACGCTGGGGTGGACGCTGGCCTGTGGCTCGGGCCACGCCCTCGCCGATATCGTGACGCGCCAGCGCCCCGAGCCGAACTTTCCGTTCCTGCTGCCGAAGGCAGGCTGAGGGGCGCGCCCGCTCAGCCCTCGGCCGACTCCTCGAAGAGCACGCGATAAACATAAGCCGACAGCACGACCTGCTCGGAATGCGGGAGCTCGCTGAACTGCACGCCGTGGCTCACCTGCGGTAGCTCGCCCTCGGCAGCGGCGGTGGCATGCACCGAACGCAGGATCGCCGGGATGGTGAGGTATTCCTCGACGTCATTGACGACGACCCGGAACTTGATCGAAAGCCGATCGTCCTTGGCGCCGATCGGCGTTTTCGCGGTGAGCATTGCACCGCCGGTGCTCAGGTCCACCAGCGAGGCGGCGTGGGAACGGCCATCCGCACCGGCCACCGCACAGATCAGATTCACCCGCGCCCGCGCGCCGCGCCGCACTACCAGCCCGCGAACCTGCGCCGGGTAACTGAGATGCAGGTGGGGAAACGGCACGTTCGCCACCTTGCTGACCGTGGTACCGAAGGCATAAACGCTCTTGCCCGAAAACATCCGCACCACGAACGCCTGCCCTTCACGCATCAGCAGCACCTTGCCATCGAGGGTCGGTGTGCTGACGATGATGCTCTTGCCCTTGAAATAGCCGATCAACTTGACGTAGTAACGGATCTGCGCCGCATCACCCTGCACCTGCAGCTGCATGGTGTCGCCGATGTCGAGCTTGATCTCCTCGAACGCGCACGTGCTGTCGGTGGGCTTTTCGCCCCCCTCCGTGCCGACACGGCTCTCGCTGGTTGGCTGCCGGCGGAAGACACCGCGCTCCATCAACGCCTGCTTGTGGCGGTCGGACTCGACGATTCCCCCCTGCTCGAGCAGCACCTGCTTCCTGTCGTCATAGACTGTCCACGGCATCGGCCTGCCGATCACGACTTCACCGCTACTGATTCGCACAAACGACATGGCCGCCCCGCCCAGTTGGATTCAAGTGAGCGACATATCGTCACCGCCTCCTACAACTTTAGCCGCGCCGTGACGCACTGCAAGAATCCCTAGCTAGCTCGCCACCGCCATCCGGACACGGTGAATCGACGGCCTTCGCGTCGCGCCGCCGGAGAATCGCCGCCGCCACGTGGGCCAGCCCGGCCGCTTCGACGCGCAGCAATAAGCGGGTCATGCGCAGTGACAGCCGGGCCGAGGCGTCGGCATCCGACGTGGTGGCGAGCACTTCGGCCAGACTCCCCAACGCCCGAAGGTCGGCCAGAGCCGGCGGAACGTAGCCGGCATTGCGCAGAATCTTGTTGCTCATCCGGACCTCGCTGGGCACGAGGCAGTCGTCTTCGAAAACCAGGGGGCGCCCTTCACCAGGCAAACCCGAGAGCTCGCCGCGCGCCTGGGCCGCGCGGATGCGCTCCTCGGCGAGCAGATCGAAGATGCTCATTTCAGCCCGTCAGGGCCGTGGCGCTCAGGCCGGCTGAGAATCCGCCGCCGAGGCCGGCGCCCCGCAGGTGGCCTCGCCACTCGAAGCTGGCGGCGAGCAGCACGAGGACGCGCCATCCGCGCAGTCGTCCTCCTGAGGACGGAGGATCTCGCCGGTCTCGGTATCGAAGCCGATCGATTCGATGTACGACGACAGCGCCGCGTCCATGGTGGCGACATGATTGTCGAACCACACCGGCAGCTCGCGGATCAATTGCCGCCCCAGCGCGGCATCACCCCGCTCCATGCGCTTGCGCACATCCTGACAGACGGCGAGCACACGATCATGCTCGGCTTTATGGCAGGCGGGAAAACCGATCTGCTCCATCCAGCGATTTTCCTGATCGAAATGCGCGACAGTATGGGCAATGAAGGCATCCATCTCGGCCAGCAACTCATCGCCGGAAACACTGAGGAGACGGTTATAGGCGTCGACGAACTCGACGTGGGTCTGATCCATCGGCGCCAGTCCGAGAACCAGCTTTTCAGTCCATTCCATGGCTGCCATGTGGGAAAACCTCGATTTGGGGATAAATACTGCAACGGGGGCAGCGGGCACTCTACGCTGCCTCACCCGCACCACGCCCTGAGCCAGATCAAGCGTGGCTCAGGCAACCCGTCACTTGACGAGCTTCAGGTGGGCGCGCCCGCCCTTCGGCGGCTCTGGCGGTGCGTCGCCGGAATCAGCCGACGAGGGCTCGATCGGGTGCGCCTCGGACGCGGATTCAGGCTCGTCGTCTTGATCGGGGATTCCTGCCACCTCGAACGCCATACCGTGCCCGTTCTCCCGCGCGTAGATCGCGGAAACGTTATCGACCGGGACAGAAATGTTCTGCGCAACGCCGCCGAACCGGGCCTGGAACGCAATCAACTCGTTGCCGATGACCAGGCTTTGCGTCGCGTCCGGACTGATGTTGAGCACGATCTGCCCCTCCTGGACGAATTGGCGCGGCACGATCGTGCGGCCATCGACCGCTACGGCGACATAGGGCGTCAGCCCCTGATCGGTGCACCACTGATAAATGGCTCGAATCAGGTAGGGCTTGGTGGAGATTTCACTCATGGGCGGCGAACCTTCCGGCAAGTCGGGCAACCCGGCGCACATGTGGCCTGGCCCCGGAATCTCGTAAACGCACTGAAACAACCCTCATGTCTTTCGAGGGCCCAAAGCTAGCGGGGCCGCCTGAAAGCGGCCCCGGCAGGCGATCAGCGTCGCATCACCTTTTCAGATGGTGTCATCGCATCGATGAACCCCTGACGGCTGAAGATGCGTTCGGCGTACTTCATCAGCGGTGCCGCGGAGCGCGGCAACTCGATACCGTAGTGATCGAGGCGCCACAGCAGCGGCGCGATGGCCACGTCAAGCATCGAGAACTCTTCGCCGAGCAGGAATTTCTGCTTCGTGAACATCGGCGCAAGCTGGGTCAGCTGATCGCGTACGTGAGCACGCTCTTTCTCGGCGCCCTTGGGATTCTTCTCGAGAGCGTCGATGTGCGAGAACAGCTCGAGTTCGAAGGTATGCAGCAACTGGCGAGCCCGCGCGCGCATGATCGGGTCGGGCGGCATCAGCTGGGGATGCGGGAAACGCTCGTCGATGTACTCGTTGATGATGTTGGATTCGTAGAGCACGAGATCACGATCAACCAGCACCGGAACCCGGTTGTACGGGTTGATGACAGCGATGTCTTCCGGCTTGTTGAAGAGATCGACGTCAATCACCTGGAAATCCATGCCCTTTTCAAAGAGCACGATACGGCACCGGTGACTGAAAGGATCTGTCGTTCCGGAATACAAATTCATCATCGTTGTGTTACCCCACGGATACTCTGAATCGCGCACCACGCGCCGGGCGCGTGGTGCGTCTTGCTCAGTGACGGCAAGAGATTGCATCGGCAAAAAGCACTGGCCGATTAATGGACGTCTTTCCAGTAGTTCTTCTTCAGAAGATAGGACAGGACGAACAGCACACCCAGGAAAGCGATGACGACCTTGCCGATGCCCTTGCGGGTTTCGGCCATCGGCTCGCCCATCCAGGTCAGGTAGGAGACGAGGTCGGCGGTGGCCTTGTCGTACTCTTCCTTGGACATCTTGCCGGGCTTGCCCTGCTCAAGGTGGATTTCCTTGATCTTGCCGCCGTGACCGTCGTCCTTCTCTTCGATCTTTGCAACCTGCTCGCCCTGCAACTCGTACAGGACGTGCGGCATGCCCACGTTCTCGAAGACCACGTTGTTCCAGCCGGTCGGGCGCTCGCTATCGCGGTAGAAACCACGCAGGTAGGTATAAAGCCAGTCGGCACCGCTGCCGAACTCGGAGGCACGGGAACGGGCGATCACGGTCAGATCGGGCGGCGCAGCGCCGAACCACACCTTGGCTTCGTCGCGCTGCATTGCGATGCGCATCGGCTCACCGATCTTGTCGGCGGTGAACATCAGGTTGTCCTTGATCATCTGCTCGGACAAACCGATCTGCTGCAGCCGGTTATAGCGCATGTAGCTGGCGCCGTGGCAGTTCAGGCAGTAGTTGACGAAGAGCTTGGCGCCGTTTTGCAGGGCAGCCGGATCGGTGGACACCGGCGCCTTGTCGAGGTGCAGCTCGGGGCCGCTCGCCACTGCGAGCAGCGGAGCGAACAGGAGAGACGTCAAAAGTTTTTTCATGGCTTTCATTCTCATTAACCGGTCACGCGATCAGGCTCGGGCTTGCACTTGTCGATCTTGGAGTACCACGGCATCAGCAGGAAGAAGCCGAAGTAGATCACCGAGCAGATCTGGGACACGATGGTGCGGCCCGGGGTCGGGGGCAGCACACCCAGGTAGCCGAGGATGAAGAAGGCAATGATGAAGATGGTCAGGATCAGCTTGAACAGACCACCCTTGTAGCGGATCGACTTCACTGGGCTGCGGTCGAGCCACGGCAGGAAGGCAATGATCACCACTGCGGCGCCCATGGCCACCACGCCCCAGAACTTGGCGTCGATCCCGAACAGCGGATAGGTCACCGCGCGCAGGATCGAGTAGAACGGGGTGAAATACCAGACCGGCGCAATGTGCGGCGGGGTCTTCAGCGGATCGGCCGGGATGAAGTTGTTGAACTCCAGGAAGTAGCCGCCACCTTCAGGCGCGAAGAACACGATGAAGGAGAAGACGATCAGGAAACCCACGACGCCGACGATGTCCTTGACGGTGTAGTACGGGTGGAAGGGGATGCCGTCCAGCGGGTGGCCATCGGCGCCCTTCTTTTTCTTGATCTCGACGCCGTCCGGGTTGTTGGAGCCGACTTCGTGCAGGGCGACGATGTGGGCGGCAACCAGACCGATGAGGATCAGCGGCACGGCGATGACGTGGAAGGAGAAGAAGCGGTTCAGGGTCGCGTCTGAGACCACGAAGTCGCCACGGATCACGACGGAGAGGTCGGGACCGATGACGGGAATCGCGGAGAACAGGTTCACGATCACCTGGGCGCCCCAGAAGGACATCTGACCCCACGGCAGCAGGTAGCCCATGAAGGCTTCAGCCATCAGCGCCAGGAAGATCAGGGTGCCGAAGATCCAGATCAGCTCGCGGGGCTTGCGGTAGGAACCGTAGAGCAGGCCGCGGAACATGTGCAGGTACACCACGATGAAGAACGCCGAGGCGCCGGTGGAGTGCATGTAGCGGATGATCCAGCCGCCCGGCACGTCGCGCATGATGTACTCGACGGAGGCGAAGGCCACCGGTACGCCGGAAGCGTTCAGCGAGGCGTCCGGCTTGTAGTGCATGACCAGGAAGATGCCGGTCACGATCTGGATCACCAGGACCAGCAGGGCCAGCGAACCGAAGAAGTACCAGAAGTTGAAGTTCTTGGGCGCGTAGTACTCGGACAGGTGCGCCTTGTAGGTGGACGTCAGCGGAAAACGCGCGTCGATCCAATCCATTACGGCTTGAGCTTTGGTGGTCATCTTATGCCTTTCCGTCATCGCCGATCAGGATCTTGGCGTCGCTGAGATATTTATGCGGCGGGATCTCGAGGTTATCCGGAGCCGGCTTGCTCTTGTAGACGCGGCCGGCCATGTCGAAGGTGGAACCGTGACAGGGGCACAGGAAGCCGCCGGGCCAGTCGGCGCTGACGCCGCTTTCGGCGCCAGTCTTGAACTTATCCGACGGGGAGCAGCCCAAGTGGGTGCAGATACCGACGGCAACCAGGATTTCCGGCTTGATGGATCGGGTTTCGTTCTTGGCGTACTCCGGCTGCATCGGCTTGTCGGAGTTCGGATCGCTGACCTCGCCATCGGTCTTTTTCAGCGAATCCAGCATTTCCTTGGTGCGGTTGATGATCCACACCGGCTTGCCGCGCCACTCGACGGTCATCATCTGACCCGGTGCCAGCTTGCTGATATCCACTTCAACCGGCGCACCGGCTGCCTTGGCACGTTCGGACGGCGTCAGGCTTGCGACAAACGGGACTGCGGCGGCAACCGCGCCCACGCCCCCCGCAGCCGACGTCACCAGCAACAGCTGGCGCCGACCCGCATCCACTTTCTGATCCACGCTCATGGCCCACTAACCTCAATAAAAGAGACTTCGAAGATCGCAATACGGAAAACTTTCGGATTATAGCGAAAACCCTAACCCAAAAAAAGACCCGCCCTGCTAAACCCGCGCCAGCATTGGAAATTATGGGATACGAAGGGTGTTTTCGAATGCCTCAACGCGGTGCAAAAAGCCTCCCGGGAGACGCATATTTTGAGTCGGGTGCGTCAACTCAGGCGGAAGCGCTGATCGGGTATCCGGCGGATTCCGGGTTGCGGCAGCCAGATCGCGCCTGCGGGGGCGTGTTCAGGTATCGAGGCTGCCTCGCGCCACCGAGCGCGGATTTCCACACCCAGCGCCCGCCCCCTTCAATCCGAGAACCCCTGGCTGTAGCGGGACCAGTCTGCGTCGCGGCGCAGGCCCCACCAGGGCAGATAGGCGTTGCCCTCGCCACGGGCGCGGAACCAGTTGCGCTCGGGGTCGACGATGCGCGGGCGGGCCGGCGGGGTGACGACGGTGAGCGTCGGGCGCCCGGTGTCGTGGGTGCCGGCCACGAGCACCGGCTGGCCCTTCTGGTGGGTCCAGGCTACCGCGAGGGCGACGTTGGTCAGGGCCCCGCCGGCGCGCATGTCCCCCAGGAGCTTCGAGGTGTTGAAGCTCTGGGCCAGGAAGTCGAACTCGGGCAGGTTCTCGGTGAGGGTCTGGGCGAGGCGGCCAATACGCGCGCTGGCGGCGTCCGAGCCCGTGCCGGCGTCGTGGATCACGTAGCCCAGCTGCGCGGGGCTCACCCCGGCGTTGTCGCTGGCGGCGCCCAGGGCGGCGCGCCAGGCCTGGGTCACGCGCGACTGGCCGTCCCGGGTCTCGAAATCCGCTGCGCTGCGCACCGCCGGGCGGCCGATCCAGGCGAGGGGTTCGCGCCCGGTGTCGAAGCGGGGGCCGGCGAGCACCAGGAGCACCCCGTTCTCGGCGAGGGAGTCGTCCCGGGGGAAGTCGGGGGAGTCCCAGTTCATGACCCAGACGGTCTTGTCCGGGTGGGCTTCGAGGTAATCGAAGGCGGCGGCCAGGGAGGTGAAGCCCGCGTTGGCGCCCCCGGCGGTGATGCGCACGTCGGCGGGGATGTTGGCGGTGGAGAGGGCGGGGACGCGGTAAAAGACGAACTCGCTATCCAGCGCGTTGCGCACGATCTCCGCGGCGGATTCGGGCGGCAGGGCGTCGGCGGCGGGGATGGCGAACTCCACGTGGATGCCGTGTAGCTCGCGCCAGCGGCTGCGATCCTTGGGCTGGACGGTGTAGAAGTAGTTGCCGTTCATGGCATAGCGGCGGCCGATGGGTTGAAACATGCGCTCGACGTAGAGCTTAAAAATCTTGTTGAAAAAACCCGTACCCCCAAAATTAGAGACGATTCTCGCGACGAACTGAACGGAGGAAAAGTGTATTGCGTCTTCACGAACCATATCGTCGTTCTTGTTCGGCTTCGCCAAACCCAGCGTCCATAACAACTGCCACTCGGTAGGGTAATCGCGGCGTACCAGCGGATTCATCCACTGGATGCCTACCACCTGAGCCTTGAAGGAGCCGGCAGGGGCCGACGGAGCGGATGTGGGGGCGGCCGCTCCGGACACACCGTCAACCGGGGCGCAGGCGGTGGCGAAGGCCAGCACGGCGGCGGCGAGGAGCCCGCCCCCGATCTGTGCTCCCCCCTTCAATCCGAGAACCCCTGGGTGTAGCGGGACCAGTCCGCGTCGCGGCGCAGGCCCCACCAGGGCAGATAGGCGTTGCCTTCGCCGCGGGCGCGGAACCAGTTGCGCTCGGG
>NZ_JAYROR010000125.1:0-49531 GCF_041911615.1 Zoogloea sp. | reverse complement strand
GCAGCAGCGCTACCGCGCCAGCGGTCTCAACCTGGTGACGGCGGCCATCGTGCTGTGGAACACGGTTTACCTGGAGCGGGCCGCGAACGCCTTGCGTGGCCACGGTCAAGCCGTCGATGACGGCCTGTTGCAGTACCTGTCGCCGCTGGGCTGGGAGCACATCAACCTGACCGGCGATTACCTCTGGCGCAGCAGCGCCAAGATCGGCGCGGGCAAGTTCAGGCCGCTACGGCCGCTGCAACCGGCTTAACGTACGATTTTTTCCGTTTTCTGAGGCGACCCCGTGATGACCATCACGTCGGTTTGGAACCGGTAGTAGCCGTAGCGGATGGCCAGGTCGCCGATGCCGCCGCCGCCCACCACGCCGGCCACGGCCGAGTAGGACAGGAAGCTCACCGCCAGCACCGTGACGGCCAGCACCAGCCCGGAGCGGGCCTCGACCAGCAGCACGTGGCGCACGATCTGCAGCGGCGAGGCGCCCATCGCTTCGGCGGCCTCGATCACGCCCCGGGGCACGTCGCGCAGGGTCTGCTCGATGAGCCGGGCGAAGTAGAAGGTGGCGGCGATGGAGAGCGGCACGCTGGCCGCCAGCGGCCCGATCGAGGTACCGGCGATCACCCGGGTGAAGGGCGAGATGGCGACCAGCAGGATGATGAACGGGAAGCTGCGCACCACGTTGATGACGCCGTTGGTGACCAGATTGAAGACGCGGAAGCGTTCCAGGGATTGGCCGCGGCTGCTGAGGAACACCAGGATGCCCAGTGCGCCGCCGAGCACGATGGCGACCGACAGGCTGATGGCGAGCATCAACAGGGTTTCGCCGGTGGCCTTGAGGATCTCGGGCTGCAGCTCGATCAGGGTGTCGATGAGGTTTTCAGGCATGGGCGGCCTCCAGGGCGAAGTGGTGCGGCGCGGCCTGATCGGCTTCGCGCACGCCTGGCGAAGGGCTCGCGGCGGGGCCGACGGCGCCGAAGTCGGCCAGCCAGCCGGCCAGGCGCGAGCCGGCGGGGATGACGCCGCCAGCGATGTCGAGCTGCTCGACGATGCGGCCGCCCTCCATCACCGACACGCGGTGGCACAGGCGGCGAATCACCTCCATTTCGTGGCTTACCAGCAGGATCGTCACGCCGAAGCGCCGGTTGGCGTCGGACAGCACGTCGAGCAGATCGAGTGTGGTGCGCGGGTCGAGGGCCGAAGTGGGCTCGTCGGCCAGCAGCACGTGGGGTTCGGGCGCCAGGGCGCGGGCGATGGCGACGCGCTGCTTCTGGCCGCCGGAGAGCCGGCCGGGGTAAACGTCAGCCTTCTCGGCGAGGCCGACGAAGTCGAGGCAGGTGGCGACCCGATCGCGGATGCGCGCCGGATCGGTGCCGGCAATCCGCATCGGCAGGGCCACGTTTTCGGCCACGGTCTGGTTATGCAGCAGGTTGAAGTGCTGGAAGATCATCCCGATGCGGTGGCGCGCCCGACGCAGCTCGGCGGCGGACAGTCGGGTGAGATCCTGGCCGTGGACGATCACCTCGCCGCTGTCGGGGCGTTCGAGGAGATTGGCGAGGCGCAGCAGGGTGGACTTGCCGGCGCCCGAGAAGCCGATGATTCCGTGGATTTCGCCCTCGGGGACGACCAGCGTGGTCGGGCGGACACCGACGACCTGGCCGCCGGGGTCGGTGAATCGGCGGGTGACGCCGCGCAGCGCGATGGCGGGCGTGGGCGTGATGGGCTGGGACATGGTGCGGTGCGTAATGACTGGTGAAGCGGCGACTGTAGCGCCGCCCCCAACGCAACCGAACCAACAAATTCTTCTGAGTTTTGCAGCCCGAGCGTGGAAAGCTTTGCAGCGAAAATGCGTTGCACGTCTTGGCGCTGGAGGGCGCGGCGAGGCCTTTTTGCAGCCGCTCCCGGCGGGGGGCGCGGGATCGGCGCGCCGCGTCTAGATGCCCGTTTCCTGCCGCGTGCGGTGGCGCAGGCGGGCGAGGGCGCCGTGGCGGCCACGGCGGTTGAGCCGCCATTCGTCGATGCAGCCCAGGGGCAGATCGTCGCAGGCGGTCTGCAGGGCTTGCAGCAGGGCCAGGCCGCGCGGCCAGGGGCCGTGGCCGGATTCGACGTTGATGTGCCCTGCGGCGCCGATTTCCTCCAAGTGACTGCCCCAGCACTCGGCCCAGTAGGCGGCCGACGAGAGGCGCACCCAGGGGTCGTTGGTGCTGGCGACGACGAGGCTGGGGGCGTCGAGCACTTGGCGCGGAATCCACTGGGAGAGGCTGGCCTGGTCGGGGTAGGCGCCGGGGTCGCGCAGCCCACCCGGGGTGAAGCGGTCCGGGTCGGCCGGGGCGACGAGCATCAACCCGGCGACGCGGTTGGGGCGGTCGGCCGCGGCGACCACCGAGGCGAGGCAGCCGAAGCTGTGCGCCACCACCCAAACCGGCCCCGGCGAGGCATCGATGGCGTCGCGCACGGCATTGGCCCAGCGGGCGAGGATCGGCCGCTCCCAGTCGATGTCGGGCACCCGCCGGGCATCGGGCAGTTGCTGCTCGAGCCAGGTCTGCCAATGATCGGGGCCGCTACCGTGAAGGCCGGGGACGATGAGGGTGGTGTGCTGCATGGGTGCCTGCCTGCGAACGGTCAGCGGACGTTGATCTGGTCGAACACGCCGCCGTCGGCGAAGTGGGTCTTCTGGGCGGCGGTCCAGCCACCGAAGACGTCGTCGATGGTGAACAGTTTGACCGGCGCGAACTGCTTGGCGTACTTGGCGGCGATCTTCGGATCGCGCGGGCGGTAATAGTTGTCGCCGGCGATGGTCTGGCCTTCCGGCGAGTAGAGGTATTCGAGGTAGGCGGTGGCCAGCTTGCGGGTGCCGCGTTTGTCGACCACCTTGTCCACGACGCTGACTGGGGGTTCGGCGAGGATGGAAACGGACGGGGTGACGAGGTCGAACTTGTCCGGGCCGAGCTCCTTGATCGCCAGGTAGGCTTCGTTTTCCCACGCGATCAGCACGTCGCCGATGCCGCGCTCGACGAAGGTGGTGGTCGCACCGCGGGCGCCGGAGTCGAGCACCTTGACGTTGGCGAACAGCTTCTTGACGAAATCCTTGGCGGTGGCGTCGTTGCCGCCGGGTTGCTTGAGGGCGTAGCCCCAAGCGGCGAGGTAGTTCCAGCGGGCGCCGCCGGATGTCTTCGGGTTGGGGGTGATGACCGCCACGCCGGGCTTGACGAGGTCGCTCCAGTCGCGGATCTGCTTGGGGTTGCCCTTACGCACCAGGAAGACGATGGTCGAGGTGTAGGGCGAGGCGTTGTGCGGCAGGCGCTTCTGCCAGTCGGCGGGGATCAGCTTGGCCTTGTCGGCCAGGGCGTCCACGTCGTAGGCGAGGGCGAGGGTCACGACGTCGGCCTCGAGACCGTCGATGACCGAACGGGCCTGCTTGCCCGAGCCGCCGTGGGACTGCTTGATGGTGACCGTCTCGTTGGTCTTGTTCTTCCAGTACTTGGCGAAGGCGGTGTTGAAGTCCTGATAGAGCTCGCGGGTCGGGTCGTAGGAAACGTTGAGGAGGGTCTGGTCGGCGTGGGCGCTGCCGCTGCCGATGAGGCCGACGGCGAGGAGAATGCTGAGGAGCTTGCGGGCTTGCATGGGGATTTCCTTGGTCAGTGTCGTTGGATGAGGCAAGTCTAGGGACGACTCGCGTTCAACCGAACCAAGAAAAATGCACAAGCTAATCACCGGGCGTGCAATGCGGGCGGAGGCTCACGCCCGGTGATAACCGGCCCGTGGGCCGGGTGCCCCGAGGGGCGTGGGTCAGGCCTGGGCGGCCTTGCGGCGACCGAGCAGCGCGGCGAGGCCGACGCTGGCAAGGGCGAGGCTGGTGGGTTCGGGCACCTGGCTCACCGGGCTGCCCAGGTCGGCCTTGAACCAGACGTCGGCGTTGCCGCTCCAGTTGGTCGTCCAGGCGGTGTTGGTGAGCTGGCTGAAGTTGGTGCTGTTGTTGATGAACACGAACTGGCCGGGAATCGAGTCGGCACCAGCCGGCATCCCGAAGTAAGCGAAGGGCTGCATCGGCAGCTCGGAGATGCTCAGGAAGGCGACGTAGGTTCCGCCGGCGGTGAGCATCAGGCCACCCGGCGCGAAGCTCAACTCATGGGTGCCGCTGCCGCTCACCGAGACGGTGTTGCTGGTGTAGAGCAGGTTGGTGACCTTGCTGCCGTCCCAAGCGCCGATGTAGCCGCGTACGTCCTGGGTGTAGTCACCGTTGAGGTACAGCGAGAAGCTGTTGAGGACGGTATCGGTGCCGGTGACGGTGAAGGTCTGGCCGTAGGTGGCGGTGTCGGGATAGCCGAAGTTGTGGATGTCGCCGACGTAGCTGGCGGTCGTATCGATGACCGTCGCATGGGCGCCGGAGGCGGCCAGGGTGAGGAAGAGTGCCGACAGGCTTGCACGTGATATTTGCATTTTGAAGCTCCTTCTGGGGTGAAAGCAACTCCGGTTAGCAATATACGTACCAAATATTTTTCTATTCAGAAACAGTATGTTGAGCGAGTCGATACGGATTCTGACAAAAAAGTGTAAATAAAGTCGACTCTTTAAACATCAAAAATATTTTTTTGTCAATACCTCTAAAGTGTTTTTTTGTCATCCAACTAATTCACGGGTGGCGACAGGTTTTTAGGGCTTTTCGACTCGTTGACGCGCCGGGATCACCGCCGATTCAGCTTCCTGCGCGCTTTCTCACGCATTCGACATAGGTTAATCCATCGAGCGGCGCGTTGTCCCTCTGGGCACGCCAGATCGTCTCGCCCAGGCATTCGAGTACATCGTGGAGGGCGGCGTGGCGATCGCCGTGCCGTGCCTGGCATTGTTCGAAGGCTTCGCGGATGCCCGGTGGCTGGTTGATCGAGAGCTGCTCCTCGATGGCCAGGTGGAGCGAGAGATGCAGGAAGGGGTTGATCTGACCGTCGTCGACGCTGAAATCCTTGTGGATGCCGTCAGCGTCATCGAGCAGGCCGTGGTATTCGGGGTGATGGGCGACGAGATCGGCGGCGATGATCTCGAGCTGGGTCAGAACTTCGCGGTTCTTGTGCTTGCGCCACGCTTCGACGAAGAACTGGCGGGCCTGGTCGCGGGAGGGGTCGAACATGATGGGCTCGGTGGTCTCGGTGGGGGCGAGGTCATTCGCCCGCGCGGGTGGATGAAGGGTCTGCCGTCCGTCGGGGACGGATTGATCTCGTGGGAATGGGATTGCGGCTACGGTCCGGTGCCCGTCTTGTCCTTGAACAGACACAGGTCGCGGATGATGCATTCGCCGCATTTGGGCTTGCGGGCGACGCAGACGTAACGCCCGTGAAGGATCAGCCAGTGGTGGGCGTCGCGCAGGTATTCCTTGGGAATGCGACGGAGCAGTCGCTTCTCGACCTCCAGCACGTCCTTGCCCGGAGCCAGACCGGTGCGATTGGCGAGGCGGAAGATGTGGGTGTCCACGGCCATCGTCGGCTCGCCGAAGATGGTGTTGAGCACCACGTTGGCGGTCTTGCGGCCCACGCCGGGCAGCGCCTCGAGGGCGGCGCGATCATTGGGAACCTCGCCCGCATGGCGTTCGAGGAGCTGGCGCGACAGGAGCGCGGTGTTCTTCGCCTTGTTGCGGAACAGGCCGATCGTCTTGATCTGTTCGGCGATCGCGGCTTCGCCCAGGTCGGCCATCGCCTCCGGGGTGGGGGCGAGGGCGAAGAGCTTGCGGGTCGCGATGTTCACCCCCTTGTCGGTGGCCTGGGCCGACAGCACCACGGCCACCAGCAGCTGAAAGGGGCTGGCGTATTCGAGCTCGGTGGTCGGGTGCGGATTGGCTTCGCGCAGGCGGCGAAAGGCTTCGGCAACCGCCGCGATGCGCATGTCGGCCATCAGGCTTCCTGCGGGCTCGGCGCGCTGCGGGTGAGTCGGGCGCGCGCCTGCTGGCGGGCTTCCAGCCAGTTGCGGCCGGCGATGAGGCAACCGAGGGCAAAGAACGCACCGGGCGGCAGGATGAAGGTCAGGAAGCCGGGGTAGTCGGCACCGAGCACGTGGATCTCGTGGGTGCCCGGAATGACCATTTCGATGCCCGAGAACAGGGTGCCGATGCCGACGAGTTCGCGCATTGCGCCGAGGACGGTGAGCACCAGCGTGGCGCCGAGGCCCATCGCGGCGCCGTCGAGGGTGGAGGCCAGCGGGCTGTTTTTGGCGGCGAAGGCTTCGACGCGGGCCAGCACGATGCAGTTGGTGACGATCAGCGGAATGAAGATGCCGAGCACCAGGTAGAGCTGGTGCAGGTAGGCGTTCATCGCGAGATCGACCACCGTGGTGAGGGCGGCGATGACGAGGATGAAGACCGGAATGCGGATTTCGTAGGGGATGAAATTGCGCAGCAGCGCCACCGCCAGGTTCGACATGGCCATGACGAGCACGGTGGCGAGGCCCAGGCTGACGGCGTTGACGACGCTGGTGGTGATGGCGAGGGTCGGGCACAGGCCGAGAATCTGGACGATGCCGGGGTTTTGCTTCCACCAGCCGTTCCAGGCGATTTCGCGGTAGCTACGGAGATCCATGGGCGGGCTCCTGGTTCAGAGGATATCGCCGCGCTCGGCGGCGAAGAGGCGGTCGTGGTGAGCGCCGACGAAACGGGCGGCGCGGGCTACCGCATTGGTGACGGCCCGGGCGCTGATGGTGGCACCAGTGTGGGCGCTGATTTCACCGCCGTCCTTGCGTACCTTCCAGCGATCGAGGGGAAGCTGCGCCGGGTTGAGGCCAGCGAACTGGCCGATCCACGGCGAGGCCTTGTTCTTGTCCTTGCGGGCGTCGATGTAATCGCCCAGGCCCGGCGTTTCCCGGTGGCTGACGACGCGCACGCCCAGCACGTCGCCATCGGCGCGGATGGCGACGATCAGGTCGATGTTGCCGCTGTAGCCATCGGGCGCGGTTGCTTCGACGAGCAGCGCCGACGGTGCGCCGGCCTTGCGAGCCCGGTAGATCTTGCCGCCACGCTCGAGGCCGAGTTCCCGCGTGGGGCCGAGCGCCGCGAAATCGTCCAGCAGGGGATTGTCGTAAGTGTCTGGCGGAAGCACCTCGGTGATCAGCTTCATCTTTTCATCGTTGGCCGATTGCTCGATGGCTTCGTGGGTGAGCTCGTAGGTGGCTGCCATTACCGCGGTGAAGGCCAGCGTGAAGACGGTCATGATGGCCGCGGTGCGCGAAGAGAGCCCGGCGAGGGTGGGTTCGCTCATGGCCTCAATCCTTCTTGTGGCCGAAAACCGGCGCCTGGGTGTTCATGTCGATGATCGGCACGAGGATGTTCATCAGCAGGGTGGCGAAGGCGACGCCGTCGGGATAGGCGCCAAACACGCGGATCACGTAGGTGAGCACCGCCGCGCCGGCGGCGAACAGCAGCTTGCCCTTGGGCGTGGTGGCGCCCGATACCGGATCGGTGAGGATGAAGAACGCGCCGAGCATCGCGCCACCCGAAGCCAGATGAAAGAGCGGCGAGGCGAAACCGTCGGGACGCATGCCCCACAGGAGGCCGGCGCAGACGAACAGCGCGGCGCAGAACGCGACCGGGATGTGCCAGGTGATGATGCGGCGCTGGATCAGCCACAGGCCGCCGACCAGATAGCCCAGCACGATCCATTCGCTGCCTTTGCCGCCCAGCAGGCCGAAGGCCGGTCCGTCCATCAGATGGCTGGCGGCGACGCCGTGCAGGCTGGATTCGGGGTTGGCGGCGCTGCGCAGGGCGGTGCGCAGCGCATCGAGCGGCGTGGCGCCGGTGATCGCGTCCACCTCGCGCAGACCGCCGAAGATCAGCTTCAGCTGGGTGCCGAAATCCAGCTGGCCGGCAGCGGGCCACTGGGACATCAGCGCCGGGTAGGCGACGATCATCAGGCAAAAGGCGGCCATCGCGGGATTGAAAGGGTTCTGGCCGAGGCCGCCGTAGAGCTGCTTGACCACCACGATGGCGAGCAGCGTGCCGGTGACGGTGAGCCACCACGGCACGATGGGCGGGAAGGTCAGGGCGATCAGCCAGGCGGTGACGACGGCCGACAGGTCGGTGAGGAACAGTGCCTTGGGCTTGCCGCGGATCGCCAGCATGGCCGCTTCGCCGGCCAGGGCGGCGACGGAGGCGAGGGCGATCTGCACCAGGATGCCGGCACCGAAGAACCAGACGTAGGCGACGATGCCGGGCACGAGGGCCAGCAGCACCTGCAGCATGACGCGCTGGACGCTGGCCGGCTTGCGGACGAAGGGTGAATTGTTCATCGATGTTTCGTGGGATTCGCGACGTCCGGATCAGGCGTCCGGCGCGTTGTCGGGTGCCTTGGCGACTTGCCGGCGGGCGTCGATCTCGGCGATGTCGGCCTGGACGTCGGCGGCGAGGTTGTCGGTGTTGCGTGGCGTTGCCTGGGCGCGCTGCAGGCGGGCCTTTTCCATCGCGGCTTCGATCAGGGCGAGCTTGGCGGGATCGACCGAGGGCTTGGGCTTGGCGGGCGCCTCGGCGCCACCCGCTGCGCCGGCTGGAGCGGCGCCTTCGGTGGCGACCTTCTCGCGGGTGGCGGCTGCCTTGGCGGCGAGCTTTTCGGCCTTTTCCTGCTTCTCGCGGTCCTGGCGGAAGTTCTTGAATTCGAAGCGTTCGCGTGCGGTGTCGGAAGCGCTCTTGTCGCGCTCGCGCGCCCAGATCTCGCTTTTCGAGAAGCGGAAGTAATCCACCAGCGGAATGTGCGATGGGCAGACGAAACTGCAGCAGCCGCATTCGATGCAGTCGAAGATATGGTATTCCTGCGCCTTGCCGAAGTTCTTCGCGCGCGAGAACCAGTACATTTCGAACGGCGCCAGATCGGCCGGGCAAGCTTTGGCGCACTCGCCGCAGCGGATGCACGGCATTTCGGGCGGCGGCGGCGGGAACATGGCCGGGCTGCCCACCAGAATGCAGTTGGTGGCCTTGACGACCGGCACGTCGAAGCCGGGCAGGCGCACGCCCATCATCGGGCCGCCCATGATGTAGCGGTCGGTGTCGGCGCGGGGTCCGGCGAGGCGAACGACGTGATCCATCGGCGTGCCGATCAGCACGTCGTAGTTGCGCGGGCGCTCGACGTTACCGGCCACGGTGACCACCCGCGAAATGAGCGGACGGCCGAGTTCGAGTGCCTCGTAGATGCTGAACGCGGTACCGACGTTGAAGCACTGGACGCCGAAATCGGTGGAGCGGCGCCCGTGGGGAACCTCGATGCCGGTCAGCACGCGGATCAATTGTTTGGCCCCACCCGCCGGATAGCGCGTGGGGATGGCGACGGCCTCGATGCCCTGGACGCCCGCAGCGGCAATGGCGGCCTGCACCGCTGCGACGGCTTCGGGCTTGTTGTCCTCGATGCCGATGAGGACTTCGTCGGCCTGCAGCAGATGGCGCATGGCGACGATCCCCTTGAGCATTTCGGGGGCGCGCTCGCGCATCAGCAGGTCGTCACAGGTGATGAAGGGTTCGCACTCGGCGCCGTTGATGACGAGGGTGCGCAGCTTGCCTTCCTTGCCGGGCTTGAGCTTGGCGTAGCTGGGGAAGACCGCGCCACCGAGACCGACCACGCCGGCGTCGCGCAGGAAATCGCGCAGCTCGTCCGGTGGGGTGGCGAGGTAGTTCACTTTGTCGAGCTCGCCCCAGGTGTCGGCGCCATCGGGTTCGATGATGACCGACAGGGTGGACAGGCCGGAGGTGTGGGGCATGACGGCCTGCGTCACGTCGCGCACGACGCCCGACGTGGAGGCGTGGACGGCGGACGACAGGCTGCCGTCGGCGCCGCCGATGCGCTGCCCCTTGAGTACCGTGTCCCCCGGCGCGACCAGTGGCCGTGGATGACCGCCGACAGCCTGGTGGAGCGGAATCACGAGGCGGTCCGGTAGCGGGACCGGCGCGATCGCCGCCGCCGTCGAGGCGTTCTTGTGGGTCTGCGGCTTCACGCCGCCATGGAATTTGAACAGTTTGCGCAGCATCTCGGGCCTCGGTCAGGCGGCGGCCTTGATTTCGACGACCGGATAACGCCACTTCCAGGTGTCGACGGTTTCGGCGATGGGCGCCATTGCGATGCAGTCGACGGGGCAGGGCGCCAGGCAGAGTTCGCAGCCGGTGCAGTCGGCTGCGACGACCGTGTGCAGTTGCTTGGCGGCGCCGACGATGGCGTCCACCGGGCAGGCCTGGATGCACAGGGTGCAGCCGATGCAGGTCTGCTCGTCGATGACGGCGACGGATTTGGGCTTCTCGACACCGTGCTCCTCGGACAGCGGCTTCACTTCGCGACCGAGCAGGTCGGCCAGCTTGCGGATGCCTTCCTCACCGCCGGGCGGGCACTGGTTGATTTCCGCCTCGCCGCTGGCGATGGCCGTGGCATAGGGGCGGCAGCCGGGAAAACCGCACTGCCCGCACTGGGTCTGCGGCAGGATGGCGTCGATCTTGTCGACCAGCGGGTCACCCTCGACCTTGAACTTGATCGAGGCAAATCCGAGCAGGGCGCCGAGGACGATGGCGACGCCGGCCATGATCAGGAGGGCGGATAGCATGATGTCAGCGGTACTTGTCGAGACCGGCAAAGCCCATGAAGGCGAGACTCATCAGGCCGCCCGTGACCATCGCGATGGCGGTGCCTTTGAAAGGCGCCGGAACGTCGGCGCCGTCCAGGCGTTCGCGGATGCCCGCGAACAGCACCAGCGCGAGGGAGAAGCCGACCGAGCTGCCAAAGCCGAACACCAGCGATTCGAGCAGATCGTGGCGCATCGACACGTTGAGCAGCGGCACGCCCAGCACCGCGCAGTTGGTGGTGATGAGCGGGAGGTAGATGCCCAGCACCTGGTACATCACGGGACTGGTCTTTTCGATGACGAGTTCGGTGACCTGCACGATGGCCGCGATGATGACGATGAAGGCCAGCGTCCTGAGGTATTCGACGCCAGCGGGGATCAGCACGTAATGATCGATGAGGTAGCTGGTGCCGCAGCCCAGCGTGAGCACGAAGGTGGTGGCCGCCCCCATCCCCACGGCGGCGTCGAGCTTCTTCGAGACGCCCATGAACGGGCATAGACCGAGGATGCGAACCAGGACGACATTGTTCACGAGAACAGCGCCGAGGATCACGAAGAGGTAGCTGGTCATGATGGTCGGAGGGCGATGGGGCCGGACGGTCGTTCAAGGCGCGGATTATCCCGCCGGGACGGCAGGGCACTCAAGCCTGCCGAACGCGGGGGACGGGAGGCCGCGCGTCGGGTCATGGGTAGTCGCGGGTCTCGGAGACCGCTTCGCGGACCAGGGCTGGACCGCGATAGACGAGGCCGCTGTAGAGCTGCACCAGTCTGGCCCCAGCCTCGAGCTTGGCGCGGGCCTGACGACCGTTCAGCACGCCACCGGCGGCGATGATCGGCAGTTCGTTCTGGAGCGCCCTGGCCAGCGCCGCGACGACCGCGGTGGAGGCCTCGAACAGCGGTGCGCCGGAGAGTCCGCCCGCCTGATCGCCGTAGCGGATGCCCTGCACCTTGTCGCGGGCCAGCGTGGTGTTGGTGGCGATCACCGCGTCGATGCGGTGACGACGCAGGGCGTCGGCGATGTTGGTGATCTGGGCGTCGTCGAGATCGGGGGCGATCTTGAGGGTGATCGGCACGTAGCGGCCGTGCTTGTCTGCGAGCTGGGCCTGGCGGGCCTTGAGCTGGCCGAGGAGGGCGTCGAGTTCGGATTCGCCCTGCAGCTGGCGCAGGTTCTTGGTGTTGGGCGATGAAATGTTGACGGTGACGTAGCTCGCCAGGGGGTAGGCCTTGTCGAGGCAGGCCAGGTAGTCGTCGGCGGCGCGCTCGATGGGGGTGTCGGCGTTCTTGCCGATGTTGATCCCGAGGATGCCGCGGTACTTCATCTGTTGCACGTTGCCGATCAGGGCGTCGATACCGTGGTTGTTGAAACCCATGCGGTTGATGACGCCCTTGACTTCGGGCAGCCGGAACATGCGCGGCTTGGGGTTGCCGGGCTGGGCGCGGGGCGTGATCGTGCCGATCTCGATGAAGCCGAAACCCAGACGGGCGAGGCCGTCGATGGCTTCACCGTTCTTGTCGAGGCCGGCGGCGAGACCGATGCGGTTGGGAAACTGCAGCCCCATGACTTCGACCGGATTGGCCTGAAGTGGACGAGCGGCGGGAAGCAGGCGGCCAGCCAGGTTGAGGCCGGCGAGGGTGGTTTCGTGGGCGGTTTCCGGATCGAGGGAAAACAGCACCGGGCGGGCGATTTCGTAGAGCATCAGCCATTCTACCGCAGTGCGGCAAAGTCTTGTTTCTTCGATCAATCCACCGCGATGCGGACCTGCAGTCCGAGATAGCCGCTGTAGCCCGGCAGGTTCGGCAGGGCGACCAGATTGGCACCGACGCGTCCGATCTGGGCCGACACCGCCGGTAGGACGAGAATCGGTGACGGATAGCCGGTGGCGAGCAGACCAAAGGCGCCCAGGCGGAACGGGCCGGCTTCGAGCGGCATCCAGCGACCGCCGAGGTAGAAGGTGTTGCGGTCGTAGCTGTTGCGGAAATAGCCCGCCGACGCGACCCAGGCGGTGCCGGTGAATTCACGCTCGGCACCGATGCCCGGATTGACTTCGCGCCAGTCGCGCCGGTCGGGCTGGAAGTGGTGGGAGGCGCCTGAGACGACCAGCCAGTCGCGGTGGGGCGAGGTGGAGAAGTCGTCGAGGCCGGGCATGGCGTGGGCAGCGCAGGCGCAGGCGAGAATCGGCGCCGCGACGAGCGCGATGGGAAAGCGTGGCATGGGTGGGGTCAGTCGAGGCGCGCCAGGTCGGCGTCGGAAAGCGGGCGCCACTGGCCGCCGATGCGCCCTTCGATCGGGCGGAAGCGGGCCTTGTAGGCCATCTTGCGGCTGTCGCGGATCCAGTAGCCGAGGTACAGGTAAGGCAGGTTGAGTTCGCGGCAGACTTCGATCTGCCAAAGGATGCCGAAGGTGCCCAGGCTGCCTCCGGTGACCTCGGGGTCGTAGAAGGTGTAGACGCTGGACAGCCCGTCGGTCAGGCAGTCGATGACGCTCACCATGCGCAGGATGCCGCCTTCGCGGAATTCGATCAGGCGGCTGTCCACGTGGCTTTGCAGCAGGAAGTGGGCGTACTGCTCGCGGTTGTCCTGATCCATGCCGCCGCCCGCATGGCGACTGCCCTGGTAGCGCTGGTAAAGGTTGTAGTGCTCCTCGATGAACTCGAGGGAGGTTTCCCGTGGGAGCAGGTGGGCGTGTGCGCTCCAGGCGCGGCGCTGACTGCGGTTTGGGGTGAAGCTGCTCACCGGGATGCGAACCGGCACGCATGAGCGGCAAGCGTCGCAATAAGGCCGGTAGGTGAAGATGCCACTGCGCCGGAAGCCGCTGCGCACGAGCTCGCTGTAGAGCGGCGTGTCGATCAGGTGACTGGGAGTGGCGACTTGCGAGCGCGCCTGGCGCTCGGGCAGGTAGGAGCAGGCATACGGCGCCGTGGCGTAGAACTGCAGCAGGGAGTAGGGGTAATCCTTGAGCATCGCGCGCTACGTCCAGGGGGCTTGGGCTCCGTTGATTGGCCAGCGCCCAGGCGGCATGCCGTCGCGGGTGACGGTGTCCAGCATGTTCACGAATAGTGCCCGGGAGATTTCGCGTCCGCCCAGGGAGGCCAGATGGGCGGTCGTCATCTGACAATCTAGCACGCGAAAATCGTGTTGCTCAAGAAACCGCGCGAGGTGGGCGAAGGCGATCTTTGAGGCGTCGGTGCGCAGGCTGAACATGGATTCGCCGTAAAAGGCGCGTCCGAGTGCCATGCCGTAGAGGCCGCCGACGAGTTTGCCATCCATCCAGGTTTCCACCGAATGGGCGTAGCCTAGCGCGTGCATGCGGATATACGCCGCCTCGATGTCGGAGGTGATCCACGTGCCGGGGCCAGACTTGCGCACGCCAGCGCAGGCGTGGATGACGGCCGCGAAGTCGCTGTCGAGCCGGACTTCGTAGCGACCGTTGCGCAGCGTCTTGCGTAGCGAGCGGGTGATGCGGATCTGGCCGGGGAAGACCACCATGCGGGGGTCCGGACTCCACCAGAGTATCGGCTCGCCCTCGTTGAACCACGGAAAGATGCCGCGCCGATAGGCTGCCAGCAGCCAGTCGGGCGTCAGCGCGCCCCCGGCGGCGAGCAGGCCGTTGGGATCTCGCAGGGCGCGGGATGCGGAGGGAAAATCGGGTCGGTCGCCGAGCCAGGGGATCATGTCGTCACGGGAGCCATGATCGCAGTCGAGGGGCTGCCGAGATGGATCGCGCGCGGGCGGCGATCAGTTGGTCTGGGTCTGGCGCGGGGGGGTGTTGGGCAGGACGCGGCGGGCACCGTCGTAGCGGGCGGCCCAGTAGCTGATCCGCATGTCCTCGACGCGGACGACGCCACCGGCCGAGGGGGCATGGACGAACTGGTAGTTGCCCAGATAGATGCCGACGTGCGAGAAGGCGCGCCGCATGGTGTTGAAGAACACCAGATCGCCCGGCTTGAGATCGTTGATCTTGACCTGTTCGCCGGTCTGCGCCATTTCGGCCGCCGTGCGCGGTAGGCCGAAGCCGAGGGCATCGGCAAACACCTTGCCGACGAAGCCGCTGCAGTCGAAGCCGGTGTTCGGGCTGGTGCCGCCGAAGCGGTACGGAACGCCTAGGAAGTTCAGGCTTCGATCGACCAGCGAACGGATGGAGTCGGTGTAGCGCTCGAAGACCGAAGCGGGCGGCATGTCGTCAGGCGAGCTGGCTGCCGGCTCCGCCGCGACGACTGCGTGCGAGAACGCGGCCGCTACAAAAAAGCCGAGGATCGTCTTTTTGATAGGCATCCGATCAGTCTACCGAATGATGGAATAAGTGTAAAGAATTTCGACAATTATCGATGTTGCATTGCGACATGTGGAATGCGCCACAGATTAACCCTGATGGCATCGGTAATATGCGATCCGCACTGGTCGTGGGCAGCAATGTGCAGGAGGCCGCGCGGAAGAATCGCCGAACCGGTCGACGATTCTTCGTGGAAGGGCCCTTCGGCTTTCTGTTGCGGAGCACCCACGCCAGTCGCACCAGTTCCGCCGTCACGCAAACAGGTTCAGGATGCCGTCGAGGCCGCTGTAGTTGAGCGCGTAGGTGGTCTTCTCGCGGACCACGGGCTTTGCGTGATAGGCAATGCCGACGCCGGCGGCAGCGAGCATTGGCAGATCGTTGGCGCCATCGCCCGCGGCGATCACGGTTTCAGGGGCGAAGCCGTGGTGCTTGCGCACGAGTTCGAGGGTGTGGCGTTTGGCCGCACCGTCGATGATCTCGCCCTTGACCCGACCGGTGAGCTTGCCCGCGCGGACTTCGAGCTGGTTGGCTACCGCGTAGTCGAAACCAAGCTGCTTCTGCAGGCGCTCGGTGAAGTAGGTGAAACCGCCCGAAACCAGCACCGTGACGATGCCTGCCTGCTTGAGGCCGGAGATCAGTGCTTCCGCGCCCGGGTTGAGCCGCAACCTTTCGTGGAAAACCCGACCGAGGGCTTCTTCGGGCAGGCCTTCGAGCAACGCGACTCGGCGGGTGAGGGATTCTCGAAAATCCAGTTCGCCGCGCATCGCCGCCTCGGTGATCGCCGCGACTTCAGCCTTCAGGCCCTGCATGTCGGCGATTTCGTCGATGCACTCGATGCTGATGAGGGTCGAGTCCATGTCGGTGACGAACAGGCGATAGTCGGCCAGCCGGCGCCCTTCGGGGACGAAGGCGAAATCGAGCGCGTGGGCGTCGCAGTAATCCGCCAGATCGGGGTGGGGCCGCGCGCCCACCAGCCGGACGGCGTTGGGGCCGAGACGACCGACCCCCTCCGAGCCGGTGAGTGTGGTGAGTTCCTTCAGCGCGCGGGTTTCGAGCTTGCGCCCCTGGACGACCAGATTCATCAAGCCTGGCTCCGCTTCGGCAGGATGTCGCGCAGGATGTCGCGGGTGTTGCGGATCATCGCTTCAGTGGTGGCCCAGTCGACGCAGGCGTCGGTCACCGAGCAGCCGTAGCGCAGTTGGGCGAGGTCGGCGGGAATCGGCTGGCTGCCGGCCTCGATGTTGCTTTCGATCATCAGGCCGACGATGGAGCGGTTGCCTTCACGAATCTGATGGGCGACATCGCGCATGACCAGCGGCTGGTATTCGGGATTCTTCCAGGAGTTGGCGTGGGAGCAGTCGATGACGATGTTGTCCGGCAGCTTGGCTTTCTGGAGTGCCTTCTCGGCCAGGGAGACGGACACGGTGTCGTAATTCGGACGACCGCCGCCGCCACGCAGCACGACATGGCCGTAGGGGTTGCCGCGGGTGCGGATGATCGACGACTGGCCCTGGCCGTTGATGCCGAGGAAGCTGTGGGGGTGCGACGCGGAGAGGATGCCGTTCACGGCGGCGTCGAGGGAGCCGTCGGTGCCGTTCTTGAAGCCGACCGGGGTGGACAGGCCGGAGGCCATTTCGCGGTGGGTCTGGGATTCGGAGGTGCGGGCACCGATTGCGGTCCAGGCGATCAGGTCACCGTAGTACTGCGGTGCGATCGGGTCGAGGGCTTCGGTGGCGGCGGGCAAACCGACTTCATTGACCTGGAGCAGGAAATGCCGGGCTTTTTCCATGCCTTCGTCGATGCGGAAGGAATCGTCCATGTACGGGTCGTTGATGTAACCCTTCCAGCCGGTGGAGGTGCGCGGCTTTTCGAAATAGACGCGCATCACCAGTACCAGCGTATCGGCCACTTCGTCGGCGAGCTGCTTGAGGCGGCGGGCGTAATCGATGCCGGCGACCGGGTCGTGGATCGAGCAGGGCCCGACGACGACGAAGACGCGCGGATCCTTGCGGTCGAGGATGGCCTGCAGGGTGCGGCGGCCTTCGAGGACGACGTTGGCGGCGCTGTCGGTCAGTGGCACGCGGGAGACGATCTCCTCGGGCGAGGGCATGTGGTCGAAGGCCGCGATGTTGAGGTTCTCAGTCTGGGCAGTGGTCATGGCGTTGGGACTCGAAGGCGGTGACGCTTGAAGCGGAATCCGGCATTTTACTCCGAAGCGCTGCGGCGCATCGCATGGCGCGCGAGGTCGAGCACCGTGGGCAGGCGATGATCGACGAAATGCGGCTTGCGCAGGCTGCGACTGATCCACACCGTGGTCATGCCCAGGCGCTTGGCCGTGCGCAGGTTCTCGGCGCTGTCTTCGACGAGGATGCAGCGCGAAGGGTCGAGGCGGTGGTCCCGCAGCAGGTGATGGAAGCCGCGGATGCGGGGTTTGGGGTGAAAACGCATCTGCTCGACGGCATAGACGTCGTCGAAATGGTGGCGAATGCCCATCACGTCGAGCACCGCTTCGGCGTAGCGCCGGGGGCCGTTGGAGAACACGAGCTTGCGTCCGGGCAGGCGACGCAGCATGTGACGCAGGGCGTTGTCGAACACCACCATCCGGTTGAGGTCGGGAAACTGGTGGGTTTCGTGCAGGAAGTGCCGCGGATCGGTGCCGTGGTGGCGGATCAGGCCGGTGAGGGTGGCGCCGTAACGCCGCCAGTAGTCGAGACGCAGGCGGTTGGCCGTGGGTTCGTCGAGATCCAGGTGCCGCATGAGGTAAGCCGTCATGCTGCGGTTGATGTGCGGGAAGATGTGCGGGCTGGCGTTGTGCAGCGTGTTGTCGAGATCGAACAGCCAGATGGGGGGCATCGTTCAGGTGGGTTTGGGCTGGAAGCGGACGATGGCGCGCCCGTCCTCGGCGACCTTGGGCGCGGTTTTCCAGGCGTGGCCATAGACGACTTCGACGGTGGCCGGGAGGCGGCCGTCGCGCCGCAGTCGCTCGTAGTTCGAGCGTAGCTGCTGCCAGTGGCCCTTGCCGACCAGGCCGCGGGGACGGCTGAGCGCGGCATTGGCGGAGCCGCTGGCGCGCAGGTCCTGGAACAGGTCGTCGAGATGGGTGTAGGTGACGGTGAGCATGTCCATGTCCATCACCGGGTCGGCAAAGCCGGCTCCGACGAGGGCGTCACCGAGGTCGTGCATGTCGATGAAGCGGTGGAGATGTTCGGCATCCGAGGGCGGCAGGGCGGCACGGAGTTCCTTCAAGGTGTCCGGGCCGAGCGTCGAGAACATCAGCATGCCGCCAACTTCGAGCACGCGGTGGATTTCCTTCAGCGCGGGCAAAGGGTCGTGCAGGAACTGCAGCATGAGGTTCGACCACGCGAGGGACACGCTGCCGCGGGCAAGGGGCAGGGCGCTGGCGTCGGCGCAGATGAAATCCGGCTCGGCGGGCTTGCCGAAGCGCATCAGGCGCTTGAGCAGACCGGTGTCACCACGGGCCTGGGCGAGCATCGCCGGTGCGGAATCGATCGCGACGCGGGAGATGCCGGGATAGCGTTGGGCGAAGGTGGCGAGATCGGCGCCCGGGCCGCAGCCGAGATCGAGGATGCGCCGTGGAGCGATGCGAATGTAGTCGAGTCGCTCGCCCATGCGCCGGGAGACTTCCCGTGCGAGGGTGTCGACGCCGGCGTAGCGCTCCGCAGCCCGTCCGGCGCGACGACGTACGAGACGCGGGTCGAGCTGGAAGTCGGGCGCGGTCATGGGCTGGGTGCGGCGCGAGGCTCAGACCGACTTGAGGCCCAGACGGGCGAAAAGCTTGTCGTCGGCGTCGGCGTCGGGGTTGTCGGTGGTGAGGAGGCGATCACCGTAGAACATCGAGTTGGCACCGGCCATGAAGCACAGGGCCTGGAAGCCGTCGCCGAGTTCCTGGCGGCCGGCGGACAGGCGCACGTAGCTTTCGGGCATGGTGATGCGCGCAGCGGCAACGACGCGGACGAAGTCGAAGGGGTCGATGGCTTCCGCATTGCCCAGCGGGGTGCCTTCGATCTGGACCAGATTGTTGATGGGCACGGAATCCGGCGGGGGATTCATGTTCGCCAGCTCGGCGATCAGCGCAGCACGGCTCTTTTTGGTTTCGCCGAGACCGACAATGCCGCCGCAGCACACGTTGATGCCGGCGTCGCGCACCTTCTCGAGGGTGTCGAGGCGGTCCTGCAGCGTGTGGGTGGTGATGATCTGGCCGTAGAATTCGGGCGAGGTGTCGATGTTGTGGTTGTAGTAGTCGAGACCGGCTTCCTTGAGCCTCTCGGCCTGGCCGTCCTTGAGCATGCCGAGGGTGACGCAGGTTTCGAGGCCGAGGGCCTTCACTTCGCGCACCATGTCGAGCACCGGAGCGAGGTCTTTTTCCTTCGGGCCGCGCCAGGCGGCGCCCATGCAGAAGCGGGTCGCGCCCTTGGCCTTGGCGGCGCGAGCGTTCTCGAGGACTTCGCCGATCGGCAGCAGGGTTTCCTTTTCGAGGCCGGTGTCGTAGCGGGACGACTGGGAGCAGTAGCCGCAATCTTCGGAGCAACCGCCGGTCTTGATCGACAGCAGCGTGGAACGCTGGACGGCATTGGGGTCGAAATGTTCGCGATGCACCTGCTGGGCGCGGAACAGCAGATCGTTGAAGGGCAGCGCGAACAGGGCTTCGACTTCAGCGACGGTCCAGCGCTTGCGGGGCGACGGGTTGGCTGCGGCGTTGGGGGCGGCGCTCTCTGCGCAGGCGGCGGTGGCGGTCATTGTCATGCACCCTTATTTTGGCTGTAATTCAAAATTACGAAGCCTTTTAGTTTCCCCGAAGGGGTCTGGATTTGTCAAATCAGGCAGTTGGCCGGCAAGGCGGCCGAATGGCGGCGGTCATGGAGTCCGCCCTCGCGGCGATTCTGCCGCAACACTGTTTTGCCTGCGGCGCGGGCAGCGGCAGCGCGGTGCTGTGTCCAGCGTGCTGGGATGCCTTGCCGGGCGCGGACATCCCGCGCTGCCCGGTTTGCGCGATTGCGCAGCCTCACGGGGCGGTGTGTGGCGCCTGTCTGCGCGAAGCGCCGACTTTCGACGCCAGTCGGGCGGCGCTCGATTACGCGTTTCCGGTCGACAAGCTCGTGCAGGCGCTCAAGTACGGGCATCGACTCGCTGTGTCGCGACTTTTCGTCGACTTGATGCTGGCGTTGCCGGTTCCCGCCGGCGACGTGGTGGTGCCGATGCCGCTTCATCCACTGCGTCTGCGGACGCGAGGTTTCAATCAGGCGGGCGAGCTGGCGCGGCCCCTCGCCCGGGCGTGGGGGCTGCCGGTACTGCTCGATGCCGTCGAGCGCGACGTGGATACCGTAGCCCAGGCGAGCCTGCCGTGGAAAGCGCGGGCCGCCAACGTGCGAGGTGCGTTTCGGGTCACTGGCGACCTGGCGGGCAAGCGCGTGGTGGTGGTCGACGACGTGATGACGACAGGGGCGACGCTCTTCGAGCTGGCGCGTGCCCTGAAAGCCGCCGGCGCGATCCGGGTGGAGAATCGGATCCTCGCCCGGACGCCGGCGCCGGCTTGATCGCGGCCAGTGGTGGGGGCACAATCCGCGCCCATGTTCCATGTCGTCCTTCATCAGCCGGAGATTCCTCCCAACACCGGCAACATTATGCGCATGTGTGCGAACTCCGGCGCGCGCCTGCACCTCGTCAAACCGCTCGGCTTCACCCTCGAGGAGAAGCAGTTGGTGCGTGCCGGCCTGGATTACCGCGACATGGCGGTGGTCACCTTGCATGAGGACTGGCCGAGCTGCCGTGCGCACTTCGCCGGACACCGCATCTTCGCGCTGACCTCGCACGGTGGGCGGCGATATTCCGATGTGGCGTTCGAGGCGGGCGATGTGTTCGTCTTCGGATCGGAGTCCTGCGGTTTGCCGGCGGCATTGCACGCGGAATTCGATGACGCGCGGCGCCTGAAGATCCCGATGCGCCCGGGCAACCGCAGCCTCAACCTGTCGAATGCCGCTGCGGTCGTGGTGTTCGAAGCCTGGCGCCAGACCGGTTTCGATGGCGGCGCCTGAGGCGGGTTTGCGCCGCTGACGCCGGAGCCGCCTACTCCTGCTTCGGATCGCGCGCGAGCAGTTGCTCGACGGCCTCGCGGGCCGACAGCGTGCCACCGAGCACGCCATCGACGGCGCTGGTGATCGGCATGTCGACCCCCAGGCGGGCGGCGAGGGCGGCCACTTCGCGGGTGGTGCTGACGCCTTCGGCGACATGGCCCAGCGCGGCGAGAATGTCCGGAAGGGTCTTGCCTTCGGCGAGCATCAGGCCGACCCGTCGATTGCGCGAGAGATCGCCGGTGCAGGTGAGTACCAGATCGCCCAGACCCGCGAGCCCCATGAAGGTATCGCGACGGGCGCCCAGCGCGAGGCCGAGGCGGGTGATCTCGGCCAGTCCGCGGGTGATCAGTGCGGCGCGGGCGTTGAGGCCGAAACCCATGCCGTCGGCGACGCCGGCAGCGATGGCCATGACGTTCTTGACCGCGCCGCCCACTTCCGCGCCGACGAGATCATCGTTGGCATAGAGGCGCAGCCGGTTGTTGTGCAGGGCCTGTACCCAGTGGCGGGCGAATTCGATGTCGCGGGCTGCGATCGTCACGGCGGCAGGCAGGCCCTGGGCAACTTCGGCAGCGAAGCTCGGGCCGGTGAGGACGCCGGCCGGCGCGGCTTCGCCCAGTTCTTCGGCGACGATCTGGTGTGGCAGTTTTGCGCTTCCCGCCTCGAGGCCTTTGCAGGCCCACAGCAGCGGCGTGTCGGGCGCCGCGGCACGCAGCGCACGCGCCGTGGCGCGCAGTCCGGCGAGCGGAGTGACGACGAGATGCAGATCGGCCTGGGCGGCGAGCACGAGCGAGTCGGTCAGCTGCAGGCCCGCCGGGAGCGGGATGCCGGGGAGGTAGCGACGATTTTCTCGATGGGCGCTCAGGGCAGCGATCTCGTCGGCCTCGCGGCTCCACAGGACGACGTCGTGGCCGCGACTGAAGGCGAGGGCGAGGGCGGTGCCCCACGCTCCGGCACCGAAGACGGCGATGCGCATGTGCTTACAGCCCCCAGACCTGATTGATGCGGACGAAACCCGCGGTGCCGTCACGATGGCGGACGCCGACCCAGCCATCGGCGGGCGGCTTGTCGCCGAGTTCGAGGACCACGTCCTTGGCAGCTTCGAAGGCCAGCGCCGCGTTGGCGTCGGGTTTCTGGCGGATGTCGGCGCGGGCAGCGGTGACGATCACCGTGCGTTTGTCGGAAAGCTGGCGGCGTTCCAGCCACAGCAGACTGCCGGCCGGTTCGCGCACCTTGACCCAGCGATCAATGTTCACGACCATTTCGACGGGCGTGTAGCGCTGGATCACGAAAAGCGGCTTGCCCTGCTTCGACGGGGCATCGTAGAGGATGGCCGGTTCGGCGAGGGAGCGGAAATCCGAGGCGCAGGCGCCTGCCGCTGCCAGGGCGAACGGCAGGCCGAGCAGCGCCGCAGCGATACGGCGGCGCGTCTTCATTACTGAACGGGAACGTCGGTGCCGGCGGCTTGCTGGCGGTTTTGCTGGAACATCGCCTCGAAGTTGACCGGGGCGAGCAGCACGGGCTGGAAGCCGGCACGGGTGACGGCATCGGAGATCGCTTCGCGCGCGTACGGGAAGAGGATGTTGGCACAGCCGATCATCATGATCGGCTCGAGATCTTCCTGGGGAACGTTGCGAATCTGGAAGATGCCGCACTGGGCCACTTCGATGAGGAAGACGGTCTTGTCTTCGGGCAGCGTGGCGGTCACGGTGACGGTGAGGTTCACTTCGAAGACGCCTTCGTCGATGCCGTTGCCTTCGGTGCGCAGCTGGACGTTGATCTGGGGGGCCTCGCGTTCGAGGTAGATCTGCGGGGCGTTGGGCACCTCGACGGACAGATCCTTGACGTAGAGCTTTTCGATGGAGAATACGGGTTGGGCGTTTTCGGACATGGTGGTTTTTTCCGGTTGAGAAACGGGTGTTCGGATGGGGTCAGATGGCTTCGCCGCGCAGCAGCGGGTCGAGCTTGCCGGCGTGATCGAGGGCGAACAGGTCGTCGCAGCCACCGACATGGAAATCACCGATGTAGATCTGCGGCACGGTACGGCGGCCGGTACGTTCCATCATCTCGTCGCGGCGGACCGGGTCGGTGTCGATGCGCACTTTCTCGATCTCGGTGACGCCCTTGCGGCGTAGCAGGCCCTCGGCACGGACGCAGTAGGGGCACACGGCCGTGGCGTACATCAGGATTTTGGGTTGAGTGGTCATTTCTTCTTCCGGCTGATGGGCATGCCCGCCTGTTCCCAAGCCGCGATGCCGCCTTCGAGGTTATGAACGTTGCTGAAACCGGCCTTGCGCAAGAGGGTGCACCCGGCGGCCGAGCGGTTGCCGCTCTGGCAGTTGAGGATAACAGGCTTGTCCTTGAACTTTTCGAGTTCGCCGAGGCGCTTTTCGAGATCGCTCAGGGGGATGTGGCGTGCATTGAGGAGGTGGCCGGTAGAAAACTCGCTGGCTTCGCGCACGTCGATGACCTGCGCGTCCTCGCGGTTGATGAGCGCGGTGGCCTGTGCCGGGGAGAGCCCCTTGCCGCCGCGCAGCGAAGTGACGACGAGCATGGTGCCGCTGACCGCGGCCAGCGCGGCCCAGTACCAGTTTTGCTGGATGAATTCCACGAAACGAAACTCCGGGGGTGGGTGGAACGGATTATTCTTTGCTGTCGCCGCAGAAGACCTCGCGCATCATCGCGATGAGCTGCAGCGTACGGGGGTCGCCGACCCGGTAGAAAACCCGGTTGGCGTCCTTGCGGGTGAGCAGCACGTCCTTGTCGCGCAAGATGGCGAGATGCTGGGAAATGTTGCTCTGGGACGTCCCGACGGCATCGACGATATCCTGGACGCAGGCCTCGTCGCCGCCGATCACGCACAGGATCTTCAGGCGCAGGGGGTGAGAGATCGCCTTCAAGGCCCGGGCTGCGGTCTCGATGTGTTCCTGGTTGGCGATGAGGTCGGGCGTCGGGGTTTTCACGGAGGCGATGGCGAGTGTCGAGTACGTCTAATATTATAAAATAACATCTTTCGCGGCGACGGTGCGGGCGGCGCGCCTCAGCCCGGGTGGCCCGGTTTCATACGGAATGGGTGGGAAGCATTCCGGTTTATACTCTTCCCGTTTTTGATGGCCTGTCCGATTGCTGGCAGGCACTGGCGTATTGCGGTCTTCGGGCCGGCGCCTCGACGGAGACTTTATGCGCAGCAAACTGCAACAGGCCGGCCTGGTGTTCACGGGGCTGTGTGCCGGGGTTCTGATCAGTCTCAACTTCTCGGCCAATGCCGACAAATCGCCACTGGCGCCGCTGCCGGTCGAGGAGTTGCGCAATCTCGCTGACGTCTTCAATGCCATCAAGCAGGGCTATGTGGAGCCGGTCGAGGACAAGAAGCTGATCACCTATGCCATCAGCGGCATGTTGTCGAACCTCGATCCGCACTCGGCCTACCTGGACGCCGAGGCGTTCAAGGAGCTGCAGGTGGGCACCCAGGGCGAGTTCGGCGGGCTTGGCATCGAGGTCGGCTCGGAGGACGGCTACGTCAAGGTGATCTCGCCCATCGAGGACACCCCGGCGTTCCGGGCGGGCGTCAAGGCGGGTGATCTCATCATCAAGCTCGACGATACGCTGGTGAAAGGCATGTCCCTCAACGACGCGGTCAAGCGCATGCGCGGCAAGCCAAAGACCAGCATCGTGCTCACGATCATGCGCAAGGGCGAGGCCAAGCCGATCGTGGTTACGCTCACGCGCGAAGTCATCAAGGTGCAGAGCGTCAAGTCGAAGCTCGTCGAGCCGGGTTACGGCTACGTGCGCGTCGTGCAGTTCCAGGAGCAGACCGCGGCGTCCCTTGTCCAGCACCTGGATCGTCTCGTTAAGCAGGGCGAGCTCAAAGGCCTGGTGCTCGACCTGCGCAACGATCCGGGCGGCCTGCTGCATGGCGCGGTGGGCGTGTCGGCGGCCTTCCTGCCGCCGGGGGCGCTGGTGGTGTCCACCGATGGGCGCGCCGAGGACGCGAAACGCAAGTACATGGCCGCACCCGAGGATTACCTGCGTGGTTCGCGCGACGACTTCATCCGCAACGTGCCGGCCTCGATCAAGACGGTGCCGATGGTGGTGCTGGTCAATGGCGGTTCGGCCTCCGCCTCGGAGATCGTCGCCGGTGCCCTGCAGGATCACAAGCGCGCGGTGGTGATGGGCACGCAGAGCTTCGGTAAGGGGTCGGTGCAGACCATCCTGCCGCTCAACAGCAACGCCGCGATCAAGCTCACCACGGCCCGTTACTTCACCCCCAGCGGCCGCTCGATCCAGGCCAAGGGCATCGTGCCCGACATCATCGTCGAAGAGACGCCGGGCGGCTCGTCCCGCGAGCGGCTGCGCGAGGCCGACCTGGATCGCCACCTGGGCAACGGCAAGGAGCCTGAGGTGCCGAAGGTCGTCGAACCGGCGCCCACCGCGCCGAAGAAGGATGCCGCGCCCAAGAGCAAGGACAAGCCGAAGGACGAGGTCGACGACATGAAACCGCCTTTCGAGATCGCGGGCAAGGACGACTACCAGCTCGCTCAGGCGGTCAATTTGCTCAAGGGCCTGCAAATCCTCCAGAATAGCGGGAAGTAATTCAACACGAGCCGGGGGCGACATGCGACGGGAGACAGCCTACAAGCTGGCGGGACGCAAGCACGACGGCGCCACTCCCCGCGGTGCCGGGGATATCGCCAAGTCGCGGGAGATCCGCTTCAAGGCGTTTCCTCCCGGCCAGATCCTGCAGGCGCGGCGCTCCCTGGCAGCGCTACGTGGCGTGCGGGTCGAGGACGGTCGGGACGAGCGTTCCCTGGTGGTGCATTACAATGTCCTCGACTACACGCTTCAGTTGCTCGACGAGGCTCTGGTGGGCGCGGGGTTTCATCTCGATCGTTCGCTGTTGGTGCGGCTTCACCGGGCGCTGATCTATTACGTCGAGGATACGCAGGTGCATAACCTGCGGTCGCCCGAACGGTTGATCAAGCAGTCCCACGAGGTGTACATCCAGGCCTACGCCTTGCACCCGCACGGCGATCACGACGACACGCCGCCGGATCTGCGCGACTTCAAATAGGCTTCTTCACCCATCTCTGGGTGAGGCTTCCTTAATCTCAGCTCCCGATGAACGACGATCAGCTGTTGCGCTACTCGCGCCATATTCTTCTACCGCAAATCGGTATCGAGGGGCAGGACGCGATCGTCGCGGCCCGCGTGCTGGTGGTGGGTGCCGGTGGTCTGGGGTCGCCGGCTGCGATGTACCTGGCCGCGGCGGGTGTCGGCACACTGGTGCTTGCCGATGGCGATACGGTCGATCTGACCAACCTGCAGCGGCAGATCCTGCACACGCAGGCGAGTGTCGGTCGCCCCAAGGTCGACTCCGGACGCGACGCGCTGACGCGCCTCAACCCCGAGGCGCGTGTCATTCCGCTTGCTCGGCGCCTGGAGGGCTCTGCCCTCGACGCCGAGGTGGCGGCGGCCGACGTGGTACTCGACTGTTCCGACAATTTCGCTACCCGGCACGCCATCAACCGTGCGTGCGTGGCCTACCGCAAGCCGCTGGTGTCGGGGGCCGCGGTGCGTTTTGATGGTCAGGTGTCGGTCTTCGATCTGCGTCAGCCGACCAGCCCGTGCTACCACTGTCTGTTTCCCGAAGGGGAGGATGTCGAGGAAGTGCGCTGCGCGGTGATGGGGGTGTTCGCGCCGATCACCGGCATCGTCGGGGCAATGCAGGCTGCCGAGGCACTCAAGCTGCTGGCTGGTTGCGGCGAGCCACTTGTCGGGCGGCTGTTGCTGCTCGACGCGCTGGGGATGGAGTGGCGCACGATTCGCCTCGGGCGCGATCCGGCGTGTGAGGTGTGTGCCGGGGCGCGGGCTTCAGGCTGACGGGGATTTCTCGGTACGGCGCGTCAGGGCCCGCCAGAACATGACGAGTCCGAGCCGTTGCTGTGCCCAGAAATTGTCGCGGGCAGCGATTTCTTCGGGGCTGGCTTCGTGGATGCCGGTGGGCGGCAGCCCTTTCTCGAGGTAAAGCGTGCCGAACAGGATGTCCCAGATCGGCAGCAGGATCGCAAAGTTGCAGCCGTAACGAAAGCGTCGGTTGGCCGGCAGGTCGATGGCGTGATGCCAGCGATGGTAGCGCGGACCGACGATCAAGTAATCGAATACAGGACCGAAATCCAGCCGGGTATTGGTGTGGGAAAGGTTTTCCACCAGCCGCAGGGCGATCAGCAGCCCGATGAAGTGGCCCGGGGGCACGCCGATCACGAGCGACAGGCAGGCAAACCAGACTCCGGCGATCACGTCGTCGAGGAGGTGATTGCGCGAATCGGTCCAGAACGACATCTGTCGCTGGGAGTGGTGGATGCCGTGCAGTGCCCACCACCACCGGAACGTGTGGGACAGTCGATGGCGCCAGTACTCGGCGAAGTCGAGGATCACCAGGTAGATCACGAAGCTCGCGAGGGGGTGCGAATCGAGTCCGGGGAGCCAGTCTTCGAGCTGGCGCGGAATGATGTCGTGAAAGCGCAGCCAGCTTTCGAATTCCATGAAACCCGGAGCGAGAAGGGCAAACACCGCCAGCGGCACGATGCCCATGCGGTTGAGCACCGAGTAGATGACATCCACGCGCACGGCGCGGCGCTCGGCCCATCTCTCGGCTGGCCACCAGGCTTCGAGCGGGCGCATCAAGGTGTAGGCGATGGCCAGCTCGATGCACCCTAGGAGCACGAACTCGACGCCGTCGAAGCCCATCTCGACAAAACTGGCGAGACCGAGCGCGAACAGTACCGGCTGGACGAAGGTGTCGAACAGCCAGCCCTGGGTGGAAACGAAGAGGTCGGTCAGAAACTGCATCATCGGCTTGGAATGGTGGCGAAGCAGAAGCCCTTGGCCTTGAGACCGCCGATCAGGGGATCAAGCATGGGCGCGAACGGTTCCTTGCGCGACCAGATTCCGAGATGGGCCATCAGAATGTCGCCGTCGCGGATGCGGGCGAGGGCGCGCTTGAGCAGGGTTTCGTTGGGATAGGCGTCCGACGGCAGTTCGTCGCCCAGAAAACCGGCCGGCGCCCAACCGACGTGGCGATAGCCGCAGGCTTCAGCCGCCTTGAGGGTGTTCGGGGTGGTGCGGCCGCCAGGGGCGCGCCACAGCGGATCGAGTTTGCGACCGGTGAGTTCGGCGAAGCGGGTGTCGGGTTGCTTGAGTTCGGCGCAGATCTGGCTGGCGTCCAGGCGGATCTGGTTGCCGTCCATCAGGCGATAGACCACTTTCCCGTCGGCCTCGTCCTGGCGGAAGGCGCCATGCCGCCAGGTGTGACTGCCGAATGCGTGACCTTCGGCGACGCGGGCCTTCCAGAAGCCCGCCCAGGTGGGGTCGAGGGCTAGATCGCCGCGGTAGGTTTTTTCCTGGGCGACGAAAAAGGTGGCCTTGACCTGGTGCTTGGCGAGGATGTCGGCGATGGCCTCGGCGTGGCGCATGTTACCGGTGTCGAGGGTCAGGTACAGCGTGCCGGTGCAAGCGCCTTCCGCGCCTAGGACGGGGCCGGTGGCGGCGACGAGGGCGACGGCCAGCAGGGTGCCCGAAACGCGGATCGACATCACAACCTCGGGGCGTGACTGATGAAGGAAACGCCGTGGGGCGAGCGGCCGACCGGGATGGAGTGCGAGAGTTTTTTCTGTTCGAGATTGACGACCTGCACCTTGCGGGCGAAGCGTGCGGTGGCCCACAGCTCCTTGCCGTCGGCACGGATTTTCATGTCGTCCGGGCCGCCGGGCACGTCGTACTTCTCGACTTCGGTGAGCGTCTGCATGTCCACCAGCGAGATGCTGCCGTTCATTGTCCGGTTGGAGACGAAGACGTGGCGTCCGTCGCCGCGGGGCAGGAAATTGTGGGCGGCCTTGGCGGTGACGATTTTCTTGACCGTCTTGCGGGCGCGCCAGTCGATCACCTCGACGTAGTCGGCGCCCATGATTCCGACCAGCAGGTATTTGTCGTCCGGGGTCATGTGGATGCCGGCCGGTGTGGGGCCGACCGGAACCTTCCAGAGCGGTTGCTGAGTCTTGAGATCGATCGCGAGGACTTCGTTGGAGTCCTGCAGCGTGATGAAGACGAACTGGCTGGCCTTGTCGAAGGCCATGTGGGACGGTGTCCGGGCGGCGGGAACGCGGGCGACCAGCGAGTAGTCGGCGGCCTTGTAGATGTCGACGCGGTCCAGACGCAGGGAATTGGCGACGAACCACTTGTTGTCCGGCGAGAACCCGAGCTGGTAGGGGTCGGAAATATTCTTGATGCGCTTCTGTTCCTTGCCCGATTTGGGGTCGAAGAAGACGAGCTCGTTCGAGATGGCGCAGGCCACGATGACGGAACTGTCGTCGGGCGTTGCCATGAGGTGGTGCGGTTCCTTGCAGGCAGGCGCGCGTCCGGTTTCCTTGTAGGTACGGGTGTCGATGAAGCTGACGTTTTCGTCGACGGAATTGAGGACGATGGCCGTCTCGGCCCGGACGGCGGTGATCGACAGGAACGCGGAGGCGACGAGGCCGGTCAGGAGCGGGAGCTTCATAAAATGGGCGCGATGACGAAGGTGCCCAGATTAACGGTCAGAATGGGCCGACGTTGACCCTTCCCGCTGATCTATGTCAAAGGTTTGCAAATATCGGGCGCAAAGCCCTCAAACAGGGCGGGCGACGATGCGCAGGTCGGTGCCGATCTGACGAACGTCATGGAAGGCCAGCTGACGCTTGGCGTCGAGACTCTCGAGGGCCGGCAGGTTGAACAGACCGCGCGCGGCGTCGCCAACGAGGGACGGAGCGAGATAGAGGATCAGCTCGTCCACACAGCCTTCCCGTAGCAGCGAGCCGTTGAGCTTGAAGCCGCTCTCGGCGAGGACTTCGTTGATGCCGCGTCGACCCAGTTCGAGCATCAGGGCCGAGAGATCCACCTTGCCGCCGTCGTTGGGCAGGATGACCACATCGGCGCCGCGGCGCTGCAGGGCGGCGATGCGCTCGGGCTGGTCGATGGCGCCGGCGACGAGCACCTTGCCGCCATCCAGAATCTTTGCGTTCAGCGGGGTTTCGAGGCGGGCATCGACCACCACGCGCAGCGGCTGGCGCTCGGTGGGGATGGCCCGAACCGTGAGCTGTGGATCGTCGTCGCGGACGGTGCCGATGCCGGTGAGCACCGCGCAGGAGCGCGCGCGCCAGCGGTGGGCGTCGCGGCGGGCGTCGCCACCGGTGATCCACTGGGACACGCCGTTGTCGAGGGCGGTCTTGCCGTCGAGGGTGGCGGCGGCCTTGAGGCGCAGCCACGGGCGGCCGCGGGTCATGCGCGAGACGAAGCCGATGTTGAGTTCCTGCGCCTGGGTTTCCTGCACGCCGGCGAGAGTCGCGATGCCGGCTTCGCGCAGGCGGGCGAGGCCGTTGCCGGCGACGAGGGGATTCGGATCCTGCATGGCGGCCACGACGCGGGCGATGCCGGCCTGAATCAGCGCGTCGGCGCACGGGGGCGTGCGGCCATGGTGGGAGCAGGGTTCGAGGGTGACGTAGGCGGTGGCGCCACGAGCGGCGGCGCCAGCCATCGCGAGGGCGTGGACCTCGGCGTGGGGTTCGCCGGCGCGGTGGTGCCAGCCTTCCCCAACGAGCTGACCGTCGCGCACGATGACGCAGCCGACGCGAGGATTGGGCGTGGTGGTGAACAGGCCGCGCTCGGCGAGGACGAGGGCGCGGGCCATCCACCGGAAGTCGTCGGCGCTGGCGGTCATCAGTGGGGGCTTACTGGGGTGTGTTGCGGGGCCGGCCGCGGGGGCGGGTGGTGACTTCGCGGATGACTTCGGAGAATTCGTCCACGTCCTCGAAGGCGCGGTAGACCGAGGCGAAGCGGATATAGGCGACCTTGTCCAGCTTCTTGAGCTCGCGCATGACGAGTTCGCCAATGCGTTCGGAAGGAATCTCGCGTTCGCCGGAGGCGAGCAGCTTGGCTTCGATGCGGTCGACGGCGGCATCGACGCTTTCGGCGGTCACAGGCCGCTTGCGCAGGGCAAGGCTCAGGCTGCCGAGGAGCTTGTCGCGGCTGAAGTCGGCGCGGCTGCCGTTCTTCTTGACGACTTGAGGCATCTTGAGATCGATGCGCTCGTAGGTGGTGAAGCGCTTGTCGCAGGACAGGCACCTGCGGCGGCGCCGCACGATGTCACCGTCCTCGTTTTCACGGGTGTCGGTGACCTGCGTGTTCTCGGCGCCGCAGAAGGGGCAATGCATGAACGGCGTGCGTCTGCCGGAGCCGGCTCAGGCGCCGTACACCGGGAACTTGCGGCAAAGTTCTGCAACCTTGGCGCGCACGTTTTCGGTGGTGGCTTCGTCGTTGGGATTGTCGAGCACGTCGGCGATGAGGTGCGCGATGCGCTCGGCCTCGATCTCGGTGAAACCGCGGGTGGTCATGGCCGGCGAGCCGATGCGGATGCCGGAGGTGACGAACGGCTTCTGCGGATCGTTCGGGATGGAGTTCTTGTTGACGGTGATGTGGGCACGGCCCAGCGCGGCTTCGGCTTCCTTGCCGGTGATGTTCTTGGACTGCAGATCGACCAGGAAAACGTGGCTTTCGGTGCGGCCCGAGACGATGCGCAGGCCGCGCTCTTCGCCGAGCACGCGTGCCATCACGCGGGCGTTGTTGATGACCTGTTCCTGGTAGCGCTTGAAGGTCGGTTCGGCGGCTTCCTTGAAGGCGACGGCCTTGGCGGCGATGACGTGCATCAGCGGGCCACCCTGCAGGCCCGGGAAGATGGCGGAGTTGAGCGCCTTCTCGTGTTCGGCCTTCATCAGGATGATGCCGCCACGCGGGCCGCGCAGGGTCTTGTGGGTGGTGGAGGTCACCACGTCGGCGTGGGGCACCGGGTTCGGGTAGTAGCCGGCAGCGATCAGGCCGGCGTAGTGGGCCATGTCCACCCAGAAGATGGCGCCGATTTCCTTGGCGATCTTGGCGAAGCGCTCGAAGTCGATGCGCAGGGCGTAGGCGGAGGCGCCGGCAATGATGATGCGCGGCTTGTGCTCGCGAGCCAGCGCTTCCATCTTGTCGTAGTCGATTTCTTCGTTCTTGTCGAGGCCGTAGGCGACGACGTTGAACCACTTGCCGGACATGTTGAGCGGCATGCCGTGGGTGAGGTGACCGCCTTCGGCCAGGCTCATGCCCATGATGGTGTCGCCGGGCTTGGCGAAGGCCATCAGCACGGCCTGGTTGGCCTGGGAGCCGGAGTTGGGCTGAACGTTGGCAGCCTCGGCGCCGAACAGGGTCTTGAGGCGGTCGATGGCGAGCTGCTCGGCCAGATCGACGAACTCACAGCCGCCGTAGTAGCGCTTGCCCGGATAACCTTCCGCGTACTTGTTGGTGAGCTGGGAGCCTTGGGCTTCCATGACAGCTGCACTGACGTAGTTTTCGGAGGCGATCAGTTCGATGTGATCTTCCTGACGGCGGTTTTCGGCCTCGATGGCCTGCCAGAGTTCAGGATCGACCTTGGCGAGGGTATTTTGCTTGGAAAACATGGCTATCCAGGTGGGCTTGAGTCAAATTCGAATCTTAGCACGCCGCTTCGCGCTTGCAGAATGCAAGCCGGCCCGCGGGCCTTGAAAAGCCGGCGGGCCGCGGGCGGGGAGGGCAACCGCTCAGAGCTGGAAGTGGGCGACTTTCGATTGCAGTTCGGACGCCAGTTGTTCGAGCGTGGCGACCTGATCGTTGGTGCGGCGGGTGACTTCGTTGTTCTGTTCGGCCATCTGGGCAATGCGTTCGACACCGCGGGCGACTTCCTGGCTGGCTGCGCTCTGCTCGCGGGTGGCGTCGGCGATGTCGTTGACGGCGCTGGTAGTGCGATCGCTTTCGGTGCGGATGGTTTCGAGCACGGCGCCGGAATCGGTGGCGAGACGGACGCCGTCACGCACTTCCTCGGTGACGTCGCGGATCATCGTAACGACCCGCTCCGCCTCGCTCTGCACTTCGCTGACGGTGCTCGAGATCTCGCGCGTCGAGGTGGCGGTGCGTTCGGCGAGCTTGCGTACTTCGTCGGCCACCACGGCGAAGCCACGGCCGCTCTCGCCGGCGCGGGCGGCTTCGATGGCGGCATTGAGGGCGAGCAGGTTGGTCTGGTCGGCGATGTCGTTGATGATCTTGCCGATGTTCGAGATGCGGGCCGAACGCTCCGACAGGAGATTGACGGCGTCGCCGGCCTTGTCGATCTCGCTCGAGATGCGATCCATCCCGCCAATCATCTGGCGGACGGTGGTGCCGCCGTGCTCGGCGTGCTGCTGGGCTTGCTGGGTGATGTCGCGGGCGGTCGCGGCGCTGCCCGAGACATGGGTGATGCTGACCGAGAGTTCCTCGATGGCCGAGGCGAGGCCGGCGGCGGCTTCGCTTTGGGCGGAGGTGCCGTCGACCACTTCGTCCGAACCCTGGCGGACGGTCTCGGCGACGTCGCGCACGGCGTTGGCGGCGCGCTTGACGTCGCCGATCAACATGCCGACATGGTGGGTGGTAGCACTCAGGGCGAGGTTCATCTGATCCAGCTCGTTGCGGCTGTCGGCGTTGGCGGCCGGGAAATCGATGCTGAGGTCGCCGGCGCCGATCTGTTCGAGCTTGTGCAGCAAGGTGTGGATCGGCGCGAGTTGATGACGGGTGATGAGGTAGAGCACGACGGTCAGCAGGACGGCGCCGGCAACGCACAGCCCGATCAGCACGTTGCGCAGATGACGCGCCTCGACGGTGAATTCGTCGATGTAGCTGCCCGCCGCGACGACCCAGCCCCAGGCGGGAACGGTCCGGAAGACGGTCATCTTGTCGTCGGTGCCGCTGCCGTCCTCACGTGGCCAGGCGTATACATCGGTGCCTTCCTTCTTGCGGGTCTGCTCTTCCGAGATGCGCTGGACGATCGGGTTGTTGACGTCGGCCAGGGTCTTGCCCTGCATCTTGGGGTGGTAGATGAACTCGCTCTTGCTGTGATCGCTGATGTTGGGGGCGAGGATGTAGGCGTAGCCGGTGGCGCCCGACTTGATGTTGGCGACGGCCTGGAAGAGGCGTTCCATGTCGGCCTGGACGTCCACCCGGGCGGTGACCGCGCCGATCACCTTGCCGCTCTCGTCGAAGATCGGATCGAGGGCCGAGACGTAATACCGACCGGTGCGGCGCACGACGCCCTTGTAGGGCTTGCCGGCGAGCAGCGATTGGACTTCGCGGCTGTCCTGCGGAAGCGTCGTGCCGTTGCTGCTCTTGCCGTCCTTGTCCTTCAGGAGCGTGGCGGCGCGGACGAATTCGTCGCCGACGCGGATCAGCAGGGCCGGGTCGGTGTCGGTCTGGCTGCGCAGTTGTTCAAGCAGCGCCGTGTTTTCGTTGACGATGCGATCGCCGCTGCGCACCACTGGTAGCTGGTAGCGGCCGAGGGTCATGGTGTCGGGCCCGAAGCGCAGCTTTCCGAAGCTTTCCTTGACGTGCCCGAGCCCCTTGTCGGAACGTCCGACGGCGTTGCCATGGCTCAGTTCGAGCATCTGGACGATGCCCTTGACCTGTTCGGAGAGTTCTTCTTCGGTCTTGGCGAGGGCGGAGCGCTCGGACAGGATGCTGGTGAAGAGGATCAGGGTGGAGAAGATCACCACGCTCACGATGGTGGCGACGAGTGAGATCTGGTGTACCAGCGAGTATTGCTTGAGTTTCAACATGGCGCGACTCCGGCTTTGCGACTTCGACTGACGACGTAGTGTCGGAGGCAATCGGCCGGGGGCGGGAAAACTTTAGCGTTTGCTGATTTTCGCCCTCAGGCGTTGGGTAGTTCGTCGAGGGTCTGATTCAGGTGATCCTGCCGGGCCCAGGCGATGAGCGACCACGCCGAGCCGTCCCAGCCGATCCAGTTGAGCGCGGCGTTGGGGATCGTGAAATCGCGCGGCGCTTCGAGCCCCTTGCCGGTGGCAATGCGGTGCACGATGTCGAGCACGCCGCCGTGGGTGACGATCAGCACGGTGCCGTCGGGGTGGCGGCGGGCGATGGCTTCGAGGGTGCGGCGGATGCGGGCGGCAAACTGGCGCAGGCTTTCGCCACCTTCGGGAAAGGTGAATTCCGGATCGCGGGTCTCGAAGCGGTGGTAGTGCTCGGGGAAGCGGGCACGGGCCTCGTCGTAGGTGAGCGCCTGGAAGCTGCCGTAATGGCGCTCGCGCAGGCTCGCGTCGAAGTCGAGGTCGAGCCCGCAGTGGCGGGCGATGGCTTCGGCGGTCTGACGGGCGCGGGTGAGGTCGGACGAGTAGGCGGCGTCGAAGCGCTCGGCGGCAAGGCTTGCGGCAGTGGCGCGCGCCTGGGCGAGGCCGGTGTCGTTGAGGGGAATGTCGGTGTGGCCCTGGAGGCGGTGTTCGGCGTTCCAGGCGGTTTCGCCGTGGCGGACGAGGCAGATGCGGGTTGCCATGGGTGTGTTTCGGTTGCGGTGAAGGAGGGCGCAAGTATCGCACGGGCGCGCTGCCGCGGCCGGCGCCCGGCGGTGGGGAGATTTTCCGCAAAGCCGCGCCGATAGGCGTTATCCCTGATTGTAGGCGGGTCGTTCTGTCAGATAATCCGGGCTGGCATCATGGACGTTTCCGACGAGAGACGATCGCTTAGTCAATCCACAGGAGGTGCGGGACGTGCAAGCCCTGCTCAAGTTATCGCGCGCGATCGATGCGCTCACCCAACGCGTAGGAAAGGCGACGATCTGGCTGGTGCTGGTCGTCACGCTGATCAGCGCCGGTAACGCGTTCGTGCGCTACGCGTTCAATTACAGTTCCAACGGGCTGCTCGAGATCCAGTGGTATCTGTTCTCGGCGATCTTCCTGCTGTGCGCGGGCTACACCCTGATGCGCAACGAGCACGTGCGCATCGACGTCGTGTCGAGCCATTTCTCGCCGCGCGTGCATGCCTGGATCGACATCATCGGCACGCTGTTCTTCCTCGCGCCGATGGCGGTGGCGGTGCTCTACCTGTCGTGGCCGATCTTCGTCAGCTCCTTCGTCAATAAGGAATATTCCTCCAACGCCGGCGGCCTGATCGTATGGCCGGTGCGGGGCCTGGTGCCTGTGGGTTTCGCGCTGCTGATCCTTCAGGCGGTATCGGAGTTCATCAAGCGCATCGCCTTCCTCAATGGCCTGATCGACGATCCCAACGCCAAGCCCGACGCGCCGTCGGCGGAAGAAGAGCTGGCCAGGGCCATCAAGCAACAGCGCGGGGAGGGCGCCTAAATGGAATTCATCGCTGCCAACATGGCGCCCCTGATGTTCGGGGCGCTGGTCATCTTCCTGCTGTTCGGCTACCCGGTCGCCTTCGCCCTGGCGGCCAACGGCGTCGTGTTCGGGCTGATCGGCATCGAACTCGGGCTGCTCACGCCGGCGCTGTTCCAGGCGCTGCCCGACCGCATCTTCGGCGTGATGTCTAACGACACGCTGCTGGCCATCCCGTTCTTCACCTTCATGGGCCTGATCCTCGAACGCTCGGGCATGGCGGAGGATCTGCTCGACACCATCGGCCAGCTGTTCGGCCCGGTGCGCGGCGGCCTTGCCTTCGCGGTGATCTTCGTCGGCGCGATCCTGGCGGCGACCACCGGCGTGGTGGCGGCCTCGGTCATCTCGATGGGCCTGATCTCACTGCCGATCATGATGCGCTACGGCTACGACCAGCGCCTCGCCACCGGCGTCATCGCCGCCTCGGGCACGCTGGCGCAGATCATTCCGCCGTCGCTGGTGCTGATCATCATGGCCGACCAGCTCGGCCGCTCGGTGGGCGACATGTATCAGGGCGCGTTGATTCCCGGTCTCGTGCTCACGGGCCTGTATGTGGCCTACGTGGCGCTGGTCGCGATCGTCAAGCCGGACTTCGCACCGGCGTTGCCGCCCGAGGCACGCAAGCTGCGCGGCGCGAAGCTCTTTGCCCGTGTGCTGACCACCCTGGTGCCGCCGCTGATGCTGATCTTCCTGGTGCTTGGCACCATCTTCATCGGCATCGCCACCCCGACCGAGGGGGGCGCGATGGGGGCCTTCGGTGCCCTGGCGATGGCGGTGCTGCGCGGCCGCCTGAACGTGACACTGCTCAAGCAGGCAATGGAGACGACCGCCAAGCTCACCACCTTCGTGGTGTTCATCCTGGTGGGGGCGCGGGTCTTCTCGCTTACCTTCTATGGCGTCGAAGGGCATCTGTGGGTCGAGCACCTGCTCACTCAGCTGCCAGGTGGCCAGCTCGGCTTCCTGATCGTGGTGAATCTCCTGATCTTCCTGCTCGCCTTCTTCCTCGACTTCTTCGAACTGTCGTTCATCGTGGTGCCGCTGCTTGCGCCGGTGGCGGAAAAGCTGGGCATCGACCTGATCTGGTTCGGCGTGCTGCTGGGGGTGAACATGCAGACTTCGTTCATGCACCCGCCGTTCGGCTTTGCGCTGTTCTACCTCCGCTCGGTGGCGCCGCCGTCGATCAAGACCACCCAGATCTACTGGGGCGCGGTGCCCTTCGTGATCATCCAGATCATCATGGTGGCGATCATCATTGCCTTCCCGCAGCTGGTCACGATGGGTCTCGATACCCAGGCTGCTGTGGATACCGACAAGGTCGAGATCGTCGTTCCCGACAGTGAAGTGCCGGAGGATTCACCGGTGCAGTTCGACGACGGCAAGGCCAGCGACGCCAAGCCCGCCGAAGGCGACAGCCAGGATGCGTTGGTGCCGCCGCCGGCCGACGACGAGGCCGCCAAGGCGCTGGAAAAGGCGTTGCAGGGCGACAAGAAGTAGATCGTCTTTCGTCGGCAGTCAAAAAAAGAACCCGGGGCGCGAGCGCTCCGGGTTCTTTTTTTGTAGGCGACGACAGTGCCGAGGTGGGCGTGGCGGAGATCAGGCCTGGCAGATGCGATTGCGGCCGCTGTGCTTGGCTTCGTAGAGCGCCTTGTCGGTGCGTGCGAGGAGTTCCTCCGCGGACTCGTCGGGGAGGCGGCTGGCGATGCCGATCGAGGCGCTGATGTTGGTCAGGCGCTCGCCGTTGCGGCTGTCCTTCAGCACCAGCCGCTCGATGGCGAGGCGCAGGGTTTCGGCCAGCAGCAACGCTTGCTGGGCGGTGCCGCCGCAGAAGATGAGGGCAAACTCCTCGCCGCCGTAGCGATACACCGACACACCGACCCGGGTTGCCGCGGCGAGCTGTTTGCCGACCAGGCTCAGTACGCGGTCGCCCACCTGATGACCGAAGCGGTCGTTGAATTGCTTGAAGTGGTCGATGTCGAGCAGCGCAAGGTGGACGGCCGGGCCGCGACTGCCCTGGCCGAGAAACTGGGTGAGTTCGAGATCGAAGGCGCGGCGGTTGAAGACCCCCGTGAGTTCGTCGTTCATCGCGTCCTGGCGCAGGGTCTCGAGCTCGCTGCGCAGCCGCCGGATTTCCTCGTTGGCGGCCGACAGGCGCTGCTCGAAACGCGAGGTGTTCTGCTGCATGGCGGTGGAGCCCTGGAGCAGCTTGTCGAGCGTGCCGAAGATGTCGTCGACGCTGCTCACCTTGCTGGTCGCGCTGCCGCGTAGGTCGCGGTTGCATTCATCGAGCAGTGTGCTGAAGGACTGCGTGTCGGCGATGGTGGCGTGCAGATCCTTGTCGATCCCCTGAACCATCTGCTCGAAGCTGTCCTTCATCTTGTGCAGCGCAGATTCGATGCTCCCCGAGGGCGAAACGTGTTCGCGGAACAGGTCCTCGGCCTTGGTCAGCGGAATCATGCCGTAGGCGGAGACGATCTCATCGATGCGCTGGTTCAGCGTCGGGTCTTCGTTGGAGACGTAGGTGTACCAGAGCGCATAATTGATCGGCGTGACCGGAATCTGGTACTTCACCATGATGGGCACCGCCTTGCGAAGGCGTTCCGCAGCTTGCTCGACTGTACCGCTGATCAATCTGGGTCTCCTGTGGCTGTCCGGTCACCGGCCGAACGGGGCTTTAACGACGGACGCCGAGAAAACTTCATAGCGATCCGAGGCGAATGAGGGGAAGCCGTCAAATAATGTCACAAAACCTTGGGGGTGGATGCCGTCGCGGTGGGCTGCTCAAAAAAAACGCCCCGGCCAGACGGGGCGTTTCAAGTGCTCAACCGGCCCTCAAGTAGGCCGGGGCGGGTTGCGACTCACCGGTTGGACTCGCGCACGATCTTCCACTGACCGTTTTCTTGCTGAAACTGGAGCGTCTTGTTCATGGCGTCGTTGTAGCCCTTCGACCGGTAATGCTGGACGAAGCTGGCTTCGGCGGACGTGGGTGAGAGGCTGCGCACGCTGAGCTTGTCCACTTCGACATTGATCGTGCCGGGTTTGGTGACGCGCTTCTCGCGGGTCGCCATCCAGCTGTCGATGCTGCCCTGGTCGGGCTTGAACTGCGCGGAGTAGTGGGCCTTGTAGGCCTTCAGGTCCTTGGCGGCCCAGGCGGCAGCCCAGGACTTGACCAACGGTTCGAGGGCAGGGGTGGCCGGTGCCGGTGCGGCGGCCTGGGCGACGGCCCCGGCCGCCACCGCGTTGGCCATCGGCAGCGCCGCCGGCTGGGGGCGGCCCTGCATGGCGCCGACGGTGTCGAGGGGCGGAACGATGGGCAGATCGGTGCTGCACTGCACGGTTTCGTCTTCGCCGGGCTCGGTGGCGTTGGCTTCGTCGGGGCCGTTCTTGGCCACCGGCGTGAGCTTCACGGCGGGCAGGATGCGATGGGCTTGGGTGAGCACGCGCAGCTCGGCCTGGATCAGGTCGAAACGGGCGCGGGTGCTGGCGCGCTTGGCCTCGAAGAGTTCGTTCTCGGTGTTCAGCACGTCGAGCAGGCTGCGCTGGCCGATGTCGAACTGCTGACGGTAGGCGTCGCGGGCCTTTTCGGTGGAGAGCTGGTGCTGTTCGAGGTAGATCAGCTGTTCCTTCAGCTTCTTGACGTCGTTCCAGGCAATGGTGGTCTGCTGGCGAATGTCGCGGCAAGCCTTGTCGCGCAGATCGGTGGCGTTGTAGAGCTGCTCGTGGGACTGGCGGATGCGCGCGTCGTCGGCGCCGCCCTTGAAAAGGTTCCAGTTCATCAGAACCTGGACGGCATTGGTGTTGGTCTCGCCGGTGACCCCCAGGAGATTCTTGTCCATGCCGGTGCTGGCGCGCACTTCGACGGTGGGCGAGTAGTTGGCGCGCTGCACGTCGATGTTGGCACGGGAAGCGCGGATGTTGGCGACCGCAGCGCGGAAACCCGGGTTGTCGGTGATGGCCTGACGCAGGAGATCCTGCTCGCCGGGCAGCTGGTTGCTGAACACCGGGGGGGGGTCGAGCACATCCGCCGGCGCTTCGCCGACCACGCGCTGATAGCGCTGGCTCACGTCGTGCAGGTTGGAGCCCTCGGTGAGCCAGTTCGACTGGGCGAGGGCGAGGCGCCCGAACGCCTGCTCGAGGTCGACACGGCGGCCGACGCCGGCCTTGACGCGACGTTCGATCTGGTCGACGGTTTCCTTGTGGATGGCCCAGTTTTCCTGGGCCAGACCCGACAGCTCACGGTAGCGCAGCACGTCCAGGTAGGCGCGAGCGGCCTCGTAGGCGGTGTCGTCGGTGGTGCTGAGCAGCTCGAAGTAACGGGTGGCGCGTGCGAAACCGAGGCGCTTGACGTCGTTGCGGGTCGCGAAGCCGTCGAAGACGAGCTGGCGCAGCTGGAGCTGGTAGCCCGGCCGGTTGTAGCTGGTCGGGACGGTGGTCGGGGTGTCGCGGCGCTCGCGGCCGGTGTAGCCCTGCAGGTCGACGCGGGGGAAATAACCGCCGCGGGCAATGTCGCGCTCGGCGTCGGCGGCCTGGTAGTCGTGCAGTCGGGCCAGGACTTCGGGGTTGCGGAGGATGGCCTTCTCCATGGCGTCAGGCAGCGAGCCCGGCTTGGCGGCATGGGCGGGCGCCAATGTGGTCAGGGCGAGCGTCAGGCAGACGGAGAGCTTTGTTGCTTTGAACATTGTCGTCTCGTATTTTGGATAAATGCCGTGCGGGTGAATGAGGGCTTCTGTGGGACAGCCAGCGATTCGATCCGGCTATTGCGAGTGGATTCTACGGGGGGGCGACACACAAGATTGCGCAGTATTTGTCTTTTTTGCGGGCTATCCGGCCAATATGGGGCGTAAGAATAAATTTTTCACAATTTACGCCCTTTCACCCGAAAACTTAATTTTCTGTGGCGGATGCCGTTTATCCCGCTGGCCCCGTGTAGCGAAACCCGCTTTGGCGGGCAGGGGCATCGCCTGCCGTCATTTTCCTTCATTCTTGCAACGCCTCGCCCGGTACTGTGTTCATGCCGTTTTCCAGCGCCTTTCCTGACTGCCGTTCCCGGGCGATGCGCGTTTCGCGTCGACTGGCGGCGGGCGCCGGAGCGATCGTGCTCGGCATCGGGCTGGCCCGGGGCGGCTTCGATGTGGAACGCATGCGCCAGGTCGCCCTGCAACGATTCGGCATGGCCGCCGCAGAGGCGGTGGATAACTGGCGTGGGGCGGTGGCGGGCTGGCGCGAACTCCCCGAAGAAGCACAGCTGCAACGGGTGAATGAATATTTCAACCGACGCATCCGCTTTGCCGACGACGCGGTAGTCTGGGGGCAGGCCGATTACTGGGCGACGCCGGTGGAGACCCTCGGCCGTGGCGCGGGCGATTGCGAGGATTTCGTCTTCGCCAAGTATTTCACCCTGCGTGAGCTGGGGGTGGCGGAAGGGCGGTTGCGGATGACCTACGTGCGGGCCCAGATCGGTGGGCCGGCGAGCGGGGTGACCCAGGCCCACATGGTGCTGAGTTATTACGTGACACCCGAGGCGGTGCCGCTGGTACTGGACAATCTCATCACGGTGATCCGCCCGGCGACGGCGCGGCCGGATCTGGCGCCGGTTTTCAGTTTCAACATGCAGGGCGTTTTCGTGGGCGGGGCCGTGCAGGCGTCGCAGCCGGTGGACCGGCTGTCCCGCTGGCGCGAGCTGCTGCTGCGGATGCGTGCGGAAGGTTTGAGGGAATAGATCATGTCTCTGTTAAGACGGTTGTGGGTGAGCGTGGTGGTGGCGATGGGGCTGATGCTGGTGGGCGCGTTCGCGGTGAGCCTGCTTACCGCGCGCAGCTACTTCGAACAGCAACTGCAGGCCCAGGCTACCGACGGCGCGGTGTCGCTGGCCTTATCGATGTCGCAGCAGAACAAGGATGCGGCGACGATGGAGCTGCTGGTGGCGGCGCTGTTCGACGGCGGCCATTACCGGGCGATCCGTTTTGCCGACGCGACCGGTCGGGTGGTGGTGGAGCGCACCCAGCCCGACCAGGCCGAGGGCGTCCCGGCGTGGGTGCCGGAGGCGTTGCCGATGGCGTTGCGGCCCGGCCAGGCGCAGGTGAGCGACGGCTGGCGCCAGGTCGGCCTGGTGACCGTCGAGGCGGCCCAGGGCTACGCCTATCGCGCCCTGTGGCACGGTGTGCTGCAACTGGGCAGCCTGATGCTGGCGATCGGCCTTTTCTGGGCGATGGCGGTGTCGGCGCTGCTGCGCTGGGTGCGCCGCCCGATGGAGGAGATGGCGGAGCAGGCCGAGGCGATCGGTGCCGGGCAGTTCCGGGTGCTGGACGAACCGAAGGTGATCGAGCTGCGCAGCATGGCGCGGGCACTCAACCTGATGTCGGAACGGGTGCGCACGATGTTCGCCGAGCAGGCGGCCCGGATCGCCGCACTGCGCGACGAAGGCAGCCGCGATCCGGGCACCGGCCTGCTCAATCGGGCGTGCTTCAGCGGCGAGCTGCGCCGTGCCCTGACCGATGCGGACGTGCCTGCGACCGGCAGCCTGGGGATGTTGCGCATCGCCGATCTGGCGACCTTGAATCAGAAGCTTGGCCGGGCACGCACCGACGCCTGGCTGGCAGCGGTCGGCACGGCCTTGCAGGGCAGCCTCGAAGGGGGCGGCGAGGTGTCGCTGGCCCGGGTGGGGGGCGCGGAGTTCGCGGTGCTGCTGCCGGGCCTGGGGCTGGACGAGGCCCGGCGGGTGTTCGAACGGGCACAGAGCGCGGTGGCTGCGCTCGATCTGCACCTGGACGAAGGCGCGGCGATGAAATCCCATGCCGCGGTGGTGGCCTACCGTCACGACGAGGAGCCCGGCGTGGTGCTGGCGCGGGTGGATTCGGCGTTGATGCGCGCCGAGGCGGCCGGCGCGCTGATGGTCAATGGCGAGGGCGCGATGCCGATCCGGGTGCCGGGCGAAGGGGCCTGGCGGGAGCTGCTCGAAGGCGCGCTGGCCCGCCACGAATTCACATTGGTGGATTATCCGGTGCTCGCCGGGGACGGTTCGCTGGCGCATCGGGAATTCATGCTGCGCCTGCCCAGCCGCGACGGCGACGGCGTCCTGACGGCCGGCCAGTTCATGCCGGCGGCGGTGCGGGTGGGGCTGGCGTCGGCCTGCGACCTGGAGGCGCTGCGACTGGGCATCGCACGGCTGGCGGATTCCGCCGATCCGGTGGCGATCAACGTGGCGCCGCGTTCCTTGATCGAGCCGGGTTTCCTCGAGAGCCTGGATGTGTTGCTGGCGACGGCCGGCAAGGACGCGGGGCGCATCGCCGTCGAGGTCAGCGAGCGCGGGCTGGATGCGAACCTGGCCGGGCTCGAGGCGCTGGCCGAGGTGTTGGCGCGGCACGGCGCCCAGTTGGGCATCGAGCACTTTGGCCGGCAGCTCGCGGCCTTGCCGCGGCTTTACGCGATCCGCCTGGCGTACCTGAAGCTCGACGGCAGCTTTGTTGCCGGCTTGCACGAGAACCCGGGCCACCAGCGGCTGGTGAAGGCCATCGTCGACGTGGCGCGGGGGCTGAACGTGGTGGTGTATGCCGAGCAGGTGCACAGCGCCGATGAATGGGCCGCTGCGGCCGCGCTCGGCGTGGGCGGCATGACCGGTCCGGAGGCGTCCCGCCGCGCGACCCGCTGAGGTGGCGACGCCCGCCTGACGGGCGTCGGATGCGAAAACGGCAACAGTGCGGAATGCACTGTTGCCGTTTTTGTTTGCGCCGCCGTTGCGGTCGGCGCGGTGCCCACACTCGCCGATCCGGTGTGCCGGATCGGCGACGGGGCTGTTGGCGGTTTAGTCGGCGCTGAGTTTGCCCTTGGTCAGCAGGTCCTGAATGATCTGCGTGTCGTTGGTCAGCGCGCCGCTGTTGGTCAGGTCGACGCCCTGCAGGACGATCTTCTGGTCGGTGGCGCCGGCGACGAAACTGCCGCCGGTGTAGCCGCCGTTGGTGCTGATGTGCACCACGGTGTCCGCGCCGGATTTTTCGAAGTGCAGGTAGTTGCCCAGGTTGCCGACGGCCGTGCCGCTGTGGCTCTCGCCCTGCAGCAGGTCGCGCAGGTCGAGGACGTCGCCGCCGCCGACGGCGCTGGCCTTGCTGAAGTCGGTGATCGCGTCCACCGCCGGCTTGGCGGTGGTGCCGGCATCGCCGAGGCTCCACTTGAAGGTGTCGGAACCGAGCCCGCCGGTGAGGGTGTCGTTTCCGGCGCCACCGCTGATGAGGTCGTTGCCGGTGCCGCCGTCGATGACGTCGTTGCCGGCGCCGCCGTAAATGGCGTCGCGGCCATCGCTGCCCGTGACGACGTCGTTGCCGCTGCCGCCGTGCAGTTCGGAGCCGGTGCGGATCAGCCAGTGGCCGTTCTGGTTCGGGTCCTCGATGATGTCCTGCAGGCTGTTCAGGGTCGGGGCGCTGGTCGGGGAGAACAGCGCGAAGTCATCGGTGCCGAGGGTCTTGTAAGCCGCGTCGGATTCGCCGCTGAACTTGAACTCGACGCGCAGACGGGCGTTGCCGCCCTGTTCCCAGTACAGGATCTCGATCGGCTGAAGGCCGGCGCCGATGCTGACGCCGCTGTACACCCGGGCGGTGGGCGACTGGATGTTGTCGAACATGGCGACGGTCTGGCCGGCGATGTTGAGGCGGAAGCCGTCGTCGGCGGTGACCCGGATGTCGTAGGTGCCGCCGTCGAGGTTCACCAGGCCGACCATGCGCATGCCGGAGTCGGTGGTGTTGCCGATGCCGGTGGTGGTGTGCAGTTCGGTGGTGTCGGCGCCAGTCGTGTTGCCGCGCAGGAAGTTGTATAGCGCTCCGGAGTTGATGGCGAGGTTGGCGCCCAGCGTGGGGTTGTTGCCGAGATTGCCGTTGACGGGGGCGACGGTGGTGCTGCCGGAGGTGTAGCCGAAGCCGTAGTCGATCTTGTCGGCGCTGAAGGTGGCGTCGGCGCCGGCCGCGGTGGCGGCGTTGTAGGTGCCGACGATGGTGGTCCCGCTGCGCCCGTCGATGATGCCGACCATGTCGGAGACGTGGTCGAGGTTGCCGTACTTGGTGTCGTCGGCGTGGGTGCGGGTGTTGGAGGACAGCACCGTGTCGTTGTAGCCGTAGTACTCGCCGGTGAGGCCGAGGTTGGCGGCTGCGATGCCGGTGGTGGTGCTGGCCAGGTTGATGACGTTCTCGGCCGCGCGGCTGACGTTGAAGTCGACCGTCGAGGAGGCGGTGTCGCCGTCCTTGTCCACCAGCACGTAGCCGAAGCCGTCGTGGAGGGTGCTGCTGACGGTGGCGATGGGCGTGTAGGTATAGCTGCCGGTCTGCATGTTGATGGCGAGCGTGCCGCCGGCGTTGGTGGCGATGGTCAGCACGTGGGTGCCGGCGTTGTAGGTGCCGTGGCTGACCCCGCCGCCGGTGACGGACACGCTGCCGCTGCCCGACGGGTTGTAGGCGTAGGTGACGCCGTCCACCTTGATCGACTGGATGTTGCCGCCGTCGGCGCCAAAGGCGCTGGCGCCGCCGAGCACGCCGCCGGAGAGAATGTCGCCGGAGGCAGGTTGCGGCACCGTCGCCTGCAGGGCGCTGGAGAGTTGGTTGAAGTCGCTGATCACCTGGCCGTTGAGGTTGGTGTTGGTGACACCGTTGTAGGCGATCGGGTCGAGGTAGGACTGGACCGCCCCGGTGCCCATGCCCAGCGCGAAGCTGGTGATCTGGTTGGTCTGCAGGTAGCTCTTCCAGCCGCTTTCGTCGGTGGTGCCGATTTCGGTGCCGGTGTTGGGTTGGCCGTCGGACAGGAAGTAGGCGATGTTCTGGCCGGAGGCGAGCTTGCCCGGCGAGACGAAGGCGGCTTCGCCGGTGGCGATGGCGGCGTCGTAGTCGGTGCCGCCGCCGGCGGCCAGGGAGGCCAGCTGTGCCTTGGCCTGCGCCACGGTGGTCCAGCTGTTGCCGATGGCGTTGCCGACGCTGCTGAAGGTGACCAGGCGCACGCGCACCTCGCCGAAGCCGTCGTAGCGGTCGAGCAGGGTGTTGATCGCGGAAATCGCGCTCTGCAGGCGGGTGGCGCCGCCCACGCCGTCGGCGGTGATCATGCTGCCGGAGACGTCGAGCATGATCATCAGGTTGGTGTCCATCGGCGCGACGGCGATGTTCTGCGTCACGGCGCTGGCGGTCGGGGCGTCGTCCTCGATGTTGACGGTGAGGGTGCTGGCGGTGGTGGTGATGCCGTCGCTGACATTGACGCCGAGCTTCAGGACGCGGACGTCCTCGGCGGTGGTGTCGGCATGGTCCACCGGGCCGGAGAGCTTGACGCTGTAGCTGCCGTCGTTGGCGATGGTGGCGCGCAGGATCTCGACGCCGCCGGCGCTGCCGACGAGCGTGCCGGTACCGCTGCCGCTCCAGGTGATCGCCACGCCGCCCGAGGTGAGGGCCGTGGTGGGGGCGGTGAGGGTGGCGGTGAGGGCGTTGCCGTCGGCATCGCTCAGGGCGAGGGTGCCGCTGGCGGTGGCCAGATCGGTGGTGTCGCTGGTGCCGACGCTGTCGGGCGAGCCGCCGGGGAGGCCTTCTTCGGAGACGTTGGCGGTGGCGGTGCCGACCACCGGCGCGTCGTTGGTTCCGGTGACGGTGATCGCGAGGTTTTGCGGCGTGCCGTCGGTGGTGTTGACGACGAGGTGCTCGACGACCTGCTGGCCTTGCTTGAGGCCCTGCACGTTGGCGGCGGCGTTGTTGAGGGTGTAGGTCCAGGCGCCGGAGCTTTCGATGACCAGGGTGCCGTAGGTGCCGGCGATGGTCTTGGGCACGAAGCCGGACTGGCTGAAATCGGCATCGACGATGTCGATCTTGCCGCTGGTGACGATGGCGGTGTCTTCGATCACCGCGCCGGTGAGCTGGCCGCTGATGACCGGCTGGTCGTTGGTGCCGGTGACGTCGATGGTGAGCGTGGTGGACGCCGTGCCGCCCTGGCCGTCGGAGACGGTGTAGTTGAAGACGTCGCTGGCGTGCTGGCCGGCGACGAGGCTGTCGTCGGTGGCGGTGTAGGTGTAGCTGCCGTCGCTGTGGATGACGAGCGTGCCGTGGGCGCCGGTGATCGAGGTGCCGGCGGGCGTGACGGCTGCGGTGGTGGTGGCGAGGCTGTTGCGCACCTCGGTGACGGTCAGCGCGTCCTTGTCCGGATCGGTGTCGGCGCGGTCGCCGCCGAGCCCGACGCCGGTGAGGACGTTGCCGCTGGCGCTCTGGTTTTCGGTGACGGCCAGGGTGTCGGCGACGGCAGTGGGCGCCGGGTTGGAAACGGCGATCTGGAAGGTCTGGCTGACGTTGGCGCCGTAGCTGTCGGTGGCGGTGACGGTCACGGTGTAGGGGCCGGACACCGAGGCGTCGGCGTGCAGCGTGCCGCTGATGACGCCGCTGTTCGGGTCGATGACGAGCCCCGCAGGCAGGTTGATGGCGCTGTAGTGCAACACGTCGCCCGCGCCGGTGTTGGCGTCGGCGAAGCCGCCGGCGGTGGCGATGCTGAGCGTGAGCGCGTCGCTGGTGCTCACGTTGGGCAGGGTGCCGACGGTGACCGGGGTGTCGTTGGTGCCGGTGACGGTGATGCGCAGTTCGGCCTTGTCGGTGCCACCGTGGCCGTCGGAGACGGTGTAGGTGAACACGTCGGTGGCGGTGGCGCCGGCGGACAGGGCGGCGGCCTTGTCGGCGACGTAGATGTAGCTGCCGTCGGCCTGCACGGTCAGCGTGCCGTAGGTGCCGGCAAGCGCGGTGCCGACGCTGCCTGCGGTGCCGCTGCCGCTTTCGAGGCCGGTGCGGATCTGGGTGATGCTGAGGACGTCGCCATCCACATCGGTGTCGCGACCGGCCGGGTTGGCGGCGCTGGTGATCAGGCCGTTGGTGCTGCTGACGTCGAGGGTACCGCTTTCGAGTACGGCGCCAGTGTCGTTGGCGGCGGCGGGCATGTCGTTGATGGCCGAGACGCCGATGGTCGCGGTGCCGACGTTGGAGACGCCGCCGTCGTTGTCGGTGGCGGTGAAGTGGAAGGCGGTGCTGCCGTTCCAGTTGGGATCGGGCTTGAAGTACACCACGGCCGGGGGCGCGCCGGTGATGACGGTGCCGGCGCTCACGGGCTGCGTCTTGGCGACGTCGAGGTAGAGCGTGCCATTGCTCGGCAGATCATTGATGGTGAAGCTGACGATCTTGCCGTCGGAGTCGGTGCCGTTGAGGAAGATCGGCAGCGGCAGCTCGGGGTCTTCGCTGCCGCGACCCAGCGCCGGCGAGACCGTCGGCAGTTCGTTGGTGCCGATGATCGTGACGGTGATGGCGCGGGTGGTGCCATCGGCGGTGCTGACGGTGAAGGTCTCGGTGCGGGTGTCGCCCTCGGGCAGCGCCTGAACATTGGCGGCGCTGTTGTTGAGCACGTAGGTCCAGGTGCCGTCGGCGGCGATGTTGAAGCTGCCGAAGGTGCCGCCGACGGTGGCCGGCGTGAAGCTGGCCGGGCTATCCACGTCGGTGACGACCAGGCGGCCGCCCGCGCTGAGTTGTCCCGGGGTGTCTTCCTTGACGGTGCCGGTGAGCGGGCCGTTGATCAGGGCCGGATCGTTGTTGCCGGTGACGTTGATGGTGAGCGTGGCGGCGCTGCTGAGGCTGCCGTCGCTGGTCTGGTAGGTGAAGACGTCATGCACCGTGTCGCCGGCGCCGAGAGCCTGGGCCGCGACGCCCGGGGTGTAGGTGTAGCTGCCGTCGGGGCGGATCAGCAGGGTGCCGTAGTCGCCGACGAGCGTGAGACCGCCGCTGCCGATGGGCGCAAAGGCGCCACTGGTCCCGGTGTGGGCACCGGTGACGGTGAGCGTCGGGCTGTCCACGTCGGTGTCGTTGGCCAGCACGCCGGGCACGCTGCGGGAGATCGCGGTGTCCTCGTCGGTGGTGTCCACATCGGCCACCGCGACGGGGGCGTCGTTGACCGGGGCGATGTTCACCGTGGCGGTCGCCGTGGAGGTGCCGCCGTGGCCGTCGGACACCGTGTAGGTGACCGTGACCGGGCCATTGACGTTGGCGGCCGGGGTGAAGGTCAGGGTGCCATCGGGGTTCACCACGACGGTGCCCTTGGCCGGATCGACGCTGGCCGACGTGACGGTGAGCGTATCGCCGTCCGGATCGGTGTCGTTGCCCAGCACGGTGAAGGTGACGGGCTTGTCCTCGTCGGTGGCGGCGGTGTCGGCCTTGGCGGTCGGCGCGTCATTGGTGCCGACGACGGAGATCGTGACGGTGGTCGAGGTGCCATCGACGCTCTTGACGGTGAAGACCTCGGTCTTCGTCTCGCCTTCCTTGAGGGCCTGGACGGCCGGGTTGGCGTTGTCGATTGCGTAAGTCCAGGCCCCG
>NZ_JAYROR010000124.1:0-36469 GCF_041911615.1 Zoogloea sp. | reverse complement strand
GGCGGTGCATACCGCCCGCGCCGGGCCGGACACGGCCCACGGGCCGAGCCGGTCGGCCAGTTGTTCGAGCAGCGCGGCGTCGGCGAACACGAAGCCGACCCGCGCGCCGGCAAGGCCGAAGAACTTGCCGATCGAGCGCAGCACCACCAGTCCCGGCGTGCCGGCCAGCGGCACCAGGCTGTCGGCCGGCTCGGCGTCGAGGAAGGCTTCGTCGACGATCAGCCGGCCGCCGCGGGCCGCAAGGCGGGCGTGCCAGTCGAGGAGCTGCGCCCGCGCAAAGCGCTGGCCGTCCGGGTTGTTGGGTTGCACCAGCAGCAGGGTGTCGGCGGTGGCGACCGCCGCGTCGATGGCCGCCGCCGGCAGCGCGTCGACCCGGTGGCCGCGCCAGGCGTGGGGGTGCTCGGCGTAGGTGGGCGCGAGGGTCACGACCCGGCCGGGCGGAAACAGGCCCGGCAAGGCCTGGATTGCCGCCTGGGAGCCGGCCACCGGGAGCAGCAACGGGCTGCCGTAGTAGCGCGCGGCCGCCGCCTCGAGGCCGTCGTCGGTCTCGGGCAGGCGCTGCCAGGCGTCGGCCGGGAGCGTCGGCACCGGGTAGGGCGCGGGGTTGATGCCGGTGGACAGGTCCACCCAGTCGGCCAGTGCGATGCCGTAGCGCTGGGCCGCCGCGCGCAGGCGTCCGCCGTGCTCAAGCATGGGCCAGCACGTTGAGCGCGGCGCTCGCCAGCAGCCACAGCCAGACGCTGTTGTGCACCAGCGCCACCGCCTTGTCGATGTCTGGGGCGCGGGCCGGAGCACCGGTGCCCAGCGGAGGCCGGGTCTCGAGGTGGCCGTGGTAGATCGCCGGGCCGCCGAGGCTGACGTGCAGCGCGCCGGCGCCGGCGGCCATCACCGGGCCGGCGTTGGGGCTGTCCCAGGTGGGCGCCTGGGTGCGCCAGCAGCGCAGCGCCGCGGCGGTGTGGCCGAGCAGCGCGTAGCTCAGCGCGGTGAGGCGGGCGGGGACGAAGTTGAGCACGTCGTCGATGCGCGCTGCCGCCCAGCCGAAGCGCAGGTAGCGTTCGTTGCGGTAGCCCCACATCGCGTCGAGCGTGTTGGCGAGGCGGAACATCAGCGCCCCCGGGCCGCCCAGCACGGCGAACCAGAACAGCGCGCCGAAGATCGCGTCGTTGCCGTTCTCGAGCACCGATTCGACGGTGGCCTTGGCAACCCCGGATTCGTCCAGCTCGGTGGTGTCGCGGGAGACGATCCACGACAGGCGCTGGCGGGCGCCGGCCAGATCGCCCCGTATCAGCGGCGCCGCCACCGCCCGGGCGTGCTCGGCGAGGCTGCGCCCACCCACCGCGAAATACAGCAGGCCCACGTCGAGGGCCAGCCCCAGCCACGCGTTGGCGGCTTTGAGCGACCCGGCCAGCGCGACCCACGGCAGCACCGCCGCGCTCCACGCCAGCAGGCCCACCGCGCGGTGATCGCCGAGGCGGCGGAACAGACGTTCGACGGCGCTCGCGTAACGCCCGAAACCCACCAGCGGATGGTGATGCGCGGGCTCGCCGAGCAGGCGGTCGAGGAGCAGGCCGAGGCCCATCGGCACGGCAACGGAGAACAGGACGGCGAGGTACAGGGCGGACATGGGATAATTCGGGATTCTTCGCCCCTCAATTGTAAGACATGCGTCAAGCCCGCACCCTGATGGTTCAGGGCACCACCTCCGATGCCGGCAAGAGCACTCTGGTCGCCGGCCTGGCCCGTCTGCTCGCCCGCCGCGGGGTGCGTGTCGCACCGTTCAAGCCGCAGAACATGGCGCTCAACTCGGCGGTCACCGCCGACGGCGGCGAGATCGGCCGGGCCCAGGCGCTGCAGGCGATCGCCGCGGGCCTCGCGCCCCACACCGACATGAACCCGGTGCTGCTCAAGCCCTCCACCGACATCGGCGCCCAGGTCATCATCCACGGCCGCGCCGTGGCCAACCTGTCGGCGCGGGATTACCACGACTACAAGCCCCGTGCGATGGCCGCCGTGCTCGAAAGCCACGGCCGCCTGTGCGCCCAGTACGACACCGTGCTGGTCGAAGGCGCCGGCAGCCCCGCCGAGATCAACCTGCGTGACCGCGACATCGCCAACATGGGCTTCGCCGAGGTGGTCGACTGTCCGGTGATCCTCGTCGCCGACATTGACCGCGGCGGCGTCTTCGCGCATCTGGTCGGCACCCTGGAACTCTTGTCGCCCAGCGAGCAGGCGCGGGTCAAGGGCTTCGTCATCAACCGCTTCCGGGGCGACATCGGCCTGCTCCAGCCGGGCCTCGACTGGCTCGAGGCCCGTACCGGCCGCCCGGTGCTGGGCGTGCTGCCCTACCTGCACGGCTTGTTCCTGGACGCCGAAGACGCGCTGGCCGACGCCCGCGCCGACAAGACCGAAGCCCGCCTGCGGGTGGTCGCGCCGGTGTATCCGCGCATCTCCAACCACACCGACCTCGACGCCCTGCGCCTGCATCCGCAGGTGGATTTCAGCTGGGTCGGGCCCGGGCAGACGATTCCGCCCGCCGACCTGATCGTGCTGCCCGGCTCCAAGGCCGTCCAGGCCGATCTCGCCTGGCTGCGCGCCCAGGGCTGGGCGCCCGCCATCCGCCGCCACCTGCGCTATGGCGGCAAACTGGTGGCGATCTGCGGCGGCTACCAGATGCTCGGCCGCCAGCTCCACGACCCGCTGGGCCTCGAAGGCGCGCCCGGCAGCGTCGCCGGCCTCGGCCTGCTCGACATCGAAACCACCCTCGAAGCCGAGAAGCAGCTCGACAACGTGCGCGGCGCCCTCGCGCTGCCCGGCACGCCGCCCGTCGCCGGCTACGAGATCCACATGGGCGTCACCCGCGGCCCGGCGCTCGCCCAGCCCGCGGTCCGTCTCGCCGACGGCCGCTCCGACGGTGCGCTCTCCGACGACGGGCAGATTCTCGGCAGCTATCTCCACGGCCTCTTCGATCACCCGGACGCCCTCGCCGCGCTGCTCGCCTGGGCCGGCGTGAACGACGCGGTGCGGGTCGACCTCGCCGCCCGCCGTCAGGCCGATCTCGACCGCCTCGCCGACAGCATCGAGCAGGGCATGGATCTGACGCGCCTGGCCGACTGCTTCGGCGACGGTCCAGCCGCCGACACGCTGCGACACGTCGCCCGTGCCCGGCTTGCTTGACCGCCTTCGCGCCCCTCTCTACCATTCCCGAAATGGACGCTGAACTCGCATCACTCGAACAAAAGCTCGAACAACTGCTCGACCGCCACGCTGCCGAACAGGCGCGCTTGAGCAGCCAGCACGCCGCTACCGTGGCGGAAAACCGCCGCCTGCAGGAGCGGGTCGACGCCCTCGAGACCGCCAACCGCGAACTCACCGACAAGCTCGGCCTCGTCGGCTCCCGCCTCGAAGCGCTGCTCGCCCGCATCCCGGAAGCCTGACATGCTCCGCCCCTGCTCAACTCGCTCCGAATCCCCGTGCCCGCTCGCACGGCGGGAGGCCTGAATGGAACAACTCGACATCAAGCTCCTGGGCCGCGAATACCGCGTCGGCTGCAAGTCCGAGGAGAAGGAAGGCCTGCTCGCCGCGGTCGCCTACCTCGACGAAAAAATGCGCGATCTGGCCGACAAGACCAACTCCGCCGGCGAGCGTCTGGCGGTCATGACGGCCCTCAACATCACTCACGAATTTCTGCAATTTCAGCGTGCCGGCGGGTTTGACATCCCCACGCTCAAGCGTAGAATCGAACGCATAAACGGTCGCCTCGACGGTGTGCTGGCAGAGCAGGAAAAGCTCTTCTGAGCCAGTCCCGGCAAGGGCAACCCAAGGTTTGATTAATCCCCTGCGGTGTTGGTTAAGGCTTTAAACTCCTTGAACCAATGTCTACGTGACATGGGTCGCGGCCCAAAGAAACCGTCGGTGTGTGCGCTCCTCGTCGAGTGTGCCTGAGATGGAAGGAAAGCGACCCCCCTGAACTCCGGTTCAGGATGCAAGCCTGACGGCATTCGCGGGGGACCCAACAAAAAAGCGCAGACCACGGTCTGCGCTTTTTTACGGCCCTGCGTCGCCGGCCAGGGCCGGCGACGGGCGGTATTCAGTCCGGCGCCTTGAACCCGGCACCCGCCTTGTTGGCCAGGAAGGCCACGGCGCGCTTGAGCTCGTTCTCGGTCAGGTCAGCTGCGCCACCCTTCGGCGGCATTGCGTTCTTGCCGGCGGTGGCGGACTTCACGAGGCCGTCGTAACCCTGTGCCAGACGCGGACCCCAGGCGGCCTTGTCGCCGGCCTTCGGAGCGCCGGCTGCGCCGGTTTCGTGGCAGGCGCCGCACACCGAAGCGTAGATTTCTTCGCCCTTGCGGCTGCCCGGCGCGGCGGCCGGCGCGGCGGCCAGGGACACCTGGGCGACCGGCTGGATCAGCTTGGCGGCGAGTTCATCATCGACGGCGGCCTTCTTGCCACAGCCCACGAGTTGGGTAGCCAGGGCGGCAACGCCGATGGAGAGCGCGATCCGCGCGTAGGAGCGAACGGGGGCAGAGCGACCAAAATCCGACATGCTGAATTCCTCGAGTACGGGCACGATTGATTAAAGCATTGATTATAGCGAGGCTATTCCCCTTCTGTCAGGCAAAGCATGGACTCTGCCCCCGATTCGCGCTATCCTGCGCGCCGCGCAACGCAAAGTTGCCTGCATCCTCCGCGCGCCCGTAGCTCAGCTGGATAGAGTACTGCCCTCCGAAGGCAGGGGTCGGACGTTCGAATCGTCTCGGGCGCGCCATAAAATCAAAGACTGAGGCCACTTTCGAGTGGCCTTTTTCACGCCGTACGGAATCCATACGGAAAACCGGTTTCCGTACGCACCTCTCAAACGCATCAAGTATGGTGAAGTTTGGGCCGTCACACGGACGCCTGCCCTCGCCCGGCTCCCTGTGCCACAAAAAAACCCGCCACTACGGCGGGTCGGTTGGGGTGAGGGTCAGACTTGAACTCCGCCGACCAGTCCGTTATAGAGACTTACGCGCTTGGCGGCATGGTCGCGTTTCAAAAGCCGGTCTTCGGCCGGCTGAGTGCCTCATATCACTCAACGGCGCTACGAATTTGCAGCATCGCGCCACGTGTCGATCAGTTTTGCAGCGTCTTCGGCGTGAAAAAGAGGGGGCTTACGGAGCAGATGTCGGGCATGGTTGGGGCATTGGGGTGGGAGAGGGCATAGGAGCGATAGCGGCGGGGCGCCGTCACAACGCTATATCAGTGCCTGCCATCGCTGCCGCCTCACCCTCGATCACGCCGGCGCGGTGATAGACCGTGGCGCCTACTGTGACCTGATCCTCTGCAATCAGCGAGCCCAGCGCATCGCAGACCGTGGTGAGATGGGACGCCATCAGCGCCGCCTCTTCACAGGCATGGCAGAGGCTGTGCACTTCATCGAAAGTCACCATATCCGAGTGGCACGGCTCAACCGGTCTCGCCAACTCGGGCGCCCGGTAACGGCGGCCGGGGCAGAAATCCGTCTGGGCCGGAGGCATCACGCCTGCCACGCATTTGTGCAACAAGGCTCCATAAAGCCCGCCTACCTCATTGATTGCATGCTTTTCGGGTGATTGATTTTGGTGTTCTTCGGGGCAGATTCGATGGCTGAATTCAAGTTATGAGTCCCGAGGCGCCGCCGGTTACGGAGTAGCCGGAGTCAATTTGCCGGCTTATTGCATTCGGCTGTCCGCGGCAGGGGGTTGATAGCGCTGTGGCAATATGTCACGTCAATTGTCGGGGCGAAAGCCATTAGACTTAAAAGCGCGCATTTAATGCTTGCCGAGCGACGCGTGGGCGAGCAGCTAATCGATTCACGCCGTTTTATTCAGTCTGAGCGACGAAGGCCGGAATGTCCCGGTTTCGATTTCGACTGCCGGCAGCGTTGAGTCGCTTATTGTCAGAGCGGAAAACGTCTAATGGATTCACTGTTTGTCGGGCAGGCTGATTGGCCGCGGGGCCGGACGGTTGTTGCATTGCTCGCAACATTGTCGTTGTCTGCGCATGGGCAGGAAGCGGCGCTGGATGTTCTGACGGTCACCGCTTCCGGCGTGAGGCGCGCGGCGCCGCCCGGGCTCGGCGCGATCAATCTGAGTGAGGCCGAGATTGCGGCAACCCGCGCGGGGGTGGCGGACAGCAGCCAGTTGCTGCGGGATGTGCCTGGCATGAGCATGTATGGCGCCGGCGGCATTTCGGGACTGCCGGCGATCCGCGGCATGGCGGACGAGCGTCTGCGCATTCAGGTCGACGGCGCGGATCTGATGGCTGCGTGTCCCAATCACATGAACCCGGTGCTGTCTTATATCGCGCCGAGCAAGGTTGCGGAAATTACCGTTTATCCGGGTGTGGCCCCGGTGAGCGTGGGTGGAGACAATATCGGAGGGGTGATCCAGGTGCGCTCCGCACCGCCACTTTTTGCGGGCAGCCCCGTCGAAGTGGGCGCCAGCGGAACGCTCGGCACGTATTACCACAGCAACGGTCATGCGGTGGGTTACAACGCGGGCGTCGAGTGGGTGGGGCAGAACATCAATCTGTCGTATAGCGAATCCCAGGCTCGTTCGGGCAATTACCGGGCAGGGGGCGATTTCAAGCCTGTCGCCAAGGGGCGCGAGGATGGTGCGCCGATTGCCGGGGACGTGGTCGCGTCGAGCGGCTTTGCGGGGGCACACAATCGGGAGGTGGGGCTCGCGCTGCGACAGGCGCGGCATGTCCTGCAACTGACGGCCGGCGAGCAGCAGGTGGAGTTCGAGGGCTTTCCCAACCAGCGCATGGACATGACCAATAACCGCAACACGGTCATCAATCTGCGTTATTTCGGCGACTACGACTGGGGAGCGGTGGAAGCCCGGCTCTCCGATCAGGATGTCCGTCACAGGATGGACATGGGGCGCGACCGCTATTCCTACGGTACCGGGATGCCGATGGAAAGCAAGGCACATACGCGAAACGGCGCGCTGCAGGCCACGATCAACCCGACGGAGCGGGATCTGCTGCGTCTGGGTGGGGAATACCAGTCGTACATCCTCTATGACTGGTGGCCGCCGGTGGGCGGCGTGATGGCCCCCAACGCGTTCTGGAACGTCGATTATGGCCGTCGCCATCGCAGTGACGTGTTCGGCGAGTGGGAGGCGCACTGGCAGTCGGCGTGGACCACCCTGATCGGCGTGCGGGGTACCCGGGTGACAACCGATGCGGCGGCGGTTCAGGGGTACGACAACGGCCTGGCCGCTGCCTGGGGCAATGACGCGGCGGCGTTCAACGGGCGCGACCGCAAGCGCGCAGACAACAACTGGGACTTCACCGCCCTGGCCCGGTTCGTGCCCGACCGAACGGCGCGTTACGAAGGCGGCTATGCCCGCAAGTCGCGGGCGCCAAGCCTGTATCAACGCTACCCGTGGTCCACCAATCCAATGGCGGCGTTGATGAACAACTTCGTCGGCGACGGCAACGGCTATGTCGGCAATCCCGATCTGCGTCCCGAGGTGGCTCACACGGTCAGCCTCACCGGCGACTGGAACGGTCCGCAAAAGGCGGACTGGAGCTTGAAGGCGACGGCTTACTACACCTATGTCGAGCACTACATCGACGCGCAGCGCTGCGATTCTGGTCAATGCAGTGCCGAGAACCTCACCCGGACCGATGGCTTCGTGCACCTGAAGTACGCGAACCAACGGGCGCGCCTGTATGGCATCGATCTCGCCGGCGCGAAAGAACTCGGGCATCTCGACGGGCTCGGCAGCTTTTCGGTGACGGGTCTGTTCAACTACGTGCGCGGCGAGAACACCGCGACCGGCGACAACCTTTACAACATGATGCCGCCGAACGCGAAGCTCGCGCTACGCAATCGCGCCGCCGGCTGGACGAGCACCGCGGAAATGCTGCTCGTGAAGGGGAAGCGGGACGTCTCGGAGGTGCGCAACGAAATCCCGACCGCCGGCTACGGCCTGCTCAACCTGCGCAGTAGTTACCAGTGGACGATGGCCCGCCTCGATGTGGGCATCGAGAACCTGTTCGACAAGCGCTACGCGCTGCCATTGGGTGGCGCCTATGTCGGCCAGGGCGCGTCGATGACGACCGGCGGCGTGCCCTGGGGCTACGTTGTGCCGGGCCGTGGGCGTTCCGTCAATGTGGCCCTCAACCTGAATTTCTGACCTGCCGAGCCCTGTCCGATGCTGCAATTCGATCTTCCTGTCCGGAACGCCTTCCTCATCGCCTGCGTAGCCAGCGTTGCACTCGGCGGTTGCGGTAGCGCGGGCGACAACGGTCCTGCCATCGAGGCGAATTCCCAGACCATTCGCTTCGAGCCGGCCCCCACGCTGAACAAGGGCGAAACGGCGACGGTCGTCGCCGTCGCCAGTTCCGGCCTGCCGGTGCGCTACGGCAGTGCCACACCCGGCGTGTGCAGGGTGGACCCCGGCAGCGGCCTGGTGACCAGCCTCACCCTTGGCAACTGCGTGGTGTCGGCCAATCAGGCTGGCAACAGCCGGTACGCCCAGGCGCCGGAAGCGACGCTCACGCTGCCGGTGGCGTTCTCGCCGGAGCAGCACATCACCTTCGGTGCGGCGCCCGGCCTCAGCCTGGGCGGCACGGCGGTGGTGTCGGCAACGGCCACGTCGGGCCTGCCGGTGAGCTTCAGCAGCCTGAGCGCGAGCATCTGCTCGGTGGTTCCCGATGCGGGCGTGGTGACGGCACTGCTGGCCGGCAACTGCGTGATCGCGGCCAACCAGGCGGGCGATGCCAACTACCACGCGGCGGCGCAGGTCACCCAGTCCATCGTGGTGAGTGCGCCGCTGAGCGTGCGGGTGCCCGGCGTACCGGGCAGCGTGACTGCGGCGCCTGGCACCGTGGCGGATACGGTGCTCGTCAGCTTCGGCGGAACCGACAGCGGCGGCAGCCCGATCACCGGCTACACGGTCACGTCCGTGCCGGCGGGCATTGCCGCCTCCGGGACGGCATCGCCGATCACCGTCGCCTGCCCGAACAACTGCCGTGGCTACGCGCTTTCGGTGGCAGCGCAGAATGCCGTGGGCACGGGTAGCGCCTCGGCGCCGGTGCCGGTCACGGCCGCGTATCAGGTGGTCGAGACCTTCTACGAGCCGGATACCCAGCCCAACAACTCGATCTTCATCGGCACCTTCACCTTCAATTTCGCCACGGGCACGGTGTCGGACCTCAAAGGCATCCTGAGCGAATCCATGACCGGTGGCTCGACGGGCTACCCCAGCGACTCGATGAAATGGCTGTCCCTCGATTACCAGCTGGTCAGCTGGCGTGATGCGACCTTGGGCGGCACCTTTGTCGCGAGTTTCAGGAACGCCACCACCGATACCTTCCTCAGCAGCGCGACCGGCGATAGCTGGTCGCCACAGCAGGGGGTGACGGTAGGCGGGCGTTATTACGGATCGCCCGGCGCAAATCCCGGAAACGCCTATGCGCTTATTTTCGTTCCCGATGATCCGACCGCCACCCTCACCCGCGCCCAATTGGTCATGCTGGCCTATGCCGACTGCGCGCCCGGCGGCATGATGGGGGATACCTGCATGACCGGGACGGCATTTGCCGGTTATGGCAGTGATGGCACGATGGGAGGTGTTCCACGGTCGCAGCTTATTGCCAGAAAGTGATTTCTATTGGCTTGATGGAATAATCGCCAATTTGGCGACGATATGTCGCACAGGCGAATTCACCCGAAAAAATATAATTGTTTTTATTTTTTCGGGAGGACTCGATGAAATTAAGTACGATTTCCGCTGCCCTTGCGGGCGCAATGATGCTGGTTGGGTGCGGCGGCGGCGGTGGCAGCTCCTCCTCGGGCAGTTCCACCCTTTCGGGTAACGTTGCAGATGGCTATCTGAGCGGCGCCAAGGTCTGTCTGGACAAGAACAGGAATGGCGCCTGCGACACTGGCGAGCCCACCACCACGACCGGCTCCGGCGGCGCCTACTCCCTGAGCGGCCTCTCCGAGAGCGATGCCGGCGCCTATCCGCTGGTGGTTGAAGTGCCTGCCAGCGCGGTGGATTCCGACACCGGCACGGCCGTCGGCCAGTCCTTCGTGCTGAAGGCGCCGGCTGGCAAATCCGGCTTCGTCAGCCCCATCTCCACCCTGGTCCAGCAGAAGCTCGACAGCGGCGCGGCCACCACCGTGGATGCGGCCGTCGCGGCGGTCAAGGCGGATCTTGCCGCCGCCGGCCAGACGGCCCCCGCCGACCTCTTCGCCAACTACCTGTCGGCAAACGATACGGGCACGCACACCATCGCCCGCGCGCTCACTGCCTCCGTGAAAACTTATTACGAAGCCGTCAAGGACGGCCTGTCGTCCAACGCCCAGATCAAGGCCCTGCAGGATGCGGCCCTGACCCAGGCGATGTCCGATCTGCGCACCGGCACGCGCACGGGCCTCGCCGCGGTGACGGCGGCGGTGGTGGCCAAGGCCAGCTCCGACACCGCGTCCCAGAGCGCCGCAACCCAGGACGTGACGATCAACTTCGACGTCGTCAATGGCGCTACCTCGGTGCGTTGCGGCGACGTGGTGACGCTGGCCAACACCCAGCTGTGGGATCACGCCGCAACCAATACCTCGGCGGTTGCGCTGGCGACCCCGGCTGCCCAGACCTCGACCGGCAAGCTGGTCGATCTGCGCTTCTACGTGAGCAACGTGGCCCTCGTGGACCAGGACGGCAACGCGACCCCGGTCGTGCTGACCGAGAACGCCGGCCAGTCCAACGGCCTGGCCCTGCTGAATTTCGGCTACAACACAGTGAGCAGCGGCGCCACCTACGCCAATGTGACCTGCTCGCCGACCACCGGCTATGTGACCAGCATCACCGGCAAGGTCAAGCCCGGCACCTACACCGGCGTGACGATGGTGGTGGGCGTGCCCCTGTACGGCCCCGACATGCTCCGCCAGAACCACAGCAACGCCGCCGACGCGTCGAATGCCCTGCCGCTGCAGAACAGCGCGATGGCCTGGTCGTGGCAATCCGGTCGCAAGTTCACCAAGCTCGAGTTCTGGCCGACTTCGCCGGTCCAGAAGCCCAACAGTTCGACCACCCCGAAGTGGGTCGTGCATCTGGGCTCGACGGGCTGTTCCGGCGATCCGACGCTAGGCACCACGGCCCCGACGAGCTGCACCAATCCCAACCGCGTGAAGCTGGCTTTCAACAGCTTCAATGCCTCGTCCCAGAAGGTCGTGCTCGACATCGGCCAGCTCTTCAAGAACTCGGACCTGCAGTACGACGCGGGCGGTGCAGCCGGCTGCATGTCTGGCACGACCGACCCCGAGTGCGGCCCGATCTTCAAGGCCCTGGGGTTGGATCTGAGCACCGGCCTGATGCCCACCACGTTAGCGCAGTCGGTCTTCAGCGTGAAGTAAGCGCATGAACCGCTCGATATGGATCGGTGGCCTGGTGGCCATCCTCGGTGTCGGCGGTTGGCTCTGGCAGGGCGGGCGGGATGCCGTGCCGCCCGCGCCAGCGCCGGCTTCGGCATGGACCTGGCAATTGCCGGCGGGGTTTCCCGAGCCGGTGGTGCCCGCCGACAACCCCATGACCGAAGCCGGATTTCAGCTGGGCCGGCGCCTGTTCTACGACAAGCGCCTGTCGGGCAACGGCACGCAGGCCTGCGCGTCGTGCCACATGCAGCGGCTCGCCTTCACTGACGGCCGTGCGCTGCCGATCGGCTCGACCGGGGAGGTGGGCACACGCAGCGCCATGAGCATCGCCAACGTGGCCTACTACCCGACGCTCACCTGGGCCAACCCGTCTCAGATCACACTGGAGATCCAGGCGGTGGTGCCGATGTTCGTCGACAACCTGGCGGTAGAACTGGGCATCAACGACGAAAACAAGGCCGACGTACTGGCTCGCTTTCGCGCTGATGAAGACTACCGGCGCCGCTTCGCGGCAGTTTTTCCTGGCCAGACGGAGCCGATCAATTTCGAAAACATCGTCCGGGCCATCGCCACCTTCGAGCGCGGGGTGATCTCCGGCAATTCCCGCTACGATCAGGCGCGGGCCGGCAAGCTGTCGCTCAGCGAGCGCGAGGAGCGGGGCCGAGCGTTGTTCTTCAGCGACAAGGCGCGCTGTTCGGAATGCCATGGCGGCTACAATTTTTCGGATCAGACCTACGACGTCACCACCCGCGACGTACCGCGGCCATTCCACAACACCGGCCTCTACAACGTGGACGGCAAGGGCGCTTACCCGGACGACAACCCGGGGCTGATCGGCGTGCTACCCCGGCCTGAGAACATGGGGCGATTCCGCACCGTGAGCCTGCGCAACATCGCGCTGACGGCGCCTTACATGCACGACGGCTCCATTGCGTCGCTGGAGGCGGTGCTCGATTTCTACGCGTCCCACGGACGCAACGTCACCCACGGCGCGTGGAAGGGGGACGGCCGCCGTAATCCGCTGAAGGATCCGATCATCGACAAGATCCGCCTCGACGCCCGCGACAAGGCCGATCTGATCGCCTTTCTAAAGACGCTCACCGATGAGTCGTTCATCGCCGATCCTCGTTACGGCGATCCGTTCGGCGACTGACGCTCCGGGGGGCGATGACGGGGGGCGGTGTTCGCGCGCCAGATGGCTGCCCTCGGCGCGGGGGTGGCGTATTCTCGCTCCACCCGGCGCCGGCTGCGCGCCGCCCGGGCGAGGCGGCTTTGCCTGCCAGCCCCGTAGTCGCCGGCCTTCCCCCGGTCGGCGTTCATCGCCAAGGAGATTCCATGCTCGAACTCAGCAACCCGGCCCTGCTGCGGCAGGCTTGTTACATCGACGGCCAGTGGGTCGGCGCCGATAGCGGTGAGACCGCGCCCGTCATCAACCCGGCCTCCGGCGCGGAGATCGCCCGCGTGCCTCACGCCGGCGCGGTCGAGGCCGAGCGTGCGGTGGTGGCTGCCGAGCGGGCCTTCGTCGGCTGGCGCGACACCACCGCCGCCGAGCGCGCGCGCGTCCTGCGCCGCTGGTTCGACCTGATGACGGTCCACCAGGATGACCTGGCCCGCATCATGACCGCCGAGCAGGGCAAACCCCTCGCCGAGGCCAAGGGCGAGATCGCCTATGCCGCGGCCTACGTGGAATGGTTCGCCGAGGAGGCCCGCCGCGCCTATGGCGACGTGGTGCCCTCGCCGTTCAAGGATCGCCGGATTGTGGTCACCAAGGAGCCCGTCGGCGTATGCGCGGCGATCACGCCGTGGAATTTTCCCGCGGCGATGATTACCCGCAAGGTGGCGCCGGCGCTGGCTGCCGGCTGCACCATCGTGCTCAAGCCGGCCGAGCAGACGCCCCTGTCGGCCTTGGCCCTGGCCGAGCTGGCCGAGCGCGCCGGGGTGCCGGCGGGCGTGTTCAGCGTGGTGACCGGCGAGGCCCGCGCCATCGGCGGCGTGATGACCGGCAGCCCGTTGGTGAGGAAGCTCAGCTTCACCGGCTCCACCGAGGTCGGTCGCCTGTTGATGGCCCAGTGCGCGCCGACCATCAAGAAGCTGTCGCTGGAGCTGGGCGGCAACGCGCCGTTCATCGTCTTCGATGACGCCGACCTGGACGCCGCGGTGGCGGGCGCCGTGGCCTCGAAGTACCGCAACGCCGGCCAGACCTGCGTGTGCTCCAACCGCTTCCTGGTGCAGGACGGCGTGTACGACGCCTTTGCCGCCAAGCTCGCGGCTGCCGTTGCTGGCCTGAAGGTGGGCGACGGCATGGCGGATGGGGTCACCCAGGGGCCGTTGATCGACGAGGCGGCCGTCGCCAAGGTCGAGCGTTTGGTCGAGGACGCGCTCGCACGGGGCGCCCGCGTGGTCGTCGGCGGCAAACGCCACGCGCTCGGCGGCACCTGGTACGAGCCCACGGTGCTGGCCGACGTCGCGCCCGGCATGGGGGTGGCGCGGGAGGAGATTTTCGGGCCGGTGGCGCCGCTGTTCCGTTTCCGCACCGAGGAGGAGGCCATTGCGATGGCCAATGACACCGAGTTCGGCCTTGCCGCCTATTTCTATTCCAAGGACCACGCCCGGGTCTGGCGCGTCTCGCGCGGGCTGGAATACGGGATGGTCGGCATCAATACCGGGCTGATCTCCACCGAGGTGGCGCCGTTTGGCGGGGTGAAGTGTTCCGGCACCGGGCGCGAGGGCTCGAAATACGGGCTCGACGAGTACCTGGAAGTGAAATACCTGGCCCTGGGCGGCCTCTGACGCCTCACGTGCCCCGCCTGACCGTGGGCGGGGCGCAGACCTGATCCCGGCGCGCGGCGCCGGCTTCAGCCGCTGGCGCGATCCCGCCCGCTTCGCCGCCGGGGTGCGCCGGTAAATAGGCGCGTTCCGGGTGCATCTGCTCCGGCGCACCCTTAGCGGGGGCGTCTTCTTGCGGCGAGTCGCTGCATTTTATCCTGATTTTTTCGAGTCTTTTGGCTTGCGCAAACGTCCGCTCGGACGTCGCCCAGGCCGTACCGCGCTTGCACCAGGGCGAGGCGTCGGCGCCCCGCACTGGTGCGCGAGCGGAGTCGGGATGAAATTCCAAGGCGATGAAAATAAAAGACATTTGATCCTGGCACGGCGAATGCTTAGTCGTTGATGTCGCGGTCTGGATGGCCAAAACAGGCCGGACAGGGTGGCGCGGCGAGATCGGCTTGCAACGTATTAGTGCGAAAAATTACGTGAAAAATCACGTGATAAGTTGGTTGACATCAGTAATTCGAATTACTAATGTGTACATCAGAAATTATTATGAATTACCCCGATCCCCGCCTTGGCAGGGGGCGTCAGGAGGCCGCATGTTCGTCAGAAAACTGAATCTCGGTGGTCCGGGCCCGCGGGTCGCGATCAAGGACACGATCGACGTGGCGGGTTGCCCGACCCAGGCCGGCAGCCGCGCGCTGGAAGACGCACCGCCGGCCGCACGGCACGCCGAGGTGGTGGCCCGCCTGCTCGTCGCCGGTTACCGCGTGGTCGGCAAGACGGTGCTGCACGAGCTGGCGTTCGGTACCACCGGCATCAACGCGTGGGCGGGGACGCCGGTGAATCCGCGCTTTCCGGGGCGGGTGCCGGGTGGTTCGTCGAGTGGTTCGGCCGCGGCGGTGGCTGCCGGCGAGGCGGACGTGGCGCTGGGCACCGATACCGGCGGGTCGATCCGCATTCCGGCGGCCTGCTGCGGCGTGTTCGGCCTCAAGCCGACGTTCGGCCGGGTGAGTCGCGACGGCGTCATGCCGGCGGCCACCAGCCTCGATTGCGTCGGCCCGTTTGCCGCCGACATGGACGCGTTGATCGCCTGCATGGCGGCCATCGACCCGAGCTTCGGCGCGCTGCCGTCGGTCGAGCGCGTGGCGCTGGGGCGGGTGATGCTGAAGGCACTGCCCGAGATCGACGCGGCGGTGGACGAAGCCGTCGCGGCGAGCGGCCTGGCGAGTGGGCCAGTGCGGTTTGCCCACTTCGACGCGGCCTACCAGGCCGGGCTCACGGTCATCAATGCCGAGAGCTGGGCTGCCTGCGGCCCGCTGCTGGCCACCGGCAAGGTCGGCGCCGACGTGGCCCAGCGCCTCGCCAACGCCGCGCGTACCGGTGCCGCCGAGCTGGCCGAGGCCGAGCGCGTGCGCGCCGCCTTCACGGCCGAGGTGGACGCGGCCCTGGCGCGCTACCCGGTGCTGGCCCTGCCGACCATGGCCGACGCGCCGCCCTTGCTCGAGGAGGCCGCCGACACGTCGCGCCTCGTCGCCATGACTTCGTTCGTTCGCCCCTTCAACCTGTCCGGCCATCCGGCCATCGCCATCCCGCTGCCTGCCCGCAGCGGCTACCCCGTCAGCCTGCAACTGGTCGCCGCCAAGGGGCGCGACGCGCTGCTGTGTGCCGTCGCTCGGCACGTGGCAACCCGGTTGCAGTGACATCCACTCTCACGCGGAGAAACCCATGTTAATGGCTATCAACGAGACCCCGGAACGGGCGGCCGCCAACGCGGCGCCGGGCCTGGACGCGCTGCTGAAGGACATCCGGATGCGCCGGAAGGAGTTCGAGAAGCAGCGTTTCATCTCCCCGGACATCATCCAGGGCTTCAAGTCGGCGGGCGTCTACCGGGCGCTGGTCGCGCGGCGTTTCGGCGGCGACGAGATCTCGCCGGCGGCGTTCTGTCGGCTGATCGAGCGCATCGCCCAGGCCGACGGCTCGGCCGGCTGGGTGGCGAGCTTCGGCATCGGCGGGATCTACCTGGCCGCCTTGCCGGTGGCGACGCTGGCGCAGCTCTACGCCAACGGGCCCGACGTGGTCTTTGCCGGCGGCATCTTTCCGCCGCAGCCGGCCGAGACGGTGGCCGGCGGTTTCAAGGTGAATGGGCGCTGGAGCTGGAGCAGCGGCTGCATGGGTGCCGAGGTGATCGGCGCCGGCATCCTGCCTCGCAACGCCGATGGCGCCGGGCTGCCGCGGATGGCGGTGATGCCCCGCGAGAAGGTCGAGATCGTGCCCAACTGGGACGTGATGGGACTGCTCGGCACCGGTAGCCACGACATCGTGGTGAAGGACGTGGTGGTGCCCGAGGAATGGACCTTCGTGCGCGGCGGCGCCTCGGTGCTCGACACCCCGCTGTACCGCTACCCGACGCTGTCGTTCGCGGCGCAGGTGCTCACCGTGGTCGGCCTGGGCATCGCCCGGGCGGCCATCGACGAGGTGCTCGGCATGGCTGCCGGTCGCGCCTCGGTGACGGGCGCCCCGAACCTCGGCGAGCGGGTCTACGCCCAGCTTGAGATGGCCAGGCTCGAAGCCGAGCTGCGCTCCGCCCGCGCCTGGTTCTACGAGGCCATCGACGACGCCTGGCGGGTGCTGGAGGCCGGCGGCAAGCCGAGTGACCACCAGGTCAGCATGCTGCGTCTGTCCACCACCCACGCCGCCCGGGTCAGCGCCGACGTGGCGCGCCGTGCCCAGATGGTTTCCGGCGGCACCGGCGTCTACGAGTCGAGCCCCCTGGCCGCCCAGGTGCGCGACGCCCAGATGGTCACCCAGCACGCCTTCATGGGCGACATCACCTACCAGAACGCCGGCGCGATGCTCTTCGGGCACAAGCCGCTGCCCGGCTACCTGTAAGCCGACCCCCAACGGAGAAAAACGATGAGCGATACCAAACCCCCGCTGCGCGTGCTGTTCTGCATGGGCGTGAACCAGAACTTCATGGACGGCACGCCCGACGAAATGAAGGCCGTGTGGGGCGCCTTCGTGGCGATGATGCAGGGCATCAAGCGTCTGCCGGGCGTCACGGTGCTGGGCAACCTCGACGACGACCGGATCATGGTTGGCCCCTCGGTGGCCTTTCCGTGGACCACCTATGTGCTGGCCGACGTGCCCGACTACGACACCGTCACCGCGGCCTGCAACCTGTTCCGCGTCACCCCGGTGGGCGACGGCCCCTACACGCTGTGGAAGTACATGCGCGTCGAGGCCCGCATCGGCCGCGAGCTGGTGATTCCCGACTGACCCGCGCCGAGCCCGCCATGCCCGCATCCGCCTACGTCCGCGCCCTCGAGGCGCGCCTCGACCGGCTCGAGAGTGCCGCCGCGATCCGCGCCTGTCTCAACCGCTACATGGTCCTGTGCGACCAGCTCGACGCCCGCACGCCCCTCGACGAGCTGGCCGGGCTGTTCACCGCGGACGCGGTCTGGGAGGGCGTCGGCGAGAAATACCGCGACACCTTCGGGCGTCTGACGGGGCGCGAGGCGATCCGCGAGATGCTCGCCGGTTACACCGTCGCGCCGCCGCACTTCGCCCTCAACGTGCACTTCCTGACCAGCGAGACGATCGACGTGCACGCCCCGGACGCCGCCGCCGGCAGCTGGGTGATGCTGCAGACCTCGACCTTCGCCAGCGGCGCATCGCACCTCAACGCGGCGCGGCTCGCCATCGATTTCGCCCGTGCCGAGGGGCGCTGGCGGATCGCCCACTTCCGCACCGAAAACCTCTTCAGCCGACCGGTGGACGCCTGGAACGCCACCGCCGCCCTGCCGGTGCTCCGTTAGGCCCGGCCCCGAACCTCCGACCGAGACACAAGGAAAACACGCCATGACACTTCAAGCAGCGCGCCAAGGCCTCACCGTGGCCGACCTGGTTCAGAACGACCGGGTCCACGCCTCCCTCTACACCGACCCGGCCCTCTTCGAGGCCGAGATGGACAAGGTGTTCGCCAACACCTGGGTGTGGGTCGCCCACGCCAGCGAAATCCCTGAGGCGGGCAGCTACAAGACCACCTATGTCGGCCGTCAGCCGGTAGTGGTGGTGCGCGACCGCAAGCAGCAGGTGCACGTCCTGCTCAACCGCTGCCGCCACCGCGCCGCCACCGTCTGCGAAGGCCACAAGGGCAAGACCAACAGCTTCGTGTGCCCCTACCACGGCTGGAGCTATTCCCTCGACGGTGCCCTGCGCGGCGTGCCGAGCCCGGAGAGCTACGCCGACCTGCTCGACAAGGCCGACTACCCGCTCATCAAGCTGCGCGTCGAACAGTACGCGGGGATGATCTTCGCCACCTTCCGTGACGACATCGAGCCGCTGGTGGACTTCCTGGGCCCGGCCGCCAAGTGGATGGACCTGTTCATGAAGCAGGGCGGCGGCTTTCCGATCAAGGTGGCCGGCGAGCACCGCTTCCGCTTCCCCGGCAACTGGAAGATCCAGCTCGAGAACACCACCGACGCCTACCACTTTCCGCTGGTGCACAAGTCCTTCCTCAGCTCCGTCGATGCGCAGACCGAGAAAATGCTCGATTTCGTCGAAGGCCCCGGCTTCGTCGAGGATCTCGGCAACGGCCACAGCGTGATGGTGATGATCCCCGACCTGGTGGACCTCGAAGCCAACCTCGACGCGCCGATCCCCGACCGCTTCGCCGAGCTGGCCGACGCCCTGCGCGCCGACTACCCCGAAGAGCAGGTGCGCCGCATCGTCCGCGCGGTGGGTGGTTCCGGCTTCAACCTCAACATCTTCCCCAACATCGCCTGCTCGATGGCCTTCTTCCGGGTGCTGCGCCCGGTGTCGGTGACCGAGACCGAGATCCACCACGCGGTGATCACCATGGACGGCGGCCCGGCCGTCGCCAACCGGGTGCGTCTGCGCCTGCACGAGCACTTCCAGGGGCCGATGGGCTTCGGCACCCCGGACGACGCCGAGGCCTGGGAGCGCGTGCAGCGCGGCTCCAACGCCGGCACCGACGAATGGATCCTGCTCAACCGCGGCCTTGCCAAGGAAACCGCGACCCCCGACGGCCGCCGCAGCGACGTCAGCGCCGAAACCGGTATGCGCGCCGCCTACCGCCAATGGAAAAAACTGATGACCGCCTGAGGCGGGAGGAACGACCCATGAACATCGAACTGCTCAATCACGCCGCCGCCTTCGTCAGCCTCGAGGCCGACCTGCTCGACCACTGCGAATACGCCGCCTGGCTCGACCTGTGGGAAGACAGCGGCACCTACATCGTGCCGATCGACCCCAACGAGACCGACTTCGCCAACACCCTCAACTACGCCCACGACGATGCCGCCATGCGTCGCCTGCGCGTCCAGCGCCTGACCAGCGGCGAGTCGGTGTCCACCGTGCCGGCGCCGCGCACCATCCGCAGCCTGTCGCGCTTTCGCCTGCTCGCCGACGAGGGCGGCGTGGTGACCCTGCGCTGCGCCCAGATCCTCGGCGAGTTCCGCAAGGACGTGATGAAGCACTACACCGCCGACGTCACCTTCGTGCTGGCCCGCCACGGCGACGCCTTCCGCATCCGCCAGAAGGTCGTGCGCCTGCTCAACGCCACCGACGCGCTGGCCTGCATCGGCTACATCCCGTAAGGCGCCGCCATGAGTCAAGTCGCCCTCGTGACCGGCGCCGCCCAGGGGCTGGGTCACATCATCGCCCGTCGCCTCCACGCGGCCGGCTACCGGCTGGTCCTCACCGACCAGACCGACACCCTGGCCCGCGCAGCGGCGACGCAGCTGGACGCCAGCGGCGACAGCGTGCTGCCGCTGGCCCTCGACGTGACCGACAAGGCCGCCTTCGAGGCGGCCGTGGCCGCCGCGCGCCAGCGCTGGGGCGGGCTCCACGTGGCGGTGAACAACGCCGCCATCACCCCCACCACGCCGGTCATGCAGATCAGCCCCGACGAGTTCGACAAGGTGATCGCGGTGAACCTGCGCGGCACCTTCCTCGGCTGCCAGGTTTTCGGCGCGGCGATGGCCGAGGCCGGCTACGGGCGGCTCATCAACGTCGCGTCGCTGGCCGGGCAGAACGGCGGCACCGCCTCCGGCGCCCACTACGCCGCCTCGAAGGGCGCGATCCTGACCCTCACCAAGATCTTCGCCCGCGAGCTGGCCGCCGCCGGGGTCACCGTCAATGCCATCGCCCCGGGGCCGATGGAGCTGCCCTCGGTGCGCGCCGCGGTGCCGCCGGAACGCCTCGAGAAGCTCATCGAGATGATTCCGGTCAAGCGCCTCGGCAACCCCGAGTTCGTCGCCGGGCTGGTGCTCCAGCTGGCCTCGCCGGAGGCCGACTTCGCCACCGGCGCCGCCTGGGACGTGAATGGCGGCATCTTCATGCGCTGAGCCCCGGCGCCGCAACCGACAGAGAAGGAAAACCAGAATGTCAGAAGAAACCCTCCAGGTGGTCGTGCGCCGCCGCGAAGTCCAGGGCCGGGACGTGGTTGTCCTCGACCTGGCCGCCGCGGACGGTGCCGAGCTGCCGCCCTTCGACGCGGGCGCCCACGTGGACCTGCACCTGGGCGACGGGCTGGTGCGCCAGTATTCCCTGTGCGGCAACCCGGCCGAACGCCGGACCTACCGCCTCGGCATCCTCCGCGACCCGAACTCCCGCGGCGGCTCCGTCGCCGCCCACGAGCGCCTGGGCGAAGGCGCCCGGGTGGAGATCGGCGTGCCGCGCAACCATTTCCCGCTGGCCGCCGACGCGCGCCGCTCGATCCTGGTCGGCGGCGGCATCGGCGTGACCCCGATGATCGCCATGGCCCACGTCCTGCACGACCGCGGCCAACCCTTCGCGCTGCATTACTGCGGGCGCAGCCGCGCCTCCTGCGCCTTCCTCGACGAGCTCGCCGCCGCGCCCTTTGCCGGCGCCGTGCACACCCACTTCGACGACGCCGACGACGCCCAGCGTCTCGATCTGCCGGCGATCCTGGCCGGCGCCGATGCCGGCACCCACCTCTACGTCTGCGGTCCGGCCGGTTTCATGGACTGGGTCATCGCCGAGGCGGGCCGCCTCGGCCTCGCCCCCGGCCAGATCCACAAGGAATATTTCCAGGTCGAGGCCGCCGCCGGTGGTGGCAGGGCCTTCGACGTGACCCTGGCGCGCAGCGGCCGCACGCTGCGGGTCGCCGAAGGGCAGAGCATCGTCGAGGCGCTCGCCGGCGTCGACGTGAAGATCAAGGTCTCGTGCGAGCAGGGCGTCTGCGGCACCTGCCTGTGTACCGTGCTGGCGGGCACCCCCGAGCACCGGGACGTGTTCCTCACCGACGAGGAGAAGGCCGACAACGACCAGATCCTGCTGTGCTGCTCGCGCGCCCTCAGCGACACGCTGGTGCTCGACCTGTAGGTCCGGATCACCCCAAGGAGAGACACGATGGTCGACATCCAGGAATTCCGAAACGGCATGGCGATGCTCAGCGGCGCCGTGAACGTGATCACCACCGCCGGCCCCGAGGGGCTGGCCGGTTTCACCGCCACCGCCGTGTGCAGCGTCACCGACCAGCCGCCCACGCTGCTGGTGTGCATGAACCGCTCGTCCTACGCGCACCGCTTCTTCACCGGCAACGGCGTGCTGTGTGTCAACCTGCTCGGCGGCGACCAGCAGGCGTTGTCGGGCCTTTTCGCCGACCGCAACGTGACGATGGAGGAGCGCTTCGTGCGCACGCCCTGGCAGGCCCTCGCCACCGGCAGTCCGGCCCTGACCGATGCCCTGGTCAATTTCGATTGCCGAATTGCCCAGACCCACGACATCGGTTCCCACAGCATTTTCTATTGCGAGGTGGAACGGGTGCGCCAGGGCGACCTGCGCGCCGGGCTGGTCTATTTCAACCGCAATTACCACCGGGTCGGCGAAGAAATAAGGCTGGCCGGCTGACGGCGGCGCGGCGCAATTGGATTCCAATTTTCGCGCCCATCGACGCAATCGCATTTCCGAAAGGCGGCATCCATGCCCAATCTGAATGTCTATCTGCCCGCCGGCCATTCGGCGGCACAGAAGGAAGCGCTGCTGACGCGCATGAGCGCGGTGGTGGCCGACAGCCTTGCCGCGCCGATCGCCTCGGTGCGCATTTTCCTGATCGAGCTGCCCCTCGATCACGTCTGCGTCGGCGGGGTCACGCTGGCCGCGGAGGCGCGTGCCGGCGGCCCGGTATCGCCGGGCGGACCGACGATCGACGCCTTTCTGGTGGCCGGGCGCAGCCAGGAAAAGAAGGCGGCGCTGATCGCCGGCGTGACGCAGGTGGTGGGCGACGTGCTGGCGATTCCGCCGGCGCCGGTGCGGGTCATGATCTTCGACGTGGCGAATACCGATTTCGGTATGCACGGCGTCACCGCCAAATCCCTCGGGCGGTGAGCCGGACGCGCACGGGAATGGTGCGATATTTCGCGATATCGCACTGCAATATGGCAGCGCCGTCCCGGGATGTAATGGCCGGGGCCCCGAAAACCCGCCATTCCCGCGAATCGGCCAATTGACGGGGAAATGGCACGAAGCGTGCTGAGGATGAATGTCCGTGGTGCGCTGTGTTCCGGGGCTGCCTGGGCCCAGGTCAAGGTCGGTGTCATTTCGTCCTCCACCGGGCCGGTGGCGATGGTGGGCATTCCCCAGAAGAACTCGGTGGCGCTGATGCCCACCAAGGTCGGCAATCTCAGCGTCCAGTACATTCCGCTGGACGACGGCAGCGACCCGACGGCTTCGGTGGTGGCGGTGAAGAAGCTGATCAGCGAGGAGAACGTGGACGCCATCATCGGACCGTCCGGCTCGCCCAACGCGATGGGCGTGATCCAGTTCGTCGCCGACGCCGGCGTCCCCCTGCTGGCGCCGGTGGGTACCGCCGCGGTGGTGCTGCCGATGAACGAGCAGAAGAAGTGGGTCTTCAAGACCACCCAGAACGATCAGCTGATCGCCGACGCGCTGGTCGGCCACATGGCCCGGAGCGGCATCAAGACGGTGGGCTTCATCGGTTCGGCCGACCCCTATGGCGAGAACTGGGCCAAGGTGTTCGCCGAGAGCGCCGGCCGCAAGGGCATCAAGGTCGTTGCCAACGAGCGCTTCCAGCGCAGCGACAGCTCGGTGACCGCCCAGGGCCTGAAGATCCTGATGGCCCGCCCCGACGCGGTGCTGGTGGCCGCCCCCGGCACGCCGGCGGTGCTGCCGCAGATCACGCTGCACGACCAGGGCTATCGCGGCAAGTTCTACCAGACCCACGGGGCCGCGCTGCCGGAGTTCATCAAGCTCGGCGGCAAGAAGGTCGAGGGCACGGTGCTGGCGGCGAGCCTGATGCTGGTGCTCGATCAGGTGGCCGACAGCCATCCGTCGAAGAAGATCGCCACCGACTACGTGCAGGCCTACGAGAAGATGTACGGCGTCAAGCCGGCCACCTTCGGCGGCAACGTGTTCGACGCGGGCCTGCTGCTCAAGCACGCGATCCCTGCCGCGGCCGCCAAGGGCAAGCCGGGCACGCCGGCCTTCCGCACGGCGCTGCGCGACGCCCTCGAGCAGACCCGCGACATGCCGGCCACCCAGGGCGTCTACAACATGACCGCGGCCGACCACAGCGGTTTCGACGAGCGCGGTCGCGAGCTCATCGCGGTCAAGGACGGCAAGTGGACGCTGATCCAGTAAGTGCGCGCTGCCGCCGGCCGGTGGAGGCCGGCCGGCCCCGGCACCTCCGCTGACGGGGTGCCCGCTTCCCGCGCCGACGGGCGGGACGGTGTCATGTTCGAGGGTTTTCCATGGAATTTCAGATTGCTTTGATGCTCGTGCAGGACGGCATCACCAACGGCGCCATCTACGCGCTGCTGGCGCTGGCACTGGTGCTGGTGTTCGCCGTGACGCGGGTCATCTTCATTCCGCAGGGCGAGTTCGTCGCCTACGGCGCGCTGACGCTGGCGATGCTCCAGGCCGGCCAGGTGCCGGCGACGCTGTGGCTGCTGGTCGGCCTCGGCGTGGTGGTGACGGTGGTGGATGGCATGGCGGCCCTGCGGGGCGGACGTGCCGGCCGTCTGCTCGGGGTGGCCGGCTGGAACCTGGCCTATCCGCCGGGGCTCGCCGCGCTGCTGTCGGCGCTGCCGCTGGCGGACCTGCCGCAACTGGCGCAGGTGCTGCTGGCGCTGGCGGTGGTGGTGCCGATGGGGCCGCAGCTGTATCGGCTGGTGTATCAGCCGATCGCCTCGGCGCCGGTGCTGATCCTGTTGATCGTCTCGGTGGCGGCGCATCTGGCGATGGCCGGTCTGGGCCTGCTGTTCTTCGGGGCCGAGGGGCAGCGCACGCCGGCGTTTTCCGACGCCGTCGTCGAAATGGGGCCGTTGATGGTGCCGGGCCAGACGCTGGTGATCGTCGGCGTGTCGGTGGCGCTGATCGGCGCGCTGTTCCAGTTCTTCGAGCGCACCCTGTACGGCAAGGCGCTGCGGGCGACCGCGATGAACCGGCTCGGCGCGCGCCTGATGGGCATCTCGCCGTCGCTGGCCGGCAAGCTCACGTTCTTCCTGGCGGCCTTCATCGGCGCACTGTCGGGCGTGCTGATCGCGCCGATCACCACCGTCTACTACGACACCGGCTTCCTGGTGGCGCTCAAGGGCTTCGTGGCGGCGATCATCGGCGGACTCGGCAGCTATCCGCTGGCCGCCCTCGGCGCGGTGCTGGTGGGGCAGCTCGAGTCGTTCTCGTCGTTCTGGGCGAGCGCCTACAAGGAGGTCATCGTCTTCACCCTGATCATTCCCGTGCTGCTGTGGCGCTCCCTCAACAGCCGCCACGTGGAGGAGGAAGAATGAAACCCGTCCTGTCCCCGCGCGTGGTGCTCGGCGGCTTCGTGGCCCTGCTGGCCGTGGCGCCGCTGGTGCTCTCGCCGTTCTCGATCACCCTGCTCAACTACATCGGGCTGTACGCCTTCGTGTCCCTCGGCCTGGTGCTGCTCACCGGCGTCGGCGGGCTGACCAGCTTTGGCCAGGCCGCCTTCGTGGGCCTGGGCGCCTACACCACCGCGGCGCTCACCACGCTGCCGGCGCTGCCACCGTGGCTGGCCTGGCTCGGCGCCTCGCCGTGGCTCACGCTGCTGGCGGGGTTGAGCGTCACCGCGCTGGTGGCGGTGGTGCTGGGGTCGCTGACGCTGCGCCTGTCGGGCCATTTCCTGCCGCTGGGCACGATGGCCTGGGGGCTCAGCCTGTACTTCCTGTTCGGCACCTCCGAAAGCCTCGGCGGCCATTCGGGGCTCACCGGGATTCCGCCGATCAGCGTGTTCGGCGTGGCGCTCGACACCGGCGAGCGGATCTTCTACCTGATCTGGGCCTTTCTGCTGGTGGCGGTGCTGACCACCCAGAACCTGCTCGATTCCCGCGAGGGCCGCGCGATCCGGGCGCTGAAGGGCGGCATCGTGATGGCCGAGGCGATGGGCGTGAATACCTCGCGTTCGCGGATGGTGATCTTCGTGATCGCGGCGCTGCACGCCTGCACCTCGGGCTGGCTGTACGCCCACATGCAGCGCTTCGTGAATCCGACCCCGTTCGGTCTCAACATCGGCATCGAATACCTGTTCATGGCCGTGGTGGGGGGCGCCGGCCACGTGTGGGGTGCGCTGGTGGGCGCCGGGGTGATCACCGTGCTCAAGCAGTGGCTGCAGAACATCCTGCCCAAGCTGCTGGGCCAGGCCGGCAATTTCGAGGTGATCGTCTTCGGGTTGATGATGATCGTCGTGCTGCAGCGCGCCAGCGGCGGGCTGTGGCCGCTGCTGCGGCGCCTGGTGCCGGTTCGGGCGGCCACCCGGGCGATCGACACCGCCGCGCCGGCGCTGCCGCGCCGCTCGCCGCCGGCCGCCGGGGAGGTGATCCTCGAGGCCCGCAACGTCACCCGCAAGTTCGGTGGCCTGGTCGCCAACAACAACATGAGCCTGCACGTGAAGGCCGGCGAGATCCTGGCGCTGATCGGCCCCAACGGCGCCGGCAAGAGCACGATGTTCAACCAGCTCTCCGGCGTGGATACGCCCACGTCCGGCGAGGTGCTGTTCCTCGGCCAGCCGGTGGCGGGCAAGGATTCGCGGACCATCGCGCGGATGGGCATGAGCCGCACCTTCCAGCACGTGAAGCTGTTGCCGACGATGAGCGTGCTCGAGAACGTCGCCATCGGCGCTCACCTGCGCGGCAGCCGCGGCGTGCTGCCGGCCGCGTGGCGCCTGGACCGGGCCGAGGAGGCGCGTCTGCTCAAGGAGGCGGCCAGCCAGATCGAGCGGGTCGGCCTGGGCGAATTCATGCACGTCGAGGCGGGCAGCCTGGCGCTGGGCCAGCAGCGCATCCTCGAGATCGCCCGCGCCCTGTGCGCCGACCCCTCGCTGCTGCTGCTCGACGAGCCGGCGGCGGGCCTGCGCCTCAAGGAGAAGGAGGCCCTCGGCGGGCTGCTGCGCAAGCTGCGCGCCGAAGGGCTGGCGATCCTGATCGTCGAGCACGACATGGATTTCGTGATGAACCTGGTGGATCGGGTGGTGGTGATGGAGTTCGGCCAGAAGATCGCCGAAGGCCTGCCCGACGAGGTCCAGCGGGACCCGGCGGTACTCGAAGCCTATCTCGGAGGAGTGGAGTGATGAGCCAGACCGGCAAGAACGTGCTGGAAATCCGCGACCTGTGCGTCTCGTACGGCAAGGTCGAGGCCCTCAGCAACGCCAGCCTGACGGTGGGCGAGGGGCAGATCGTCACGGTGATCGGCCCCAACGGCGCAGGCAAGACGACGATGCTGTCGGCGATCATGGGCGTGCTCGGCTCGAAGGGTCGGGTGAGCTTCGACGGCAGCATCGAGGGCGTGCCGGAGGTCGAGCGGATGGTCGCCTGCGGCATGAACCTGGTGCCCGAGAAGCGCGAGCTGTTCAGCGAGATGAGCGTCGAGGACAACCTGCTGCTGGGCGCCTTCCAGCGCCATCGTGGCGGCCACCGCGACCACGCCGCGACGATGGAGGAAATCTACGCGCTGTTTCCGCGCCTCAAGGAGCGCCGCGGCCAGTTTGCCGGCACCCTGTCGGGCGGCGAGCGGCAGATGCTCGCGGTGGGCCGCGCGCTGATGGCCAAGCCCAAGCTGCTGATGCTCGACGAGCCGAGCCTGGGCCTCGCGCCGCTGATCGTGCGCGAAATTTTCCGCATCATCGCCGAGCTGCGCCGCCGCGGCGTGTCGATCCTGCTGGTCGAGCAGAACGCCCGCGCCGCGCTGCAGGTGGCCGACTACGCCTACGTGCTCGAAACCGGCCAGATCGCCATGCACGGCCCGGCCCACGCGCTGGCCGACGACCCCCGCGTCATCGAGGCCTACCTCGGCTTCGGCAGCAAGCACCAGGCGCTGCTGTCCACCTGATCGCCCCCAAGGAGACCCGACCCCATGGAAGCCCTGCGCATCCTGCTCGACGAACACCAGTCGCTGGCCGCGATCCTGCACGCCATCCGGCTGATGCTGCGCGACATCGGCGCCGGCACGCTGCAGCCCGACAAGGCGCTGCTGCGCGCGATGGTGCAGTACCTCGACGCTTACCCCGAAAAGCGCCACCACCCCAAGGAGGACGCGTTCATCTTCGCCCCGCTGCGGCGGCGCACCGGCGAGGGCGCCGCCGCGCTCGACCGGCTGGAGGACGAGCACGCCCACGGCAACGCGCGCATCAAGGCGCTGGAGGACGCGGTGCAGCGCTACATCGACGGCGCCCCCGAGGGCTTGGCCGGTTTCGTCGCGGCCTTCGAGGCCTTCGCCGATTTCTACCGCGACCACATGCTACGCGAGGAGCGGGAGATCCTGCCGCTGGTGCGCAAGCATTTCACCGCCGACGACTGGGCCGCCGCCAACGCCGGCTTCGCCGGTGCCGCCGACCCGATGAGCGGCACCCGCGAGCCCCGCGAACCGGACGACTTCGCGCGGATCTTCTCGCGCCTGGTGGCCGCCGCCCCGGCGCCCATCGGCCTCGGCGCCGGCCCCTACGAGGACGGCTGAGCGGCGTCGCCCGCGCCCGGCCTGCAAGCGAGTATCATGCGCGGCTGCAGCCGGTGCGCCGCCCGGTCGGGCAGACCGGGCGGCGCCTGTTCCGAGAGCTTCCGTCCCCATCCCATGACGCGCGCGCAAAAACACAGCCGTTTCCTGCCGACCAGCGAAGACTTCCGCTACGAGGAATTCCCGTTCTACTGGCTGGCCCGGGCGCACCGGATCTACAACCACCAGATGGAGAAGATCCTCAAGAAGCTCGGCGCCGACGTGCCGACCCGGCGCGTGCTGCTGCTGCTGCAGAACCACGGCACCCTCAGCATCTCGGAGATCGCCACCCACTCGGTCATCAAGCTGTCGACGATCACCCGCATCGTCCAGCGTATGCGCGAGGACGAACTCGTGCAGACCTCGACCAACGTCGAGGACGCGCGCATCACCGACGTGGCGATGACGCCCCGCGGCGAGAAGCTGCTGGCCGACATCCAGCAGGCCACCCACAAGATCTTCGTGCGCGGCTACACCGGTTTCACCGAGGCCCAGCTCAAGCGCCTGAGCCAGGACCTCGAGCGCCTCTTCAACAACCTCGCCGACGACTGAGTCGCCGGCGCCGGGCGGCGTTCAGCCGAACCAGGCCGGCACGAACATCTCCGGCGGCACCTCGTGGCGCACGTAGTCGGGGTGGCGCACCCGCGCCGGCAGCTCGACCAGCGGGCGCTCCACTTCCTCGTACGGAATCTGCTCGAGCAGGTGGTGGATGCAGTTCAGGCGCGCGGCCTTCTTGTCGTCGGCCTGGACGATCCACCACGGCGCCTCGGCGATATGGGTGCGCTCCAGCATCGTCTCCTTGGCCTCGGTGTAGCGCTCCCAGCGGGCGCGGGACTCCAGGTCCATCGGGCTCAGCTTCCACTGCTTGAGCGGGTCGTGGATGCGCGACAGGAAGCGGAAGTGCTGCTCGTCGTCGGTGATCGAGAACCAGTACTTGATGAGCTGGATGCCCGAGCGCACCAGCATCCGCTCGAACTCCGGCACCGAGCGGAAGAACTCCTCGTACTCGTCGTCCGAGCAAAAGCCCATCACCCGCTCGACGCCGGCGCGGTTGTACCAGCTGCGGTCGAACAGCACCATTTCGCCCGCCGCCGGCAGGTGCGAGACGTAGCGCTGGAAGTACCACTGGGTGCGTTCCCGGTCGTTGGGCGCGGGCAGCGCCACCACGCGGCACACCCGGGGGTTGAGGCGCTGGGTGATGCGCTTGATGACGCCGCCCTTGCCGGCCGCGTCGCGGCCCTCGAAGAGGATCACGACCCGGTGCCGGTTGGTGGCGACCCAGTCCTGCAGCTTGACCAGCTCGCCCTGCAGTCGCAGCAGCTCGGTGAAGTAGCGGCGCCGCGCGGCTTTCTCGTCGTCGCTGGGCGGCCGGGATTCGCCCGCGCCGATCTCGTCGAAGCGGCGGTCGTCGAGCTCCAGTTCCAGTTCTTCGTCGTAGCTGTCCTGCAGCTCCCGTTCCAGGCGGCGATGCAGCTCGCCGATGTCCTGATTGCTCATGCGCGCCCCCGCGGATGGATGGATTCGGAAAGTCTCTGCCTGCGCGCCGCCGTGGCGTCACGGCGCGCGCGGGCATCGCGGCATCTTTCCACCGGCGCGTTGCGCTGGCGTTACGCGGGCGGGGCGGGCGCGTCGAGGCTGGCGAGGAAGCGCTGGCGGGCGGCCTCCAGCGCGGGGCGGCCGAAGTCGTCGGCGTGGCGCAGGACGACGGTGTGATAGAGGTCGAAGGCCGCGCGCACTGCGTCGGCATCCACCAGATGGGCGGGGGTCGGCGGCGGCGGGGGCGGCAGGTCGCCCACCGGCCGGAGTACCGCGTAGCGGGGGATCATGCGCGTGCCGCCGGCCTCGGAGACGGCGGTCATCGGGCCGGTCTTGGTGAACACCTGGCCGTCGTATTCGAAGCGGGCGCCCACGGGAAGCTGGGTGAGTTTCATGGCGGGAAGGGGTCAATGGCCCAGCGCGCGGGCGATGAAGTTGCGCGGGACGCGGGGTTTGGGAACGCGGATGTCGAACCAGCGGCGCACGTCGTCGTCGAGGCCGATGCCGTGCATGTAATTGTAGAGCGCCTTGTTGAGCCCGACGCCGAGCACGTCGTGGTCCACGCCGGTGGGGTCGATGAAGCCCACGTCGTTCTTGGCGAAGCTGATCGGCGGCAACGGCTTGAGCTTGACGCCGTATTCGGCCGGGTTCTGGCCCACCGGCGAATGCACGGTGCACACGAAGCGGTGGAAGAAGCCGGACTGGATGCAGCCGGCGTCGAAGAGCTGGCGGACGTATTCGAGGGCGTCGACGGTGTCCTGCACGGTCTGCGTGGGGAAGCCGTACATCAGGTAGGCGTGCACCAGGATGCCGGCGTCGGCGAAGCCCTTGGTGACGCGCGCCACCTGATCCACCGAGACGCCCTTCTTCATCAGCTTGAGCAGACGGTCGGAGGCGACCTCGAGCCCGCCGGAGATGGCGATGCAGCCGCTGTCGGCGAGCTGCTGGCACAGCTCGGGGGTGAAGGACTTCTCGAAGCGGATGTTGCCCCACCAGCTGATGCTGCGATTGCGGCGGGCGAGCTCCTCGGCCAGGGCCTTGAGCATCTTGGGGGGCGCGGCTTCGTCGACGAAGTGAAAGCCGGTCTGGCCGGTTTCGGCGACGATGGCCTCGATGCGATCCACCAGGATTTCGGCGCTGGCGGCGTCGTAGCGGCCGATGTAGTCGAGGCTCACGTCGCAGAAGCTGCACTTCTTCCAGTAGCAGCCGTGGGCTACGGTGAGCTTGTTCCAGCGCCCGTCGGACCACAGCCGGTGCATGGGGTTGAGCATGTCGAGGATCGACAGGTAGCCATCAAGCGGCAGGCCGTCCCAGGTGGGGGTGCCGACCTCGGCGAAGGGGATGTCGGGCTCGGCGAGGTTGATGTAGCGCACCTGGCCCTCTTCACGGACGTAGGTGCGCACCAGCCGCGACCTGCCGCGCTGGCCGTCGAGGTGTTCGAGCAGGGCGAGGAGCGGGCGCTCGCCGTCGTCCAGGGTCACGTAGTCGAAGTAGTCGAAGACGCGCGGTTCGGTGAGCTCGCGCAGCTCGGTGTTCACGAAGCCGCCGCCCAGCACGGTGACGATCTCCGGGTGGGCGGCCTTGATGGTCTGGGCGATGCGGAAGGCGGCGTACACCGAGCCGGGGAAGGGCACCGACAGCAGCACCACCTGCGGCGCGTGGCGGGCGACGGCGTCCAGCGCGAGGCCGGCGAGGGTCTCGTCCACCAGCGTGGGCGGGGCGGCCAGCGCGGCGGCCAGCGGCGCGAAGGTGGGCTGGGCCATCGCCAGAGATTCGGCGTAGCGGACGAACTCGAAGCGCGGGTCGGCGGCTTCGCGTAGCACGTCGGCCAGATCATTGAGGTAGAGCGTGGCCAGGTGGCGCGCCTTGTCCTGCACGCCCAGCGCACCGAAGGCCCAGGCCAGCGGGTCGCCGCCGTCCGGGTCGTAGTAGACGTCGAGCGACGCGAAGCGCGGGCCTTCGGGCAGAAAGGCGCGGCTGGCGATGCGGTGGGCGAGGGTCGGGTCGCGCCCCTGCAGGAAGCCCAGCACCGGGCCGACGGTGGCGCGATAGCGGTCGAACTGGGCCTCGAAGGATTGCAGCGCGGGCGGGCGCTTCCTGGCCGGCAGCGCGCGGGTGCGCGCCAGCAGGGCGTCGAGCCCGGCCGGCGAGAACAGGGCGAGGACGAGCTTGAGGGCGAGGTCGTCCTGCACCGCCTCGATGCCGCGCGAACGCAGGAAGCCGGTGAGGTAGGCGGTGGACGGGTAGGGCGTGTTGAGCTGCGTCATCGGGGGGATGAGCGACAGCACGCGGCGGCCGGGCGGTTGGGTCATGGCGGGGCGGGCGACGGCGGAATCGGCCGCATCATATCAGCCCGTCACGATGCGGTTCCGCCCGCCCTGCTTGGCGGCGTAGAGGGCCTTGTCGGCGCGCTCGATGAGGCGCTGGTAGTCGGGGTGGCCGTCGTCCATGGCGATGCCGATGCTGGTGGTGACGCGCACCGATTGCCCGCGGGCGAGGGGAATCTCCTGGTTCTCGATCTGCGCGCGCAGCTTCTCGGCGATCACCGCCGCCTGCTCCAGCCCGACCGAGGCCAGCACCGCGATGAACTCCTCGCCGCCGTAGCGGAACACGAAGTCGCTGCCCCGCACGAGGTTCATGATCTGGTTGGCCACGTGCTGCAGGACCCGGTCGCCGGCGTCGTGGCCGTGGGCGTCGTTGACCCGCTTGAAGTGGTCGATGTCGAGCATCAGCACGCAGAACGACCGCCCGTTGCGGCGCGACAGGCTGAGTTCGCGCTTGAGCACCGAGGGCAGAAAGCGCCGGTTGAAGAGCTGGGTCAGCACGTCGCGGCCGACCTCGAGATCGACCAGGCGGTCGAACATCGCCCGCAGCAGGAACTTGATCTCCTCGATCTGGGTGAGCACGGCGCGGGCCAGATCGCGGTTGGGGGCCGAGTGCGGATCGCGGTCGAGGCCGTGGGCGAGCTGCGGGAACAGCGATTCGTCCACCCGCTCGACGCATTCGTTGATGAGCGGCAGCTCGCGCGAGTCGTCGAACAGCAGCGGCGCCTTGTGGTGCAGCCACAGGCCGAACTCGGATTCCTGCAGCGTCGGCATCTCGTCGATCATGCTGCCGGCGGCGAGGATACGGTAGAAACGCGCCTCCCATTCGAGGATCGCCACCGACTGCTTTTCGCGCTCCAGCGCCAGGTCACGCCCGGCGGCGAACATCCGGAAGGCCTCGTCGGTGCGCACGCTGCGCTCGGAGAACTGGATGAAGGCGCTGCTCATTTCGGCGAAGGCCACGTCCACCAGCATGTCCACGTAGAGCACGGCGTGCACCAGTTCCTCCCGTGCCAGCGAGGTGGCGACCAGATGCGCGTTGATGTGCTGCTTGAGCAGCCGCAAGCCCTTGGCCACGAGGCCGACCGGAATCTGCGCGCGGGCGTGGACCTCGCCCACGTGGCGCTGCATGGCGAGGGCGGCGGCGAGTTCTTCCTCGGTGGTGGTGCAGAACAGAACTTCCATCCAGCGCTGCAGGCCGGGCTTGAGGCGGGCCTCGACGGTGGTCACGGACAGGAAGGGGCGCGCGCTCGGATCGTCGAGCATGAAGCCGTAGAAGGCGGCGGCCATCTCGGCCTTGTGCTGTCGGACGATGTCGCCGACGATGGCTCGCAAGGGCGCGGCGGTGTGCTCGCCGACCAGCTTCCAGGTCTGGGCGGCGGCATGGGACGCGTGGGGCATGGGACGGTTCCCTGAAATTTATTGTTATGAGCGGTCAAGATAGGGCCGCCGCCGCGCCCGGGCAAGGGGGTCGGCACCCGAGTCGTGCGCCGCTGCACGACTCGGGTGCCGGATCGGGGGCGTCCGCGCCTGCGCGGATCAGGCTCGGGCTGCGCCGTTGCGGGCGAGGGTCCGGGTATGGCGGCGGTAGAACAGGCCGGCGCCGACGGTGACGAGGCCGCAGACGAGCAGCGTCGGCCGCACCCCGAAGGCGTGGGCGAGGCTGCCCACGACGAAGCTGCCGATCGGCGCCAGGCCCAGGAAGGCCATCGTGAACAGCGCCATCACCCGGCCGCGGAAGTCGTTGTTAACCGCGGTCTGGATCAGGGTGTTGCTGCCCGCCACGCACAGCAGGATGGCGAAGCCGAGGCAGACCAGGATCGGCACCGTCAGCCACAGGGAGGTGGACAGCGCGAAGCCCGCCAGCGCGACGCCGACCAGCGGCGCCATGCGTCCCACCAGTCCGGTGAGCCCGCGGGTGTCGGTGCGGCTCGCCAGCAGCACCGCGCCCGACAGCGCGCCGGCGCCGGCGCAGCCCATCAACAGGCCGAACAGGCGGGCGTCGCCGCCGAAGATTTCGCGGGCGAACAGCGGCATCAGCACGGTGTAGGGCGTGGCGAGCAGGCTCAGGCTGGCGATCAGCAGCAGCGACGAGCGGATGCGCGGGTGGCCGGCGCTGTAGGCGAGCCCTTCGCGCAGGGCCTGCAGCGGCGGCGCGGACGGTTTGCGCGCGGCTTCGGCGGGCAGGCGGATCGCCCGCAGGGCCAGCAGCACCGCCAGATAGGAGGCGGCGTTGAGCAGGAAGCACACCGCTTCGCCGGTGACCGCCACGACCCAGCCGGCCAGCGCCGGGCCGACGAAGCGGGTGGCGTGCATCATGAACGAGTTGAGGGCGATGGCGTTGGGCAGGTCGTCGCGGTCGTCCACCAGCTCGACGACGATGGACTGTCGGGCCGGGACGTCCAGCGCGTTGATGCAGCCGAGGCCGAAGGCCAGCACGATCAGGTGCGCCGGCGTGGCGGCGCCCCGCCAGGCGAGCAGCGCCAGCAGCAGGGCCTGCAGCATCGACAGGGCCTGGGTGGCGATGAGCAGGCGACGGCGGTCGAGGCGGTCGGTCATCACCCCGCCGAAGGCGCCGAAGACGAGGATCGGGATCTGGCTGGCGAAGCCGACCACGCCGAGCACGAAGGCCGAGTTGGTGAGGCGGTAGGCCAGCCACACCATGGCGATCTGCTGCATCCAGGTGCCGGCGAGGGAGACGAGCTGGCCGGCGAAGTACAGCCGGTAGTTGCGGGAGGCGAGGGCGCGGAGGTAGGCGGGCATGGCGGCGGGGCGGACGGGCAGGGCTGCCCCCGAAGGTAGTCCGGTTGGGCCGCGCTGTGAAGGGGGCGACCGCCGGCGCGGCGCGCGTCTCATGCTATCGTCGTCGCCGGGAGGCTGGCTCCCGCAACCGCAAGGAGAAGGCGCATGGAGTGGTATCTGAAGGTGCTCAGACAGTACGTCGAGTTCGGTGGCCGCGCGCAGCGCAAGGAATACTGGATGTTCCAGCTCTTCAACCTGCTGGCGATGATCGCGATGCGCCTGCTGGGCGAGTTGTTCGGCGGCGAAAGCGGGGGCGAGGGGCTGAGCGGGTTGTACAGCCTGGCGGTGTTCCTGCCCAGTCTGGGGGTGACGGTGCGCCGCCTGCACGACATCGGCAAGTCGGGCTGGTGGGTGCTGCTGGGCTTCATTCCGCTGGTGGGGGTGCTGGTGCTGCTGTTCTTCCTGGTGAAGGACAGCGAGGCGGGCAGCAACGCCTACGGGCCGAACCCCAAGGGCTTGCCGGCGGTGGTTTGAGCGTCGCCGCGCTGCCAGGCCGCTTCGCCGAGCACGTGGGTGGCGACGACGCAACGTTCGTCGCCGAGGATCGTCAGCGCGAACAGGCGTTCGGCGAGGCTGCGGCAGTGCTCGATGCGCCAGGCGAGTTCGGGCGTGGCGGCCCAGTCGAGGACGACGAAGTCGGCTTCGCGACCGGGCTCGAAGTTGCCGATGCAGGCGTCGAGGCCCAGCGCGCGGGCGCCGCCGAGGGTGGCGAGGTAGAGCCCGCGCAGGCCCGACAGGGGCGTGCCGTGGGCCTGGCCGGCGTCGTAGGCGGCGCCCAGGGTGCGCAGCAGGTTGAAGCCGGTGCCGGCCCCCACGTCGCTGGCGAGGCCGACGGCGAGGCCGGCGGCGGTGCTGGCGGCGTAATCGAAGTCGCCGCTGCCGAGAAAGCGGTTGGAGGTGGGGCAGAAGGCGACGGCGGCGCCGCTGGCGGCCATGCGCCGGCGTTGGGCGTCGTCGAGGTGGACGCAGTGGGCGAGGATCGCCCGTGGCCCGAGCAGCCCGAAATGGGCGTAGACGTCCAGGTAGTCGCGTCGCTCGGGGAAGAGTTCGGCCACCCAGGCGAGTTCGGCGTGGTTCTCGGCGAGGTGGGTCTGCAGGTGCAGATCGGGCCGCGAGGCGAAGAGTTCGCCGGCGACGCGCAGTTGCGCGGGCGTCGAGGTGGGGGCGAAGCGCGGGGTGACGCTGTAGCGCAGGCGGCCGCGGCCGTGCCAGCGTTCGATCAGGGCGAGACTGTCGCGCAGGCCCGCTTCGGGGCTGTCGCGCAGGGGCGCCGGGCAGTTGCGGTCCATCAGCACCTTGCCGCACAGCATGCGTAGCCGGCGGGCGTCGGCGGCGGCGAAGAAGGCGTCGGCGGAGTGGGCGTGGACGGTGGCGAACACCGAGGCGGTGGTGGTGCCGTGGGCGAGCAGGCGTTCGACGACGAAGGCGGCGCTGCGTGCGGCTTCGGCCGGATCGGCAAAGGCGGCTTCGGCCGGAAAGGTGTGGTCGGTGAGCCAGTCGAGGAGCTGCCGGCCGAAGGCGCCGACGATGCCGGCCTGGGGATAGTGCAGGTGGGTGTCCACGAAGCCGGGCAGGACGAGGCGGCCGCGGTGGTCGTGGCAGCGGGCGCGGGCGCGCGCCT
>NZ_JAYROR010000123.1:0-6845 GCF_041911615.1 Zoogloea sp. | reverse complement strand
GCCGCTGCCGCCGCCGCTGAAGGCGTCCGCAGTGGCGACGCCGCCGTCGCTGCCGCCGCCGAGGGTGAAGGGCGAGCCGGCGACGAGCCCGGCGAGCAGGTCGCGGGCGAAGGTGGTGCGCTGGGCGGCGGTGCTCGGCAGCGCGCTCACCGCGTCGAAGAACAGGCGCTGGCTGCGGTCGGCGGGCGGCTCGATGCCGGCGTCGGGGTCTTCGTGACGCAGGACGCGGCCGACGAACTGGTCGGAATCCGGGTGCGGCGACAGGCGCTGGATCTGCTCGACGCGGCTGCCGGTGGAGCCGTCGAGGTTGGGGCCGATGGCCAGATCGAGGGTGATCTTTTGCACCGCGGCGAGGGCCGCGCCGTTGAGGTCGAGGGTGCCGCCGGCGTTGCTGAGCTGCGGATTGCCGGCGGCGTCGAAGCTGACGCCGTAGAGGTTGGCGGCGGTGACGGCGCCCGGACCGCTGGCGGTAACGGTGCTGTCCTTGAGGACGCCGGCCTCGACCACGTCGCCCAGGCGCAGGCCCATGACGCGGCGGCTGCCGGCGGCGCCGGTGAGCAGGTTGCCGCTGCGGGTGGCGCTGGCCTTGACGACCAGGTTGCCGGCGCGGCCGGGGAAGCGGGCGCGCAGGAAGCGGTCGGTGCCGAGCACGGAGAGGGCGCTGCTCACCGCCCGGCTGCTGGCGACGGTCTGGCCGCCGGCGGGCTGGAAGATGCGCGCGACGTACACCCGCTTGCCGCCGTTCTCGAAGAACAGGCGGACGGCGTGGGCGAGCTGGTTGGTGGTGGGCACCCCGCCGAGGAGCAGGTCGTCCCCGTCGCCGAACAGGCGCTGGAACTCTTCGAAGCTGGTGACGAGGGCCGGCAGGCCGGCGGTGGGCCCGAAGCGGGCCTGACCGACGAAGCCGGCGGTGGAGGTCGCCACGCCCTCGATGGACTTGGCGCGGAAGCTGGTTTCTTCGACGTAAACTCCCGGGGCGAGGTATTCAGGCATTTCGAGCCTCCATCTTGTCAGGGTAACAACTCGATATCGAGGCGGACGGATTGTCCGACCGATACCGATGCGGGCGGATTCTGGCCGGCCTGCTGCGGGTGAAGCAGGCCGGCGGCGTCGCGCAGCTGGAAGTTGCGCGGGGCGAACAGCGCGTCGCGGTCGGCGGCGCCGAGACTGAAGACGTCGGCCGGCAGGGCGGCCAGGAAGCCCTGGCTGGCCAGGGCGGCGGCCAGCGCCGGGCGCGGCGTGCGGACCGTGAGGGCACGGTCGAACCGGCGCTGCGGCGGGGTGACGCCGCGATTGATGACTTCGCCGGGGAGCACGATGAGGTAGCTGCCGTCGCGACCGGTGAGGGTGCTGACGGTGTCGGGGCCGCCGTCGCGCACCGTGGCGATGCTCAGCAGGGCGCCGGGCACCGCGCGGCTGCCTTCGCGCAGGACGCCCCACAGGGCGCAGGTGGCGGGCGACAGGCCAAAACCGGGTGCGGGGCGCAGGGCCACCTGTGGGTAGGCCGGCGGCGGGCCGGCGATGGCCGCGGCCGCGGCCGCGGCCTCGAGGGCGTCGCGCAGGGCACGGCGGTCGGGCACCACGGCGCTGATCGCCTGGGGCAGGTAGCGCCCGCTGGGGTCGTCGATCTCGACGCGGGCTTCGCCCGGTGGGAGCCGCAGGAAGCCGTAGAGTCCGCTGCTGGCGTGCCACAGGGGCAGCTCAGCCTGGCCGCGGACGCGCACCCGCAGGTCGGGCAGCGACGATGGCGCGGGCTCGGCGCCGTCGCTGAAGTAGTGGCGAACCCGCAGCGCCAGCACGCCCACCGCGGTGCGCCGGTCGGGCGAGTGGGTAGCGGCCCAGGCGAGCAGGTTGTCGGATGAGGCGCGCATCACGGTACCGCCGGGGTGAAGACCAGCGTGCGCGAATCGGCGATCGCGGCGTCGGGCCGCTCGCGCGCGGCGAGGCGGGCGGTGCGCACCACGTAGGGAACCGACAGCTGGTAGGGGGGCTCGAGGCTGTCCCACAGGCGCAGCATGTCTTCGGTGGAAAGGTGGTTGATCGACACCCGCAGGCTGTCCTCGGCCTCCCAGGGGTAGCCGGGGTCGAGGAGCGGGCCGGCGATCAGCGCGTGGCGGTCGAGGATGTCCATGCAGCGGGCCAGCATGACCTGCTCGCCCTCGGCGTTCTTCTGGCCCCAGACGGTGAGCAGGTAGTGCAGTTCGAGGCCCAGGGCCTGGCGGCGCGGCGAGGCGGGGGTGAGGCGCGGGAGTTCGACGTTGCGGCGGGATTCGTCGATGTCGACGCGGTACAGGAACAGGGCGACGCGATTGGCCAGCGTGCCGGTGAAGTCGCGGGTGGAGAACAGCGAGATGGTATAGCCGTCGAGCCCGCCGGTGGCGACGAGCTGATCTTCGATCAGGCGTCGCAAAGTGGCGCTTGTTCCTGCTATGAACATTTCACCGCCTTCCCCAGCATGGCTGACGTCACGACGTGAAGCGTTTCAGGCAGACCCGGCGAAGGGGTCGAGCCGCTTATGCAATTTACACCATCTGGAAGAAAACGACATGCTCGCCGCGTGGGCGAAACAACGTGTGAGCAAGTCGGCACCCGGCGACGTCCCGAGTGGGGCATCGACCGAGGCGTGGCGCCGGATTCAGGGCGGCCACAGGCCTTGGTGGAGGGGCCGGAGGCGGGTCAGAAAGGTGCTTTCGCCAATCCAGTGAAGCACATGCATTTTGCGAAAGCAAGGTGGCCCGCCGGATGGCGGGCTGGGGCCGGGCAGCGGTGTCAGCCGGGCTGGCGGAGTGCCTTTTCGGCCCACAGGGCGCGGGCGAAGGCTTTCCAGACATCGCCGCCGTGGCTCTCGAAACCGGTGGTGGCGCTTTCCTGCATGGTGCGCAGCATCAGGGCGGCGAGGCCGAAGAGTTCGAGCTTGGCGAGGCGGGTGTAGTCGAGGTGGTCGTGGTCGACGCGCTTGTCGGGGGAGTCGGCGAAGTCGAGCGCTTCGCGGGCGAGGGCGCGGACCTGTTCGTCGTTCTTCCAGTCGATGCCGAGGGCGACGCCGCGGCGTTCGATCTCGAGTTCGATGTCGTGGGTGTCCTGGGCGTAGTTTTCAAAGCCGGCCATGGCGATGCTCCGTGGTGTCGAGCCGTTAATCTGCCACGCCGGCGGGCGGCGTGGCAGATTTTTTGCGTCGCAGCGAAGGCGCTCAGGCGGCGGTGAGGGTGCCGTCGCGGTAGTCGGCGAGGGCCTGCTCGATCTCTTCGCGGGTGTTCATCACGAAGGGGCCGTACTGCACCACCGGTTCGCCGAGCGGGCGGGCGGCGAGGAGCAGGAAGGCGGCGCCCGCAGGCCCGGCGGTGGCGGCGATGCGCTCGCCCTGGGACAGCACGCCGGCCTGGCGGGCACTCAGCTCGCGCCCGTCGTCGCCAACGCGCAGGCTGCCGGCGTAGGGGTACAGAAAAGCGGTGTGGCCGGCCGGGACCGCTTGGCTGAAGCCGTGGCCGGCGGCGAGGCGCACGTCGAGGAACAGCGGCGCGGTGGACAGGCCCTGGATCGGTCCGGCGGTGTCGTCGAAGCGACCGGCGACGATCTTCACGCTGCCACCGGTGATGGCGACGGTCGGGATGTCCTCGGGCTGGATGTCGCGATAGCTCGCAGGCTTCATCTTCTCGGCGGCGGGCAGGTTGATCCAGAACTGGAAGCCGTGCAGGCGGCCGCTTTCCTGAAGCGGCATCTCCGAGTGGATGATGCCGCGGCCGGCGGTCATCCACTGGGCGCCGCCGCCGCGCAGGTGGCCTTTGTGGCCCAGGTGATCCTCGTGCTCGAACTCGCCCTCGAGCATGTAGGTGACGGTCTCGAAGCCCCGGTGCGGATGCGGCGGGAAGCCGGCGATGTAGTCGTCAGGGTTGTCGGAGGCGAACTCGTCGAGCATCAGGAACGGGTCGAGACGCTGGCTGTGGCCGAGACTGCGCCGCAGCTTGACGCCGGCGCCGTCGGAGACGGGGATCGAGGGGATGATCTGGATCAGGCTGCGGATGGTCATGAGGGTGCTCCTCGGGGTTGGGGCGGGCGGCCGGCCCTGCGGGGGCCGGTCCGCCGGGGCGGGGTTCAGGCGGCCAGTTCGGCGACGGCCTTGTGGGCGTCGGCGAGGGCGGCGTTCTTGCTCTCGTCGCCCAGGTTGAGGCCTTCGGCGTAGATGAACTCGACGTCGGTGATGCCGATGAAGCCCAGGAAGTCGCGCACGTAGGTGGTCTGGCTGTCCTTGGCGGTGCCGGCGTACTTGCCGCCGCGGGCGGCCAGGATGATCGCCTTCTTGCCGTTCAGCAGGCCTTCGGAGCCGTTGGCGGTGTAGCGGAAGGTGACGCCGGCGCGGGCGATGTGGTCGAAGTAGGCCTTGAGCGTGGAGGGCACACCGAAGTTGTACATCGGCAGGCCGATGACGATGGTGTCGGCGGCGCGCAGTTCGTCGATCAGGGCGTCGGAGAAGGCGACCACGGCCTGTTGTTCGGCGTTGCGCTCTTCGGGCTTGGCCAGGAACGCGCCGAAGCGGGCGCCATCCAGGTGTGGCACGGGGTTTTCGGCGAGGTCGCGGCTGATGACGCGGGTACCGGGGTGGCTGGCCTGCCAGGCGGCGACGCAGCGCTCGGTGAGCTGGCTGGATTGGCCGTGGTTGGAGAACAGGCTGGCGTTGATCTTGAGAAGGGTGCTCATGGTGTGACTCCGTGTCGGGTTGCGATGGGTGTATTTGACGATTTATCCGGCAGATAAAAAAGATTAACTTTTTGCTTAAAGCTATCTGATAATTCGATAATGAACCCGATCCCCAGCCCCCATATCGCGCTCGACCAGTGGCGCGCGTTGATCGCCGTCGTCGAGGCCGGCGGCTATGCCCAGGCCGCCGAAGTGCTGCACAAGAGCCAGTCGGCCGTGACCTACGCGGTGCAGAAGATCGAGTCGGTGCTGGGCGTGCAGGCCTTCGAGATCCAGGGCCGTAAGGCGGTGCTGACCGCCACCGGGCGAATGCTGTACCGCCGCGCGCTGGCGCTGGTGGGCGAGGCGGGCGACCTGGAGCAGGCGGCGCGCAAGCTGTCGGCGGGCTGGGAAGCGGAGATCGGGCTGGCGGTGGAGGTGCTGTACCCGCCAGATCTGCTGATCGAGGCGCTGGCGCAGTTCGGGGCCGAGGCGCCGCGCACGCGGGTGGAGGTGATCGAGTCGGTGCTGGGCGGCACCGGCGAGGCGCTGCTCGGCGGTCAGGCCGACATTGCGCTGACACCCCACATTCCACCGGGTTTCCTGGGCACGCCGCTGATCGACATCGCGTTGATCGCGGTGGCGGCCCCGTCGCACCCGTTGCACGCGGCGGGGCACGAACTGGGCGAGAAGGATCTGCGCCCGTGGCGTCACCTGCAGGTGCGGGCCACCGGCTCGACCCGCGACCGGCGTTCGACGACGGTGGAGGTGGAGCAGCGCTGGACCTTCGGGAGCATGGCGATGTCGATCGCGGCGGCCTGCGCGGGCCACGGCTTTGCGTGGTATCCGGTGGCGCACATCCGCCGCGAGCTGGCGGCGGGGCTACTCGAGCCGCTGCCGCTGGGCGGCGCGGAGTCGCGCCGGATGTCGCTCTATCTGGTGCTGGCCGACCCGGATTTCGCCGGCCCGGGGGTGCGCCGGATGGCGGAGATCCTGGCGCGGGTGTCGGCGGGCGGGGCGTCCGGTTCGTTGTAGGATGGTGTCCCCAACAGTCAGAGGAGCGCCGTCATGAGCGACCGACAAGCCATCATCCCGAAAGGCATGGAAGCGGTTTACGAAAAGATCCACTACGCCCCGGCGGTACGGGTCGGCGACACGATCTACGTGTCGGGCCAGATCGGCCGCGACGAGAACATGCAGCTCGTCGAGCCCCGCGAGGCGCAGATCGTGCAGGCCTTCGAGAACCTGAAGAAGGTACTTGCCGCCGCCGACGCCGAGATGAGCGACATCGTCGATCTCACCACCTTCCACACCGACATGCGCGACCTGCCGCTCTTCATGGAGGTGAAGGACCGCTACCTGACGCGGGATTTCCCGGCCTGGACGGCGATCGGGGCGGCCCAGTTGTGTGGCGTGGCGGGTTACATCGTCGAGATCAAGGCGGTGGCGGTGCGGCGGCGCTGACCCGCGCCAGCAGCGCGCAGCCGAGCCAGTACAGGGCGGCGAGGAAGAGCCAGGCCTCCAGGTAGAAGGGCCGCCATTCCCCGTCGCCCGCGAGGGCCAGGCTGAGCGAGCCGGTGAGCTCGTAGAGGCTCACCACGGTGACCAGTGAGGTGTCCTTGAACAGCGCGATGGCGCTGTTGGCCAGCGACGGTGCTACCGCCCGCAGCACCTGCGGCAGCACGATCCAGCGCTGGGCCTGCCAGGGCGTGAAGCCGAGCGCGGCGGCGGCGTCGAGCTGGCCGGGGCGGATCGCCTGGAGGCCGCCGCGGACGATTTCCGACAGATAAGCCGCGGCGAACAGCACGATGGCGATCAGCACCCGCCACAGCATGTCGAGCGCCACGCCGTCGGGGAAAAACAGCGGCAGCAGGAAGGACGCGACGAACAGCGCCGCGACGAGCGGAATCCCTCGGGCGAGTTCCACGTAGGCGGTGAGCAGGCCGCGCACCACCGGCAGGCGGGCGCGCCGGCCGTAGGCCACGGCAATCCCCAGCGGCAGCGCGCAGGCCATGCCGGCGGCGGTGAGCAGGAGGGTGAGCGGCAGGCCGCCCCAGAGTTCGGTGGGCACCACTGCGAGACCACCCATGCCGCCGCCGAGCAGCGGGATCGCGACGAGCGGCGGCACGGCCAGCGCGGCCGCCACGGCCCGCCCGCGCAGGGCGCGGAAG
>NZ_JAYROR010000122.1:0-59376 GCF_041911615.1 Zoogloea sp. | reverse complement strand
GCCCGACGCCGCCCCTGCGGCGCCCGACGCGCCGTCCGTCCCGTCCTCGCCGCCCGACTGGACGCCCCCGATGCCCGGCCCCGACGAGCCGGTGCCGCCCGCCGCCCCCGCCAACTGACGCGCCGCCCTGCCATGCCCACCGACGAATCCGACCGTTCCCGTGACGCCAGCCGGCTGCGTTATCGCCAGCCGGAAGCCGTCAAGGAACAGCGCCTGCGGGCCGTGAAGGCGCGCCTCACCGTCGGCGGCGCAGCCCCCGCAGCGCCCCCGCGATCCGCCCGCGGCTGGCTCGGCCCCGCCGTGTTCTGGACCGCGCTGATCGCGCTGGGCACCGGGTTCGCCAGCTACTGGGCGAGTCAGCACAAGGGCGACACCCGCTTCCGGATCCTCGCCGCCGACGTGCTCGAACTGCGTCGGGGGGCCGACGGCCATTACGGCGTGCCCGGCACCGTCGCGGCCGAGCCGGTGGATTTCGTCGTCGATACCGGCGCCACCCTCACCACCATCTCGGAGGAAATCGGGCGGCGCATCGGCATCCGGGCCTGCCCGGCGATCGGCTTCGATACCGCCCCCGCCGGCCAGCCCGGCTGCTGCCGGCCGGGCGTGTTCTCGACCGCCAACGGCCGCGTCGACGGCTGCGTCGCGCGGGTGCCGAGCCTGCGCTTCGGTGCCTTCGAAGTGCGCAACGTCGAGGTCGCGGTGATGCCCGCCCTCGGCGGGCCGACGCTGCTCGGCATGAACGTGCTCAAGCATTTCAGCCTCGCCCAGCAGGGCAACCGCCTCACCATCTCGGCGCCCCGGGCCGAGTAGCCGTCCGCCAGCCATGACTGCCGTGCCCCGCTACCCCCTCGCGATCGTCGGTGCCGGCGCCCTTGGGCTGCATTTCGCCGCCCGGCTGGCGGGGCTCGGGCCGGTGGCGGTGGTGGCGCGTGACGCCGGACGGGCGGCCGCCCTGCGGGCCGGTGTGATGGTGGGCGACGCCGTCTTCCACCCCGAGGCCTTCGGGCCGGACGCGCTGCCTGGCGCCGACTGGGTGATCGTGCTGGTAAAGGCCGGCGACACCGCCGCCGCCGGGCGGGTCGCCCGGGCGATGGCCCCGCGCGGGGTGCTCTCCTTGCAGAACGGTCTCGTCGAGGATGGGCTGCGGGCGGTCTGCGGCGACGTGTTGGTCGGGCAGGGGATCACCACCGAGGGGGCGTTTCGCGACGGTGACCGGGTGCAGCCCTCGGGGGCGGGCGAGACGCTGCTGCCGCCGGGCTTCGAGGCGGTGGCGGCGCGGCTGGCGGCCGCCGGGCTGAGCGCGCGGGTCGAACCGCAGATTGCCGCCGCGCGGCTGGCCAAGCTGCTGGTGAACCTGGCGATCAATCCCCTGGCGGCGATCTTCCGGGTGCGCAATGGCGACCTGCTCGAAGAGGGCCGTCGCCGGGTCCTGGAGGCGTTGGTGGACGAAGCTTGGCCGCTGCTCCGCGCCGAGGGGCTGTCGCTCGATCTGGCGGCGGCTCAGGCGCGGGTGGCGGCCGTCGCCCGCGCCACCGCGGCCAATCGCGCCAGCATGTTGCAGGATGTGCTGGCCGGACGGGTCACCGAGATCGATGCGATTACCGGGGTGCTGCTGGGCCTCGCCGACGCCCGGGGCGCGGCGGTGCCGACCCACCGGGCGGTGTTTGCGCTGGTGAAGCTGCTCGAAGGGGGCGGTGTGGCGGGCCCGTGAGGGGCGGCCGGGCGTTCAGCCGGATGCGTCGGCGCCGATGCGCAGCCCGGTCTTCTTGAGGATGGCGCTGGAGAACAGCACGTCGTGCTGCCGGCAGGCGGGCCCGAGCAGGGCGGCGATCTCGTCGATGCGCTGGATGACGTTGGCCCGGTCGGGGCCGTGCACCATCGCGAACAGGTTGTAAGGCCAGTCGGGCAGGGCGCGCGGTCGTTCGTAGCAGTGGGTGACGAAATCGAGGCCGCCCACGGCCGCGCCGAGTTCGGCGATGCGAGCGTCGTCCACGTCCCACACCGACATGCCGTTGGCGGTGTAGCCGATGGCGTAGTGGTTGGGCACCGCGCCGATGCGGCGGATGCGGCCGGTGTCGAGCATCGCGGCGAGGCGGGCCTTGACCTCGGCGGCGCTCACCCCAAGCTGCTCTGCGAGCAGGTCGTAGGGGCGCGGCACCAGCGGCAGGCCGGCCTGGGTGGCGATGACGAGGCGGCGGTCGAGTTCGTCGGGTGCGGTGGGGGCGGTCATGCGGTGAGCCTCATGTCCACGAAGAATTCGCGCAGCTTGGGAAAGGCGAACACGTCGAGCCCGGTGGCGGCCTCGATGCGGCGGATCGCGTCGGCGATGCCGTCGGGCGTCTCGGTGGCGAGCACGAACCACATGTTGAGGCGGTGCTCGCGGCGATAGTTGTGGGCGACCTCGGGCAGGGCGTTCACCGCCTCGGTGACTTCGGCGTAGCGCGCTTCGGGCACCGCCAGCGCGGCCAGCACGAAGCGGCCGCCCAGGCGCTCGATCTGGAACATCGGGCCGAAGCGGGTCAGCACCCGTTCGTCGAGCAGGCGCTGGAGGCGGCCGAGGAGGTCGGCCTCGGTGATGCCGAGCTGTTCGGCGACTTCCCGGTAGGGTTCGTCGGCGATCGGAAAGCCGCCCTGCAGCGCGTTGATGATGCGGCGGTCGAGGGCGTCGAGCGTCGCCGGTGTGTGGCGGGGTTTCATGCGGCGAGGCTGCTGCGGGTGGCGGTGGGCGGGGCGACGGCGTCCGGCGCGCGGTAGCGGGCGCCGCACTGCTTGTAGCAGTCGGTGGAGAACAGCACGGCGTGGGGCAGGCGGTCGAGGCCGACGGCGGTGGCGAGCTCGGCGCGGCGGGCTTCGACGGCTTCGCGGCTGCGTCCGTGGATCATGCAGAACAGGTTGTAGGGCCAGTCGGGTGCGTCGCACTGGCGGCGGTAGCACAGGCTCACGCCGTCGTGGCCGGCGAGCTGGTGGCCCAGGCGCGAGACGTCGGCCTCGGGCACCGCCCAGACGCACATGGCGTTGGCGCGGTAGCCCAGTTCGCGGTGGCGCACGACGACGCCGAAGCGCCGCAGGGTGCCGTCGGCCAGCCAGCCGGACAGCGTGGCGAGCACCCCCGCTTCGTCGAGCCCGGCGGCGTCGGCGACGCTGCGGTAGGGGCGCGGCTGCCACGGCAGGCCGTCGTGGAGGGCGGCGATGAGGCGCCAGTCGGCGGCCGACAGCGTACGGCGGGGCACGTCGGCCGATACCGCGTGACGGGTACGGCGCCCCCAGGCCTGGCCGGGGGCGAGGTCGAAGCCGAGGTCGATGTGGAACTCCTCGACCAGCGGCAAGGCGATGGGCGGGCAGCCGGTGGCTTCGCCCATCGCGTGGAGTAGCGCGGCGAGGGCGGCCTCGTCGGCGGCGGCGGCGACGAACCACAGGTTGTAGCGGTGTTCGCGCCGGTAGTTGTGATTGACCCCGGCAAAGCCATTGACGATGGCGGCCACGCGAGGCAGGTCGGCCACCGGCACCGCCATCGCGGCCAGGGTGCTGGCGCCGATGCGGTTGGGGGCGAACACCGGGCCGACGCGGCTGATCTTGCCCGCGTCGCGCAGGCGGGCGAGGCGCGCGAGCACGTCGCCGGCGTCGCAGCCGAGCTGTGTGCCCACGGCCGACCAGGGATCGGCCCGCAGCGGAAAACCGCGCTGGAAGTCGTTGAGGAGGCGGAAGTCGAGGGCGTCGATGGGCGTCATGTCAGGCCTCCTGCCGGGCGGCGGGCGGGGTGCTCCGGGGCATCGTCAGAACCCGATGCGCTGGGCGCGGCTGGTGAAGAAGATGCCGGACGGGGCGTCGGCGGGGAGTTCCTTGCGCAGCGCGAAGCTGGCGGTATCGACCACGCTGACCCGGTTGCTGTCGCGGGACGACAGCCAGACCTCGTCGCCGCGGGGGGTGAATTCCATGTGCAGCACGGCCTTGCCGGGGCTGAAGGTGTGGATCACGCGGCGCTCGACGGTGTCGATGACCTGCACCCATTCGTTGTCGGGGAAGGCGAAATTGACCCACACCTGGCGCCCGTCGGGCCGCGCCATGACGAACACCGGCTGGCCCTTGACCGCCACGCGGCCGCTTTCCTGCCAGCTGGCGGCGTCGGCGATCAGCACCTCGTGGCGGCCGATGGCGGGCAGCCAGGCCTGCCCGGCGGCCAGCGACCAGCCGCGCAGGTGCGGCATCTTGAAGACCGGGAGCTTCTCCTCGCCGCGCCCGTAGCCGGCGAGGATCTTCTTCACGCCGGCCTCCGGGTGCCACAGGTCGAGCAGCGAGATGCCGTCCTCGCCGAACAGGCCGGCCAGGAAGTAGCGGCCGTCGGGGGTCACGAGGCCGTCGTAGGGCTGCTTGCCGGCCGGGTAGCGGGTGGTGACGGGGTGCTTGGGGTCGGAGAAGTCGGTGACGCGGATCTCGTTGGCGTCGAACAGGGCGTAGGCGAAGCGCTGGCCCGGCACGTCGGCGAGGCCGACGACCTTGGAGAACTTGCCGGGGGCGTATTCGGCGGGCACGTCGGCGACGAGTTCCAGCGTGTCGGCGTCGAAGGCCTTGATGCCGCCGGGCTCGTAGTTCTGGGCGACGACCAGCCGGCCGTCCTGGGACACCGAGCCGCCGATGGAATTGCCGGCCTGGATCACCCGCCTGACGATGCGCCGGGTGAGCAGGTCGACCTTGGTGAGGCCGCCGTCGCGCCCGAAGACGTAGGCGTAGCGCCCATCGCGGGAGAAGGCGACGTGGGCGTGGGAGAGGTCGCCGAGGCCGGCCACGCTGCCGAGGGCGGTGTCGTGGCTGTGCTCGACCACCTGCACGCGGCCGGCGGCGCGCTCGATCACGACGCCCAGGTCGCCGGTGCCGCGCAGTGCGTCGGGCGGGGCGTCGGGCGGGGCGGTGGCGCAGCCGCCCAGGGCGAGGGCGGCGAGGAAGGCGGCGAGGAGGGTGGTGCGGGGCCGGGAGGGGGGCCGGAAGAAGGGGCGCATGGGCTCAGTCCTGGGTCGGGAAGCCTTGCTTGAGGCGGGCGACGATCCAGCCGGCCTCGGCTTCGCTCATGAAACGGTTCCAGCCGGGCATCGCGGTGCCGGGACGGCCGTGGAGGATGGTGGCGACGAGGGACTCGTCGGGCCAGTCGGCGAGGCGTGCCGGGGTGAGCGCCGGGCCGAGGCCGCCGGCGAGGCGCATACCGTGGCACGAGCCGCAATCCTGGCGCACCAGGTGGACCAGCGCCTTCTGGCGCTCGGGGTCGGGGTCGCCGGCCTGGGCGGAGCGGGCGGTGCCCACCGACAGGGCGGTGAGCCCCAGCAGCACGGCAACGTGGATGAGCAGCGAACGGTCCATGACCACCTCCTTCGGACAACGGCTCCACAGTAAGTTGAGCCGCCGGAAGGGGCATTGATGGGAGTCAAGAAGCCCCGGCCCGCGTGGCATCTGGCCGGGCGGCGAAATTGGGTATCCTTGGCCGCCGCCTGCCCGACTGTCCGACCCGATGCCCCAGACCCTCGCCGCGCCCGCCCACAGCGATCTGCTGATCAAGAAGAGCCGCTTCATCGGCTGCGTGCAGCCGGTGCCCGACCGGGCCGCCGCGCAACAGGTGGTGGCCGCCCTGCGGGCCGCCCACCCGGGCGCCGCCCACGTGTGCTGGGCGCTGCTGGCGGGCGGACAGTCGGCGGCGGTGGACGACGGCGAACCGGGCGGTACTGCGGGCCGGCCGATGCTCGACGTGCTGCGCCATCAGGATCTGGACGGCGTGCTGGCGACGGTGGTGCGCTACTACGGCGGCGTGAAGCTGGGGGCGGGCGGATTGGTGCGGGCCTATACCGATGCGGTGGCCCAGGCGCTGCTCGGGGCCGCCAGGCGCGCCATCGTGCGGCGTTGCCGGCTGGCCTGCACGGTGCCCTACGCGCTGGAGGGGATGTTGCGGCGGGCTCTGGAGCAGGCCGGCGCGGACATCCTGGCGGTGTCCCACGGGGAGGCGGTGGGCTTCGCGTTCGCGCTGCCGCAGGACGCGGCGGCGGCGCTGGTGGCGCGCCTGGACGAGGCGGGCCATGGGCGCATCGTGTGGCGGGCCGCGGACGCGGCGCCGCAGGCATGAAAAAAGGGCGGGTGCCCGCTCGGGAAACCCGCCCTCGGTGATTTGGCGCGACGCGCCGTGCCGGGTCAGCCCTTCAGGACCCAGCCGACGACTTCCTTGAGGTCGGCGTCGTTGATCTTGTCGGCCGGGTTGGGCGGCATCGGGATCGGGCCCCAGACGCCGGAACCGCCCTTGCGGACCTTGTCGGTGAGCTTGGCGACGGCGTCGCCCTGGCCCTTGTACTTGGCGGCGACATCCTTGAAGGCCGGGCCGACGAGCTTCTTGTCCATCGCGTGGCAGGCCATGCAGCCGGCCTTCTGGGCGGCGGCGGCCGGATCGCCGGCGAGGGCGGTGCCGCTGGCGGCGGTGGCGAGCAGGGCGGCGAGCATCAGCGAATATTTCATTTCGATCTCCTAGTGGCACAAAGAGCCGCCGGCCGGCGCAAAAAGCCGGCCGACGGCGGGTTGAGCGACGATCAGTAGATGTCGTGCTGGGTGTTATACACGTTGAAGTGGCCGGTCGGCGTGATCAGGCGCGGATCCTTGATGACGGCCTTGAGCTTCAGGGTCTTGTCATCCACCACGACGATCGCCGATTCCTTGTTCTTGGCGCTCCACACCGAGAACCACACTTCGTCGCCCGCCTTGTTGAACTCGGGCTGCACCACGCGCTTGGCGCCGTCGTCCTTCAGGCCGGCCCATTCGCCGATCGGCAGGGTCTGGTAGCCGGCGGCGAGGTTCTTCACGTCATACACGACGACCGACTGGGAGATCTTCGGATCCGGGTTCAGCGGGGCGTCGGAGTACAGGTGGGTGGACTTCGGGTGGCTCTTGATGAACAGCGCGCCGCCGCCGGGGCCCTTGATCGACTCGACCATCTTCCAGGCGTATTCCTTGTGCTTGACCGGGTCGGTGCCGATCAGGGCGATGGTTTCGTCACCCAGGTGGCCGGTGGACCACACCGGGCCGTACTTCGGATGGACGAAGTTGGCGCCGCGGCCCGGGTGCGGGATCTTGCCCACGTCGATGAGGCCGGCCAGGGTGCCGTCCTTCAGATCGATGGCGCCGATCTTGTTGGACTGGTTGGCGGCGATCATGAAGTAGCGCTTGGAGCTGTCGAGGCCGCCGTCGTGCAGGAACTTGGCAACCGGGATTTCCTTGGTGGTGATCTCGTTGATGTTGCTGTAGTTCACCATCAGGGTCTTGCCGGTCTCCTTCACGTTCACCACGAACTCGGGCTTGTAGTGGGAAGCGACGATGGAGGCGACGCGCGGCTCGGGGTGGTATTCCTGCTCGCCGACTGTCATGCCGCGGGTGGCCATGATCTTCAGCGGCTCGAGGGTGTCGCCGTTCATGATCACGTACTGGGGCGGCCAGTAGGTGCCGGCGATGGCCAGCTTGTCTTCGTAGCCCTTGTACTTGGAGGTCTCGACCGAACGGGCCTCGAGGCCGACGCGGATTTCGGCGACGTTGTCCGGTTTTTCCATCCACAGGTCGATCATGTTGATCTTGGCGTCGCGGCCGATCACGAACAGGTAGCGGCCGGAGGCCGACACGCGGGAGATGTGCACCGCGTAGCCGGTCTTGACCACGTTGATGATCTTCTTGGTGTCGCCGTCGATCAGGGCGATCTCGCCGGTGTCGCGCAGGGTGGTGGAGAAGATGTTTTCCAGGTTGTAGCTGTTCATCTTCTTCTTCGGGCGCGCCTCGGGCGGCACGATGACCTTCCAGGTCGCCTTCATGTCCTTCAGGCCGTACTCGGGCGGCTGCGGCGGGGTCTGCTGGACGTAGCGGGCCATCAGGTCCACTTCATCGTCGGAGAGCTCGCCCGAGGTGCCCCAGTTCGGCATGCCGGCCGGCGAGCCGTACTTGATGAACACCTTGAGGTAGTCGGTGCCGGCCGCGAGGGTCTTGTCCGGAGTCAGCGGCTTGCCGGTGGCGCCCTTGCGGAGCACGCCGTGGCAGCCGGCGCAACGCTCGAAGTAGATCTGGCGGGCCTTGTCGAACTCGGCCTTGCTCATCGGCGGGGCCTTGGGGTTGATGTCCTGGTACATATCGACGTTGGCCAGCGGCGAGCCTGCCGACTGGTACTTCGCCTCGGGGGCGTTGGTCGTCGTCTTGGCCTCTTCGGCAAAGGCGTGTGCCATGGCCAGCGGCAGCAGGGCCGCGGCAATTGCTCCGGTCTTCCACATTCTCATCGTGCATCTCCCTTGAAATGAACCCAACCGGCGGAGTGTTCCGCTTGCGGCGAAGAGTGCGCCTGTGGGGCATTCCCCTTCCTTGACAGGGGTCAAGTTCGAAAACGCGACTGGCCTGATAGATTCCGGCCGTCATGATCCCGGGAGCCTCGCCATGCCGCCGCCCGTCACCGCCAGTCTGGAAATGCCCGCCGCCGGCGCCCTGCGCGCCTTCCTCGACCAGCTTCTCGGCGGCGGGGGCGGTAGTGCCGCCGACGCGCTGCGACCGGCGCACGCCACCGCGGGCGGCCTCGGCCGGGTGGCCCTGGTGGGTGCCGGCCCCGGCGACCCCGAACTGCTGACCCTGCGCGCCGCACGCCTGATCGCGGCCGCCGACGCGCTGGTGGTCGATCACCTGGTGGGCGACGGCATCCTCGACCTTGCCCGGCCGGGCGCCGAATGCCTCTACGTGGGCAAGGAGGCCGGCCACCACACGCTGCCCCAGGAGGAGATCAACCAGCTGCTGGTGCGCCTGGCGCGCGAGGGCAAACAGGTGGTGCGCCTGAAGGGCGGCGATCCGTTCATCTTCGGGCGGGGCGGGGAGGAACTCGAAGAGCTGCTGGCCGCCGGCGTGCCCTTCGAGGTGGTGCCCGGCATCACCGCCGCCTGCGGAGCCGGCGCCTACGCGGGGATTCCGCTCACCCATCGGGACTACGCCCAGTCGGTGGTGTTCGCCACCGGCCACCGGCGGGCCGGCGAGTCGGCCCTGGACTGGGTCGCCCTGGCCCGTCCGCGCCAGACCGCCGTGATCTACATGGGCGTGGGCATGCTGGCGTCGCACTGCGGCGCCCTGATCGCCCACGGCCGTGGGGCCGACACGCCGGCCGCGCTCGTCGAGAACGGCACCCGGCCGGGCCAGCGGGTCGTGACCGGCACCCTTGCCACGCTGCCCGAACGGGCCGCCGCCGCCGGCATTCGTCCGCCGGCCCTGCTGATCGTCGGCGAAGTGGTCGCGCTGGCCGACAAGCTGGCGTGGTTCGAGGGCGCCGCGGTCCACGCCCAGGCCTGAGCCGTTTTCGGCACACCCGTCGTGGCCGCCTGCGGGCGGCCTTTTGCCGTTTGCCCGGCCTTCGGGCGAGCCTGCTAAGCTTCGCCCCGTCACAAAACCATAACAAACAAGGGGGAATCGCCATGCCCGTCAAGCTGGTGGACCGCACACCCGAGGCCTACGCCTACCCGCTGCTCATCAAGCAGCTCCTGCACTCGCCGCTGGCCACCGCGCCCGACCAGGAGATCACCTACATGGGCGTGCGCCGCCACAGCTACCGCGTGCTGCGCGAGCGCATCGGGCGCCTCGCCAGTGCCCTCGCCGCCCTCGGCGTGGAGGCCGGCGACACCGTGGCGATGATGGACTGGGACAGTCACCGCTACCTGGAATGCTTCTTCGCGGTGCCGATGATGGGCGCCATCCTGCAGACGGTGAACGTGCGCCTGACCCCCGAGCAGATCCTCTACACCCTCAACCACGCCCGTGCCGACGCGGTGCTGGTCAATGCCGAGTTCTTCCCGATCCTGGCGGCCATCGCGCCGCGCCTGGAGACCGTGCGCCGCTTCGTGCTGATCGAGGACGCGCCGCCCGCCGACGCGGCGCCGGTGAACTTCGCCGGCGAGTACGAGGCGCTTCTCGCCGCCGCCTCGCCCGACTACGACTTTCCGGATTTCGACGAGAACGCCAAGGCCACCACCTTCTACACCACCGGCACCACCGGCCTGCCCAAGGGCGTGTATTTCAGCCACCGCCAGCTCGTGCTGCACACCCTGTCGGTGGCGGCGGCGCTGGGGGGCGCCACCTTCCACGGGCGGCTCCACCGGGACGACGTCTACATGCCGATCACCCCGATGTTCCACGTCCACGCCTGGGGCGTGCCCTACGTGGCGACGCTGCTGGGCCTCAAGCAGGTCTACCCGGGCCGCTACGTGCCCGAGACGCTGCTCAAGCTGGTCCGCGACGAAGGGGTGAGCTTTTCCCACTGCGTGCCCACCGTGCTGCACATGCTGCTGGTGCATCCGCTCTCGAAGGTGATCGACCTGTCGCGCTGGAAGCTCATCATCGGTGGCTCGGCCATGTCGCAGGCGCTGGCCCGCGTGGCGCTCGAGCGGGGCATCGACGTGTTCACCGGCTACGGCATGTCCGAGACCTGTCCGATCCTCACCGTCGCCCTGCTGCCCAGCAGCGCCCGCGACGCCTCGCTCGACGAGCAGGCCGCGCTGCGTGCCCGCACCGGTCTGCCGCTGCCGCTGGTGGATGTCCGCGTGGTGGGCCAGGACGGCACCCCGCAGCCCCACGACGGACACAGCGTCGGCGAAGTGGTGGTGCGCAGCCCGTGGCTGACCCAGGGCTACCTCCACGACGCCGACGCCTCGGCGGTGCTGTGGCAGGACGGCGTGCTGCACACCGGCGACATCGGCCACATCGCGCCGGACGGCAGCCTGCAGATCACCGACCGGATCAAGGACGTCATCAAGACCGGCGGCGAGTGGACCTCCTCGCTGCAGCTCGAGGACATCGTGGCCCAGCACCCGGCGGTGGCCGACGTGGCGGTGATCGGCGTCCCCGATCCGAAATGGGGTGAGCGCCCGCTGGCCAAGGTCACCCTGAAGCCCGATCAGGTGGGCCACGTCACCGAGCACGAGATCCGCCACTTCGCGGCGAAGCGCATCGAGGCCACCGGCGTGTCGCGATACGGCGTGCTGCTGCAGGTGCAGTTCGTCGAGGCCCTGGCGCGCACCAGCGTCGGCAAGCTCAACAAGCGGGTGATGCGCGAGGAGCAGGGCGCTGGCTGAGCGTCGCGCAGATCGACGGACACGGAGGGCCACCCGACGGGGTGGCCCTTTTCGTTGGTGGGCGTGGTGGCGCACCGAACTGGTGCAGCCTGTTTCCCCCAACTTGGTGCATTCCCCCGGTGGCGGCCCGCGGCCGGGCGGCAAACCGCCCACCGAAGGCCGCGCCGGCCCCGGGAACGGCCTGTAATACGCGGTGCACACGGCATAAGCAGAGTGGCATGGGCATTGCTTGACCTCTCCGCAAACCCGAAACCCGCAGTCCCGAGAACGGAGTCTCCCGTGACCATCCACGTTGCCCTCAACCACCTCACGTCCTACAAGTACGACCGCCCGATCAACGTCGGCCCGCAGGTCGTGCGCCTGCGCCCGGCGCCCCACAGCCGCACCCGCATCCTGTCGTATTCGCTGCGCGTGCTGCCCAAGCCGCACTTCATCAACTGGCAGCAGGACCCGCAATCCAACTACCTGGCCCGCCTGGTGTTCCCGGAGAAGGTGACCGAATTCAGCGTCGAGGTGGACCTGGTGGCCGAGATGTCGGTCATCAACCCCTTCGACTTCTTCCTGGAGCCCGAGGCCGAGAACTTCCCCTTCGCCTACGACAAGACCCTCGCCCACGAGCTGGCGCCCTTCCTGCTGAAGGAAGAAGCCACCCCCGCCTTTGCCGACTACCTCGCCACCATCCCGCGCGAGACGATGCGCAGCGTGGATTTTCTGGTGAAGGTGAACGCCGACCTGCAGCAGCACATCGGCTACGTGATCCGCATGGAGCCGGGCGTGCAGACGCCCGAAGAAACCCTCACCAGGCGCACCGGCTCGTGCCGCGACTCGGCCTGGCTGCTGGTCCAGCTGCTGCGCCACATGGGCCTCGCCGCGCGCTTCGTGTCCGGCTACCTGATCCAGCTGAAGGCCGACGTGAAGGCCCTGGACGGCCCGTCGGGCACCGAAGTGGACTTCACCGACCTGCACGCCTGGACCGAGGTTTACCTGCCCGGCGCCGGCTGGGTCGGCCTCGACCCGACCTCCGGCCTCTTCGCCGGTGAAGGCCACATCCCGCTGGCCTGCTCGCCCGATCCCTCCTCCGCCGCGCCGATCTCCGGCCTCATCGACGAGTGCGAATGCGAGTTCGAGCACCACATGAAGGTCACCCGCGTGAAGGAAGCGCCGCGGGTCACCAAGCCCTACACCGAAGCGCAATGGGCCGAGATCGAAGCCCTCGGCCACCTCATCGACGTGGACCTGGAAGCCCAGGACATGCGCCTCACCATGGGCGGCGAGCCCACCTTCGTGTCCATCGACGACCCGGACGGCGCCGAATGGAACACCGAGGCAATGGGCCCCAACAAGCGCATCCGCGCCGAAGACCTCTACCACCGCCTGCGCGACAAGTACGCCCCCACTGGCCTCGCCCACTTCGGCCAGGGCAAGTGGTATCCGGGCGAGCAGCTGCCGCGCTGGTCGCTCACCTGCTTCTGGCGCAAGGACGGCGAGCCGATCTGGACCCGCCCCGATCTCATCGGTGATGCCGCCACCCCCGGCAGCGCCAAGGTGGACAAGGCTCACACCTTCCTCGCCGGCGTCGCCGCGCGCCTCGCCCTCGACCGGCGGCGGGTCTTCCCGGCCTACGAGGACGCCTTCTACTACCTGTGGCGCGAGCGCCGCCTGCCCGGCAACGTCGATCCCTTCGACGCGCGCCTCGACGACCCGCTGGAGCGCGAACGCATCCGCCGCGTCTACGAGTACGGCCTGCCCAATCCGGTCGGCTATGTGCTGCCGGTGTCGATCCACCCCTACACCGGCGCCTGGCAGACCGGCCCGTGGTTCCTGCGCGACGAGCGCTGCTACCTGATCCCCGGCGATTCCCCGCTCGGCTACCGGCTGCCGCTCGATTCCCAACCCTGGGCCGCGAAGGGCGACTACCCCTACGTGAATCCGGTGGACAGCCACCAGCCCTTCCCGCCGCTGCCCGCCTACACCACGATCCGCCGCCAGTTGCCGGGCGGCCAGACCGCCGTCCTCAACGTCCTGCGCGACGACCCCGGCGCCCCGGCGTCGAGTGCCGCCGAGGCCGCCCTCCAGGCCGCCCGCGCCGCCGAGAAGCTGCGCCCCACCGACCGCGTGCCGCAGCCCTTCGAATCGGCCGACTGGGTGGTGCGCACCGCCCTGTGCGCCGAGCCGCGCAACGGCATCCTGCACCTCTTCATGCCGCCCCTGGCGAGCCTCGAGAAATACCTCGAGCTGGTTGCCGCCATCGAAGCCACCGCCGCCGACCTCGCCACGCCGGTCGTCATCGAAGGCTACGAGCCGCCGTCCGACCCGCGCCTGACCCACTTCCGCATCACGCCCGACCCCGGCGTGATCGAGGTGAACATCCACCCGGCCGCCAACTGGGAAGCGCTGGTCGAGCGCACCACCCACCTCTACGAGGCCGCCCACTACTCGCGCCTCACCACCGAAAAGTTCATGGTGGATGGCCGCCACACCGGCACCGGCGGTGGCAACCACTTCGTGCTCGGCGGCGCCACGCCGGCCGATTCGCCCTTCCTGCGTCGGCCCGACCTGCTGCGCAGCCTCATTTCCTACTGGCACAACCACCCGAGCCTGTCCTACCTGTTCTCGGGCCTGTTCATCGGCCCCACCAGCCAGGCTCCGCGCATCGACGAAGCGCGCAACGACTCGGTGTACGAAATCGAGACCGCCTTCCGGCAGTTCCCGAAGATGGGCGAGAACGTCCCGCCCTGGCTCATCGACCGCCTGCTGCGCAACCTGCTCGTCGACGTGTCGGGCAACACCCACCGGGCCGAGTTCTGCATCGACAAGCTCTACTCGCCCGACGGCCCTACCGGCCGCCTCGGCCTGGTCGAGATGCGCGCCTTCGAGATGCCGCCCCACGCGCGCATGTCGCTGGCCCAGCAGCTCCTGCTGCGCGGCCTGCTGGCCCGTTTCTGGGAAACCCCCTACGCCCCCGAGCGCCTGGTGCGCTGGGGCACCGAGCTGCACGACCGCTTCCTGCTGCCGCACTTCGTCGAGCAGGATTTCAACGACGTCATCGAGGACATGCAGGCCCACGGCCTCGCCTTCAAGGCCGAGTGGTTCGCGCCGCACCTGGAATTCCGCTTCCCCAAGATCGGCGATTTCGCGGTGCGCGGCATCGAGGTCGAACTGCGCAACGCCCTCGAGCCCTGGCATGTGATGGGCGAGGAGGGTGCCGCCGGCGGCACCGTGCGCTTCGTCGATTCGTCGGTCGAGCGCCTGCAGGTGAAGGTGTCGGGCATGTCGGGCGAGCGCTTCCTGCTGGCGGTCAATGGCCGCACGATACCGCTGCAGCCCACCGGCACGGTCGGCGAGCACGTGGCCGGGGTGCGCTACCGGGCCTGGCAGCCGCCCTCGTGCCTGCACCCGACCATCCCGCCCCACGCGCCGCTCACTTTCGATCTGGTGGACACCTGGACCGGACGCGCCCTCGGCGGCTGCCAGTACCACGTGTCGCACCCGGGCGGACGCAGCTTCGAGACCTTCCCGGTCAACGCCTTCGAAGCCGAGAGCCGGCGCCTGGCGCGCTTCTTCCGGATGGGGCACACCCCGGGCGAGCCGCAGGTCCAGGTCTCGCCGACCGAGAAGGAGTTCCCCTTCACGCTCGATCTGCGGCGCTGACGCCGTCGTGCCCGCGCGCGGCGGCGGCCGTTACGGCCCGCCGCCGCCGGCCTCCCGCTCCGCGTCCGCCGGTGCGGCGGATCTCACCGTCTGCGCCGGCCGTCCTGTGCTAGTTTCGCGCCCCATGACCAGTCCCTTCCTCGCCCACTACACCTATCGCCCCGACAGCTACGACGAGCTGTGCGGGGAGGACGGCGTCCGCCCCCACTGGCAGCAGTTCCTCGACCACCTCGACGAATCCGGCAGCGACATCCTGCGCGCCCGCGCCGCCCAGCTCGAGCGCGGCATTCAGCAGAACGGCGTCACCTACAACGTCTATGCCGACCCCCGTGGCGTCAGCCGGCCCTGGTCCCTCGACCTGCTGCCGCTGATCCTGCCCGCCGACGAATGGCGCGGCATTGCCACCGCCATCGCCCAGCGCGCGCGCCTGCTCAACGCTCTGCTGGGCGACCTCTACGGCCCCCAGACGACCCTGTCCGAAGGTCTCCTGCCGCCCGAGCTGGTGTTCGGCCACAAGGGCTACCTGTGGCCCTGCCACGGCATCCGTCCCGCCGGCGACAACTTCCTGCACCTCTACGCGGCGGATCTCGCCCGCTCGCCCGACGGCCGCTGGTGGGTCATCGCCGACCGCACCCAGGCCCCGTCCGGCGCCGGCTATGCGCTCGAAAACCGCCTGCTGGTGTCGCGCGCCTTCCCCGACCTGTTCCGCGACATGCAGGTGCAGACCCTCGCGCGCTTCTTCCGCGAGCTGCAGCGCAGCCTCGCCGCCCAGGCCCCCACCGACGGCGAGCCGCCGCTCACCGTGCTGCTCACCCCGGGGCCGTTCAACGAAACCTACTTCGAGCACGTCTACCTGGCCCGCTACCTGGGCTTTCCCCTCGTCGAGGGGCAGGACCTCACGGTGCGCAACGACACCGTCTACCTCAAAACCGTCTCCGGCCTCGAGCGCGTGCACGCCATCCTGCGCCGCCTCGACGACAACTTCTGCGATCCGGTCGAACTGCGCGCCGACTCCGCCCTCGGCGTGCCGGGCCTGCTCGGCGCGGTGCGCGCCGGCCGCGTGCTGGTCGCCAACGCGCTGGGGTCGGGGCTGCTCGAATCGGCCGCGCTGCCCGGCTTCCTGCCCGGCATCTGCCGCCACCTGCTGGGCGAGGAGCTGGCCCTGCCGTCGGTGGCCACCTGGTGGTGCGGCGAGGCGCCGGCCCGCCGCGAGGTGCTGAAGAACCTCGACAAGCTGGTCCTCAAGCCCACCTTTCCCGGCGTCTCCAACGAGATCATCTTCGGCGACCGCCTCGCCGCCGACCAGCTCGACGCCCTCGCCGCGCGCATCGAGTTCGACCCCTCGGCCTTTGTCGCCCAGGAACTCGTCAAACTCTCCCGCGCTCCGATCTGGGCCGGCGGCCACCGTCGCAAGCTGCGCACCCGGGCGATGGGCCTGCGCGTCTATGCCGCCCTCACGCCCGAAGGCTACACCGTGCTGCCCGGCGGCCTCGCGCGGGTCGCCGGGGTCGAGAACATGCGCATCCTCACCCTGCAGAAGGGCGGCAGCAGCAAGGACACCTGGGTCCTGTCCGACGGGCCGGTGTCCGCATTCAGCATGCTCCACGCCAGCATCGGGGTGGCCGATCTCATCCGCGAAACCGGCACCCTGTCGTCGCGGCTGGCCGAAAACCTGTTCTGGTTCGGGCGTTACTCCGAGCGCTGCGACGCGGTCGCGCGGCTCGCCCGGCTGGCCCTCGCGCGTCTCTCCGAGGGCCGCCACGCCGAGCGCGCCGGCGCCCTCGGCACCCTGCTGGCGCTGGCCGCCGGCGCCGGCCTGATCGAGCCCGAGCAGGTGGACGCCCCGCTGGCCAAGGCCGAGCTCGACCTGTTCCGCGCGGTGCTCGACCGCGCCGCCGACCACGGCCTCGCCGCCAACCTGCAGCGCCTCACCTGGTGCGCCGGGCAGGCTCGCGAACACCTCTCGCTGGACCACTGGCACGCCCTCAAGCGCCTGTCGGCCGAGATCGAGGCCTGTCGCGACCACGTCAGCGACGTGCCCGCACTGCTCGAATTCCTCGACGAGGCGCTGACCACCTTCGTCTCCCTGTCGGGCTTCGCGATGGACAACATGACCCGCGACATGGGCTGGCGCCTGCACATCGTCGGGCGCCGCATCGAGCGCCTCGACAGCCTCGCCGGCACCCTCGCCAGCTTCCTGCGCCGCCACGTCGAGACCGACACGCCGCTGCACCGGGAGCTCGCCGTCGAGGCCCTGCTCGAACTGTGCGACTCGATCATCACCTACCGCACCCGCTACCGCGCCCAGCCGGCCCTGCTGCCGGCCCTGCACCTGCTCGCGATGGACGACGCCAACCCGCACGCCCTGGCCTTTCAGGTGCGGATGCTGTCCAACTATCTGGGCAAGCTCGATGGCGACGGCCCGCCGCTGGGCACGGCCGCGCTCGAAACGGCCTTCGCCGCGCTGCAGGCTTTCCCGTGGGCGCAGCTCGAGGGCGGTGTCGCCGAGGCGGTTCACGACGAGGCCTGCCTCGCCCTCGCCGGGCATTTCGAGCATCTCGCCGAGGTCGGCCGTCAGTTGTCCGACCGCCTCGCGATGCGCTTCTTCAGCCACACCGGCCGGACCGGCCAGGCCACGTTCGCGGCATGAACCCGCGGCGCCACCCGGACCTCCCGTCATGACCCGAAGCATCGACTACATCGTCCTCCACGAGACCGAGTACCCCGCCTGCGGCGTGCCCGTCTCGCTGGCCCAGCACCTGCTCCACCTGATCCCGCGCGCGCTGCCGTGGCAGACCCGCCAGGCCGCCGGCATCACCATCGCGCCCGACCTGGCCCGCCTCCAGCACGGCGAGGACAGCTTCGGCAACCCGGTTGCCTGGCTCTCCCTCGACACGCCCCACGACGGCCTGCTGGTGCGCGCCGAGAGCCACGTCACGGTGATCGGGCGGGCGCAGCCCAAGGCCGCCGCGTCGCCCCCGTGGGAGCGCGTGCGCGACCGCTTCCAGTACCGCCCGGCGCCGTGCAGCGCCGAGGTGCTTGACGCCCAGCGCTACCTCTACGCCTCGCCCCAGGCGCCGCGCACCCCGCGCCTGGCCGAGTTCGCCGCCCGCGCCTTCACGCCCGGCGTGCCGCTGCTGGTGGGCGCCCAGGCGCTGATGCGGCTGATCTTCGAGACCTTCACCTTCGACGCCGAAGCCACCGAGGTGGGCACGCCGGTGGACGAGGTGCTGGCCCGCAAGCGCGGCGTCTGCCAGGACTTCGCCCACCTGATGATCGCCGCCCTGCGCTCCCTCGGCCTGCCGGCGCGCTACATGTCGGGCTACCTGCTCACCGATCCGCCGCCGGGCAAGCCGCGCCTCGTCGGCGCCGACGCCTCCCACGCCTGGGTGGCGGTGTGGTGCCCGGAAAACAGCTGGGTCGAATACGACCCCACCAACGGCATCCAGCCCGACCTGCGCCACGTCACCCTCGGCTGGGGGCGCGACTTCCAGGACGTCTCGCCGCTGCGCGGAGTCATCCTCGGCGGGCTGGCCCAGGCGCCGGAGGTGCGCGTCACGGTGATGCCCGAGGCCGAATGGCGGGCCCGCGCGGCGACCCCGGCCGACGCGGCACGCTGAGCCCGCCCGTCAGCCCTGCGGCCACAGGATCATCTGGGTGCAGCGGAACAGCGCGATCTTCCGCCCGCTCGCCGCGTCACTCACCACCGCGTCCCACACCTGGGTGTTGCGCCCTAGGTGCTGGGCGGTGGCGACGCAGGCGATGCTGCCTTCCTTCACCGTGCCCAGGTGGTTGCTCTTCAGTTCGATGGTCGTGAAGGAGTGCGCGCCGGCCGGCAGGTGCGCCACGGTGGCGTAGCCGCAGGTGGTGTCGGCCAGCGCCACGATGCTTGCCGCGTGGAGGAATTCGTTCGGGGCGAAGTGCAGCTTCTTCACCGGCATCCGGCTCGTCAGGCGGCCTTCCTCGAGCGCCTGCATCTCCAGGCCGAGAAAGCCCGGCAGGTATTCCTCGCCGATCCGGTTGAGGTGTTCGATCGTCACGTCGTCGCGCAGTCGTTTCATCGTAGCGTCCTTGGGTTGGAAAACATCGTGATTCAAGCCGGAGCGGCGCCGGGCCGGCTTACCGGCGCCTCGTGGATCGGCAGGTTAACCAGCGCCGCGGCGCCGGCCAGGGCCATGTCGGCGTACCACATCCACGCGTAGTCGCCGAAGTTCACCCGCGCCAGTCCGCCCAGCCACGCGCCGAGAAAGCCGCCGATCTGGTGCGACAGCAAGGTGAGCCCGAACAGCGTCGCGAGGAAGCGGGTGCCGAACAGCTTGCCGACGAGCGCCGCGGTGGGCGGCACCGTCGCCAGCCAGGTGAAGCCGAGCCCCGCCGCGAACAGGTAAAACGTCCACTCGCCCTTGGGCATCAGCAGGTACAGCCCGATCAGCGCCGCCCGCGACGCGTACATCAGCGCCAGCACGTGCTTGCTGCGATAGCGCGCCACGCAGGCGCCGGCGTAGAGGCTGCCCGCCACGTTGGCGAGCCCGATCAGCGCCAGCGACGCACTCGCCACCGTCGCCGGCAGGCCGCACAGCGCCACCTCGCCCGGCAGGTGCGTCACCAGGAAGGCGATGTGAAAGCCGCAGGTGAAGAAGCCCGCGTGCAGCAGCAGATAGCTGCGATCGCGCAGGGCCGCGGCGATCGCCGGGCCGAGGCGCTGCCCATCGTCGCCGAGCGTGCGCGGGCGCCCGTCCGTGGCGCCGGCCAGCCGGCCGACCAGGGGCAGGGCCGCCAGGACGGTCAGGGCCATCGCCCACAGGGCGCCGGTCCAGCCCAGGGACTGGATCAGCCGCTGCAACACGGGCGCGAACACGAACTGCCCGAACGAGCCTCCCGCGTTGATGAGTCCCGACGCCGCGCCGCGGGCGTCCGCCGGCAGGCGCTGGGCCGCCGCACCGATCAGCACCGAGAAGCCGCCCGCCCCGGACCCCGCCGACGCCAGCAGCCCGAGCGTCATCGCCAGCCCGAAGCCGTCCCGCGCGAAGGGCGTCAGCGCGCAGCCGAGGGCCAGTGCCAGCAAGGCCACCACCAGCACCGCCCGTGGCCCGTGGCGATCGGCCACCGCGCCGGCGAGGGGCTGGATCGCGCCCCACGCGAACTGCCCGACCGCGAGCGCCAGGCTGATCGAGGCGATGCCCATGCCGGTGCTGGTGTTGATCGGACCGACGAACAGCCCGAACGACTGCCGGACGCCCATGGTGACCATCAGGATGCCGGCGGCGGCCAGGGCCACGCCTGGCACACCGGGGCGGCGCAGGGACTGGAACATGGGTCGGCGCTCCGTGGGTGAGGGCTCCGATTGTGGTCGCCGCTCCGCGCTCCGACAAATCATTTAAAATTTCTCATGGAATAGAATTTCTGGACCATGAAGCCCTATCCACCGCTCAAATCCCTTGTTGCCTTTGATGCGGCCATGCGACTGAATAGTTTTTCTCTCGCCGCCGAGGCTCTTTGCGTGACCCCCGGCGCGGTCGGCCAGCAGATTCACAAGCTCGAGGCATGGCTCGGCGTCGCGCTGTTCGTCCGCCACGTGCGCCAGGTGCAGCCCACCGATGCGGCGCGGGACTACTGGCAGCGCATCCAACCGGCCCTGGCGCAGATCGCCGACGCCAGCCACGCCCTGCGCGACAGCCCGCGCAACGCGGTGTGGCTGTCGATGCCGCCGAGCTTCGCCGCCAAGTGGTTCACCGCGCGCATGGCCCGCCTGCTGACCCGTCATCCGACCCTCGCGCTGCATCTGAACGCCACCGCCGTGCAGGTGGATTTCCAGCGCGACGGCATCGATCTGGCGATCCGCTACTTCGACGGCGCCGCCGCCGATCTCGATGCGACCCGGCTCTACGACGACGAGGCGCGCCTCTACTGCGCGCCGGCCTACGCCCGCGCCCTCGACCTGCGCACGCCGGCCGACCTGCAGCGCGCGACGCTGCTCGTGACCACCGTCCAGCCCCATTGGGCGCGTTGGTTCCAGCAGTTCGCGGCACTGCCCGACGAGGCCGTCGCGGCGATCCCGCGCATCCATTTCGACCAGGGTCTGATGGCGATCGACGCCGCCCGCCAGGGCCAGGGCGTGGTGATGATCAGCCCCCTGCTCACCGACGCCGAGCTGCGCGACGGCAGTCTCGTCGAGGTATTTCCACTGCGCCTGCCGCTCGCCAACGGCTACTACCTCGTGCATCCCCGCAAGCGGGCGCTGAGCCCGGCCGCGCAGGCGGTGAAGGCGTGGTTCATCGACGAGGCGCGCGCGCCCCGCGATCCGGCCGCGCGCACCTGACCGCTCGCCGCCCCAAAAAAAGAAGTCGGCACGGGGCCGCGGGCGCCGCGCGGATTCGGTACATTGGCCGCATGTCTTCCCTGCCGGCCTGAATCCTCGATGCGCGTCCCCCTTTCAGACTTCGGCCGAACGAGCGGCCTGCTCGCCGTCGTCGTCGTCAGTGGCTCCGCCCTGGCCACCGCCGACGGCCCCGACCACTTCCGCCTGCGGGCGCCGGCGGCGTTGCGCGCGGAGCCCCGCTCCGACGCGGCGGTGGTGCGACACCTGCCGGATGGGGGCGTCTGCCTGCGCAACCTGGGTTGTCGGGCCGCGCCCCGGTCGTCCGGGGAGCCCTGGTGCCGGATCGAGCACGCCGGCCAGCAGGGCTGGGTCGAGGCTCGCCGACTGGCCGAGGCGGCCTGTGCGCAAGGGGTGCCGCCGGTGATCCGCGGGCGTCTGCGCGGCTATGAGGACGTGGATTACCCGCTCCACGGCCGCGCCGGGCAGACGCTGAGCGTCGTGCTGCGGGCGCGTCATCCGCAGCTCTACTTCAACGTGTTGCCGCCGGGCGGCGAGGCGGCGATGTTCATCGGCAGCCAGACGGGCGACCGATTTGCGCGCACCCTGCCGGCGGACGGGATCTACACCGTGCGCGTGTATCTGATGCGGGCCGCCGCGCGCCGCAACGAGCGCGGCGCCTTCACCCTGCGGCTGGGGCTGGTGGGCACGCCGCTGGCGGCGCGGGATGACGCGAAGGACGCCCGGGTCGAGGGCACGCCCTACCACGCCACGGCGCTGCTCCGCTGTGCGCGGGGCGACGCCGCGCCGGACCCGCCCCAGGCGACCCGCGAGGGTGATCTGACCCGGCTGCGGATCGGCGACGACGAGCGCATCGAGGTGCCCGACGCGCTGCTCACCGGCGGCTGAGGCAGCACCCGAAAAAAAGGCCGACCCTCGCGGATCGGCCTTTGCGGCTGCGTCGTACCCGTGTTTCAGCTGCCCTTCCAGCCGCCTCCGAGGGCCTTGAAGAGCTCCACCGTGGCGCCGAGGCGGGCCTGGCGGTTCTGCACCCAGGCGAGGGTCGCGTCGTTGGCGGTGCGTTGGGCGGTGAGCACCTCGAGGTAGGGCGAGTAGCCCCCGTCGTAGCGCACCTGGGCGAGCTGCAGGGCGCGCTGGGCGGCGTTCATCGCGCGGCCGTAGGCGTCCTCGGCCTCGCCGGTCTCGCGGACCTTGACCAGCGCGTCGTTCACCTCGCGGAAGGCCGTGTAGCTGGCCTTGCGGTAGGCCTCGAGGCTCTGCTTCTGCTGGGCGGTGATCTGGTCCACCTGGGCGCGCAGGCGCCCGCCTTCGAAGATCGGCTGGGTGAGGCCGGCGCCGAACGACCAGATCGTGGACGGGGCGCTGAACAGCTGCGACAAGTCCTTGCTCTCGCGGCCCCAGTTGCCGGTGAGGGTGATGCTGGGGAACAGCGCGGCCTTGGCGACGCCGATCTTGGCGTTGGCGGCGATCAGGTCGGCCTCGGCCTGGCGCACGTCCGGGCGCGCGTCGAGCAGGCTCGACGGCAGGCCGGCGGGCGGCACCGGCGGCAGCGGCAGGTTGCGCACGTCGCCCGGAGGAATCTTCAGGCCGGGCTGGCCGACCAGCAGGCCGAGCAGGTTCTCGGCGAGGGCGCGGGCCTTTTCGGTCTCGAGTTGCTGTGCGGTGTAGGTGGCGAGCGCCCCCTCGGCCTGCTGCACGTCGAGCTGCGAGGCGATGCCGCCTTCGAAGCGCGTGCGGGTGAGCTGGGTGCTGCGGCTCTGGCTGGTCACCGAATCGTTGTTCACGCGCTGCTGGGCGTCGAGGGCGCGCAGGTTGAGATAGGCCTGCACCACCGACGCGGCCAGGCTCAGCGACACGGTCTCGCTGGCGTAGCGGGTGCCCAGCGCCTGCGCCCGGGCGGCTTCCGAGGCGCGTCGCAGCTTGCCCCAGACGTCCAGCTCGAAGGAGGTGGACAGGGCGAGCCGGGTGCTGCTGCGGGTGGCCGGCACCGAGGACGGCAGCGGCGTGGCGTTGGTCGTGCTGATGCGGTTGCGGCTGCCCGAGGCGCCGCCGTCCACCTGCGGGAGGAGGGCGGCATCCACCTGGCGCAGCACCGCGTCGGCTTCCTCGATGCGGGCCGCGGCGCTGCGGGCGTCGGGGCTGTCGGCGAGGGCCTGGCGGACCAGTTCGTCGAGCTGGGCGTCGCCGAACAGGGTCCACCACTGGCTGGCCAGCGCCGGCGTGGCGGCGGTGCCGGCGGCCGGCGCCCCAGCCGGGGCGGTGTAGTCGGCGGGCAGCTTCACGGCGGCCTCGGGCCGCACGTAGTCGGGGCCGATGGCGCAGCCGGTGAGGGCGCCGGCGAGGGCCAGCGCCAGCAGGGTGGGAACGGGGCGGATCATTGCTGCGGCTCCTGGTGGCTCGGGTGGTTGTGCGGCAGGTGACCCGCCGGATGACGGACCTTGCCGCGGCTCAGCCACTTGAAGAACAAGGGGACGAAGATGGTGGCGATGAAGGTGGCGGCGAGCACCCCGCCGACCACGCCGGTGCCCATCGAGCGGCGCGCGGCGGCGCCGGCACCGGTGGAGATGGCCAGTGGCAGCACGCCGAGCACGAAGGCCAGCGAGGTCATCACGATCGGCCGGAAGCGCAGGCGCGCCGCCTCGATCGCCGCCTCGACGACGCCCATGCCCTCGGCCTGCTTCTGGGCGGCGAACTCGACGATCAGGATCGCGTTCTTCGCCGCCAGGCCGATCAGCACCACCAGGCCGATCTGGAAGTAGATGTCGTTGGGCATCGCGCGCAGCAGCACCGCGAGCAGGGCGCCGAACATCGCGAAGGGCACCGCCATGATCACCGCCAGCGGCAGCGACCACTTCTCGTACTGGGCGGCGAGGATCAGGAACACCATCACGATGCCGAAGCCGAAGGCGATCACCGAGGCGCTGCCGGTGCGCTTTTCCTGGAAGGCCTGGCCGACCCATTCGGTGCGGAAGCCTTCCGGCAGGCTGGCGGCGGCCACTTCCTCGACGGCCTTGATGGCGTCGCCCGAGCTGTAGCCCGGCGCGGCACCGCCCAGCACCTTGGCGGCGACGAAGCCGTTGAAGCGCTCGACCATCTCGGGGCCGGTGATCGTCTTGATCGTGGCCACGGCCGACAGGGGCACCATCGCGCCGGCGCCGGTCTTGACGTAGGACTTGAGGATGTCCTCCGGCTTGGCCCGGTAAGCCGCCTCGGATTGCACCATCACCTTGTAGGTCTTGCCGCCGCGGTTGAAGTCATTGACGTACAGCGTGCCGGTGGTGGCCTGCAGGGTGGCGTAGATCGAGTCGATGCTGATGCCCATCGACATCGCCTTGGGTTCGTCCACCTCCACGTAGAGCTGCGGCGCGCTGACCCGGAAGAAGCTGTTGAGGCCCGCCAGCTCGGGGCGCTTCTTGAGCGCCTCGATGAACTGGCCGGTGACTTCCGCCAGGTGGCGGGCGTCGCCGTCGGCGCGGTTCTGCACGTACACCTCGAAGCCGCCGGCGGTGCCGAGGCCCTGGATCGGGGGCGGATTGAAGACCAGGCCCATGCCGTCCGGCAGGGTCATGCCCAGTCCGGTGAACTTCTTGGCCATCTCCTCGGTGGTGACGGTGCGCTCCTCCCACGGCTTGAAGATGATGAAGGTGGTGGCGACGCTCGGCCGGTTGTTGTCGGTGATGAAGTCCACGCCCTTGATGAAGAAGATGTTCTCGATGTCGTCGGACTTGATGCGACCGTACATCTGGTCGGTGGCGTCGTTGGTGCGCTGGGCCGAGGCGCCGTCGTTGAGGGTGACGAAGCCGAACAGGTAGCCCTGGTCCTCGGCCGGCACGAAGCTGCCCGGTACCGTGCGCAGCAGCCAGGCCGCCGCGCCGATGGTCAGCACGAACACCAGGGTGCCGATGATGCCGTGGCGCAGGGTCAGGCCGACGGTGTCGGTGTAGCTCTTGGTGAAGCGTTCGAACAGCCGGTTGAAGGGCCGGAACAGCGGCTTCTCCTCGTGCTCGGGCTTGAGCAGCAGGGCGCACAGGGCCGGGGTCAGGGTCAGCGCGACGATGCCGGAGATGACCACCGCCACCGCGACGGTGACGGCGAACTGCTTGTACAGCACGCCGGCGATGCCGCCGAGGAAGGCGACCGGGACGAACACCGCGCACAGCACCAGCACGATCGCGACGACCGCGCCGGACACCTCGCGCATGGCCTCGATGGCAGCGTTCTTGGGCGACATCTTCTCTTCGTTCATCAGGCGCTCGACGTTCTCGAGCACGACGATCGCGTCGTCCACGACGATACCGATCGCCAGCACCATCGCGAACAGCGTCAGGGTGTTGATCGAGAAGCCGAACAGCCACATGCCGGCGAAGGTGCCGATCAGCGACACCGGCACCGCGACGATCGGGATCAGCGTGGCGCGCCAGCTCTGCAGGAACAGGTAGACCACCGCGATCACCAGGATCACCGCTTCGCCGAGGGTCTTCAGCACTTCCTTGGCGGATTCCTGGATGAAGCGGGTGGTGTCGTAGGGCACCACGTACTCGACGCCCTTCGGGAAGCGTTTCTGCATCTCGTCGAGGCGGGCGCGCACGGCGGTGGCGGTGTTCAGCGCGTTGGCGCCGGACTGCAGGTAGATGCCCATGCCGGACACCGGCGCGCCGTTCACGGTGGCGCTGCGGTCGTAGCCGTCGGCACCGAGCTCGATGCGGGCCACGTCGCGCACGCGCACCACGCCGGCGGGGCCGTCGGCGCGCAGGATGATGTTGCCGAAGTCGTCCGGGGTGAGCAGGCGGCCCTTGGCGGTGACGGTGTAGGTGAGCTGCTGGCCATTGACCATCGGCTCGGCGCCGATCTTGCCGGCCGCGTTCTGGGTGTTCTGCACGCGGATCGCCGCGGCGACCTCGGAGGTGGTCACGCCGAGCTTGGCCATCACGTCGGGCTTGAGCCAGATGCGCATGGCGTACACCGGGTCGAACTGCTGGGCGTCGCCCACGCCGGGAATCCGGCGGATCTCCTCGATGATGTTGGTGGCGACGTAGTTGGACAGGAACAGCGCGTCGTGGGTGCGTTCGGGCGAGCGCAGGGCGGCGAACATCAGGATGTTGTTCGAGCGCTTCTGAACCAGCACGCCGGTGCGGCGCACGTCGTCGGGCAGGCGCGGTTCGGCCACCTTGACCCGGTTATTGACGGCGATCAGCGCGTCGTCCGGGTCGGTGCCCACCTCGAAGGTGGCGGTGATCGTCACCACGCCGGCCGAGTTGCTGGTGGAGTTGTAGTAGATCAGGCCCTCGACGCCGGAGAGCTGCTCCTCGATGGGGGCGGCGACGGTCTTCGAGAGGGTGTCGGCGTTGGCGCCGGGGAAGGTGGCGCTGATGATCACCGTCGGCGGGGTGATTTCGGGGTACTGGGCGACCGGCAGCGTGAGCGAGGCCATCAGGCCGGCGATCACGATGACGATGGAGATGACCGATGCGAAGATCGGACGGCTGATGAAGAAACGTGACATGGATGGCGCTCCCTCAGCCCTTGGCCGGCGCGGCGGCGGGGGCGGCGCCCGGCTTGGCGGCACCCGGCGCGCCCGGACCTTCGCCCGGCGCATGGGGGGCGACCGGCGCACCCGGACGGACCTTCACCAGGTTATCGACGATCACCTTGTCGCCGGCCTTCAGCCCGCTGAGGATGACCCAGTCCTTGCCGCTCCACTGGCCGGTCTTGACCGGACGCGGCGCAACTTTGTTGTCGGGGCCGACGGTCATCACCAGGGCGCCCATGTCGCTCTGGATCACTGCGCCCTGGGGCACCTTGAAGACGCCTTCGCGCTCGCCGGTGATCAGGCGGGCGCGCACGAACTGACCCGGCAGCAGACGGCCTTCGGCGTTCGGGAACTCGCCGCGCAGCTGCAGCGTGCCGAGCTTGGGATCGATCTGGCTGGCGGCGAAGTTGATCCGGCCACGCTGGGCGTAGGTGCTGCCGTCGGGCAGGATCAGCTCCACGCTGCGGATGGCTTTCGGGTTGAAGCGGCCGTCCGGCGTCGCCGCGGCGAGTTCGCTTTCGGACACCGAGAAGCGCACCCAGATCGGATTGACCTGCACGATGGTGGTCAGCAGGGTGTTGCCGCCCGTGGCGACCAGCGTGCCTTCGGACACCTGCGCGCGCCCGGTGACGCCGGAAACCGGCGCGGTGACGTTGGCGTAGGAGAGGTTCAGCTCGGCCTGACGCAGTGCGGCCTGGGCGGCCTGGACGGCGGCCAGCGCCACGCTGTTGTCGGAGGTCGCGGTGTCGTATTCGCGCTGGCTGATCGCCTGCTGGGCGAGGAGCGCCTTGAGGCGGCCGGCTTCGCGCTGGGTCTGCTCGACCTTGGCCTTGGCTTCGGCGAGCTGGGCCTTGGCCTGGGCCACGGCGACGTCGAGGGGCTCGCGATCGATCTGGAAGAGGGTCTGGCCGGCCTTCACGGTGGCGCCTTCCTCATAGACGCGCTTCATGAGGATGCCGCCGACGCGGGCGCGGACTTCCACCTCCCGCGCGCCTTCGGTCTGGGCGACGGCTTCGACGCTGGTCTCGGCGCGGGTCGGCTGCATTTCGAGGGCGGTGACCGGCATCGCCGGCATTGCCGCGGGCGGCGCGCCGGCGGCCTGCTGGTCCTTGCCGGAGCACGCGCTCAGGAGTACGAGGGAAACCGCCAGAGCCGGCAGGGCAAGGCGGGACGAGGAGGGCTGGGGGAGGGGATGCGCGCTCAAGATGAACTCCAGGGCTGGATTTCTGGTTTGTATTGGGGGATAGTTTTATACAAACACGAATGTATGTAAATAGCCCTCGCTATCATTCTACGATGGTACCTATTCAATATGGTTCGCAAGACCAAGGAAGAAGCTGAAGTTACCCGGCGCCACATCATCGAGGCCGCTCGCCGGGTCTTTCTCGAGTGCGGCGTCGGCCGGACCAGCCTCGAGAAGATCGCCGCCGCCGCCGGGGTGACCCGCGGCGCGGTGTATTGGCATTTCAAGAACAAGACCGAGCTGTTCTTCGCGATGCGCGAGGATGCCGTGCTGCCGTTTCTCGACCGGGTGGTGTTCGACGCCGACGCCGACGACCCCCTGGGCGGCATCGAGCACGCCCTGCAGGAGATCATTCGCATCCTCGTCGATCAGGCCCAGACCCGCGAAACCTTCGAGATCCTCGCGTTCAAGTGCGAATACGTGGGCGAATTCAGCTCGATGCGCGGTTGCACCGACGGGCAGATGGATTTCCTGGGGATGCTCGCCGACGCCTATCGCCGGGCTGCGGCAAAAGGCCAGCTGCGCCTGCCCACCGATCCGGAGATGCTCGCCTACGACACTTTCCTGTTTGTCGGCGGGCTCATCAAGCACTGGATCGCCGGCACGCCCGACGAGCGCTTCCGCATCGACGCCGAGCGCTTCATCACCGAGCACGTGGCGCTACGCCGGGCTTAGGCGCGCTCAGCGTCCCGCCGGCTGGCGGGTCACCATCCCGTGGCTCTGGAAGGCGCCGGGCGACCACGCGCCGGGCGGTGTCAGCGGCCGGGTGCCGATCGGCAGCGCGAACTCGGCCCGTGGCGTGAGCAGTTCGCCGAGCGGACCGTCGGGCGGGGCCACCCGTCCGCGCAGGAGGTCCGGCGGCGTGAAGTCCAGCGAGTCGGGGTCCATCGCCCCGCCGGGAAGGGGGAAGTTGCCCCGGTGGTCTCCCGGCAGCGCCACGCTGAAGCCGCCCAGCCCCACCGTCAGATTGTTGCGGGTGACGATCTGGGCGTCCGCCGGCAGCTTGTCGGACCACGCGCGGGTGAACCAGGCCGGCCGCCAGCCCGTGTTGATCAGGGTGTTGTGGGCCATCAGCAGGCGGTTTTCGGGCCATCGGCTGCCCTCGGCACCGTAGGCGACGACGATCGGATTGGGGCTGGTGGCGCTCTGGGCGATCACGTTGCCCACCACCACCGCGACCCCGCCGTTGGGGAACTCCAACTCGTACGAAGCCATGCCGCCGCTGCCATCGACGAGCAGGTTGTAGCGCACTTCGCTGCGCGCCGCGCGGCTCTTGACCAGGTGCCCCAGGTAGCCTTGGTGGAAGCGGCTGCCTTCGAGCACGAAGGTCTTGATGTGGCCGACGTAGAGCAGGTGGTGCAGCGTGCCGGCCTCGCGCGGGGCCTGGCTGAAGCGGCTGTCGAAGACGCGCAGCTCGGCGCTGTCGACGTTGGCGGTGAGGATGCCGTTCTGGTTGTCCTCGAAGACGCAGTCGCGCACCTCGAGGCTGCCTTGCTCGAAGCGGATGCCGGCGCCGTTGCCGTCGGCGACACGGGCGCCGCGGAACTCGATGTTCTCGACCTTGAAATGGCCGTTGGGGAACACCCAGATGGCCTTGCCGTCGGCGCTGCGGCCGTCGGCGGAGAGCACCGGGCGGCCGCCGTAGCCGCGGATCTCGAGGGCCTTCTGAGGCCACACGGCAACGTCGGCCTTGTAGGTGCCGGGGCGGATCAGCACGGTGTCGCCGTCCTTGGCGAGGCGGGCCGCGTCGGCGATGCGGGTGATCGCCTCGGCGGGGCCGACGATCAGCGTCGCGGCGGCGGCCGGGGACGGCGCGACGACGAGGTGGGCGGCGAACAGGGCGGCGAGCGGCGCGAGGGCTTTCATGACGTTGGCGCGTTGGGGCGGAGCCGCCGATGGTAGCCGATCAGCGCGCCGGTGGCTGGCGCAGGTTGAGCCCCAGCCACAGCAGCAGGAGCAGCATCACGGTGATTCGCGGCATGTCGAGCAGGCTGTCGACCATGCCCACGGTGGTGACGCCGGCCAGGGCCGCGAGCAGCGTCGGGGCGTGGGGTTGCAGGCGGGTCGGTCGGCGCGCCAGATGGAGCAGCGCCGCGGCGAGGAGCAGCAGCACCGCCGCCCCGCCCAGGGTGCCCTGTTCGATGTAGGCGTGGACGAACAGGTTCTTGGCGTGCCACGGCAGGTGGTCGCGGTCGGAGCTGAAGAACCAGAAATCGCCGCCGCGTTCGAAGTCGCCGTTGGAGACGAGGGGGCGGAGCTGGCCGTCGATGAGCTCGATGTCATCCAGGTCCACCGGCGTCGCAGTGGTCAGGCCGGCGGTGAAGACCGTGATTTGCGGCGGCCAGGCGGGCGGCGCCAGCGGCTCGGCGAAGCTGCCGGCGATCTGCTGCCATTCGCCGGAGCCCCGGATCGGCACCAGGGAATAGGTGCAGGGGGCCGCGTACAGCAGGTGCTTCCGGCACACCGCCAGCATCAGTTGGGTGTCGCTCTGGCTGCGCGCCTTGAAGCGGTAATGCAGCGGCGTCGTCGCATCCATCGGCAGGCGCTGGGTGAGCAGCACCACCTCGTCGATGCTGCGTGGCTGGCGTGGCCCGCCCAGGCGCATGTAGCGGGATCCGGCATCGCCCAGCAGTGATAGCGAGCCGGGCGTGGCCGGATCGGCGACATGCCAGAAATAGGCTTCGGGGAAGCGCCCCAGGCCGATGCCCAGCAGCGCGTCGAGGCCGCCCTGCATCAGACTCAGGCTGCGTTCGGTGTGCTGGAAACGGGTGCCCGCGTCGGCGGCGGTGTTGGCGAGGCGGCTGCCCATGTAGTAGCCGCCGAGGGTGGTGACCAGCATTCCCCCCACCGCCAGCACGGTGACGAGGCCCTGGACGTCGCGGCCGCGCGGTTGCCACAGGGGCGTGCGGCCGAGGGCCTGGCGGGCCAGCACGACGATCAGCAGCACCGCGCCGCCGAGCGTGCCGGCAAAGCGCAGCGGTTCGCTCCAGAAGGCGCTGACGAGCACCGTGGACCACGCGAGCCCGCCCAGCAACGCGACGAACACCGCGCCGCCGATGGCCGCCCCGCGGCGGCGCAGGCCCAGGGCCAGCGCGGCGCTCGCCCACAGCCCGGCGTAGCCGAGGTAGACGCCCTTGGGCAGGTTCAGCGCCGCTCCGGCGACGACCACCGCCAGCACCAGGCTGCCGGCGAGGCCCAGCGCGAAGCGGGCGGGACGCATTCCGGCCAGCGCCGTGCCGGCCGGCCACGCCAGCAGGGCGGTGCCGGTGAAGGCCAGGAGGGCCCGATAGCCGCCCTCCGGAAAGGTCAGCACGCCGCCCGCCAGCAGCGCCGCGACGAGGGCGGCGAGGCGAACCGGATGGCGTCGCGGCGTATCGCCCGCGGTCGCCGTCGGACGGCCCAGGGACGCCAGCCCGAGCACCGCCAGCATCACCAGCAGCGCGCCATAGACGATCCGCGAGAAGGTGGTGAACAGCGCGTAGAGGCCGATCGCGACGATCAGCAGCGTCAGCGTCCTGGCCAGCGGCCCGCGGGCGCGGCGCAGGCCGAGCAGGGCGAAGGGGAAGCTCAGCATCAGCCAGGCGTCGAGCGCCGCGCCGCCCACGTGCATCTCCCAGAACAGGGCGGTGGTGCGGTAGTCGGACGCGAAATTGGTGAAGCCGGGGAACGCCACCCGCTCCCACAGCGCCGCCGCGGCGCAGGTGCCGAGGCCGAGGGTCAATCCCAGGCCGAAGCGGTCGAGCGCCGCCTCGCCGTCGCGCCGCACCGCCAGGTGCAGGAACGGAATCAGCGCGAAGGCGAACAGGAAGCCCTTGCCGATCCGCAGCGCGTTGAGCGTCGAGTTATAGCCGACCAGCGAGGCCGCGTCCGCCGCCGGCAGCGGCAGCAGGCCGTGCAGCCCGGAGAGCGCGACGCTCAACGCCAGCAGCCCGAACAGCCCGAGCGCGCCGGCCCGCAGCTTGAGCGGCGCGCGGCCGGCGAGCGTCGCCGGCGGAGGCGCGAAGGCTTCGCGCAGGCCCAGCGCGGCGAGGGTCGTCAAGGCCAGCGCGTCGCTTTCGGTGAAATGGATGTGGCCGCCCCACGGCGCCAGGTCGGCCACCGGCCACAGCGCGGGCAGCAGCACCAGCCAGGCCGTCGGCCGCGCGATCAAGATCGCCCCGTACAGCCCGAGCAGGGCGCCGGCGATGCGGCGGTCGAGGGGGTAGGGCGCGAACCACGCCGACAGCAGCACCACGGCGACGACGAGGATCAGCCCACCGTAGAGGCGGGCGCCCGGGCCCGGGCGATGGACGGTGGGGGGACGGGCGGAGGCGGCGGTAGTCAAGATCGGCGGCGCGGCGAAGACGGAAACGGCCCATGCTAACTGATTCGACCGGCCGACGCAGGCCCGCCCGGGCTGTCCCTTGACCGCCGCCGCGGCACACCGCACGATGGCGGGTCAATCCGTGTGTCCGCGAGCCATGGCCTCGACTCCCGCCCCTGCCGAACCCGTTCCCGCGCTGCGCGCCCGGCCCTTTGTGGCCTGCCTGCTGGCCACCCGCCCGGCCTTCCTGGGCGTGACCCTGTTCGCCTGCCTGATCGGGCTGGCGACGGCCCACGGCAGCGGCGTCGCGCTCGACCCGCTGAAGGCGGTCCTGACCGTGCTGTTCGCCCTCATCGCCCACGCCGGCATCAACGTCCTCAACGATTTCTACGATGCCCGCAGCGGCGCCGACGCGGCCAACCGCGAGCGGCTTTTTCCCTTCACCGGCGGCAGCCGTTTCATCCAGAACGGCGTGCTGTCCGAGGCCGAGACCGGGCGCCTGGGTTTCGCCCTGCTGGCCGCTGTGGTGCCGGCCGGGCTGTGGCTGGCCTGGCAGTCGGCGCCCGGGCTGATCGTCGTCGGACTGGCCGGCCTCCTGCTCGGCTGGGCCTACACCGCGCCGCCGCTGGCCCTGGTGAGTCGGGGGCTGGGCGAGGCGGCGGTGGCGGCGGGCTGGCTGATCGTGGTGGTGGGCAGCGACTTCGTCCAGCGCGGCGGGTTCGCGGCCGCGCCGCTGCGCGGTGGGCTGTCGTACGCCCTGCTGGTGGCGGCGATCCTGTTCATCAACGCGTTTCCCGACCGGCGTGGCGACGCCGCCACCGGCAAGCGCACCCTGGTCGTCCGCCTGGGCCCCGACGGCGCCAAGTGGGCCTACCTCGGGCTGGTGCTGGTGGCCTACGGCTGGCTGGTGCTGATGGTCGGCCGCGAGCGTCTGCCCCACGGCGCCGCCGCCGCGGCGATGACGCTGATCCTGTCGTTCCGCGCGGCGCGCCACCTGATCGCCCATGCCGCCGAGCCCGCCGCGCTGGCCCCGGCGATCAAGCTCACCCTTGCCGCCGCCCACCTGCACGGCCTCGTCCTCGCCGCCACGCTGGCCTTCGGACGCTGGCCCGGAGCCGCCCCATGAGTTTCGCCCTGCCCTTTGCGCCCGCCGACATCCGCGGCGTCATCTTCGACATGGACGGCCTGCTCCTCGACAGCGAGCGGATCGCCCTCGCCACCGTCGCGGAGGCGGCGGCCGAACTGGGCCTCGCGTGGCGCTACGAGGTCGGCCTGGCGATGGTCGGCCTCAACGCCCAGGACGGCCCGGCGGTGATCCGCCACCACCTGGGCGACGACTACCCCACGGCGGCGCTCTACGCGGCCTTCGGGCGGCGTTACGAGGCGACCATCGCGGCCGGACGCATCCCGGTCAAAGGCGGCGCCGCCGAGCTCTTCGACCAGCTCGACCGGATCGCGCTCGGCCGCGTCGTCGCCACCTCCACCCGTCGCGCCCGTGCCGAGCCCAAGCTGGCCGCGGTCGGCCTGCTGCCGCGGGTGCATGGCATGGTCTGCGGCGACGAGGTCGAGCGCGGCAAGCCGGCGCCGGACATCTACTTCGCCGCCGCCGCGCGCCTGGACGTGCCGATCGCCGACTGCCTGGTGCTGGAGGATTCCAACGCCGGCGTGCGCGGTGCGCTGGCCGCCGGGGCGCGGGTGGTGATGGTGCCCGACCTGCTCCAGCCCGCCGACGACGTGCGCGCCGCCGGCGTGCCGCTGGCGGCCAGCCTGCACGACCTGGCCCGTTTCTTCGCCGGAGGATCGCCATGAAAAGTCTGCCCCTGCTGCCCGCCCTGCTGTTGACCCTCGGCGTGCCGCCGAGCCACGCCGCCGCCCAGGATGCGCCGGTGCCCGGCTCCACCGCCTTCTGCCCGTTCGCGCTGCCCGCCGAGAACGGCACCCAGCGGTCGATCAACCTGGGTATCGTGCAGTACATCGACGTGCGCGCCGACGAGGTCAAGATCGCCTTCGGTGGCGGCAATCTCGGCGCCGGCCACGAAGCCCGCATCCCCGTGAAGAACCGCGACGAAGCCGACGCCGTGCTCGCCCGCCTGCGCCAGACCGCCGCCCGTTGTGCCCAATCCACCCCCGGAGCCAAGCCATGAAACTCGTCGGAATGCTCGATTCGCCCTTCGTTCGCCGCAGCTTCATCACCGCCCGGATGCTCGGCATCCCCTTCGAGCACCAGTCGCTGTCGGTGTTTCGCCACTTCGACGCCTTTCACGCCCTCAATCCGCTGGTCAAGGCGCCGACGCTGGTGCTCGACGACGGCGGGACGATGGTCGACAGCAGCCAGATCATCGCCTGGTTCGAGCACCTGGCCGGCCCCGGCAAGAGCCTGCTGCCGGCCGAGCCGGCGGATCTGCAGCGCTGCCTGCAGCTCACCGGCTGGGGCCTCGCCGCCGCCGAGAAGAGCGTGCAGCGCTACTACGAGACCGCCGTGCGTCCCCGCGACGTGCGCTCGCCCGACTGGCTCGAGCGGGTCACTGGCCAGATCCGCGACACCTACGCCATGATCGAGCGCCACGTGGGCGACGCCGACTGGCTGTGCGGTGCCCGGCCTACTCAGGCCGACATCACCGTCGCGGTGGCCTGGCGGTTCACCCGCTTCACCGCCCCCGGCCTGGTGGACGACAGCGACTATCCGCACCTGTCGGCCCTTGCCACCCGCGCCGAGGGCCTGCCGGCCTTCCGCGCCGCCGATTTTCCCTGACCTGAAAGACGCCATGATCGGACGCATCACCGGCCGCCTGGCCGAGAAGAACCCGCCGCAGATCCTCGTCGACGTGAATGGCGTCGGCTACGAACTCGAGGTGCCGATGAGCACCTTCTACGGCCTGCCCGCCACCGGCCAGACGGTCAGCCTCGCCACCCATCTCGCGGTGCGCGAGGATGGCCACTTCCTCTACGGCTTCGCCAGCGAGGACGAGCGTGCCACCTTCCGCCAGCTCCTCAAGGTGGCCGGCATCGGCGCGCGCACCGCGCTGGCGGTGCTGTCCGGGCTGTCGGTGGGCGATCTCGCCCAGGCCATCGCGCTGCAGGAGGCGGGTCGTCTCGTGAAGATTCCCGGCATCGGCAAGAAGACCGCCGAACGCCTGCTCCTCGAACTGCGCGACAAGCTGCCCAAGGCCGTGCCCGGCCTCGCCGGGCGGGCCGGCGTCGAGCTGCCCGCCGACGACCGCGCCGACATCGTCAACGCCCTGCTGGCCTTGGGCTACAACGAGAAGGAAGCCCTCGGCGCCGTCAAGCAGTTGCCCGACGGCGTCGGCGTGTCCGACGGCATCCGCCAGGCGCTCAAGGGCCTGTCGAAGGCATGAGCGCACCTGTGTGGCGCCGTGGCGGGCGGGCCGGCCGATGAGCCAGAAGCTCAAGCAGGGCTTCATGCGCAACGTCAAACTGAGTGCTGGCACCCTGCGCCTGCTGATGAATCTGTGGCCGCCCTTCATCGGCGCCGGCATCCACGTCGAGCGCCTGTCGCCCGACTACACCGAGGCCGTGGTGCGGATGCGCCTGGGCCTGCTCAACCGCAACTACATGGGCACCCACTTCGGCGGCTCGCTATTCGCGATGACCGATCCGTTCTTCGCGCTGCTGGTGATGCACCAGCTGGGCCGAGGCTACGTGGTGTGGGACAAGGCCTCGCGCATCGACTACAAGCTGCCTGGCCGTGGCACCGTGCGCGCCACGTTCCGCGTCACGCCCGAGCAGGTCGAGGCGATCCGCCGGGCCACTGCTGGCGGCGGCAAGCACGAGCCGGTGTTCGCGGTGGACGTGGTCAATCGCCAGGGCGAGGTCGTCGCGACGGTGGAGAAGACGGTTTATGTGCGTCGCAAGCCCGTCACCTGAACATTTGTTCATTGCGCCATGCCTCCGGCGCGATCCGATTCGGGGATAATTCCCCCCAACTTTCATCCGGGACAGACCCATGGCTCCGCGACGTACCGCCCAGGTGGCCATCACGGCCCTGCTGATTCTCGGCTGCGCCTTCGTGCTCAGCCCCTTCTTTGCCGCGATCCTCTTCGCCGGCACGGTGTGCATCACGACCTGGCCGCTGTACGCCTGGCTGTACCGCAAGCTGGGGCGGCGCGACGGGTTGGCCGCGATCTCCATGACGCTGCTCCTCACCGCGGTGCTGCTGCTGCCGATGATCGGCCTGGCGGCCTCGCTCACCGATGCGGCGATGGAGGCGGTGGACTGGACCCGCAACGCCATCGAGCAGTCCGACGGCCGTCCGCCGGCCTGGATCAAGCAGCTGCCGGTGGTCGGGCCGGACATCGACGCCTACGTGCGCAAGCTCACCCACAGCCAGGCCGAGATGCGCAAGCTGGCGCTGCAGGGCGTGGAGCCGGCGCGCAAGTTCGCCCTCGGCCTCGGTGGCGTGCTCGGCCAGGGGCTGCTGCAGATCACCCTCGTGCTGTTCATCGGTTTCTTCTTTTACCGCGACGGCGCGCGCATCTACGACCAGCTCGAAACCGGCGCCGAACGCCTCGGCGGCGAGCTGGGCCATCGCCTGCTCGAGCTGGCCGCCAACACCGTCAAGGCGGTGATGATCGGCATCGTCGGCACGGCCCTGGCCCAGGCACTGGTGGCGCTGATCGGTTTCGTGGTCGCCGGTGTGCCGGGCGCGCTGCTGCTGACGGCGGGCACCTTCTTCCTGTCGATGGTGCCGATCGGTCCGCCGCTGATCTGGGGCGCCGCCGCGTTCTGGCTCTACCAGCAGGGCGAGAGCGGCTGGGCGGTGTTCATGGTGTTGTGGGGCGCCCTGGCGGTGAGCTCGGTGGATAACTTCCTCAAGCCTTTCCTGATCAGCCGCACCGCGAGCCTGCCGATCCTGCTGATCGCGCTCGGCGCCTTCGGTGGTGTGCTGGCGTTCGGGTTCATCGGCCTGTTCCTCGGCCCGACCTTCCTGGCGCTGGGGCAGGCATTGTTCAGGGAATGGACTTCGCATTCTGCCGAAAAGCAGAACAAAAACGTCGTGGAGATCCACCGATGATCGAGACCGACGCCATCAAGGGCGGGCAGCCCGACGCCACCGCGCGGCTGATCGGCGCCGCCAAGGCCAGCAACCAGGAAGAGGCGCTGGAGCGGGCGCTGCGCCCCAAACGGCTGGCCGATTACGTGGGCCAGCAGAAAATCCGCGATCAGCTGGAAATCTTCATCCAGGCCGCCAAGCGTCGCGGCGAGGCGCTCGACCACGTGCTGTTGTTCGGCCCGCCGGGCCTCGGCAAGACGACCCTGGCCCACATCGTGGCGGCCGAGATGGGCGTCAGTCTGCGCCAGACCTCCGGCCCGGTGCTGGAGCGCGCCGGCGATCTGGCCGCGCTGCTCACCAACCTCGAACCCCACGACGTGTTGTTCATCGACGAGATCCACCGCCTCAGCCCGGTGGTGGAGGAAATCCTCTACCCGGCGCTGGAGGATTTCCAGATCGACATCATGATCGGCGAAGGCCCCGCGGCGCGCTCGGTCAAGCTCGACCTGCCGCCCTTCACGCTGGTGGGCGCGACCACCCGCGCCGGCATGCTCACCAACCCGCTGCGGGACCGTTTCGGCATCGTGTCGCGGCTGGAGTTCTACACCGCCCAGGAACTCGCCTACATCGTGGGGCGCTCGGCTCGCCTGCTCGACGTGGAGATCGACGACACCGGCGCCTTCGAGGTCGCCCGCCGCGCCCGCGGCACGCCGCGCATCGCCAACCGCCTGCTGCGCCGGGTGCGCGACTACGCCGAGGTGCGCGCCGACGGCCGCATCACCGCCGAGGTGGCGGATGCGGCGCTGACGATGCTCGACGTGGATCACCTGGGCCTCGATCTGATGGACCGCAAGCTGCTGGGTGCAATGCTGGAAAAATTCGGCGGCGGCCCGGTGGGGCTCGACAACCTGGCGGCGGCGATCGGCGAGTCGTCCGACACCATCGAGGACGTGCTGGAGCCTTATCTCATCCAGCAGGGCTACCTGCAGCGCACGCCGCGTGGCCGGATGGCGACGGCCTCGATCTGGCAGCATTTCGGGCTTGCTGCGCCGGGGGGCAGTGGCGCGTTGTGGAACGAAGGCTGATCGGCGGCTCCGCCAGTGTGGTGCGGAGGTGCCAGTCCGGGCAGCGCGGAGGCTCGCCGCCCGGACCGACGATGGCCGAAGGGATCAGGAGGCGCGCTGGCCGGACTGGCTGCCGCTCATGATCGCCTGGATGCGGGTGGCGGTCGTCAGGAAGTCGCTCTGGTTTTCTTCGTCGAAGGGTTTCATGCACAGGCCGACCGCCTTGGCGGTGATCGTCAGGCCGCCCTTCGGGTCGCGGTCGATGAAGCCGTGCTGGATCAGGTGGCTCACCTTGCGGCGCACGGTTTCCCGCGGGATGCCGGTGGACGAGCTGATCGAGAAGGCGTTGCACGGGCGCAGCGGCAGGCGGCGGAAGCTCTCCTCGTCGGGACAGGCGCCCGGCAGGTTGGCGGGGTCTTCCATCGCCAGCCCGCCCATGTTGTACAGGCCGACTTCGCCGAGCACGATCGGCAACAGCAGATCGCCGTCGAAGGCGCCGTAGAGGCGTACCAGGTAGCGCAGGTTGTAGCGGGCAAGGTGCAGCGCGGCGAGGCGCCGCTCGCGCGGAATTTCAGCCCCGATCGTACCGGTCTGGGTGCCGGCTGGAACTGACCCGGCGGAGTCAGGGGGCAGCAGCGTCGTCATGTAGTTCTCCATGAAGCATGTGTGGCCGTGATGTGTAACATCATTTAACCATTCAATGCCCGCAGAATACATAGCTGCGTCTTGCCAAAGGCCGGAAAACTGCGTCCGACAGGGACTAATTCACACCTGACAGGCCAGGCCCTTAAGGTATTCGCCCTCCGGCACGGCGAGACCGACGGGGTGGTCGGGCGCGGCGGCCAGTCGATGCAAAATGCGTGCCTCGACACCGACGTCCGCCGCGGCGCCGGCGACGATCTTCTGGAACAGTTCTAGACCGATGCCGCCCGAGCACGAGTAGGTCATCAGAATGCCGCCGGGATTGAGCAGGCGAAAGCCCAGCAGGTTGATGTCCTTGTAGGCGCGGGCGGCCCGGTCGGCGTGGGCGGCGGACGGCGCGAACTTGGGCGGATCGAGCACGATCAGATCGAACTTGCGGCCTTCGGTCCTGAGGGTGCGCAGGGCCTGGAAGACGTCGTCCTCGCGCCACTCGGCGCGGTCGGCGTCGAGCTGCGGGTTGAGCGCCACGTTGCGCGCCGCGGTGGCGAGCGCCGGGCCGGACGAGTCGATGGAGATCACGCTCTTCGCGCCGCCGGCCAGCGCCTGCAGCGAGAAACCGCCGGTGTAGCAGAAGCAGTTGAGCACGTCGCGCCCGGCGGCCAGCTGGCCGGTGAGCAGGCGGTTGTCGCGCTGGTCGAGGTAGAAACCCGTCTTGTGGCCGCCGGCCACGTCCACTTCCATGCGCACGCCGTTCTCGATGATGGTGAGGTGCTCGGGCATCTCGCCGAACACCAGCCCGCTCACCGGGCCGAGGCCTTCGAGCTTGCGCACGTCCGAATCCGAGCGCTCGTACACCGCGCAGCAGCCGGTGGCCTGGACCAGCCCGGCGACGATGGCGTCGCGCCACTTGTCGGCGCCGGCGCTGGTGAGCTGGACCACCACCACCGGGCCGTAGCGGTCGGCGATCACCCCGGGCAGGCCGTCGGATTCGCCGTGGATCAGGCGCACGCCATCCTGTCCGGCCAGCCACGGGTGGGACGCCCGCCGTGCCACCGACGCGGCCACCGCACGCTTGATGAAGGCGTGGTCGATGGACTGGTCGCAGTCGAAGGTCCACACCCGGGCACGGATCTGCGACTCCGGCGACCACGCCGCCCGCGCCAGCGGCTTGCCGTCGGCATCCTTGACGAGCACCGTGTCCCCCGCCCGTGCCCGCCCCTCCAGCCGATCCACCGAACCGGCGAAGATCCAGGGGTGGCGACGCATCACGGAGCGTTCCTTACCGGGTTTGAGAATGAGATCGGCCATGGCGGGATGTGGGAATCGGGAAATAGGGAATGGGATTTGGGGGAAAACGCTCCGCACGCATCACCCGGCATCTGAGGGGCGCAGAAAGCGTAGCGAGCGGGTCGAGGTCGCGTCGAGAAGCGCAGCCGTACATGCGTACGGCGAGCATCGCAGACGCAAGATCGGCCTGAGCAGTAGCTTAATGCGCCCCTCAGCCGAGCTGTCGGACGAGGGAGGCCGAGACCATCTCGCCGATGCGGGTGACGTACAGCGTGCCCATCGCCGGGTAGAAGCGCTCCGGGTCTTCGCTGCCCATGGCCAGGAGGCCGAAGGTCTTCTCGTCGCGGCGCAGGGGCACCAGGGCGACCGACTTCACCTGCCGGCCGGCGGCGCCGAACCAGTTGATGACCTCGCGGATCGTCGGGGTGCCGCAGTAGGGCGCGGTCAGGTCGCCGGTGAAGAAGCGCACGTCCTCGCCCACCGGCAGGAATTCGGGGCCGCTGCGCGACAGCACGCTGTTCCAGACCCGGAAGGCCACGTGGGGCACGGTGAAATCTTCCTGCAGGTGGGTGTAGATCGCCTGGCGGATCGATTCGAAATCCTCGGCTTCGAGCAGTGACAGGGTGAGGCGATGGACCTTCTCGCCGATGGCGTCGTTTTCCTCGCCGAATTCGAGCAGCTCGGCGAACTTGTTTTCGAGCTGGGCGATGCGCTCGCGCAGGGCGAGCATTTGCCGTTCGATCAGCGAGATGGCCTGACCGTTGTGGGGATGGGTCACCGTCAGGTCGGTCAGCAGGCCCGAGTTGTCGTCGAAGAAGTCGGGATGCGCCTGCAGGAACTGGATGACGTCGGAAGCTTTCATGGCGGGGGCCGGGTGGTGGGTTCAGGGAAGCGTGAGCTGGCCGGAGAAGACGGTGACCGCCGGGCCGGTCATCATGACCGGCGTGCCGAGACCGTTCCAGGCAATGGTGAGTTCGCCGCCGCGGGTCTCGACCGCCACCGGCGAGGCCACCAGGCCGCGCAGGATGCCCGCCACCACCGCCGCGCAGGCACCGGTGCCGCAGGCAAGGGTTTCGCCGGCACCGCGTTCGAAGACGCGCAGGCGTACCCGGTGCGCGTCCACCACTTGCAGGAAGCCCGCATTGACCCGCGCCGGGAAGCGCGGGTGATGTTCGATCAGCGGACCCTGCTCGGCCACCGGGGCGCTGTCCACGTCGGCCACCACCTGCACCGCGTGGGGGTTGCCCATGCTGACGGCGGTGATCGCCACGCGGGTGCCGGCCACGTCGAGGGGCTGCACGTAAGCGTCGGAGTCGCTGACGAAGGGCACATCGGCGGGATTGAGTACCGGCACGCCCATGTCGACGGTCACGTTGCCGTCGGTCTCGAGGCGAGGGGTGATGATGCCCTTCTTGGTTTCGACGCGGATCTCGCGCTTGTCGGTGAGGCCCTGATCGAACACGAAGCGGGCGAAGCAGCGGGCGCCGTTGCCGCACTGTTCCACCTCGCCGCCGTCGGCGTTGAAGATGCGGTAGCGGAAATCGACGCCCGGTGTCTGGGCCGGTTCGACCACCAGCAGCTGGTCGCAGCCGACGCCGAAATGGCGGTCGGCCAGGTAGCGCACCTGGTCTGCGGTGAGCGCGATGGGCTGACGAACGGCGTCGATCATCACGAAGTCGTTGCCGAGGCCTTGCATCTTGGTAAAGGCGAGCGTGCTGGTCATGGGATAAAATCCACGTAATCCCGCCATATGCAGCGGTCCATCACCACCGTGAGGCCGGCTTCCCGGGCTCGCGCGGCGGCTTCCTCGTTGATCACCCCGTCCTGCAGCCAGAGGCGTCCGACGCCGAGGGCGATGCATTCGTCCACGATCGGACCGACTTCGTCGGCGGCACGAAACACGTCGACGAGATCGGGCACGAAGGGCAGATCGGACAGGCGCGCGTAGGCTTTTTCGCCCAGCACCTCGGAAACTGCCGGGCGAACCGGTACGATGCGATAGCCGAAGCCCTGCAGCGCACGGGCCACCCGATAACTCGGGCGTTCCGGACGCGGCGACAGGCCGACGACGGCGATGGTCTTGACCTCCCGCAGCAGCTTGCGGATCTGGTCGGGCGGGGGATTGGCAAACATGGGCGGATTCTACCGGATTGGCGGGGCGCCGAAACCTTGCGGGCAACCGCAGGCCGCATGACAGGCAGACAATGGAGAGCAGGATGGATCGCAGCGCACGGCCGGGGGTCGTGAGAAGAGTGGTGTCGGGCGTGTGGCGCGGTATCGACCGCCTGCGGCGGGCAAGTGTCAATCTGCTGTTCATCGCGGTGGTGGTGTTCATCCTGGCAGGGCTGTGGACCAGCCGCATCGAACCGCTGCCGACCGACGCGGCGTTGGTCGTGGCGCCCAACGGCAATCTCGTCGAGCAGCGCAGCGTGCGCAGCCCGCTCAGCATGCTGCAGGGCGGAGACGGGATGCATCAGGTGCTGCTGCGCGACGTGGTGGACGCCATCCGCGCCGCCGCCACCGACCCGCGCATCAAGGTGCTGGTCGTCGAGACCGACGGTCTGGGCGGCGCCGGCTTGTCCAAGTTGCAGGAAATCGCCGCGGCGATCACCGAATTCCGCAAGGCCGGCAAGAAGGTTTTTGCCTGGGGCAAGAACTTCAACCAGGCCCAGTACCACCTCGCCGCCCATGCCGACGAGGTTTTCCTCAATCCGGACGGCTACGTGCTGATGTCCGGTTTCGGGCGCTACCCGACCTATTTCAAGGGCCTGTTCGACCAGCTCGGCGTGAAGATGCAGGTGTTCCGCGTCGGCACCTACAAGTCCTTCGTCGAACCCTATACCCGCAGCGACATGTCGCCGGAGGATCGGGAGGCGAGCCGCGTCTATCTCGATGCCGCTTGGCAGGCCTACCAGGCCGACATCGCCGCGGCGCGCCCCAAGGCCGCGGCGCAGATCGCCCGCTACGTGGGCGAGGCGCCCGAGATGCTGGCCGCCGCCGGCGGCGATGCCGCCCAACTGGCGCACACCGCCGGCTTCGTCGATGGCCTGAAGGGCGCCGACGAGTGGCGCGACTTCCTGCGCCAGCAGGTCGGCCCGAGCGCCGACGGCAAGGGGTTCAAGCACGTGGATCTTGCCACCTACATCGGTCGCGTCCGCGAGGAGGCGAACCACCCGGCGGCCAAGGTCGGGGTGGTGGTGGCCCAGGGGGCGATCGTCGATGGCGAGCAGCCGCCGGGCGCGGTGGGCGGCGACACCGTGGCGGCGCTGATCCGCCAGGCCCGCGAGGACGACGCGGTCAAGGCCGTGGTGCTGCGCATCGACAGCCCGGGAGGCAGCGCTACCGCCTCCGAGGTGATCCGTCGCGAGCTGGAGCTCACCCGCAAGGCGGGCAAGCCGGTGGTGGTGTCGATGGGGTCGGTGGCGGCGTCGGGCGGCTACTGGATCGGCATGGCTGCCGACGAGGTGTGGGCCAGCCCGACCACGATCACTGGCTCGATCGGCATCTTCGCGATGATCCCCGATCTTTCGGGGCCGATGGCCAAGCTCGGTCTCAGCGTCGACGGCGTCGGCACCACGCCGTTGGCGGCCGGGATCGACCCGCGCCGGCCACTCGATCCGCAGGTCGGCCAGCTCCTTCAACAGAGCATCGAACACGGCTACCGGCGCTTCCTGGCGGTGGTCGGCGCGGCGCGCAAGATGAGCCCGGAGGCGGTCGATCAAGTTGCCCAGGGCCGCGTCTGGCTGGGCAGCCAGGCCAAGGAAAAAGGCCTGGTGGACAAGCTTGGCGGTCTCGACGCCGCCCTCAAGGCCGCCGCCGCCCGCGCCGGGCTCACCGATTACGACGTGAGCTACGTCGAGAAGCCCCTGTCGCCCCGCGACCAGCTGCTCGCCAAACTGTTCGACAACGGCGAGGAGGCGGACACCCCGCCGCGCGCCTCGCTGGTCGATCTGACCGTGGCCCGACTGCGTGGCGAGCTGGCGGGGCTGGCGTTCTGGAACGATCCGGGCCACGTCTACCTGCACTGCCTGTGCGAGGCGCCGTAAGCCCTCCACGCCTGTAAGCAGAATGTTGCCGGATCATCGCGATCCGGCAACATTGCCGTCACCGGGCGGCAATCCACGCTGACGATACTCGCGGGCTCCATTCCTTCGAGCCGGGTGTTGTCATGCTGTTGTCGAGAAACCGTCTGGGCGCCTGCGTCGCCGTCACCTTCGTGCTTGCCGGCTGCGGAAGCAGCGGCAGCCACGACTCCGCCGCGTCGGCCACCCCGGCCGGCTCCACCGCCACGCTGGCCCTGCTGGAGACCACCGATCTCCACACCAACGTGCTGAGCTACGACTACTTCAAGCTCGCCGAAGACAGTTCCCTCGGCTTCGAGCGCACCGCGACGCTGATCGCCGCGGCGCGTCAGGAATTCCCCAACACCCTGCTGCTCGACAACGGCGACACCATTCAGGGCACCGCGCTGGCCGACTACCAGGCGATCGTCAATCCGCTCGCCTGCAGCGACACGCTGGCGATGTACAAGGTGATGAACGCCACCGGCTACGAAGGCGGCGGCATCGGAAACCACGAGTTCAACTACGGCCTGCCGTTCCTGAGCCAGGTCACGGGCAACCGCTTCAGCGTCACCGGCATGGCGGAGCCCGCCGCGCAGCCGGTCTGCAAGGGACCGAACTTCCCGCTGGTGCTGGCCAACGTGAATAGCGTCAAGACCGGCCAGCCGTTGTTCCAGCCTTACGCGATCATCGACAAGAAGGTGACCGCCACCGGCCCCGACGGCGCCACCGTCAGCGGCACCGTCAAGGTCGGCATCATCGGCTTCACCCCGCCGGCGATCATGAGCTGGGACAAGCGCTGGCTCGACGGCAAGGTCTACACCGTCGGCGTCAAGGAAGCCGCCGAGAAGTACATCCCCGAGATGCGCGCCAAGGGCGCCGATCTCGTGGTGGTGATCTCCCACGGCGGTCTCGACGACAGTGCCTACTCGCCGAGCATGGAAAACGGCAGCTACCACCTCTCCAAGGTTTCCGGCGTCGATGCGATGCTGATCGGCCACTCGCATCAGGTCTTCCCGAACGCGACCAGCACCGTTTCGCAGTTCAACCTGCCCGGCGTCGACAAGGAGGCCGGCACCGTGAACGGCGTGCCCACCGTGATGGCGAACTACTGGGGCAAGCACCTGGGCGTTATCAAGCTGGCCCTCAGTTACGACGGCAACGCGTGGCGCGTCGACAAGACCAAGACCGTGGTCCAGGCTCGCTCGACCCAGAACGCCGACAAGAGCTACGTGGCCGTCAGCCCGGCCGTGGCCGCCGCCATCGCCACCGAGCACCAGGCCACCATCGACTACGTCAGGACGCCGATCGGCAGCACCGATTTCGAGATGTCGTCCTATTTCGCCGACGTGGGCGATCCGGGCGCCATCCAGCTGGTCAATCAGGCCCAGGCCGACTACGTCGCCCGCTACGTCGCCGCGAACCTGCCCCAGTACGCCGGCCTGCCGGTGCTGTCGGTGAGCGCGCCGTTCAAGAGTGGTTTTGCCGGCGGGTCCGATTTCACCGATGTGGCCCAGGGCAACCTGGCGATCAACAACGCCGCCGACCTCTACCTCTATCCCAACACCGTCTACGCGGTGAAGGTGAGCGGAGCCGTCATCAAGAGCTGGCTGGAGACCGCCGCCAGGCGCTTCAACCAGATCGATCCGGCCAGGACCACCCAGCAGGAACTGGTCAGCAGCTTCCCGGGCTACAACTTCGACATGTTCACCAGCCCGGACATCCGCTACGAGATCGACGTCACCCGGCCGGTGGGCAGCCGCATCGTCAATCTCACCTACAAGGGTGCAGCCCTCGACGCGGCGCAGGAGTTCATCGTCGCCACCAACAACTACCGCGCCAGCGGCGGTGGCAGCTTTCCGGGCCTCGACGGAAGCAAGACGATCTACGCGTCGCCGGATGCCAACCGCGACGTGCTGATCGCCTACGTCAAGGCGATCAAGACCGTCACCCGCGCCGCCAACGGTGCCGAGCGCAGCTGGCGCTTTGCCCGGGTGGCGACCGCCGGCCCGGTGGTGTTCCACTCGGCCCAGGGCAAGCTGGCGCTGGCCCAGGCGGCCGGCATCGCCGGCGTATCGCTGCTTCAGGCCGACGACGGCAGCGGCAAGGGACTCGCGCTGTATGGCATCGACCTCTCCAAGTAAGCCCCGCAACCCGCCGCGCCTGGCCGCGCTGGTGCTGGCGGGGGCGGCGGCCCTCGCGGCGGTCGCCTTCATCGCGCCGGCCGCACCGGGAAGCCCGCTGCCGGCCGACCCGCTGCAGTTGCAGGTGCTTGCCGGCGCCGGGCGGCAGCCGGCGGCGCTGACCCGCCTCCAGACCCTCGCCCAGGAGGGCGTGCCCCAGGCCCGGCGAGTCTTGGGCGAAGTCCTGCTGGCCCGGGGCGAAGGGGCCCGTGCCCTCGGCTGGCTGACGCAGGCGGCGGCCGAACACGATACGGTCGCTGCTTTCGTGCTGGGGAAACTGTATCGAAACGGCGCCGCCGGCGTGGCGCCCGACCCCGTGCGCGCCGCCACCTGGCTGCGCACCGCGGCCGAGGCCGGTCATCCGGGCGCCGCCTTTCACCTGGGTATCGCGCTACGCAACGGCGACGGCGTGCCGGCGAGCGCCACCGAGGCGGCGCACTGGTTCGACGTGGCGGCCCGGCGCGGCGTGGCGGCCGCGCAGTTCATGCTGGCCAACGCCTACCGGGAAGGCGAGGGCGTGCCCCGCGACGAGGCGGCGGCGCTGAGGCTGTACGCCGACGCGGCCGAGCAGGACCACCCGGAGGCGATCCAGACCCTCGCGCTGGCTTATCGGAACGGTGAGATGGGATTGAAGCGGGACGAGGCGCAGGCGCGCCATTACCTGATGGAAACCGCTCACGCCTTGAAGCATCCGGCGCTGCGGCCCTGAGCCGGGCCGCCGCCGGGCTCACCAGCGCTTGATGACCCACTTGGGCACGCGCACGCCGCCGTCGTGGGCGTCGCGGCGCATGAAGTCGCCGTTGCCGACGTCGTCGTAGAGGTAGTAGGGCACGCCGTGGGGCGGCGTCACCTTGATCATGTAGAGCTGGCCATTGACCCGGTATTCCTCGACGGTGTCCTCGCCCTTTTTGACAATGGTGACCTGCGGCTCCTGCTCGGCGTCAAGTTCCATGCCCGGCGGCGGCGGGGGCGGCTCGGGCAGCGGTTCGAGCTTCGGCGGTTGCTGCTGGGCCCACGCGGAGGCGGTGACGGCGAGCAGCAGGGCGGCAAAATCTTGAATGCGGGGCATGGGGGTCTCCTGACTATGCCGCGATTGTAACCCGCCCGGCCGAGCGCCCGGCGCGCCGCTCAGAGGTTGAGCATCAGCTCGTGCTCTTCGGGCAGGGGCAGGAAGCCGCGGCTCTGGTAATGGTTGAAGATCGCGTCGACGACCTTCTCCGGCTCGTCGATGACCTGGATCAGGTCGAGGTCGTCGGGGTTGATCATCTTCTCGTCCACCAGGCGGTCCTTGAACCAGTCGATCAGCCCGCGCCAGAACGGCTCGTGGACGAGGATGACCGGGATCTTGCGGCTCTTGCCGGTCTGGATCAGGGTCATCGCCTCGAGCAGCTCGTCCAGCGTGCCGAAGCCGCCGGGCATCACCACGTAGGCCACCGCGAACTTCACGAACATGAACTTGCGCGCGAAGAAGTGCTGGAAGGTCTGGGAGATGTCCTGGTAGGGGTTGGCCTGCTGCTCCATGGGCAGCTGGATGTTGAGGCCGACGCTGGGCGACTTGCCGAAGTAGGCGCCCTTGTTGGCCGCTTCCATGATGCCGGGGCCGCCGCCGGAGATCACCGAGAAGCCGGCGTCCGACAGCAGCCGGGCGATGCGCTCGGTCTTCTCGTAGTAGGGGTGGTCGGGCTTGGTGCGGGCGCTGCCGAAGATCGACACCGCCGGGCGGATCGGCTTGAGGCGTTCAGTGGCCTCGACGAACTCTGCCATAATCCCGAAAATCCGCCATGACTCCCGCGCGGTGAAGTTCTGGGCCGTCGTGCTCGGTACCATCCGGGGGAGTTTGTCTTTTGCAGTCATTGTCTTGTGAGGAGTGAGGGGTGGAGGGGCGCGATGCCTCGTCAGCCCGCGTGCCCATGCCTACCTTGTTGCTCGTCGACGGTTCCAGCTACCTGTACCGTGCCTTCCATGCCCTGCCCGACCTGCGCAACGCGGCGGGCGAGCCGACCGGTGCCGTGCGCGGCGTGCTGTCCATGCTACGTCGGCTCGAAGCCGACTACAAGGCGGAATACCGCGCCTGCATTTTCGACGCCAAGGGCAAGACCTTCCGCGACGACTGGTTCCCCGACTACAAATCCCACCGCCCGCCGATGCCCGACGACCTGCGCGCGCAGATCGAACCGCTCCACGAGGCGGTCAAGGCCGAAGGCTGGCCACTGCTGGTCGAGGAGGGCGTCGAGGCCGACGACGTGATCGGCACCCTCACCCGCCAGGCCGTCGAGGCCGGCTGGGAGGTCGTCATCTCCACCGGCGACAAGGATCTCACCCAGCTCGTCCAGCCCGGCGTGCGCTGGGTCAACACGATGAGCGAGGAAGTGCTCGACTCGGACGGCGTCGCCGCCAAGTTCGGCGTGCCGCCCGAGCGTATCGTCGATTACCTCGCGCTAGTCGGCGACACCGTCGACAACGTGCCTGGCGTCGAGAAGTGCGGCCCCAAGACGGCCGTCAAGTGGCTCACCGAATACGGCACCCTCGACAACCTCATCGCCCACGCCGACAAGGTCGGCGGCAAGGTCGGCGAGAACCTGAGGAAGCACCTGGACTTCCTGCCCCTCGGGCGCAAGCTCGTCACCGTCGTCACCGACCTCAAGCTGCCCGTCGGCCCCGCCGATCTGCCGGCCCGGGAGGACGACAAGGAAGCCCTGGCCGCGATCTACCGCCGCCTCGAATTCAAGGGTTGGCTGAAGGAACTGGAAGCGGGCGCCGCGGCGCCGTCCGCGGCCACCGCGCCGGTTGCCGCGCCCAGCGCGCCGGCCGAGCCCGGCGCTCACCGCACCGGCTACGAAACGCTCCTCGACTGGGCCGCCTTCGACGCCTGGCTGGCCAAGATCAACGCCGCCCAACTCACCGCCTTCGACACCGAAACCACCGGCCTCGACCCGATGGTCGCCACGCTGGTCGGCATGTCCTTCGCCACGGTCGAGGGCGAAGCCGCCTACCTGCCGCTGGCCCACGGCTACGCCGACGCGCCGGCCCAGTTGCCGCTCGCCGAGGTGCTCGACAAGCTCAAGCCGTGGCTCGAATCCGACGCCCACCGCAAGCTCGGTCAGAACCTCAAGTACGACGCCCACATCCTCGCCAACCACGGCATCGCGCTTGCCGGCATCGCGGAAGACACGCTGCTCGAGTCCTACGTGCTGGAAAGCGACAAGTCCCACGACATGGATTCCCTGGCCAGCCGCCACCTGGGCCTCAAGACGCTGACCTACGCCGACGTCTGCGGCAAGGGCGCCAAGCAGATCGGCTTCGGCGAAGTGGACCTCGCCCGCGCCACCGAATACGCCGCCGAGGACGCCGACATCACCCTGCGTCTGCACCACGCGCTGTCCGCCCAGCTCGCCGCCGAGCCGGCCCTCGCCGCGCTGTATCGCGACGTGGAACTGCCCACCGCCCGCGTGCTGTTCGAGATGGAACGCAACGGCGTGCTGATCGACGACTTCCTGCTCGCCCAGCACTCCGAAGAGCTCGGCCGTCGCCTCCACGCGCTGGAACTGCAGGCCCACGCGCTCGCCGGTCAGCCCTTCAACCTGGGCTCGCCGAAGCAGCTCGGCGAAATCCTGTTCACCAAGCTGGGCCTGCCGGTGGTCAAGAAGACCGCCACCGGCCAGCCGTCCACCGACGAAGACGTGCTCTCCCAGCTCGCCGAGGACTACCCGCTGCCCAAGCTGCTGCTCGAACACCGCAGCCTCGCCAAGCTCAAGAACACCTACACCGACAAGCTGCCGCTGATGGTGAACCGCCGCACCGGCCGCGTGCACACCAGCTTCAGCCAGGCGGTGGCCGTCACCGGGCGCCTCGCCAGCACCGAGCCCAACCTGCAGAACATCCCGATCCGCACGCCGGAAGGCCGCCGCATCCGCGCCGCCTTCATCGCCCCGGCCGGCCACAAGATCGTCTCGGCCGACTACTCCCAGATCGAGCTGCGCATCATGGCGCACCTGTCGGGCGACAAGGGCCTGCTCGACGCCTTCGCCCACGGCGAGGACGTGCACCGCGCCACCGCCGGCGAGATCTTCGGCGTCACCCCGCTCGAAGTGACCAGCGAGCAGCGCCGCTACGCCAAGGTGATCAACTTCGGGCTGATCTACGGCATGAGCGCCCACGGCCTCGCCAAGAACCTCGGCATCGAGCGCGCCGCCGCCGCCAACTACATCGACCGCTACTTCGCCCGCTACCCCGGCGTCGCCGCCTACATGGAGCGCACCCGCGCCGAGGCCAAGGCCAACGGCTTTGTTGAGACCGTCTTCGGCCGCCGCCTGCACCTGCCGGACATCCGCGCCCAGCAGGTCGGCCGCCGTCAGGCCGCCGAGCGCGCCGCGATCAACGCGCCCATGCAGGGCACCGCTGCCGACCTCATCAAGAAGGCGATGATCGCCACCTCCGCCTGGCTGCGCGAGGCCGGCGTGAAGAGCAAGCTGATCCTGCAGGTGCACGACGAACTGGTGCTCGAGGTGCCCGACGACGAAGTCGCCCTGATCCGCGACCAGCTGCCCAGGCTGATGGCCGGCGTGGCGCAACTTTCCGTGCCGCTGGTTGCCGAAGTGGGCGTCGGCGCCAACTGGGACGAAGCCCACTGAGGGCCCGTTACCGCGTCCGGCGCCGCCCCGCCATCACGAAAGCAACACCATGCGTTACCGTTCCGTCCTGCCTGTCGCGCTCGCCAGCTTGCTGCTGGCGGCCTGCGGCACCTTCTCCAAGCCCAAGGACAAGGACGCCGCCTACCGGCTCGAACACTTCACGCCGAACTCGCCCTACGAGCAGTCCTTCGACGAGGTCAAGCCCGCCAGCGCCTGCGAGGCCGGCCGCCGCGCCCTGCTTAGCCAGGGCTACGTGATCGAGGAGCACAAGCCCGACGCGGTGCGCGCCAAGAAATTCTTCCAGCCCGAGCGTGGCGCCCAGGTCCAGATCAATTTCACCCTGTCGTGCCTCGTCGAAGGCGACGGCGCCTCGGTGTTCGCCAACGCCCGTCAGGTGCGCGAAGAGCTGAAGGCCGGCTCCAGCAGCGCCGGCCTCAGCGTCGCCGGCATCGGCTCGGTATCGCTGCCCTTTGGCGCCAGCAACGAAAGCCTCGTCAAGGTCGGCGAGGAAACCATCACCGACGCCGAGTTCTACGGGCGCTTCTTCGCCCTGATGCAATCCTTTATCCGCTGATGAAAACCCGCCTCCTTCTCCTTGCCGCCGCGCTGCTCGCCCCGCTCGCCGGCCATGCCGCCGACGCCCCCGATCCCGCCCGCTTCGCGCCCTGCCTCGCCGGCCTCAAGGCCGACGCCGCCGCCCGCGGCGTCTCGGGCCCGGCCTACGACCGTCTCACCGCCGGCCTCGCGCCCGATCTCAAGGTGCTCGACCTGCTCGACTACCAGCCCGAGTTCCGCACCCCGATCTGGGATTACCTCGCCGGCCTGGTGGACGACGAGCGCGTCGCCGACGGCCGCGCCATGCAGAAGCAGTGGGCCGAAGTCCTGGCCCGCGCCGCCGAACGCTACAAGGTCGACCCCGCCACCGTCGTCGCCGTGTGGGGCGTCGAGAGCAACTTCGGGCGCAACTTCGGCAGTCGGCCGCTGCTCACCTCGCTGTCCACCCTGTCGTGCTACGGCCGCCGGCAGGCGTATTTCCGGGGCGAATTCTTCGACGCGCTGAAGATCGTCGAGGCCGGCGACGTGCAGGTCGAGCAGCTCAACGGCTCGTGGGCCGGCGCCTTCGGCCACACCCAGTTCATGCCCTCCACCTTCCTGCGCCTCGCCGTCGATTTCGACGGCGACGGCCGCCGCGATCTGGTGGGCAGCGTGCCCGATGCGCTGGCTTCCACCGCCAACTTTCTGCGTAAAGCGGGCTGGCGCGAGGGCGAGCCCTGGGGCTACGAGGTGCGCCTGCCCGCCGGTTTCGACGCCAGCGGCGCCGGCCGCAAGAACAAGCAGCCGCTTGCCAGCTGGAGCGCCCGCGGTGTCACCCGCCTCGACGGCAGCCCCCTCGGCGGCCCCGATTCCGCCGGCCTGCTGCTGCCCGCCGGCCCCAAGGGCCCGGCCTTCATCGTGTTCCGCAACTTCGACGCGATCTTCGGCTACAACGCTGCCGAGAGCTACGCCCTGGCCATCGCCCACCTGTCCGATCGTCTCAAGGGCGGCGGCCCGATCCAGACCCCATGGCCCACCGACGACCCCGGCCTCTCCCGCGCCGAGCGCCGCGAGCTGCAGACCCTGCTGATCGCCAAGGGCTACGCCATCGGCACCGTCGATGGCATGCTCGGCGACGCCAGCCGCGCCGCCATCCGCGCCGAGCAGCAGCGCCTCGGCCACAACGTGGATGGCCGCGCCGGCCAGAAACTCCTCGCTGCCCTGCGCCAGCCCTGATCCGCTCCGCTGCCATGTCCGACCGCATCCCCGCCCACCCCGACGCCTCGCCCCTGGGCAAGCCCGTCGCCTACGCCCAGCACTACACGCCCGAACTGCTGTTCCCCATCGCCCGCCAGGGCAAGCGCGACGAGATCGGCGTGGCCGCAGGTAGCCTGCCCTTCGTCGGCGAAGACCTGTGGAACGCCTACGAGCTGTCCTGGCTTGGCCCCCGCGGCAAGCCGGAGGTGGCGCTGGCGCAGTTCCGCTTCCCGGCCGATTCGCCCAATCTGGTCGAATCCAAATCGTTCAAGCTCTATCTCAACTCGTTCAACCAGACGCGTCTGGCCGACGTGGCCGCGCTCACCGGTCTGCTGGTCCGCGATCTCTCCGAGGCCGCCGGTGCGCCGGTCGGCGTGCGGGTCGAGCCCCTGTCGGCGCGCCCGCAGCGCCCCATGGGCTACCCCAAGGGTGTGCTCCTCGACACCCTCGACATCGACGTGGACCGCTACACCCCGGCCCCCGAATGCCTGGCCGCCGACCACGCCCGCCCCCACGTCACCGAGACGCTCTACTCGCACCTGCTCAAGTCCAACTGCCTCGTCACCGGCCAGCCGGACTGGGCGATGGTGGTGCTGCGCTACCGCGGCGCGCCCATCGACCGCGAAGGCCTGCTGCGCTACATCGTGTCCTTCCGCCAGCACAACGAGTTTCACGAACAATGCGTCGAGCGCATTTTCATGGACGTGCTGCGCCACTGCCAGCCCACCGGCCTGTCGGTGTGGGCGCGCTACACCCGCCGCGGCGGGCTCGACATCAACCCGGCCCGGCGCACGCCGGACATGCCGCCGCCGCCTGATTTTTCCGAAATCCGCCAATGACCGCCCCCGACCTGCTCCAGCAGGACGTCGCCCTCGACGCCCTCAACACCCTGCGCCTGCCGGCGCGCGCCGCGTGGTTCGCCGCGGTCGATTCGGTCGACGCGCTTCGCGCGGTGATCGACGACCCGCGTGTCGCCGGCCTGCCGCGCTTCGTGCTGGGCGGTGGCTCCAACCTCGTGCTGACGGGGGATTTCCCCGGCCTCGTGCTGAAGGTCGCCTTCCACGGCAAGAGCCGGGTGCAGGAAGACGCCGACGCCTTCTACATCCGCGCTGGCGGCGGCGAGAACTGGCACGACTTCGTGCGCTGGACCATCGAGATGGGCTGGCCGGGCCTCGAGAACCTCTCGCTGATCCCCGGCACCGTCGGCGCTGCGCCGGTGCAGAACATCGGCGCCTACGGCATCGAGATGGCCGAACACTTCTACAGCCTGCGCGCCTACGATCTGGAAACCGGCAAGACGGTCGGCTTCGACAAGCGCGACTGCAACTTTGGCTACCGGGACAGCTTCTTCAAGCAGGCCGGCGCCGGGCGTTATCTCATCGCCGCGGTCACCTTCCGCCTGCCCAAAAAGTGGCTGCCGCGCACCAACTACGCCGACGTGGCGCGGGAACTCGACGCCCTCGGCATCGCCCAACCCACGCCGCTGCAGGTATCGGATGCGGTGATTGCCATCCGCCGCCGCAAGCTGCCCGACCCGGCCGAGATCGGCAACGCCGGCAGCTTCTTCAAGAACCCGGTCGTCTCCGCCGACGCATATGCCCGCCTCGCCGCCGACTTTCCGACGCTGCCCCACTACCCGCAGCCCGACGGCAGCCAGAAGCTCGCCGCCGGCTGGCTGATCGAGCAGGCCGGCTGGAAGGGCCGGCGCCTCGGCCCGGTGGGCTGCTTCGAGCGCCAGGCGCTGGTGCTGGTCAATCACGGCGGTGCCCAGGGCGGCGATGTGCGCGCCGCCAGCGACGCGGTACGCGCCGACGTGCGGGCCCGTTTCGGGGTCGATCTGGAGCCGGAGCCGGTGTTCGTCGGCTGACGCGCGGCGGGTGCGCCCTAAAGCTTTGTGTCGCCAGGCCGAAAACCGGACATCATCCACGATGTCCGGAGAACCCCATGACCGCAGAAAGTCGTCGCGGCAGCAGCGCCCAGACCCCCGATCTCGACTGGAGCCAGGTGCGCGAAACCGTGCTGATGCTCGAACTCGCCGTCGGCCAGATCGACGCCGCCATGAAGGAAGGCAACAGCTCAGTCGAAGTGCTGACCGACTCCTTCACTTCGATGGCCGGCTACATGCGCATGATGAGCGGGGCGCTCGAGCAACTGCCCGACTCCCCCGCCACGGCCGAGCTCAAAGCGGCCCTCATCGGCCACGCCGGCGAGGTGGCCGGGCGTGTCCAGCGCTCGATCATCGCTTTCCAGTTCTACGACAAGCTCAGTCAGCGTCTGGCCCACGTCTCCCACAGCCTGGAGGCGCTCGGCGAGCTGGTCACCGACCAGCGCAAGATCTACAGCCCCTACGAGTGGGTCGCCCTGCAGGAGAAGATTCGCGCCAAGTACTCGACCCGCGAGGAGGTCGACATGTTCAACGCGGTGATGCGCGGCGTGCCGGTGAAGGACGCCCTGGAGCAGTACAAGGCCGAGATGAAGGACAAGGGCGACGACGTCGAGCTCTTCTGAAGCCGCCCCGCGCGCGGCACCGCTCCCCTGCAGGTGCGAATTCAGTCGCACGACACGCGTAAAAAACAGCCCATTGCGGTGTTCAACCTCCGCGGGCGAATGAATTCGCCCCTACAAGGGCTGTCCCGATCATCGACGACGGGGCTTTTTTGTAAGCGAATCCGGCCGTCACGCCATCCTGATGGCAAAAGCGTAAACTGCGCGGCTTCCCGCATCAGCCACCGGATTCCGCTTCGCCATGCCGCCGCCGTCCGTCATCCATTTTTCCGATCCCGCCCCCGAACCCGTCGAAGACCGCCCGGCGCTTGGTCGGGCGATCGGCGCGCCGCCGCTGCGCCTCACCGCCGAGCGCTACACCGCCGAAGGCGGCGCGCTGTCCATCGGCGACTGGGCGTGCGAGCCCGGCGCCTGGCGCATCGCCTTCCACCCGGGGCGCCACGAGTTCTTCCAGGTCATCAGCGGCCGCCTGCGCATCGTCGACACCGCCGGCAACGCCCGCAGCTTCGGGCCCGGCGAGGCCGGCATCATTCCCGCCGGCTTCATCGGCACCTTCGAGGTGATCGAGCGGGTCGAAAAGCGTTACGTGATGCTCGACCGCGCCTGACGGCGGGGACGCCTCACAGATGCGCCAGCCAGCCGGCCAGCGCCTCGGCGGCCTTGGGCCAGGGCCGGTCGAGCATCAGCATGTGGCCGCAGTCGGGCACCGTGATGGTCTGCGCGCGCCAGGCCAGGGCGGTGAAGAACAGCATCGACGGCGGAAATACCGCGTCCACGCCGCCGCCCATCACCAGTGCCGGGATCGACGGGCGCCGCCCCGAGCGCAGGAAGGGCAGGGCGACCATCTCGGCCACCGCGCGGTCGGACTCCCGGTCCATCATCGGCAGGAACTCGGCCAGCTCGGTGTGGGGAAACTGCGGCGAAAAGTAGATTTCGGCCATCACCCGGAACGTGGCGTCGGTGGGATGGCCGGAGACCGCGTTGGGCAGCTCGGCGAAGAAATCCGGCCGGGTCAGCGCCAGCCGGCTGGCCGACCCGCCGGTGCCCGACGGCGGCACCGGTGCCATCAGCACCACGCCGGCGGCCCGGCCCTGCGCCAGATAGCGCTCGACCACCTGGGTGCCCATCGAATGGCCGATCAGCACCGGCAGCGCCGGCAGCTCGGCCACTGCGCCGGCCAGATCGTCGGCGTAGTCGTCCAGCCCGAATTCGTCGATCTGGGCGTGTCCGCCGCTGTCGCCGTGGCCGGACAGGTCGATGGCGTGGCAGTCGTAGCCCAGCGCGTTGAAGAACGGGATGAAGTGCAACTGCCAGCAGCGCGCGTTGGTGTAGCCGCCGTGGACGAACAGCAGCGGCGGGCGTCCGGCGGGGCGGGCGGCAGGGTGGTGATGAACGGTGATGTGACGGGACAGCATCGGAAGAAATTCCCCGGAATGACGAAGCAGGCCCGATTCTGGCACGTCCGCATGACGACCGCGCACGTCGCGCGGCGGTGATCGGCTAGAATCGATGCCCCTTTCACCCCGACACCCTCGACCCGGAGACGCCATGACCATCCACATCATCGCCCGCTTCACCGCCAAGCCCGAATCCGTCGCTGCCCTGCGCACCCTGCTCGTCGGCATGCTGGCGCCGACCCGCCAGGAAGCCGGCTGCATCCGCTACGAGCTGCTGAACAACCGCAACGATCCCACCGACTTCACCTTCGTCGAGGAATGGGCCGACCAGGCCGCCATCGACGCCCACATGCAGACCCCGCACCTCAAGGCGGTGGTGGCCGATTCGGCGCCGCTGCTCGCCGCGCCCCTCGACGTGCGCTTCCTGACCCAGGTCTGATGCCTTTTCGGCGCGGCGGCCAGGCTGCCGGCCGCGCCCCCGTTTCGTCCCGCCCGAGCCGCCACGCATGAACGACACCGCCGACGCCGACCTGCCCACCACGATCAAGGAAGACCGCCTGTGGGCGGACAACGGCTGGACCGCCCGCGTCATCAAGAACGAGGACGACGACGGCTGGGCCGTGGCGATGATCAAGGACGGCGAATCCGAACCCGCCCTCGTCGGCCCCTGGACCATGGGCCGCGACAAGAAGAACCCCAAGCCCCTCGACGCCGGCGCCTTCCAGACCCTCGTCAAGACCGCCTCCGAAGTGCTGCGCCGTCACGAGCAGCACCTCCACGCGATGCTCCACAAGCGCATCACCATCAGCGCCGCCGAGGGGCCGGTCGAGGTCACCCTCGACATCGTCCCCGACGACTACGAGCCCTACGCCATCCTTTCCGCCTTCGACCCCCTCGGCGACGAACTCGCCCGGGTCCGCGTCGAAGCCGGTTTCAAGCTCACCCGCGCCAGCGCCACGGCGTGGGTCGAGGGCGGATTCGGACGTCCCGGCTGAGCGCTCTCCTGTGGCAGCGAATACCTTCGCCCACCCCGCCTGGCGATGATTGCCAGACCCCTTGCGACCGCCGCCAGACCGTCCGCAGCCATCGCGAGACATCTGGCAGTTCCTGCGGGATGTCTCGCGCCGTCCCTCACAGGCTCTGGCTGTCGTTGCCAGATGTCTGGCAGCCGCTGAGGCACGTCTGGCAATCATTCTTTCACATGAAAAAACCGCTGCCAGACGTCTCGCAGCGGCTGCACCATAAGCCGAATCTTCCGCCACACATCCCAAAAGCCTCGCTAGACGTCCCGCAGCCGTCGAGAGACATCCGGAAATCATCGAGAGACCTCTCGAAATCGCTGCGAGACATCCCGCAGTTGCAGCTAGACGTCTGGCAGCGCTTTTTTCATATGAAAAAATCGTTGCCAGAGAAGGCGCAGGGAGGAAGCGTGCTGAGGCCGGGGCTGAATGAAAATCCGCCGCAAGGGCGGAAATGTGTTGTTTTTCATGGGTTTGTGCTTATGCTGGGCGGCAGGCGGTGTGGGCGGGAATGGAGGGTGGATAAGGTGTTTTTATGGATGCTGCCAAGCGGCCCCGATTTGACCTAGGGGTGGGTCAGCTTTCTGACGTGATCGGGGTGGGCGTGGCGGGCTGGATTGCTGGCATTCGCTGCCCATCCACGCATTTCACCCGCGCCAGCGCTTATTCCTGAGCCTCGCGCATCGTCCGCTTGTTGAGCTTGCCCACGCTGGTGCGGGCAAGCGCCGCGACGAACTCCACCTGCATCAGCACGCCGTAGCGGCTCACGCCGGTCGATTCGATCAGCTTGGACAGCGGATGCATCCACAGCTTGTGCACGATGGTGGGTACGCAGTGGGAGAAGGTCACCCCCTCGTCGCGCACCAGCTTGAGCAGCGTCTCGGGCACGTAGCGGCCCGGATACACCTCCTGCTTGAGCCCCAGCATCGTCGCCACGTAGGGCAGGCCCCAGGCAGGCACGTGGAACATCGGCGTGATGGGCATGTACACATCATCCCGGTGCAGCCGGCCCTGGCGCGGCGCCCCGCCCAGTCCCGCCGCCACCGACAGGGTGTGCGGCACCAACTGCCGGTGGCTGAATTACACCCCCTTGGGCAGCCCGGTGATGCCGGTGGTGTAAAAGGTGGTCGCCTTGGCGTTCTCGTCGAAATCCGGAAAGTCGTAATCGGGCGACGCGGCGGCCCGGCGTCGCCTCGTGTCGCCCGCCATGGCATGGGCGAGGGAATGCGGTGGCTCACCGACATCGACAGGCCTCTGCCCCCTGTCCTGTAATCGCTGCACGACGTCGTGCGCCTGCTGCAGGGCATCCTGCGATGGTTGCCGGACGTCCAGCAATGATCGCCAGGAGCACGCGCAGGTGAAGCGGGGAAGCGCGAAAACGGCCGAAAAGCCGCGCGGGGCAAGGGTTTCAGCCGGAGCCGATCCCGGCCCTGTAGGGGCGACTTCAGTCGCCCACCCCACACCTCGGCATTTGCGCTGTAAGCCCCCGGCCAACCCATCTTCCTCCATCCTCTTAGCTCGCTAACCATAGTGTCCACTACGCATTAGAAGTGGACACTTCCATGACCCTCACCCCGCCCCGCCGTACCCGTCGGACCCACTCTGAGGCATTCAAACAG
>NZ_JAYROR010000121.1:0-5491 GCF_041911615.1 Zoogloea sp. | reverse complement strand
CGGTGGCGACCTGCTGGGGCAGCGTGAGCCCGCGCAGGCCACGCGGCCCGCCGCCCTGACCGCCCGCACCGCTGGCGGGGGCCTGCACCTGGGTGCTGCTGACCACGCGCAGGTCGAGGCCGACCTCGATGCCCTCGGCTGTCCAGCCGAGGCGGAAACTGCCGTCGGGCTGCTTGGTGCGGCGGGCGGCGTTGATCATCTTTTCGAGGCCGAACCGCCCGGGGATGTTGACCACGTCCACCGTCCGGCCGTCGAAGGTGGTGGCGCTGATGCGCACCCCGGGCGTGCCGGCGGCGTTCGGCCAGACGAAGTTGGCCCATTCGGCGACGCCGTTGCGGTAGGTGAGGCGCTGCCCGTCGATCTCGACGACGTAGCCGGTGATGCCGGGCGACGGCTGGGGGCGGATCATGAACACGGTCTGCGGCTGGGCGCCGCCGCCTCCGCTGCCCACGCCGCCGCCGTCGGTGGCCGCGGCGCCGTCGAGGGGCGCGGCCCAGCGCGGAAAGCCGCCGGCGAAATCGGGCAGCAGCACGATGCCCAGGTCGCCCCAGGTGCGTGGGGTGACGCTGTTGCCGCGGCGTACCACCAGGGGGCCCATCGAGGCGTCCACGTACTTGGCGATGGCGCCTTCGGGCCCGAAGACCTGGGCGATCTCGGCGGGGCCGGCTTCGACGTTGCCCTTCGGGTCGAAGGGGTACTTGATGGCGAGCTTGGCGTTGAACGGTTTGAGCACCTGTTCTTCCCAGGTCTTGTTGAGATCGTCGGCGGCGGGCCGGATGATGGCCGCGTAGCTCTGCAGCAGCGGGCGCAGCAGCAGGGGGCGGAGCACGGCGCGCTGGTTATCGGGCATGCCGGTGAGCATCTGCTCGTCCACGAAGCGCAGCGCGTCGGCGAGTTCGGAGCCGTTGCCGTCGATGGTCTCGCGCATCAGCTTGAGGGCCCCGGGGCCGGGGTCGCCCTGGTTCTTGAGCTGGTTGAGGCGGCTGCGAATCCGGGAGAGCTGCTTGAGATAGGTGTCGAGGAGCGGCTCGGCGTCGCTGCGCGGCGTCATCAGGCGGCCGAAGCCGGCGAATTCCTTGCCGACCGGGCCCATCGGCACCTCGACGGACTTGGCGGAGACGTTGATATCCACCTTGACCGGGCTGGGCGCCATCTGCAGGACCGACTGCTTGAACCAGTCGGCGAAGCTCCGCTGGGCTTTGTCGAGGCCGACGTTGGCGAGGGTCGGGTTGTCCCAGGCGGTCTGCTCGAAGATCACCTTCACCAGCCTGCCGATCGGTGAGGCCTGCGGGTCGCCGAGGCGGTCCATTGCCGCGACGGCTTCGGGGAAGCTGGGGAAGGCGGCGACGCTGATGCCCTGGACGAAGCGTTTCCATTCTTCGGCGTAGTCGCGCTTGTACATGGCGACGAGGGTTTTCTGGATCTGCTCGGGGCTGCCTTCGAGGGTGAGGTCGTCCTGGGTGGCGGTTTCGAGCACCCAGTCGACCGACTTGCGCGCATTGGTGGCGGCGTCCTTGATCGCGGGCTGGACGTAATCGCGCCAGGCGTCGACGGTGAGGGCGCCGGAGACGACATGGCTGCCGGTGACGAGGTTGGCGCTGTCGGGGCCGACGATGGTGGCGACGCTGACCGGGGCGAAGCGCGTCGAGGCGCGGGCGCGGATTTCGGCGTACACCCGCTCGGCGGCGGGCATGCCGCGCTTGACGTTGCGCAGCGTGCCGCGCACGTCGTCCACGAGGCTGATGTTGCGTTCGAGGATCGGCCAGCCGGCGTCGGCCGCGTGTTCCAGGTGGAAGGACAGGATGCGCTCGGCGGAGCGGATCATCTGCTCGCGGCTCATGGTGCCCCGGTTGGCTTCGAGCCAGGCGCGCCAGAAGCGGGTGATCTGGTCGGACAGGTGGCCGACGTCGATGTGGTCGCGGCTGGAGAGCATCAGGTAGGTCTTGAGGGCGTTGTAGGCGTCGTCCACGTCGGTGGCGCTGGCGTCCTTGTACTGGCGGGGGGCGCTCGCGCCGCTGGCGGCGGGGGGCGCATCGGGGCCGCGGGCCTTGAGGGCGTCGCCGTGCGCGCTCACGTCGGCGAGGTAGCTTTCGAGGGCGGACTTGACCGGGGCCAGCATCACGTTAGCGACGCCGTTGTAGTACTCGCGGCGCAGGGCGTCGGCCATCTGCTCGCCCTGGTAGAGGCCCAGGCCGAGGGACAGCGGGTGGTCCTGGTTGAAACGTTCGAGCTGGACGAGACGGTCCTGGAGGATCTCGAGGGCGTCGAGACGGGATTTGAGGTCGGCGCGGCCTTCCTGGATCTTCACCGCCTGGACCAGGTCGTGACGCACGTTCTCGAGCAGACCGAGGTTGTTCATGTACGACCCGCTCCAGCCGGCCAGGGCGAGGCCGAGCAGGGCCAGCGCGCCCAGTACGACGCCCTGGCGCAGCAGGCGTTTGCCGCGGGTGGTGTGCTGGCGGACGAGGTTGCGGTCGGGAAAGATGACCTTCGAGAAGAGCTGACGCAGGAAGAAGCCGTGGGCGGCGCTGGGGGCGGGCGCGAGGTCGCCGCCACCTTCGAGGGCGAAGCGGTTGGCGATGCGGGCGTTGGACACCGGCTTGAAGTCGTTGCCCTGGGTCGCCGAGGTGACGTAGAAGCCGCGGAACACCGGCTTGAACTGGAACGGGTTGTCCTCGAACAGGGTGGCCACGAAGGCGCGCAGGGCCGGCTTGATGGCCGCGAATTCGGACGGGAAGGTGAGCACGCCGGGGGCGGCGTCCACGCCCTGGGTGCGCGATAGCTGGGCGACGCTCAGGGCGCGCAGGCCGGCGTAGAGTTCGTCGAAGCGGGTGTCGAAGAGGGCGATGAGGTCGTTGCCGGCGGTCTGGTCGTAGGGGATCGTGGCGCCCCAGACGCGGTCGCGCTCGCCGCTGTCGAGATCGCGGAAGAAGTCATCGAAGCCGGGGATCAGGTCGGCCTTGGTGAACAGCACGTAGACCGGAGCGAACACTTCGAGTCGTTCGGTGAGCTCCTGTACCCGCTGGCGCAGGCTGCGGGCCAGCTTGAGGGCGAAGCCGGGATCGCTGCCGACCAGTTCGCCGATGCTGACGGTGACGATGATGCCGTTGATCGGTGCGCGAGGGCGGTGCTTCTTGAGGAGATCGAGGAAACCCAGCCATTCGGCGCGGTCTTCCTCGTGGATGGCGTAGCGGCCGGCGGTGTCGAGCAGGATGCCCTCGGTGGTGAAGAACCAGTCGCAGTTGCGGGTGCCGCCGATGCCCTTGATGACCGCACTGCCGCCGTCGTCGAAGGGAAACTTGAGGCCGGAATTGACGATGGCAGTGCTCTTGCCGGCGGCGGGGTTGCCGATGGTGATGTACCAGGGCAGCTCGTAGAGCGCTTCGGCGCCGGAGAGCTGGCCGAGCTTGGAGGTCTTGATGGTGCGCACGGCCTCCTGCATGCGCTCGCGCAGGGCGCCCAGATCGGCCTGGGCGGCGTCATGCGGCGTGGTGTCGGCGTCGCCCTGCTGTTCGAGCATCGTCCCGATGGCCTCGCCGGCCTGGCGGGCGCGGTGCCGGCGCACGGCCCAGACGACGCCCCAGGCGGCGAGGATCAGCGCGCACAGGGCCACGGCCCACCCCATCGCCACCTTCAGGCTGTGGGCGCCGAGCATCACGAAAATGACGGCGGCGGCCACGCCGAGGGCCGAGAGGACGCGGGAATCGAAGAGCAGGTTGCGGAGGGAGGACATCATGGGCGGATCTTTGGTCAGGCGCTGGCGGGCGCGGTGGGTGGCTGGGCCTGCACGAGCAGTGCGGGCCGCTCGACGGGATGCCGGCTGCTGAGGCGCCGCACCGGACCGTCGTCGGTGCGGTCGTGGGCGCAGGCGAGGGCAGCGATGCGGCCGGCGCGGTGGTCGGTGTCGGGCGCGATGCCCTGCACGCCGCCGTCGTGGCGGGGCTGGTCGCCGAGGACGATGAAGGTGGGGCTCATCGCGACTTATTCGAGTTGGGGATTGGCGTCGGTGGCGAGCCGGGCGGTCTGGCCCAGCACGCCCTTGCGACGCAGTTCGACGTGGCCGAGGTCGCGCATCTTCCAGCGTCCGCCCCAGGTGAGGCCGACCTGTTCGGCGATCTCGCCGTAAAGCGCGTAGCCGCGCATGGCCCATGGGTCGCGTTCGGAGATCACCACCTTGCCGTCGCGGAAGAAGGCCACGTCGGCGGCCAGCCCGTACTGGTGGTAGCTCATGCCGGCCCGGGCCTGGGTCACGTTGCTGCCGCGGGAGAACAGCTCGGCCTGGCGCTCGGGGCTGCGGTAGCCCTCGATCAGCGCCATCTGGTAGCCGTGGCGCTCCTGCATCAGCTTGAAGACCACCAGCAGGCGCTGGGTGAATTCCTGGTCGAGCTGTTGCCAGTTGCGGCTGGCGCGGACGATGTTGGGGCGCACTTGCTCGACCTCGCGGGTGGTGAATACCGCGGGCGGCAACGGCGGCGGTGGCACCAGTTGTTCGCCTTCGAGGAGGGTGGCGATCTGCCGGTCGGCGATCCGCAGGTCGTCGTTGAAATCGAAGATGGCCGGCCCCTGCAGGCTGAGCACCAGCAGTGGTGGCGCGCATACCAGGACGATTCCGCCGGCCGCCCGCAGCGGTCGGGCGACAAGCCAGCCGGCGATGTCGCGCAAGCCGTGCAGCGGCCAGCGCAGCGCATGGGTCGCCGGCCCGGCCAGACGGATCGCCGGCGTGCGTCCGGCGCTGGCGATGCTGCCCACGAAGCCCTGCACGCGTGTCCGGAAGCCTGGGAAAAGGACCAGTGCGACGCCTGCCACTGCCAGCAGGAAGTATGCGGCAATGCCGTACAGGATCACGGCCGGCACCCAAGTGTCGGCAGGCCGGGCCGGCAGCCCGCGGCGTGCCGGAAAGGCTGGAATCGCAGGGCAGGCGAGGGCCGTGGCGGGGTTTTGGGGCGGCGGTGGTGGGTCACGGGCGACGGGGGTGGCATCGAGGGCAGGCCCGACGCGTCCGCGAGCTATGCCGATAAAATCATTCGGAAATGCCTTTATTCTAATACAATAGAATTTTGAGTGTATATAAATTCATCTCCGTGACAACCACTGCTTCCGATCGCCTGAGCAAGGCGCCGTCGCCCCGGTTGCCAGGTCAGGCCGATAACGGCGTGCCCCGGCCGGTGAGCATCCTGAGTGATCTGAACGCCGGGACCGCGGGACTGGCCGCGCCGCCGGCCCGCTTCGGGCGCTGGCCGTGGATGGGGGCCGGGGCGCTGATGACCGCGCTGATCGCGGCCGGGGTGGTGGCGCTGCGTGGGCTGCCGGTGCCGACCGGTGTGGCGCCGACGGCGCAGGCCCGCCCCGCGGCACAACCGCCGGTCGCGGCGCCGATTCGCCCCATGTCGCGGGTGCCGGCCGAGGCCGCGCCGTCGAGCGGCGAGACGTCCGCGCCGTCAGCGCCGGTCGTGGCGGCGTCCGACCCTCCGCCCGCGACGTCGTCCATGGG
>NZ_JAYROR010000120.1:0-62211 GCF_041911615.1 Zoogloea sp. | reverse complement strand
CAGCCGGGCCACCGCAGCACCGATGCCGCGCGCGGCGCCAGTGACGAGCAGGACGCGGGGCGAGGCAGCCGCCATCGCCTACGCCTCGCTCTTGCGGGCGCGACGGCGGCGGGTCGGCTTGGCGATATCGCCGGCCGGCGCCTCGTCCGCCGTTGCGGCCGAGGCCTCCACGACCGGCGGAAGCACTGCGTCGACAGCCGGTTTGCGGCGGCTGCGCTTGGGCTTGGCCGGCGCCTCCTCGGCGGGCTGTGCGACGGCCTCGGCGATGGGCGTCCGCGGGTTACGGGCGCGCCGCGGCGCGGGTTCGGGTGCAATGGCCTCAACGGCCGGCACCGTCTCCACGACCGGCGCAGCGGGTTCGGCGACCTGCACCATCTCGGGCTGCGGTCGCGCGGCCTTCTTGCCGCCGGTGCGTTTGCGCCGACCTTCCGGCTTGGTTTCCACGCGAGTCGCCTCGGCGGGCGCGGGGACGACCACCTCGACCACCTCGATCGCCGGCGGCGACTCCGGCAGCGGCGGCTCGACCCGCGAGGACGAGCTGCGATAGACGTAGGCGCCGGACTTCTCGTCGCGGCCGAACTCCAGCAGACCGCGGCCGTGGGCCTCCTCCAGCAGCGCGCCGAAGCTGCGGAAGCCGTAGCGGGTCTCGCTGAAATCGGGCTTGCGGCGCTTGATCGCCTCCTTCAGCACCGACGCCCAGATCTTGCCGGTGTCGCCCTTTTCGGCGATCAGCGCATCGAAGGTCTGCACCGCGATCTCGATGCCCTTGGTGCGGCGCGCATCCACGTCCTCGCGGCGCGGCTTGTCGTCGTCGGCGCGGCGTGCCGGCTGGGCGTCCTTCGGCTCGCGGCGGGCCGCGGCGCGCTGGGTCTCGCGCACCAGGTCGTCGTAAAAGATGAACTCGTCGCAGTTGGCGATGAGCAGGTCGGAGGTCGATTGCTTGACCCCCACGCCGATCACCTGCTTGGCGTTCTCGCGCAGCTTCGACACCAGCGGCGAGAAGTCCGAATCGCCCGAGATGATGACGAAGGTATTGACGTGGCTCTTGGTGTAGCAAAGATCGAGCGCGTCCACCACCAGACGGATGTCGGCGGAGTTCTTGCCCGACTGGCGCACGTGGGGAATCTCGATCAGCTCGAAGTTGGCCTCGTGCATGGTGGCCTTGAAGCCTTTGTAACGCTCCCAGTCGCAGTAGGCCTTCTTGACGACGATGCTGCCCTTGAGCAGCAGGCGCTCGAGCACCAGCTTGATGTCGAACTTCTCGTACTTGGCGTCGCGCACGCCGAGGGCGACGTTCTCGAAGTCGCAGAACAACGCCATGCTGGTGGTTTCGGAAGGTGCGGCCATGGTTTTCTCCGGTCTGTCGGCGCAGGCAGCTTACTCGCAATGGCGGCGGCGTGTTAGCTTTCGCTCCCCGCCGAACCGGAGTCCCCCCGCCATGCACCGCGCACCGCCACCCGCCGATGCCCGTGGCACCCGCATCGCCCTGATCTTCGCCCTCGTCGCCGAGCGGCTGTCGATCTGGTACGAACACGCCATCTGGCCCACCGAGGCCCAGGGCGCCAGTCTTTGCGCCGACTGGCTGGCGCGCACCGGACGCAGCCTGCCCCTCGACGAGCGCCAGCATCTGTCCGACCTGTCCGATCAGCTCGCGCGCCAGGTGGCGGCCGGGCTGTCGCGCGAGGCCGGGCTGTTCACGGTGCACGAGATGATGGAAGCCCTCGATCCGAACTACGAATCGGAGATCGGCAAGGCGCTGATGGTGGAGTGCGAGCGGATGCTCGACAACGCGCCGCCCCGGACGCCGGCCGCCTGACGGGGTGCTAGACTGGGTGCATCCCCCCGTCCTGCGGAGCCGCCCATGACACCCCCGACCCTGGATTTCTGGTTCGAGTTCGCCAGTTCGTATTCCTATCTGGCGGTGATGCGCATCGAGCCCCTGGCCCGCGAGGCCGGCGTGACGATCCGCTGGCGGCCCTTCCTGCTCGGGCCGGTGTTCCTGTCGCTGGGCTGGAACGATTCGCCGTTCAACATCTACCCGCCCAAGGGGCGCTACATGTGGCGCGATCTGGCACGACTGGCCACCCGCTACGGGTTGCCCTTCCAGGTGCCGTCGAAGTTTCCACGCAGCGGCCTGCTCGCCGCGCGGGTCGCCCTGCTGGGCGCCGAAGCGCCGTGGATCGGCGATTTCGCCCGGGCAATGATGCACGCCAACTTCGCCGACGACCGCGACATCACCGACCCCGCGGTGATCCGCGCGCTCCTCGCCGGGCTGGGCCTGCCCGCCGACGCCTTGCTGGCCGAGGCCACCGGCGAAGCCAACAAGCTCGCCCTGCGCCGCCAGACCGAAAAGGCCACCGAGCTGGGCCTGTTCGGCGCACCGAGCTTCGTCACGCCGGACGGCGAGCTGTTCTGGGGCAACGACCGCCTCGAGGACGCCCTGGCCTGGGTGCGCCAGCCGGGCGGCTGACCCGCGGCGGCCGGCCTTACTGGGGCTTGGGCGCCTCGGCCGGCTTGTCGGCGGCCTTCGCGGCTTTTTTCTCGGCGTTCTGGCGGGCGCGCTCCTCGTAGGCGGCTCGGTCGGTGCCGGCCTGCTCGGCTGCCTTGGCGGCCTTTTCGGCCTTCTTCTCGGCGTTCTTCCGGGCCCGCTCCTCGTAATCGGCCTTGTCGCTGCGGGCCTGCTCGGCACGCTGGGCCGCGGCGGCGGCCTCCTCGGCGCGGCGCTGGGCCTCGCTGGCCTCGTGACGACTGCGGGCCTCGGCCTCGCGCAAGCCGCGCGACTTGGCTTCCTGCTCGGTGCGGATGCGCTCGGCGTCCTTTTCGGACAGGCGGCGCAGACGCTCCTCGGTCTCGGCGCGGTTGCGGGCCTCGTTCTCGGCACGCTCGACGGCCTGCTGCGGCGCGTTGGCGGCTTCGTCGGCCTTGCGCTCGGCGTACTTGCGATTCTTCTCGGCGAGCTCGATGCGGCTGGCGTCCAGGTCGAGTTCTCGAGCCCGTCGAATGTCCTGCACCCGGCGTTCCCTGGCCTGGTCAAGGCAGCGATTGACCAGGAAGCGCTTGTAGCAGTCGATCTGCTCGTCGATGAAGCGCGCCTCGGCGGTTTCGCGGATCGTCTTCGCCTCGTCGTGCATGCGGGCGACGCGAGCCACCTCGCCATCCGGCACGTCGGCCGGCGCATCGGCCGCGGGTACGGCGGAAGGCAGCAGGGCAAGAAACAGCGCAAGGCACGGAGCGGAAGCGGGCAGTCGCATGGTACGGCGGGGCGGTGGACAACAGGACCGCTTACAATACCGGATTTGCCGCACTCTTTCCTCCGCTCTCGTGATCCAGTTCCGTAACCTGCGCCTCGCCCGCGGCGTCAAAACCCTCATCGAAGGCGCCAGCCTGCAGATCCACCCCGGCTGGAAGGTCGGCCTCACCGGCGCCAACGGCTGCGGCAAGTCGAGCCTGTTCGCGCTGCTGCGCGGCGACCTGCACCAGGACGCCGGCGACCTGGAGATTCCCGCCGCCTGGACCATCGCCCACGTGGCCCAGGAAACCCCGGCCCTCGCCCGCCCGGCCATCGAATACACCCTCGACGGCGACGCCGAGCTGCGCCGCATCGAAGCCGCGCTGGCGCAGGCCGAGGCCGCCCACGACGGCGAGGAGATCGGCCACCTCCACGGCCGCCTGCAGGAGATCGGCGGTTACGCCGCCCGCGCCCGTGCCGCCGCGCTGCTCGACGGCCTGGGCTTCTCGGGTGCCGACATGGAGCGCCCGGTGGCCGATTTCTCGGGCGGCTGGCGGATGCGCCTCAACCTCGCCCAGGCGCTGATGTGCCGCTCCGACCTGCTGCTCCTCGACGAGCCCACCAACCACCTCGACCTCGACGCGGTGATCTGGCTCGAACAATGGCTCGGCGACTATCGCGGCACCCTGGTGCTGATCTCCCACGACCGCGACTTCCTCGACGCGGTGGTCAATCAGATCGCCCACATCGAACAGCAGCAGCTCACGCTCTACACCGGCGGCTACTCCAACTTCGAGCGCCAGCGCGCCGAGCGCCTGTCCCAGCAGCAGGCGATGTTCGAGAAGCAGCAGCGCGAGCGCGCCCACCTGCAGAAGTACGTGGACCGCTTCCGCGCCCAGGCCACTAAGGCCCGCCAGGCCCAGAGCCGCATCAAGGCCCTGGAGCGGATGGAAACCATCGCCGCGGCCCACATCGACAACCCGTTCAGCTTCAGCTTCCGCGACTGCGGCGCCGCCCCCGACCCGCTGCTGCAGCTCGAGGACGCCGCCGCCGGCTATGTGGACAAGCCGATCCTCGCCGGCATGAAGCTCACCATCCGCCCGGGCGAGCGCATCGGCCTGCTCGGGCGCAACGGCGCCGGCAAATCGACGCTCATCAAGCTCCTCGCCGGCAGCCTCAAACCCACCGCCGGCGAGCGCCGCGAAGGCAAGGGTCTGCAAATGGGCTACTTCGCCCAGCACGCCCTCGAGAGCCTGCGCCCCGACGAGTCGCCACTACAGCACATGCTGCGCCTCGACCCGCAGACCCGCGAGCAGGAACTGCGCGACTACATCGGCGGCTTCGACTTCCGCGGCGACATGGCCACCACGCCCTGCGGCCCGTTCTCGGGCGGCGAGAAATCCCGCCTCGCCCTGGCCCTGCTGATCTGGGGCAAACCCAACCTGCTGCTGCTCGACGAGCCCACCAACCACCTCGACCTGGAGATGCGCCACGCCCTCACCCTGGCGCTGCAGGATTACGAGGGCGGGATGGTCATCGTGTCCCACGACCGGGCCCTGCTGCGCGCCACCTGCGACCGCTTCCTGCTGGTGGACGACGGCCGCCTGCAACCCTTCGACGGCGACCTCGACGACTACAAGGCCTGGCTCGCCCAGCGCAAGAGCGCCGACGCGGCCGCCGCCCAGTGCCCCGACAAAGCCGCCGACAAGGCCAGTCGCAAGGCCGAGCGTGAAGCCGCCGCCGCCGACCGCCAGGCCCGCCTCGCCGCCCGCCGCCCGCTGCTGAAGGAACTCGAACAGCTCGACAAGAAGCTCACCCCCTGGAACGCCGAGAAGGCCAAACTCGACGAGCGCCTCGCCGACCCGGCGCTCTACACCGGCCCAGACGCCGGCGAGGTGCCCAAGCTCCTCAAGCGCCAGGCCGAACTCACCGACAAGATCGACGAAGCCGAGCTGCGCTGGCTCGAACTCCACGAAGCCCTCGACGCCATTCCATCCGACTGACGCGAACCACCGCACTCCCGCATCGGGTATCCTGCGCGCATTTTCCAGCCACCCGGAGAGCGCCACGATGCCCACCCCGATCGGGACCACCCTGCGCCGGCTCGCCCTTGCCGCCGGCCTTGCCTTGCCCACCCTCGCCTCGGCGGGCTACTCGCAGATCTACGTGCTCGGCGACAGCCTGTCGGACGTGGGCAACATCGAAGCGGCCTACGCCCCGATCGTCGCCGCCAACGGCGGCGTGCCGCTGCCCATCCTCGGCCTGCCGGCGCCGGGCACCCCGTCCGCCTACGCCCCCGGCCGCGCCAGCAACGGCCCGATCTGGATCGACACCTTCGCCGGCGCCTTCGGCTTCACCGCCGTCGCGTCCCTCGACGGCGGCACCGACTACGCCTACGGCGGCGCCCGCACCGACAACCAGCTCTACAACCCGGTCATCCCCGACTTCAAGGGCCTGCTCCAGCAGCGCGACGCCCTGCTCGCCGATCACCCCAGCCTCGACCCCAACGCCCTCTACGTGGTGTGGGGCGGCGCCAACAACCTACAGGACATCCTCACCGGCCGCCCCCGCGCCGACGGCACCGCCCAGACCATCGGCAAGACCCTCGGCGACCTGGGCCTCATCATCGACAGCCTCGCCGCGGCCGGCGCCGAGCACTTCTTCGTGCCCAACGCCCCCGACATCGGCCTCGTACCGCGCCTGGCCGAACGGGGCCCCGCCGCAGTGGCCGCCGGCAGCGGCCTCACCCGCGCCCTCAACAACGGGCTCGCCACCCTCATCGACAGCCGCCGCCGGGCCGGCCTCGACATCCTCGACTTCGACACCGCCGGTTTCCTCGCCGAGGTGGTCGCCGACCCCGCCGCCTTCGGCTTCAGCAACGTCACCGAGCGCTGCTACACCGGCGACGATCTCAATTTCAACGGTGGCGGCAGCATCTGCGCCAACCCCGACAGCTACCTGTTCTGGGACGGCATCCACCCCACCGCCGCCGGCCACGCCCTGCTCGCCCAGGCCATGCTCCAGCACATCCCCGAACCCGGCAGCCTCGCCCTGCTGCTCGCCGGCCTGGGTGCAACAGCTTGCAATTCGCGACGCATTCGGCAAAAGCCGCAGCAGTCTGTTTGCTAGAATCGCGCTTTCGCCAAATCAACCGTCGTAATCTGGAGCTTCCCGCCGTGCAACTCGTCTGTCTCGACCTCGAAGGTGTCCTCGTCCCCGAAATCTGGATCGAATTCGCCGAACGCACCGGCATTCCCGAACTGCGTCGCACCACCCGCGACGAGCCGGATTACGACAAGCTGATGAAGTACCGCCTGGGTCTGCTCAAGCAGCACAAGCTCGGCCTGCCCGACATCCAGAAAGTCATCTCCGAGATGGGCCCCGAACCCGGCGCCAAGGATTTCCTCGACGAACTGCGCCAGCAGTTCCAGGTCATCATCCTGTCCGACACCTTCTACGAGTTCGCGATGCCGCTGATGCAGCAGCTGGGCATGCCCACGCTGTTCTGCCACAAGCTCGAAGCCGACACCGAGGGCTACCTGGTGAACTACCACCTGCGCATGGCCAACCAGAAGAAGGAAGCCGTGCAGCGCTTCAAGGAAATCAACTTCAAGGTCATCGCCGCCGGCGACTCGTACAACGACACCGCGATGCTCAAGGAAGCCCACGCCGGCATCCTGTTCCGCGCCCCGGACAACGTCATCGCCGAGTTCCCGCAGTTCCCCGTCGAGCGCGAGTACAGCGGCCTGATGGCCCAGATCCGCGCCGCCTCCGCCCGCATCTGACCCTTCCTGTCGCGCCGGCACGGCCTTCGTGGCCGGCGCCGGCCGCCCCGCCATCATGCACCGCGAACGCTTCTACACCCTCTCCGCCTCGTGCCCGGACCGCACCGGCATCGTCGCCAAGGTCTCCGGCTTCATCGCCGAGCACAAGGGCTGGATTCTCGAAACCGCCCTCCACGCCGAGCCCGCCGAGGACGCCGCCCACCGCGGCCGCTACTTCATGCGCATCGAGATTCGCGCCGACTCGCTGCCCTTCATGCTCACCGAGTTCCGCGAACGCTTCCGCCCGATCGCCGAAGAGCTCGACATGGACTGGAAGATCACCGACTCCGCGGTCAAGAAGCGCGTCGTGATCCTCGTCTCCAAGCAGGAGCACTGCCTCTACGACCTGCTCGCCCGCTGGCAGTCGAAGGAGCTGGACATCGAGATTCCCTGCGTGATCTCCAACCACGAAACCTTCCGCGGCTTCGTGGAGTGGCACGGCATCCCGTTCCACCACGTGCCGGTCACCGCCGACAACAAGGCCCAGGCCTACGCCGAGGTTCAGCGCCTGTTCGAGGAATCCCACGGCGACACGATGGTGCTGGCGCGCTACATGCAGATCCTGTCGCCCGAACTGTGCGCCGCCCACCCGGGCAAGATCATCAACATCCACCACAGCTTCCTGCCCAGCTTCGTCGGCGCCAAGCCCTACCACCAGGCCTACGCCAAGGGCGTCAAGCTGATCGGCGCAACCTGCCATTACGTCACCGCCGAGCTCGACCAGGGCCCGATCATCGAGCAGGACGTGATCCGCATCGACCACTCCGACTCCGTCGAGGACATGGTCCGCTACGGCAAGGACATCGAGAAAGCCGTGCTGGCCCGCGGCCTGCGCTACCACCTGGAAGACCGGGTGCTGGTGCATGGCAACAAGACGGTGGTGTTCCGCTGAGCCGAAACCCCAATCGCCCCTTCACTCAGCCGTGCTCCAAGGCGCCTAGCATAAGCCAGCCCCATGACTCGAAAGAGGAAAGAGGAAAGAGGAAGGCTCTCAATTCGTTCGTTACTTCGGCCCGCTGCTTGATGCATTGCGTGGCCTCGGTGGCTCGGGCTCGCCGGACGAGGTTGTCGAGCGTATTGAGTTGATCCACAGCGACAGACACAGCATTTTGAGCCGGCCCGCGAGGCCGGCTTTTTGTTGCCTGACGGGCCGTGGCTGGACGCGCCACGACGCCTGCCCCGGACACTTATGCGCCACCTCTACCCCGGCGTAGGGAAAAAGATCGCTTACACGATAGTCTAGATCCTTACCGGAGCGCGCCCCATCAGTCATCTTGACTATCATGAGAAGCATGGGCGGCGCACCATCGCTTATCTTTTACAAAAGATAAGCGATGGGATGAAAAAGATGAGCCATCTAGCCGGCTCCATGAAGCATGGGCGGCATCCCATGAAGCATGGGCCGCGCCCCACGAGCGATGGGATCGACAAGATGCGTGGCGTGGCCGGCACGCTGGCGGTCCTGATCCGCCCCAAGGCTGACGCTTCGCCGTCCGGGCGGCATCGCTATGCGATGCGCGCCTGCCGTGACCTACAGCATCCGCATCCCGGCATCCCAGTCGAGCCGCCGTTCGGCAACGAGATCGCGGGGGAAGCTGGCGGCGAAGGCCACCCGGCGCGAGGCGCCGGGGGTGGCGGTGGAGAACTCCAGCAGCGGCACCGGGCGGGCGCCGGGGCTGTCGGAGGGCACGACGATGTTCATCGCGTCGAGGGAGAGCTGCAGGGATTCGGCGTGGATCACCGCGTCGGGCGCCGACAGGGTGTTCACCAGCGCTTGCAGCGTGGCCTCGAGGCCGTTGCCGGCCGCCTCGAGGGCGTGCAGCTCGGCCGAGTTGGCGGCCAGGCGGGCGCGCAGGCTGTCGATGTCGCGCCCGCGCCAGGAATCCGGCTCGAGGGCGTCGAGGCCGGCGCGGCTTTGTTCGATGAGTTGCAGGCGGCCCGCCAGCAAGCGCTGGGCGAAGGCCAGGCGCTCGCCCTCCTGCTGCCGTTCGGCCACCCGACGCAGGGCGGCGAGCACCAGCCCTTCGAGCACGATGTCAGCGACCCGACGGCGCATCGCCCCATCGCTGGCCGAGAACGCGAACAGCCGGAAGTGCCGGAAGCTGACGGCCGTCTGCTGCACGTCCTGGCGCAGGATGTCCCCGTCGAGCGCGGGGCCGAGCACGGTCTGCTCGCTGCGGGTGGCAGCGATCACGCAATACACCTGGGCCACGTCGATAGCGACCGGCGAGGCGAGGAAATCCTGCAGATCCTGGCTGGTGGCGAGGGTCTCGGCCACGTCGGCCGGACGCACGAAGAAGGCGCGCAGCACCGGGCTTGCGGCCCAGGCGGCCGGACGGGTGTCCACGCAAGGGGCGAGGCTGGCCGCGACGCCGTCGGCGTAGTCGAGCGCGGTGGCGACGGCCGGGCACAAGCGCTCGCGCGCCGTGCCGACGAGGCGCAGGCGCGGGTCGACGGCGTCGATGAGCTGCGCGAGCGCCTCGTCGCGGCGGGCGTCACCGGCGCACGCCCCGCGGGGCGCGCCGAACAGCCAGTCGAGCAGGCCCATCGCGGCGTTCAGGCTTTCTTGACGAACTCCGACTTGAGCTGCATCGCGCCGAAGCCGTCGATCTTGCAGTCGATGTCGTGGTCGCCATCCACCAGACGGATGTTCTTGACCTTGGTGCCAACCTTGACCACCGAGGACGAGCCCTTGACCTTCAGATCCTTGATGACGGTGACGCTGTCGCCGTCCTGCAGCACGTTGCCGTTGGCGTCGCGCACCACCTTGGCCGCCTCGACGGGCGCAACCTTCGGCCACTCATGGGCGCATTCGGGGCAGACGAAATTGTCGCCGTCCTCGTAGGTGTACTCGGACGAACATTGGGGGCACTTGGGCAGGCTGCTCATGGGTGTTCCTTGGCGGTGGCGCGGCGCTTGAGCAGCAGGCCGCACTCGAGGTGATGGGTGTAGGGAAACTGGTCGAAGGCCGCGGCGGCGGCGATCTCGTGGGTGTCGTGGAGCGCCGCGACGTTTTCCTGCAAGGTATTGGGATTGCAGGAGATGTACAGGACGTGCTCGAAGCCCCGGGCCAGCGCCACGGTGCCGGCGTCGAGGCCGCTGCGGGGTGGATCGACGAAGAGCGTGGAAAACGCGTAGCCCGCCAGATCGACGCCCTTCATGCGGCGGTATTCGCGGCCGCCGGCCAGCGCGTCGCTGATCTCCTCGCTGGCCATGCGCACCATCGTCACGTTGGTGACGCCGTTGGTTTCGAGGTTGAAATGGGCGGCATGGACCGAAGGCTTGCTCATCTCGGTGGCCAGCACGCGGCCGAACAGCGGCGCCAGGGCGATGGTGAAGTTACCGTTGCCGCAATACAGCTCCAGCAGGTCGCCGCCGATGCCGGCTGCCTGGGCGCGGGCCCAGCCGAGCATCTGGCGATTCACGCCGCCGTTGGGCTGGGTGAAGCTGCCTTCGACCTGCTTGTATTTGAGCTGGCGGCCGTCGAGCTCGAATTCCTCCCGCAGCCAGTCGCGGCCGATGACGATCTTCTGCTTGCGGCTGCGGCCGATGAGCTGCACGCCCATGTCGGCGGCCAGGGCCTCGGCGGCGGCCTGCCAGGCGTCGTCGAGCGGGCGGTGATAGACCAGGCTGATCATCAGCTCGCCGGAAAGCGTGGCGAGGAACTCCACCTGGAAGATCTTGCGCTTGAGGGGCTCGCTGGCCATCAGGCGCTCGCGCAGCACCGGCATCGCGGCGGCGATCGGCGGGGCGGCCGGCGGGAAGGCGTCGAGGGTGAGGACGCGCTTCGGATCGGCGGGGTCGAACATCGCGTAGTCGACCCGCGCGCCGTCGTGCCACATGCGAAACTCGGCGCGCAGCCGGTAGGCCTGCGGGGCGGATTCGAAGACGGCGGGGTCGGGCAGGCCGAAGGCGGCAAAATCGGCCTTGTAGCGCGCCACCTTGGCGGCGAGCTGGGCGCCGTAGTCGGCGGGGTCGAAGCTGGGCAGGGGCATGTCACGCACGGCCCGGCACGCGGTCGGACCGATCAGGGATGAGGGTGGGAGACGAGGCCCGGAATATACGCTTGTCGGCGGGACAAGGGAAAACGCACCATCGCCGCCCCCCCGGGGGTCAGACCAGCCGCACCTGCCAGCGATACCACCGGGCGCCGAGCCGCTCGGCGAGGGCTTCGGCCATCACGTCGAGCTGGGCGTCGAAGGCGCCGTCCTTGCCGCCGGCCAGGAAGGCGATCTTGTTGCTCCAGCTCGCCCGCACGCCGGGGCACAGCCGGCCGTCCACGTCCACCGTCTCATACTCGAAAGCCACCCGACCCCATGACTCCATGTTGAAGATGCGCGCCAGCTCGCCGCTCTGCACGGCGATCACGTAGGCCTCGACGTAGGCGGCGAAGTCCTGCTCGTCGGCGTATTCGCGGCCCGCGTCGGCGGGGTCGCGCTCCACGGCGGTGCATGGGCCGAGGGCGATGACCGCGCAGGCATCCTTGTAGAGGGCCTGCATGCGGTGCATCAGGTTCTCGCTGGGGCCGTTCTCGGCCAGCGCCTTGAGCAGGCTGTCCTGCTCGATCTTGAACTGTTCGTACTTGTCCATGGTGTGTCGGCCGCGCCGGAACCGGCCCGCGTCCATCGAAGGGAAAAACGCCGCAGACTAGCAGGTTGTCGCGCACCGTGGCGGCCTTGCATCCCCCACCACGCAAAACGGGCGCCCGAAGGCGCCCGTTCGCGGGGACTGCGGGTCGAAAGCCGCTTACTGGTGATAGGCGCTTTCGCCGTGGGAGGTGATGTCGAGGCCTTCGCGCTCTTCGTCTTCGGGCACCCGCAGGCCGATGAACATGTCCACCAGCTTGTAGGCGATGAAGGCGACGACGGCGGACCACACGATGGTGATGCCGACGGCGGTGGCCTGGGTGATGACCTGGTCGGCGATGGAGTAGCCGTCGGCGACCTTGTTGGCCACGTAGTCCCAGATGCCGGAGCCGCCGAGGGACGGGGCCGCGAACACGCCGGTCAGGATGGCGCCGAGGATGCCGCCGACGCCATGCACGCCGAACACGTCGAGGGAGTCGTCCGCGCCGATCATGCGCTTCAGGCCATTGACGCCCCACAGGCACACGACACCGGCCAGCAGGCCCATGACCACCGCGCCCACCACGCCGACGAAGCCCGCCGCCGGGGTGATCGCCACGAGGCCGGCCACCGCACCGGACGCAGCGCCGAGGCCGCTCGGCTTGCCCTTGATGATCCACTCGGCCATCAGCCAGGAGAAGGCGGCGGCGGCGGTGGCGACCCAGGTATTCACGAAGGCCAGGGCGGCAACGCCGTTGGCTTCGAGGGCGGAGCCGGCGTTGAAGCCGAACCAGCCCACCCACAGCAGCGCGGCACCGACGATGGTCAGGGTCAGGCTGTGCGGCGCGAAGGATTCACGACCGAAACCGATGCGCTTGCCGATCATGAAGGCACCGACCAGGCCGGCCACGGCGGCGTTGATATGCACCACGGTGCCGCCGGCGAAGTCGAGGGCGCCCTTCTGGAACAGGAAGCCGGCCGTCGCGTTGGCGGCGTCGGCCGCTTCGGCGGAGGTGTAGGCATCCGGGCCCGCCCAGAACCAGACCATGTGGGCGATCGGCAGGTAGCTGAAGGTGAACCAGATCACCGAGAACAGCAGCACGGCCGAGAACTTGATGCGCTCGGCGAAGGCGCCGAGGATCAGGCCCACGGTGATCGCCGCGAAGGCGCCCTGGAAGGCCACGTAGATGAACTCGGAGATGACCACGCCCTTGGTGAAGGTGGCGGCGATCGAGTCGGGGGTGATGCCCTTCAGGAAGACCTTGTCGAGCCCGCCGAAGAAGGCGCTGCCCTCGGTGAAGGCGATGGAGTAGCCGTACAGCACCCACAGCACGCTGATCAGCGAGAACACCGAGAACACCTGCAGGAGTACCGACAGCATGTTCTTGGCGCGCACCAGGCCACCGTAGAACAGGGCCAGGCCGGGGATCGACATCAGGATCACGAAGGCCGTGGAGACCAGCAGCCAGGCGTTGTCGCCCTTGTTGGGGACGGGCGCCGGGGCGGCTTCGGCAGGGGCGGCTTCGGCCGGCTTGGCCTCGGCAGCGGGCGCCTCGGCGACCTTGGCGGCAACCGGGACTTCGGCGGGCTTGGCGTCGGCAGCGGGGGCCGGCGCGGTCACGGCGGGCGCGGCGGCAGGCGCCTCGGCCTTGTCCTGGGCCAGCGCAGAGCCCGCAAAGCTGACCGCCACGGTGGCCAGCAGGGCTGCGAAGAGTTTTTTCATGATGGCCCGCTCCTTACAGCGCGTCGGCACCGGACTCGCCGGTACGGATGCGGATGGCTTGTTCGAGGTCGAACACGAAGATCTTGCCGTCGCCGATCTTGCCGGTGCTGGCAGCCTTTTCGATGGCTTCGATGACCTGATCCAGGATGGCGGTATTGACCGCCGCCTCGATCTTCACCTTGGGCAGGAAATCGACCACGTATTCCGCGCCACGGTACAGCTCGGTGTGGCCCTTCTGGCGGCCGAAACCCTTCACCTCGGTCACGGTGATGCCTTGCACGCCGATGGCGGACAGGGCCTCGCGGACTTCGTCGAGCTTGAAGGGTTTGATGATGGCGGTAACGAGTTTCATTTTGGGGTCCTCTGCCGGGCGGCCCGCCGGGGCCGCCGCGCGTTAGCGGAAATTAGAAGGTGCGGGTCACGGAGAGCAGCACGCGGCCCTTGCCCATGTCCTTGTTCGAGGTGGGGTTGGTGTACCAGGCCTCGGAAGCGTTGGTGTCGATGTAGCTCAGGCCGACCACGGTGCCGCTGAAGTCCTTGGTCACGCCGACCTTCCAGTCGGTGTAGCTGGCACCGCCGGAGGTGCTGCCGCTGACCTTCTGGCGACCCACGTGGGCGACCAGGTTCACGGTCGGCACGACTTCGTAGGTGGCGGAAAGGTCGAGATAGCCGGAATTCTTCGAGCCCACCCAGCCGAACAGGTCGGAGAAGGCGTGGGAATACTTCAGGGTCAGGAAGGTCCACGAACCGGCGACATAGCCTTCGAGGGTGTTCGGGTTGTTGCCGTAGCCGGAACCCGGGTAGAAATACTGCAGCAGACCGACGTCGTAACCGAAGTCGCCGATGGTGTTCTTGTAACCGCCGTAGAAATCCCACTCCAGGCTGCTGCTGATCTTCGGGTCGGAATCGGCCAGCCACGACACGTTCGAACCCCAGGTGCCCAGGTACAGGCCGCTCGAATGCGCGTAGTCGAAACCGCCCTGGATGGCCGGCTTGCGGTTGGTCTGGCCGATGCCGCGGTAGATGTACTCGGAGGCCACCGTGACGTTGCTGGTGTAGGTGTGCTCCGGCGCCGGAGCGGCTTCGTCGGCCACAGCGAGGGTCGGCAGGACAGCGCCGGCGGCGATCAGGGCGGAAGCAATGACGGTCTTGCGCATGATGGGAATCTCCTGGTGGTCAAAGTTTGGTGATTTCGATTTAGCAAACCACGTGCCAGTTCGAAAAATGCTTTAAAAACATTGAACTGGATCAAGGAATCGATTTTTGCTGCATCGCAAGAATTCTTCCGGACGCACCAGTTTGGAATCATGCACCATTCGGGGGCGCAGTTTTGGTGCAGGAGGCGGTCCAAGCCGGTGCCCCGTCCCGGTGCTAAACTCGACATCGACCCGCTTTTATCTTTTCCCCGTGAGGAACGCAGCCATGACCAATCCGAAAATCCTCGACGACATCGGTGCCAAAGTCTCCGAACTCCTCGCCAACAGCCCCGCCAAGGATCTCGAAAAGAACGCCCGCGCGCTGCTCGCCAGCGGCTTCTCGAAGCTCGATCTGGTGACCCGCGAGGAATTCGAGGTGCAGCGTGAGGTGCTCGCCCGTACCCGCGAAAAGCTCGCCGACCTGGAACATCGCGTCGCCCGCCTCGAGGCGGAGCTGGCGAGCCGCCCGCCCGCCGCCGAATAAGCCGTCCGCCCCGACTGACCCGGAGGGCGCCACGGCGCCCTCTTCCTTGTGCCCGCCACGCCGGAGACGCCATGACCGCCCCCCGCCTCGCCGCCCCTCTGCTGCTCGCCCTCGCCCTGGCCGCCCCCGCTTTCGCCGCGCCGGTGGGCTACACCATCGACCCCAACCACACCTTCCCGGTGTTCGAGGTGGATCACCTGGGCTTCTCGACCCAGCGCGGCCGCTTCAACAAGACCGCCGGGCGCATCGTGCTCGACCTCGACGCCCGCCAGGGCGCGGTGGACGTGAGCATCGACGCCGCGTCGATCGACATGGGCTTCGCCAAGTGGAGCGAGAACATGCGCGGCGAGAACTACTTCAACACCGCCGAGCATCCGGCGATCACCTTCAAGGCCGAACGCATCGTCTTCGACGGCGCCCGCCCGGTGGCCGCCGAAGGCCAGCTCACCCTGCTCGGCGTCACTCGCCCGCTGAGCCTCGCCATCAACCGCTTCCGCTGCGCGCCCCACCCGCTCAACAAGCGCGAGACCTGCGGCGCCGACCTGAGCGGCACCCTCCAGCGCTCGGCGTTCGGGATGACCAAGTACATCCCGTCGGTGGGCGACGACGTGCGCCTGCTGATCGCGGTCGAAGCCTTCAAGGAATGAGCCGCACGGCTGTAACCCGCGGCGCTCACGCTGCGGGCTCCGTCTTCCCGTCCCGCGCCATGATGCTTCGCGTCCCCCTCGGTCGCCTGGCGCTAGCCGCCTGCCTGGGCTTCGCGCTCGGCGGCTGCGCCAGCCTCGGCCCGGCCAGCCTCGACGACGCCCGCCTGCAATACAACGAGGTGGTCAAGCGCACCACCGAAGAGCAGCTCCTCCTCAACATCGTGCGCCTGCGCTACACCGACACGCCCAGCAGCCTCGCGGTGTCGGCCATCGCCGCCCAGTTCGAGCGCAGCCAGAGCGTCGGCCTGCTGCCCTTCTTTGCCGCCGTGGGCGGCGACGCCAGCCGCGCCAGCTTCAGCGCGGTGCTGCCCCAGGCCCAGGCGATGATCGCCGACCGCCCGACGATCAGCCTCACCCCGCTCGACGACCAGGATTTCACCCGCAAGCTGTTCACCCCGCTGCCGCTCGACGGCGTGATCTACCTGGCCAAGACCACCTGGCCGATCTCCAAGGTCTTCCGGCTCTACCTCGAAAACCTCAACTGGGTGCCCAACGCCCAGACCGCCAGCGGCCCCACGCCGCGCCAGGCACCGCCGGTAAGCGATTTCCTGCGCGGCGTCGCCGCCCTCCAGGCCCTGCAGGACCGGGGCGCCATCGTGTTTGGCCTGGCCGAGCAGGAGGAACAGGTCGGCGGCTCGCTCCCGGCGGGCGCCGTCTCCGCCGCCGACCTCCTCGAAGCCACCAAGCACGGTCTCGAATACCGACCCACGCCTGGCGGCCGCGGCTGGCGGCTGATCCGCAAGGTCAGCGTGCCGGTGATGCGCCTCGACCCGGACGAGATCAACGCACCCGAGATGCGCGCCTTCGAGGACGCCTTCCACCTGCGCCCAGGCGCCACCGAACTGAAGATCACCCAGGAAGCCCTGATTCCCTTCCGCTCGGCCCTGCCCCGAGGCGGCGCCACCAGCCTCGATCTGGAGACCCGCTCGCTGCTGCAGGCGCTGTACTACGTGAGCCACGGCGTGGACGTGCCGCCCGAGCACCGCGCCCGCGGCCTCGCCACCGTCACCCGCGACGCCGCCGGCCGCGAATACGACTGGCACGAGATCATGCGCGACCTGTTCCACGTGAAGAGCAGCGCCGAACGCCCGACCACCGCCCACGTCGCGGTGCGCTACAAGGGCCAGTGGTTCTACGTGGATGAGGCCGACCAGGACACCAAGTCCACGTTTTCGCTGCTGGTCGAGCTGTCGCGCCTCGAACTCGCCGGCAAGACCGGCCCCGGCCCCCAGCTGACCCTGCCGGTCGGGCGCTGAACCCGCACGCCGCTGTAGGAATTTACAGAGCCGCCCGGTAAACTCCGCCTTTTATGCGGAAATCATCATGAGCCTGGCCGTCCTCAGCAGCCGCGCCCTCGTCGGCCTCGCCGCCCCCGAAGTCAGCGTCGAGGTTCACCTCGCCAACGGCCTGCCCGCCTTCACCCTGGTCGGTCTGCCCGACGTGGAAGTACGTGAAGCCCGCGACCGGGTGCGCGCCGCGCTGCAAACCGGCCAGTTCGAATTTCCCCAGCGTCGCATCACCGTCAACCTGGCCCCCGCCGACCTGCCCAAGGAAGGCGGCTGCTTCGACCTGCCGATCGCCCTCGGCATCCTCGCCGCCTCCGGTCAGATCCCCGCCGACCGGCTCGGCGACTACGAATTCGCCGGCGAACTGTCGCTCTCCGGCGAGCTGCGCCCGGTGCGCGGCGCCCTCGCCCTGGCGCGCCAGGCCGCCGAACGCGGCCGGGTGCTGATCCTCCCAGCCGCCAATGCCGCCGAAGCCGCCCTGGTGCGCGACCTCACCATCCTGCCGGCGCCCAGCCTGCTCGCGGTGGCCGCCCATCTGTGCGGGCACACCGCCATCGCCGCCTACGCCGGCGCGCCCCTCGCCCAGTCACCGGACTACCCCGACCTGGCCGACGTCAAAGGCCAGGTCCAGGCCCGGCGCGCCCTCGAAGTCGCCGCCAGCGGTCAGCATTCGCTGCTGTTTTACGGCCCGCCGGGCACCGGCAAGTCGATGCTCGCCCAGCGCCTGCCCGGTCTGCTGCCGCCGATGGACGACACCGAAGCCCTCGAGAGCGCCGCGGTGCATTCGGTCGAGGGCAGCTTCCGTCCCGAACGCTGGGGTATCCGCCCGATCCGCGCGCCGCACCACTCGGCGTCCACCGCCGCGCTGGTAGGCGGCGGCAGCACGCCGCGGCCGGGCGAGATCAGCCTCGCCCACCACGGCGTGCTGTTCCTCGACGAGCTGCCCGAGTTCGACCGCCGCGTCCTCGAAGCCCTGCGCGAGCCCCTCGAAACCGGCCACATCACGATTTCCCGCGCCGCCCGCCGGGCCGAGTTCCCGGCCCGCTTCCAGCTGATCTGCGCGATGAATCCATGCCCCTGCGGCTACCACGGCCACCCGGACGGCCGCTGCCGGTGCACGCCCGACCAGGTCGCGCGCTATCGGGGCAAGCTCTCCGGCCCGCTCCTCGACCGCATCGACCTGCTCCTCGAAGTACCGGCCCTGCCGGTCACCGACCTGCAGGCGGCGCCGACGGGCGAAGCCTCGGCCCCGGTGCGCGAACGGGTCGCCCGCGCCTGGGCGATCCAGCAGGTCCGCCAGGGCAAGCCCAACGCCCGCCTCGCCGGTGCCGAGATCGAGCGCTGGTGTCAGCCCGACGCCGCAGGTCACAAACTGTTAAGCACCGCCGTCGAACGCCTGCGCCTGTCGGCCCGCGGCTACCATCGCATCCTGAAAGTCGCGCGTACAATCGCCGACATGCAAGAAGCCGCCGGCATCCAGGCCGCCCATGTCGCCGAAGCCATCCAGAGCCGTCGCGGCCTCACCGAATTCGTCTAATCCTGCAGGAGCATCACCGTGGCATCGACTCCCTCCGCCGGCGCGCCCCGCGCCAAGAACTGGCTGGCCTGGTTCATCGGCTTCATCGTTCTGCTGGCCGCGCTGGCCGCGGCCTACACCTGGCTGGTGCTGAGCTGGAGTTACTCGTCGGGCGAGCGCGCCGGTTACGTCCAGAAGTTTTCCCAGAAGGGCTGGCTGTGCAAGACCTGGGAAGGGGAGCTGGCGATCGTCGCGATTCCCGGCAGCCTGCCCGAAATCTTCCAGTTCACCGTGCGCGACGACAAAGTCGCCGCCGACATCAACGCCGTCATGGGCAAGCGCGTCGCCATCAGCTACGAGCAGCACCTCGGCATCCCGTCCACCTGCTTCGGCGAAACCGGCTACTTCGTGAGCAAGGTCCAGGCCGTCGAGTAAGAACCCCGCCGCCCCCGGGGTGTCGAACGCCACCCCGGCCATGAAAGCCCCCATGCCTTACATCCAACTGGCGGCGCTGCTTGCGGCGCTCGCCACCGTCGGTCCATTCTCGATCGACACCTATCTCCCGGCCCTGCACGCCATCGGCACCGATCTGGGCGCCAGCGCCGTCCAGACCCAGCAGACCCTCACCGCCTACATGCTGCCGATGGCGGTGATGGTGCTGTGGCACGGCGCCATCTCCGACGCCCTCGGACGCAAGCGGGTGATCGTCGTGTCGATGCTGCTGTTCGCGGCGGCGTCGGTGCTGTGCGTGTTCGCCGGCAGCATCGAGGTGCTGCTGATCGGCCGCGCGTTGCAGGGCATGAGCGCCGGCGCCGGGATGGTGGTCGGGCGCGCCGTGGTGCGCGACCTCCACGAAGGCCCGGCCGCCCAACGCCTGATGAGCCACGTGAGCATGGCTTTCGCCCTCGGCCCGGCGCTCGCCCCGATCCTCGGCGGCTGGATCTTCAGCGCCTTCGGCTGGCGCGCGGTGTTCGTCTTTCTGGCCCTGCTGGGGTTGGTGCTTGCCGCGCTCACGATCTGGAAGCTGCCCGAGACCCTCCCGCCCGAAGCCCGCCATCCGCTCCACCCTGGCCCGCTGGCGCGGCGCTACGGGAGCGCGTTCACCTCGCCCGGTTTCCTGATGCTGACCTTCGCGGTGAGCTTCAACTTCAACGGCTTCTTCCTCTACGTGCTGTCGGCCCCGGTGTTCCTGATCCAGCACCTGGGCCTGCCCGAAACGGGCTTCGGCTGGTTCTTCATCCCCACCGTCAGCGGCATGATGCTCGGCTCGGCCACCTCCGCCCGCCTCGCCGGCCGGCTCACCCCCGCGCGCACCATCGCCATCGCGCTGGCGATCATGGTGACCGCGGCGGCGCTCAACCTGGCCGTCGCCCACACCCTGCCGCCGGGCCTGCCCCAGTCGGTGCTGCCGGTCATGCTCTACACCTTCGGCATGGCCGTGGCGATGCCCAGCCTCACCCTGCTCGCCCTCGACCACTTCCCGACCCACCGCGGGCTCGCCGCGAGCTGCCAGAGCTTCCTGCAGATGCTGGTCGGTTCGCTCACCGCCGGCATCGTGGCGCCGGCCCTGTGGGGTTCGGTGCAAGGCCTCGCCGCCGGCATGGTGGCCAACCTCGCCGTCGGGCTCGGCTTTGCCGCGCTGTGGTGGCTGCGCTTCCACCGCCACGCCGGAGCAACCCCATGAACTGGCACGAACACATCGACGTTTACTGCGAGCGCACCGGCCCCGAGCTGTGGTCCGAACCCGCGAACGCCCTCAGCAACCTCGCCTTCCTGGCGGTGGCGCTGCTGCTGTGGCAGCGGGCCGGACGCGGCGGCGCCCGCGACACGCGGCTGCTGATCGGGCTGATCGCGGCCGTCGGCCTGGGCAGCCTGGTGTTCCACACCGTCGCGACGCGCTGGGCGGCGCTGCTCGACATCGGCTTCATCGCGATTTTCGTGGTGGTGTATTTCCAGCGCTTCCAGGTCCGCCTCCTGGGGCGCGGCGAGCGGGCCGCCTGGGGCGGCGTCGCGTTGTTCCTGCTGGCCGCGGGCGGATTCGTGGGCGCCACCCGACTGCTGCCGCCGCTCCCCATCAACGGCTCGGAAATCTACCTTCCGCCGTTCGCGCTGCTGCTGTACTGCGCCGCCCGGGTGCGCGCCCGCGCCGCCACCACGGCCCGCTGGCTGAACCGGGCCGCCGCGCTGTTCGTGCTGAGCCTGATCTGCCGGGCCATCGACATGCGGGTGTGCGCGGCGTGGCCCCTGGGCACCCACCTGGGCTGGCACCTCATCAACGCCGCGATGCTCCACGCCTGCATGGCGGGCCTGCTGGCCACGCCGCGCCGCCGCTGAGACTCAGCGCCCGTCGAGCGCCCGTTCGGCCCAGTACAACGCGGTGATGGTCTTGGCGTCGGTGATGCGCCCGTCGAACACCGCTGCACGCGCCTCGGCCAGGGTGAGGTAGGTGATCTCCAGGAACTCGCCCTCATCCCAGGCGTGTCCCACGTGACGCAGGCCGGTCGCCATGAAGATCTCGATGCGCTCATCCGAATAGCCGATGCACGGGTGCATCACGCCCAGATGCGCCCAGTCGTCGCCGGCGTAGCCGGTTTCTTCCTGGAGTTCGCGCCGGGCACAGGCGAGGATGTCCTCGCCCGGGTCGATCTTGCCCGCCGGCAGTTCGAGAAAGGCCCGCCCCAGCGGATAGCGGAACTGCCGCTCGAAGATCAACCGGCCGTCGGCGCACAGCGGAATCACCACCACCGCACCCGGATGCTTGACGTACTCGCGCACCCCGACGCTGCCGTCGGGCAGCCTCACGTCGTCGCGGAACACCTTCAGCATACGGCCCTGGAAAACCGGTTCGGAGGCGAGTTGTTCTTCGTGGAGGGGATCTTTCATGGGCAACTCCGGGCAAGGACGAAAGCCCGAAGGATCGCATTCCCGCTCCCCTCTGACCAGCAGCGCACCGCGCCTGCGGCATAATCGGCAGGCCATGCCACCACCGCTCGCCCCCACGCTTCGCGACCAGTTGCTCGACCCGAGCGGCGGGCTGATTTACCACCTGCGCGCCGCGCGCCATCGCCGGCGGTGGGCCGGCTTTCACGCCTGCGTCGCGGACTGGCTGGACGGCTGGCAGCCCACGCGACGCCACTTGCTGATCGTCGGCCCCAACGCCGGCTACGCGCTGCCGGCGGGTTTTCTCGCGCGCTTCGAGACGGTCACCGCGCTCGAGCCCGACCCGCTCGCCCGCTGGCTGCTAAGCCGCCGGCCGGACGCGGTGGCGCTGCACTTCGACCGGCTCGACGCCCTGGCGACGCCCGACGGTCTGGCCCGGCTGGCGGCACGCTTCCCCGATACGGCGGTCCTGTTTTCCAACGTGCTGGGCCAGTGCAGCGCCCCCTGCGCGGACTGGGCGACGCTCCTCGCCCGGCACCTCGCCGACCACGCCTGGGCCAGCTACCACGACGTGATCTCCACCACCACCCCGCCCGCGCGCACTGCCGCCTGTGCGCCCACGACCGCCGAACCGCTGGACGCAACCCTGGCGCGCTTCTGGGCCGGCGGCGAACTGACGGTGGTCGATCACGGCACCTTCCACCTCGACGGCAATCGGCCCCACGCCTACGCGCTGTGGCCGATCGCGCCGCGACGCTGGCATCTCGTGGAGTGGTGCGCCCACACCGCCGGCGCGGCTCAGGCGTAGGTATCGATGCGGTTGCCGCGGGGCGCGGTACCGCCCGCCGCCGCGGCATAGCGGAGGCCCAGATCCTGCGCGGGGGTGGCTTGGGACGCGCCGGCATCGCCGGCCGTCGCGCCATCGCCCTCGCCTGCGCCGATCGCCATGCGCGCCTCGACGGCCATGCGATCGGCCTCACTGGCCACCTGGCGATCCTGGCCCGACGGCTCGGCCGGCGCCAGCGCGGCGGCACGGATGCGCTCGGCTTTGGCCAGGGTTTCGGCGGGATTGCGGCCCGGCGAGACGTCGATGCCCACTTCGCCGCCGACGGCATAACGCCTGCCGTCGGGACCGGTCTGGTAAGTGAAGCTGGCGCCGTGCGTGATGAGCCCGGCGCCGGCCGCCATGTGCGCCATCTCGTGGGCACGCACGACGCGATCGCGCGCCTTGAGCTGATCCACCGTCCGCTGCTCGGCGTCCGACATCGGCGCAGTGGCGCCGCGCGACGCGGCTGCCGCCGACAGGCTTGCACCCGAAGAGGAACGGGCCGGCACCGCGCCGACCGACAGAAGCGACATGATCAAGAGGAAACCGCGCGGGGAACTGGTTAAAGCCTAGACCGGAAAAGGCCTTTCGTCAGCTTTTCGATCAGCGGAGCCGGCTTGCCCGTGCGCCCCAGGCGCCGCCGCGACAAGGCCAGCAGCCCCAGCCCGAGGGCCACCAGCATGCCCAGCGCCGGTTCGCTGACTTCGGCGCTGGCCGCTACCGGCACGCCGCCGCCGACAAACGGCGTTTCGCCCGCATCGAGCCCCAGCACCACATTGACGCCGGCCACCGGCCCCACGCTGAACCCTGTGGCACCGACGGTGCTCACCCGCGCGACGACATCGGCCGCGGAGAGGGTTTCCGCCTGCACCGGCAGCACGGCCAGCACGGCGGCGCACAGGGCGGCAAGGGCGGTGGGAACAAGGCGGTTTGGGCCGGTTTTGAGGGCGACGGGCATGTTGGCGTTGCGGGTGTCGTTATTGTTCTAGGCCTTCGACATGAATGCCGAAGGCGTCGGAACCAACACTAGCAACTAGCGCGCCAGACTGTGACAAACCGCACACAGCACGGCATTCAGCCCCACCGGATTACCCACAATGGGGTTTGGTGTAAAGAAATCCGACAACAGCGCACCGGATGGCGCGGATCAGACCTCGCCCAGGTAGGCGGCGCGCACCTTCGGATCGGCCAGCAGGGTTTCGCCACTGCCGGTGAGGGTGATGCGGCCCGATTCCATCACGTAGGCGCGCTGGGAGAACTCCAGCGCCAGATTGGCGTTCTGCTCGACGAGCAGGATGGTCACACCCTCGGCGGCCACCGAACGGATCACCTCGAAGATCTTCTCGACCACCAGCGGCGCGAGCCCCATCGAGGGTTCGTCGAGGAGCAGCAGCTTGGGCCGCGACAGCAGCGCCCGGCCGATGGCGACCATCTGCTGCTCGCCGCCGGACAGCGTGCCCGCCACCTGCTGGAGGCGCTCCTTGACCCTCGGCAGCATGGTGAACACGCGCTCCATGTCAGCCTCGATGGCCTCGTCGTCGCGCCGGCAGTAGGCGCCCATGCGCAGGTTTTCCTCGACGGTGAGGCGGGTGAAGATGCCGCGGCCTTCGGGCACCAGCGCGAGCCCCTGGCGCAGGCGCTTGTGGGCCGGCAGCTTCTCGATGCGGCGACCGTCGTAGCGCAGTTCGCCACCGGCGACGGGCAGGGTGCCGGCGATGGCGTTGAGGGTGGTCGTCTTGCCGGCGCCGTTGGCGCCGATCAGCGAGACAAGCTCGCCGGCGGCGAGTTCGAGGCTGATGCCCTTGACCGCCTCGATGGCGCCGTAGGCGATCTTCACGTCGCGCAGTTGCAGGATCGGGGTACTCATGCCTTCGCCTCCGCCTTGGCGGTGCCGTGGCCGCCCAGGTAGGCGGCGATCACGGCGTCGTTCTTCTGGACCTCGGCCGGCACGTCCTCGGCGATCTTGCGGCCGAAGTCGAGCACGGCGAGGCGGTCGCACAGGCCCATCACCAGCTTCACGTCGTGCTCGATCAGCAGCACCGTCACGCCGTCGTGGCGAATGGTCTGGACGAGCTCGCGGAGCTTGGCGGTTTCGGTGGCGTTCATGCCGGCGGCGGGCTCGTCGAGGGCCAGCAGCTGCGGCTCGGTGGCCAGCGCGCGGGCGATCTCGAGGCGGCGCTGGTCGCCGTAGGAGAGGTTCTTCGACACCGTGTCGGCGAAGCGCTCGATGCCCACGTAGCGGAGCAGCTCGAAGGCGCGTTCGGTGATGAGGTGTTCCTCTTCCTTCGCCTGGCGCGTCTGCAGCAGGATCGAGAAGGGGTTGGCGCGGGAGCGGATGTGGTGGCCGGCCATCACGTTTTCGAGCGCGGTCATCTCGCGGAACAGGCGGATGTTCTGGAAGGTGCGGGCGATGCCGGCCGCCACCACCAGGTGCGGCTTGCCGGTGGGCAGCTCGGTGCCGTTGAAGACCAGCTCGCCCTCTTCGGGCACGTAGGCGCCGGTGAGTACGTTGAAGAAGGTGGTCTTGCCGGCGCCGTTGGGGCCGATCAGGCCATAGACCTCGCCCTTGCGGATGGTCAGCGACACGTCGGACAGGGCGGTGAGGCCGCCGAAGCGCTTGGTGATGTTCTTTGCCTCGAGGAGGGTGATCACGCCTTGCCCTCCTTGCCCACCACGAGCTCCGGCTTCGAATAGCGGCTGTGGGCGGGGATCAGCCCGGCCGGGCGCAGCAGCATCATGAAGATCATCGCCAGGGACAGCAGCAGCATCCGCAGCACCTCGGGGTCGAGAATGACCTTGTCGAACAGCGTCTGCTGCACCGGCACCGCCACGTATCGCAGCACCTCGGGCAGCGCGGTGAGGGCGATGGCGCCGACGATCACGCCGGCCAGGTTGCCCATGCCGCCGAAGACGATCATGGTGAGCACGGCGATGGATTCCATCAGCGAGAAGCTCTCCGGCGACACGAAGCCCTGGAAGGCCGCGAACAGCCCGCCCGACACGCCGCCGAAGGTGGCACCGAGCGAGAAGGCCAGCAGCTTCATGTTGCGGGTGTTGATGCCGATCGCCTTGGCGGCCAGCTCGTCGTCGCGGATCGCCGCCCACGCCCGACCGACCCGCGACACCTGCAGGCGCTGCACCAGCAGCACCGACAGCGCCACGAAGGCGAGGAACACGTAGTAGTACAGCAGCAGGGAATTGACCGTGATCTCGTCGCCGATCTTCAGCGGCTTGGAGATGTCCCAGCCGAACAGCACCAGCGGGTCGATCATGTTGATGCCCTGGGGCCCGTTGGTGATGTTGACCGGGTGGTTCAGGTTGTTCATGAAGATCCGCACGATCTCGCCGAAGCCCAGCGTGACGATGGCGAGGTAGTCGCCCCGCAGGCGCAGCGTGGGCAGGCCCAGGATGATCCCGGCCAGCGCGGCAAAGCCCGCCCCCAGCGGCAGCACCAGCCAGAACGGCAGGTGGAGCTCGAAGTGCGGCGAGGCCAGGAAGGCGAAGGTGTAGGCACCCACCGCGTAGAACGCGATGTAGCCCAGGTCGAGCAGGCCGGCGAAGCCCACCACCAGGTTGAGGCCGATCGCCAGCATCACGTAGAGCATGGCGAAGTCGAGGATGCGCACCCAGGTCTTGCCGAACAGCATGGCGAAGAAGGGGGCGCCGAAGGCGATGGCGAGCACCACCCAGCGGGCCGCCGCCGGGTTGCGCTTGCCGAGCCAGGGAATGGCGAGGGCGAGTTCGTTCATGGTTCGGAGTTGTCCTCGGTCAGGCGCGGTCGGCGACACGCTCGCCGAGCAGGCCGGTGGGCCGGAAGATCAGCACGATGCCGAGGATGATGAAGGCGAAGATGTCCTGGTAGCTCGAGTTGAGGAAGCCAAAGCTCATGTCCTCGATGTAGCCGGCGCCGATGGACTCGACCAGCCCCAGCACGATGCCGCCGAGCATCGCCCCGGCGAGGTTGCCGATGCCGCCCAGCACCGCCGCGGTGAAGGCCTTGAGGCCGGGCATGAAGCCCATCGCGTAGTGGGCGATGCCGTAGTTGGACGAGTACATCACGCCCGCCACCGCGGCCAGCGCCGAGCCGATGATGAAGGTGGCGGCGATGATCTTGTTGGTATCGACACCCATCAGGCTGGCGACGCGGTGGTTCTCGGCGGTGGCGCGCATGGCACGGCCGAGGCGGGTTTTATTGACCAGCAGCACGAGGCCGATCATCAGCACCGCCGATACGGCGAGGATCACGATCTGCACCGGGGTGATGAACACGCCGGCCACCGGCTCGATGGGCGTCGTGGAAACCAGCTGCGGAAAGGTGTGGTAGTTGCGGCCCCAGATGATCATCGCCATGGTCTGGAGCAGGAAAGAGACACCGATGGCGGTGATCAGCGGCGCCAGCCGCGGGGCATTGCGCAGGCGGCGGTAGGCGGTGCGCTCGATGGTGTAGCCGAGGATCATGCACGCCACCACGGCCGCGCCGAGGCCGGCGAGCAGCGTCGGCACCAGGCCGAGTTCGGGATAGTGGGTCTGGAGCAGGCGGATCGCCTCGAGGGCGACCAGCGCGCCGACCATCAGCACGTCGCCGTGGGCGAAGTTGATGAGGCCCAGAATGCCATAGACCATCGTGTAGCCCAAGGCGATCAGCGCATACACGCTACCGACCACGAGGCCGTTCACGGTTTGTTGGAGGAGGGTTTCCATGGATGCAGCCCGGAAGAAGGGAGAAAGGCTCCGGCACGGCGCCCGCCCTCGAGGGAGACCAGGCGCCCGGTGCCGGCGCACGCCGCCGCCGCGGCCGACCGGGACAGCCGCGGCACTCGCCACGCGTCCGGCCAGCCCGGCAGATTCAGGCGTGGCTCAGTGCACGGCGTCCCACTTGCCGGCCTTGAACTGGTAGACGGTGACCGCGCCATCTTTGATGTCGCCCCGGGCGTCGAAGGCGACCGTCCCGATCACGCCGGGGAAGTTGACCTTGGCGATGGCCGGCGCGTACTTCGCGGGGTCGGACGAGTTGGCGGCCTTCATCGCCTCGATGATCGCCGAGGCGGCGTCGTAGGCGTAGGGCGCGTAGATCTGCACATCGGCATTGAAGCGCTTCTTGAAGCGGGCGTTGAAATCCTTGCCGCCCGGCATCTTCTCGAGGGGCAGGCCGGGCTGGGTGCAGTACGCGTTGGGGCCGATCGCGTCGCCCGCCAGCTTGATGATCTCGCCGGTGCAGCCGCCGTCGCCGGTGATGAACTTGGCGCCGATGCCCAGTTGCTTGATCTGCTTGAGCATCGGGCCGCCCTGGGTGTCCATGCCGCTGTAGACGATCACGTCGGGGCTCTTGGCCTTGATGCGGGTGAGGATGGCGAGGAAGTCGGTGGCCTTGTCGCTCGTGAATTCGCGCGTCACCACGGTGCCGCCGCTGGCCTTGACGGCCTTCTCCACCTCGTCGGCGAGGCCCTGGCCGTAGGCGGTGCGATCGTCGATGACGGCGACCTTCTTGCCCAGGCTGGTGGCGGCGAAGCGGCCGATGCCGAGGCCCTGCTGCACGTCGTTGGCGATGGTGCGGAAAGTGGCCTTGAAGCCCTGCTGGGTGAGCTTGGGGTTGGTCGAGGCCGGCGACACCTGCGGCACGCCACCGTCGTTGTAGATGCGCGAGGCGGGGATCGAGGCGCCCGAATTGAGGTGGCCGACCACGCCCTTGACGCCCGCGTCCACGAGGCGCTGGGCGACGTTGGTGGCGGTTTTCGGATCGGCGGCGTCGTCCTCGGCCATCACCTCGAACTTCACCTTCTTGCCGCCGAGCGTCACGCCCTTGGCGTTGTATTCCTCCACGGCGAGGCGCACGCCGTTCTCGATGTCCTTGCCCAGGTGCGACTGGGTGCCGGTGAGCGGCGCGGCGGCACCGATCTTGACCACTTCCTGGGCCTGCGCGGCGGATGCACCAAGACCGAGCACGGCGAGAGCGACAAGGGTGATTTTCATGCGTTTTTCTCCTCAGATGAGAGCGGTTCAGTGCAATTGACTGCGATCAAGCAACTTCAGGGCCATCTGGCCGCACGGCGCCCGTGGGCGCCTCAGGGGCGCACTTCCCACTTGCCCTTGTTGAACTGGTAAAGCGCCACGCCGCCCTCGCGGGAGTCGCCGTTGGCATCGAACCCGATGTTGCCGGTCACGCCCTTGAAGCTGACCTTGCCCATCAGCGGCAGGAACTTGGCCGGCTCGGCCGAGTTGGCGAGCTTCATCGCCTCGATGAGCGCGGTCGCCGCGTCGTAGCTGTAGGGCGCGTAGAGCTGGACCGGCACGTTGAAGCGCTTCGTGAAGCGCTCGTTGAAGACCTTGCCGGCGGGCATCTTGTCCATCGGAATGCCGGCCTGGGTGCAATACACGTCGGAGCTCATCGCGGCGCCGGCGATCTTGATCATCTCGGCGGTGCAGGCGCCGTCGCCGCCCAGGTATTTTGCGGTGATGCCGAGCTGCTTCATCTGCTTGAGCAGCGGCGCGCCCTGGGCGTCCATGCCGCCGTAGAAAAGCGCATCGGGCTTGGCGGCCTTGAGCTTGGTGAGGATGGCGGCAAAGTCGGTGGCCTTGTCGTTGGTGAACTCTCGGCCGACGGGTTTCACCCCGCGCGCCTTGAGGCTTTCCACCAGCGCGTCGGCGAGGCCCTGGCCGTAGGCGGTGCGATCGTCGATCACCGCGATGCGCTGGGCCTTCAGCACATCGACGGCGAAACCGGCCATCGCCGCCCCCTGCTGGAGATCGTTGGCGATGACGCGGTAAGTGGTCTTGAAGCCCTGACGGGTCAGCTTGGGACTGGTGGACGACGGGGTGATCGACGGGATGCCGCCCTGCTCATAGATGCGCGAGGCGGGAATCGCCGCGCCGGAGGTGACGTGCCCGACCACGCCCTTCACACCGGCATCGACGAGCCGCTGGGCGACGGTGGTGGCGGTGCGCGGATCGGCCTGGTCGTCCTCGGCCATCAGCTCGAAGCGCACTTTCTGCCCCCCCAGGGTGACGCCCTTGGCGTTGGCGTCGTCGAGGGCCAGCTGGGCCCCAAACTGCTCATCCTTGCCCACGTGGGCGATGGGCCCGGTGAGCGGACCGGCGAAGCCGATCTTGACCACCGTCTCCGCCATCGCCAGCGAACTGGCCGCCATGGTCGCCGCAGCGACGAACCGAATCGTTACCCGAGCTTTCACCTGTCCATCCTCCACAAAGGGTGTTCATGCCAGAATGGAGCGATTGTAACCAAGCCCGGCCATTTTGGCCGGTTGGGCGCCATTTCGACCCAAGGAGACCCACCGATGCGTAAACTGCGCTCATTGCTACTCGGCGTGCTGGCCCTGCTCGGCCTCGCCGCCTGCGACGCGGTGACCACCCACGACCTCAAACCCGGCCAGTCCACCGGCTACGACGTGCGCGACAAGCTCGGCAAGCCCGGCATCGAATGGCGCAACGACGACGGCAGCGTGACCTGGGAATACACCCGCCAGCCCGAAGGCACCGAATGCTTCATGGCCACCATTGGGCCCGACAACGTGCTGCGCAGCTTCGAGAACGTGCTCACCCCGCAGAACTTCGCCCGCGTGCAGCCCGGCTGGACCCGCGACCAGGTGCGCCGCCTGCTCGGCAAGCCCCGCTCGGTGCAGAAGTTCGCCCTCAAGAAGGAAGAGGTGTGGGACTGGCGGCTGCCGCCGGAATTCAGCGCCGACGTGTTCTTCAACGTCCACTTCGACGAGGCGGGCGTCGTCACGGGCACCAGCCGCTCCACCCAGTCGAAGGGGAGCTGACGCGGCGGGCAGGTGCTCCACCGTGCACATGGCATTTGGAGCACCTGCTCCATTTCAAGACACTTTTGCACCCTGGACGCTGCGCCGCACAATTTTTTGACGAAAACCCAAGCCGCTGATAAGTAAGACTTTTGACCCAATAGACGAAGCTGATTCCGGACTGGCACGTACCCTGCTGAAAAGAGTTCAACGCTGCGACAGGCGTTCTCGACCCAAATTCAGGAGGAGACTTACATGCTGTACGCACTTCCCGGCTCTGCCGACGCCAAGGTTCAATACAAGTCCAAGTACGACAACTTCATCGGTGGCCAGTGGGTTGCCCCGGTCAAGGGCGAGTACTTCGACGTCATCACCCCGATCACCGGCAAGCCCTACACCAAGGCTGCCCGTTCCACCGCCGAAGACATCGAGCTGGCCCTCGACGCCGCCCACGCCGCCGCCGACAAGTTCGGCCGCACCCCGGCCGCCGAGCGCGCCAACCTGCTGCTCAAGATCGCCGACCGCCTCGAAGCCAACCTGGAAAAGCTGGCCTACGCCGAGACCGTCGACAACGGCAAGCCGATCCGCGAAACCCTGAACGCCGACATCCCGCTGGCCGTCGACCACTTCCGCTACTTCGCCGGCTGCCTGCGCTCGCAGGAAGGCTCCCTGTCCGAGATCGACGAGAACACCGTCGCCTACCACTTCCATGAGCCCCTGGGCGTCGTCGGCCAGATCATCCCCTGGAACTTCCCGATCCTGATGGCCGCCTGGAAGCTGGCCCCCGCCATCGGCGCCGGCAACGTGGTCGTGCTGAAGCCCGCCGAATCCACCCCGATCTCCATCCTGGTGCTGGTCGAGCTGATCGCCGACCTGCTGCCCCCGGGCGTGCTGAACATCGTGAACGGTTTTGGCCGCGAAGCCGGCATGCCGCTGGCCACCAGCAAGCGCATCGCCAAGATCGCCTTCACCGGCTCCACCGCCACCGGCCGCGTGATCGCCCAGGCCGCCGCCACCAGCCTGATCCCCGCCACCCTGGAACTGGGCGGCAAGTCCCCCAACGTGTTCTTCGAAGACATCGCCGCCGCTGACGACGAGTTCTTCGACAAGGCCGTGGAAGGCCTGGTGCTGTTCGCCTTCAACCAGGGCGAAGTGTGCACCTGCCCGTCCCGCGCCCTGATCCAGGAATCCATCTACGACAAGTTCATCGAACGCGCCGTCGCCCGCGTCAAGCTGATCAAGCAGGGCAGCCCGCTGGATACCGACACCATGATCGGTGCCCAGGCTTCCGCCGACCAGCTCTCCAAGATCAAGGCCTACCTCGAGATCGGCAAGGGCGAAGGCGCCCAGGTGCTCGTCGGTGGCGACCAGGCTCACCTCGACGGCGAACTGGCTGGCGGCTACTACGTCCAGCCGACCCTGTTCAAGGGCCACAACAAGATGCGCATCTTCCAGGAAGAGATCTTCGGGCCGGTGCTGGCCGTGACCACCTTCAAGGACGAAGCCGAAGCCCTCGCCATCGCCAACGACACCGTCTATGGCCTCGGCGCCGGCGTGTGGAGCCGTGACGGCAGCCGTGCCTTCCGCATGGGCCGCAACATCAAGGCCGGCCGCGTATGGACCAACTGCTACCACGCCTACCCGGCTCACGCGGCCTTCGGCGGCTACAAGGAATCCGGTATCGGCCGTGAAACCCACAAGGTCATGCTCGACCACTACCAGCAGACCAAGAACCTGCTGGTCAGCTACAGCCCGAACAAGCTGGGCTTCTTCTGATGCAGTACCGGCCGGCCTGGCGCGCGTCCGGCCGGCCTGCCGCCCCGGCCCCGGGGCGGCCTGTCGTTCTCTTGTAAGGCAAGGTGTTGCGGGGCGGGAGCGATCCCGTCCCGCTTTTTTATCCGGAGCTTGAGCATGATCCCCCGCATCGTCGCCACCGAATCCGCCCTCGCCTTCATCGACGAACTGCGTGCCGAATTCGGCCCGCTGATGTTCCTGCTCTCGGGCGGCTGCTGCGACGGCAGCGTGCCCAATTGCTACAAGGTCGGCGAAGTCACGCCCGGCCAGACCATGCTGTGCCTCGGCCAGGTCGGCGGCGCCGAGTTCTGGCTCGGCCACCAGGAGTTCCAGTACTACGGCAGCAGCCAGCTCACCCTCGACGTGCAGCCCGGCGGCGGCGGCGACTTTTCCCTCGACTGCGGCAAGGGGCGCGCCTTCTTCACCCGGTCGCGCCTGCTCTCCGATGCCGAGATCGCGGAACTGGAACCCATTTCGGGCATCTGACACACGGTTGACCTATATCCTTTGGTATAGACAGGCCTAAAGCCTGCCGACGCGACTGACGTAAACCCCGGGAAGCGGTCGAGCCTGCCCGGGTTCGCGTCCGCCGGCTCACTTCCGAGTGCAACCCCTACGTTCCGGTGGAGTGTCACGATGGCAACCCTGCTCTGGCTTCAAACCGGTGCCTGCAGCGGCGACACCATGTCGTTGCTCACCGCCGACAGCCCTTCCGTCGAGAGCCTGGTCCGCGCCGGCACCCTCGACATCCTGTGGCACCCGTCGCTCACCGCCGAACCCGCCGGCGCGCTCGGTGCGCTGATCGCGGCCGTCGAGGCCGGCACCCAGCCCCTCGACATCCTGTGCGTCGAGGGCAGCCTCATCACCGGCCCCCACGGCACCGGCATGTTCGACAGCTACCGCGGCCGCCCCAAGCTGCAGATCGCCGAGGCGCTGGCCCGGCGCGCCCGTTACGTGGTGGCGGTGGGCACCTGCGCGGCCTTCGGCGGCATTCCCGCCGCGCCGCCCAACCCCACCGACTGCACCGGCATGCAGTTCGACCGCGAAACGCCCGGCGGCCTGCTGCCGCCCGACTGGCGCTCCGGCGCCGGCCTGCCGGTCATCAACCTCGCCGGCTGCCCGACCCACCCGACCACCATCACCCGCAGCCTGGCGATGATCGCCCAGGGCCTGCCCCTCGAACTCGACTTCCTGAACCGCCCGCGCGCCTTCTACGGCAGCACCGTCCACCAGGGCTGCACGCGCAACGAGTACCACGAGTACGACCTCGAGGAGGTCAACTTCGGCGGCCGCGGCTGCCTGTTCTTCAACCTCGGCTGCCAGGGCCCCAACACCCTCGCCAACTGCAACAGCGAGCTGTGGAACCGGCGCAGCAGCAAGCCCCGCGTCGGCGTGCCCTGCTTCGGCTGCACCTCGCCGGGCTTCCCGCGGGACGGAGACCTGTTCCGCACCGAAAAGATCGGCGCCGTGCCCATTGCGCTGCCGCTGGGCGTCTCCCGCGCCCACTACATCGCCTACAAGAACCTCGCCCACGCCGCGGCGCCCCTGCGCATCAAGAACCGCGACATGGAACCCTGAGCCCCGCCATGGCCCGTACCACCCTCAACATCGACCTCAACCGCGTCGAAGGCGATCTCGAATTCCAGGTGGACCTGGACGGCAACCGCGTGGTCGACGCCCGCTGCGTCGGCACCCTGTTCCGCGGTTTCGAGCAGTTGCTGATCGACCGCGCCCCCAAGGACGGCCTCGTCATCACGCCGCGGGTCTGCGGCATCTGCGGCACCGCCCACCTCTACACCGCCGCGCTGGCCCTCGAACGGCTCGCCCGGCTGCCGGTGCCGCCCCAGGCCACCCTGGTGCGCAACCTGTGCCTGATGGCCGAGAACGTCCAGAGCGACCTGCGCCAGAGCTTCCTGTTCTTCACGCCCGACTTCCTCAACCCCCGCTACGCCGCCCAGCCGCTGTACGCCGAGGCCGAAGCCGCCTTCGCGCCGCTCAAGGGGCGGGTGGTGCGCTCCACGCTTGCCACCTCGCGCAAGATCGTCGAGCTGGTGGCGATCTTCGGCGGGCAGTGGCCCCATTCCTCGTACATGCTGCCCGGCGGCATCACCCGCGGCGCCACCGCACGCGACCTCATCGACTGCAACGACCTCGTCGACCAGGCCATCGACTGGTACGAGCGCGAAGCCATCGGCGACAGCCTCGACAACTGGCTCGCCCTCGACGGCGCCGACGCTTTCTTCACCTGGCTCGACGCCGCCCCCCACGCCACCAGCGCCATCGGCCTGCTGACCCGCTTCGCCCGCGCCATTGGCCTCCACACCATCGGCGGCGGCGCCCGCCACTTCCTGTCCGCCGGCGCCTGGCACGACCCGGCGCGCTGGCAGCCGCCCTACGACGCCCCCGCCACGCTGCTCGCCGGCGGCCTCTACAGCGCCGACGACGGCCGCCTCGACCCCTTCGACCAGTTTCAGGTCAACGAACACGTCCGCCACGCCTGGTACCGCCCCTACCCCGGCGGCCGCCACCCCTTCATCGGCGAGACGGTGCCCGACTATCAGCCCGACACCGACCGCTACACCTGGGCCAAGGCCCCGCGCTACGGCGACAAGGTGGTCGAGACCGGCCCGCTGGCCGAGCTGCTCACCAGCGGCGACCGCCTGCTCGCCGACCTGCTCGGCCGCGAAGGCCCCAACGCCTGGCTGCGGCAGTTCGCGCGCCTGCGCCGCACCGGCCACACGCTGTACTGGATGAAGCACCATCTGACCGAACTGGCCCGCCAGCTCGACACGCCCCACTACCTCCCGCCTCCCGCCGACGCCTTCAGCCACGGCGAGGGCTACGGCTTCGTGCAGGCCGCCCGCGGCACCCTCGGCCACTGGCTGCAGGTCGAGGACGGGCGCATCAGCCGCTACCAGATCGTCACCCCCACCGCCTGGAACGCCTCGCCGAAGGACAGCGCCGGCCAGCACGGGCACTGGGAGCAGAGCGTCATCGGCCTCGAACTCGCCGACCCGTCCGACCCCGTCGAGATCGGCCACATCGTCCGCTCCCACGACCCCTGCCTGGTGTGCACCGTCCATTTCGTGGGCAGCGGCAAACGGCACCGCTATGGCGTCTGAGCCCCTTCACATCGTCTGCTTCGGCAACGAACTGCACGGCGACGACGGCTTCGGCCCGGCGGTGCACGCCCGCCTCGCCGCCACGGCGCTGCCGGCCGACGTGCGCCTGATGCGCGCCGACCTGGCCGGACTCGCCGCCATCGGCTGCTTCGACGGCTGCCGCGCGGCCATCGTCGTCGACGCCGTACGCGGCTTCGGCCCGCCCGGCTCGCTGCATGAACTCGACGCCACCGCCATCGCCGCCGGCGCCGCCGACGAGGTGGACAGCGGCTTCCACGGCGCCGGAGTCGGCAGCCTGCTGCGGCTCCTGCCCGCCGCCCTCGAACGCGTACCGCCAATCCGCCTCGTCGGCGCCGAAATCGCGCACCTCGCCGCCTTCTCGCCGGGCCTGTCGGCCCCCGTCGCTGCCGCCGTCGAGCAGGCCGCCGCCCGCATCCGGGAGCGCTGGGCGTGAACGCGCCGCTGATCCTCCCCATCCACAAACTGCGCCAGGTGGTCGGCAGCCCGCGCATGTGCGGCACCGTCACCCTGCCCGGCCAGAACGAACCGCTGCACATCCTCGTGGTGCCCCGCGACGGCGGCTGGGTCGCCGTGCCCTCCGCCTGCCCCCACGAAGGCCACCGCCTCGACCACAGCCCCGAGGACGCCAACGGCAACCTGATCTGCCCCGCCCACGGCCTGCAGATCGCCACCGCCGACGAACAGGCCAGCCTGCCGGTACGTCAGGTGGGCGACGACTTCTGCGTCGTCCTGGCCGAACCGCAGGCGAGCAGCGAAAGCACCGTCCGGGGCGAACTCCAGCGCCTGCGCGCCGAGGTCGAAGCCCTGCGCGAGGCCAACACCACCCTCGAACAGCAGATCACCGTCGTCACCGGCATGATGGACGCGATGGTGGACGAGATCAGCGCCAAGTCGCGCCTGCTCGAACAGCACAGCGCCGAACAGGCGCGGCTGAGCGCCTTCGTCACCAACGTGATGGACACGATGGACAGCCTGCTGCTGGTAGTCGACCGCTTCGGCGCCATCAGCCGCGCCAACGCCGCCCTGCGGCGCCGCCTCGGCATCGATCCGGCGACGCTGATCGGCACCTCGCCCGACGCCCTCCTCGCCGCCGAGACCCTGGCCCCGCTGCAGGCCGCCGCGCCGAGCGTCCCGGCCGGCTCGGTACTGTTCCGCACCATCCTGCAGCGCGGCAGCGTCGAGATGGAAACCTGCCTCACCAGCCATCTGCCGGGCGGGGCCACGCGCCATTTCATGCTGCGCGCCGCACCGCTGTACGAGCGCAGCGGCAAGCTCGAAGGCGTCGTGATCGTCGGCTCCGACATCACCACCCTGCGCGACCGCGAACAAGCCCTCAAGGAAAGCGAGCAGCGCTTCCGCGACTACTCGGCGGTATCGTCCGACTGGTACTGGGAGACCGACGCCGACATGCGCTTCACCGCCTACCTCGGCCGCGGCCCCCGCGGCGGCGAGATGATCGACGTGGTGCAGGGCCGGCGGCGTGAGGACTTCGCCCTCGAGGAAGACCTCGCCGACACCGAAAAATGGGCGCGCTACCACGCCGCCATCGCCCGCCGCGAGGAGTTCCGCGACTTCGAATACTGCGTGCGCACCGGCAATCTGGGCCTCTCGTGGCTCAGTCTCGCGGGCCGGCCGGTGTTCGGCGCCGACGGCGAATTCCTCGGCTACCGCGGCACCTCCAAGGACATCTCGGCCCGCAAGCAGATCGAGGCCGAGCTGCTGCGCCACCGCGACCACCTCTCCGAACTCGTCGCCGCCCAGACCGCCGATCTGGTACGCGCCAAGGAAAGCGCCGAGCGGGCCAACCAGCTCAAGAGCGAATTCCTCGCCAACATGTCCCACGAGTTCCGCACCCCGCTGCACGGCATCCTGTCCTACGCGCGGCTCGGCGAAACCCGCAGCGGCCAGGTGCCCAACGAAAAGATCGTCAATTACTTCGCGCGCATCCACCAGAGCGGCAGCCGCCTCGCCGACCTGGTGAACGACCTGCTCGACCTCGCCAAGCTCGAAGCCCGGCGGGTCAACTTCAACCTCAGCCCGGCCGACATGGCGGTGGTGGTCGGCCGCGTCCAGGGCGACCTCGCCGCGCTGATCGCCCAGCAGAAGCTCCACCTGGTCATCGAGACCCACACCACCAGCACCGTCGCCGCGCTGGACATCCAGCAGTTCCACCACGCCTTCCAGAACCTGCTCGCCAACGCCATCAAGTTCTCGCCCGACGGCGGCACCATCACCGTGACCTATCGCGACGCGATGGTCGGCAAGCACGAGGCGCTGGCCCTGCTGGTGCGCGACCAGGGCGTCGGCATCCCGACCGGCGAGGAGCACCACATCTTCGACAAGTTCGTGCAGAGCAGCGCCACCAAGACCGGGGCCGGCGGCACCGGCCTCGGTCTGGCGATCGTCCAGGAAATCGTCGCCGGCCACCGGGGCACCATCACCGCCCGCAACCACCCCGACGGCGGCGCCGAATTCGAGGTCCGGGTGCCGCGCAGCCTCGGCTGAGCGCCCCCGGCGCACGCATCGCTACTCCGGCACGTACACCAGCCCGCCATCGGGCATCCGGTAGGCGCTGCCGGCGCGCACGCCGCCCGCCGCCGACTGGCTCGCCCCGTCGCCGCGGAAGTGCTCGATCTTGCGGCCCTCCTTCACCACCACCTCCATGCCCGACGTGCCCGGGTTGCGGATCACCGTCACGCGCTCGTCGGTGAAGGGGTTGAGCGGATTCTTCGCCACCGCCAGCAGCAGCGCCGCCACCAGCACCAGGAACACGTCGATCAAATTGACCACCGACAGCAGCGGGTCGTCCCCGTCGGCATCTTCCGTCAGCCGGCGCCGCAGGCCGCTCATCGCGCGCCCTCGCCGGCGGGGCGGGCAGCCAGGTCGCCCTGCTCGATGGCGAGCAGATCGTCGGCGTACCAGCGTCGGCGCACCTGTCCGATCCAGTAGGTCAGCGCCGCCGCGATCAGCGCCAGGATCACCGCCGAGAAGGCCACCGTCAGGCTGCGCGACACGTCGCCCAGGTCACCCTCGCCCAGCGCCGTGAGGGCCGGCCCCATCGGGATCATCGTCGCCACCAGCCCGAGCATCGGTGTCACCCGGGTGGCGATGCGCACCCGCTCCAGCCGCGCCACGGCGATGGATTCCAGCTGGGCCGGCTGCAGGCACGGGTCGGCCCGGCGTGCCACCGCCAGCTCGAAACCGGCCGCCACGCCGGCACGACGCTGCGCCATCTGCCACAGGAAGGCGCCGAGGGCGTAGAACGCATACACGAAGAGCAGGCCGATGGCGGCCAGCACGGGGATCAGGAACAGCTGGCTGGCCGCGTACATCAGGCCGTCGATGGAAGGGTTCATGGTTCAGGCTCCGGAAAGGACAAGGGAAGGGGTGACGCGCCGGCCGCGCCAGGCCTGACCGAAGGCGCCGGCAGCAAAGGCGGTGAGCAGCACCGCCAGCAGGCCGCCGGCGGAGTTCGAGGCCGGCCGTGCGGCAGACGGCACCACCGGATCGAGGCGCAAGCCCGGGCGGACGGATGGTGGCGCGGCGTTGGCCGCGGGAGGCAAATCGGTGTTCGGCGCCACCGGCGGCGCGGCGGGGCGCGACACGGGGGCCTGGCTCAGCCGGTGGGCCATCGGTGCAGCGGCGCCGATGCGCTCCATCGGGCGGGCGGCCGACTCCTGCACATCACCCGGCAACGGGGTGGCCTGCGCCGGCGGCGGCACGCCCACGCCCCGCGCCGCGCCGTCCCGGTCGCCCACGTGGTAGCCGGTGCGCAGAAACTCGATGGCGTCCGGGTTGCCGTCGGCCGCGGCGGCCTCGAACCAGCGCCGGGCGGCCGCCTCGTCCTTCGGCACGCCCTTGCCCTCGTGGAGCGCGCTGGCGTAGTGGAGCTTGCCGAGCACCGCGTAGGGCGAATCGCCCGATTCGGCGGCGCGGCGCATCAGTTCGGCGGCGCCGGGGAGATCGCGGGGCACCTCGGCGCCGTCCTGGAGCATCAGCGCCTTCCAGATCATCGCGCCGATGTAGCCGGCGGCGATGCAGCGGTCGAAGATCTTCATCGCCGTCGCGTGGTCGCCGCACTTCTCGAACAGATAGCCCTTGCTGCACACCATCAGGCTGGCGGGCTGGTCGGCGAGGTATTCCAGGGTCTGGTCGCCCACCACGTGGGCCAGGTCGGTGGGCTCGCCGGCCTGGGGCACCGGGCCACCGCAGAACGGGTTGCCGGCCTCGGCCGCCGCGCCGGAGGCCAGCAGCAGGAGCAGCACGGCAACCCGCTTCAGATCGCGCATATCGGTCTCCGTCGGTTGCGGACGGCGCCACCGCGGCGCCTGTCTCCCGAGCCACTTTATGGCCGGCACGACGGGCCGTCGGCGGCATCCTGCCCCGGATCGGACGGGCAATTTGCCCGACGCCGGGAGGCCCGCCCCCGTCGGGCTGTCTGCCCGGGCCCGGGCGGGCAGATTGACCTCGGCGGCCCGCCCCCCGGCGGGGTTTACTGGCGTCGGCCATCCGGCCAAACCCAAACCCTTCAGGAGACCCCGATGCCCCACGCCTTCGACCTCGACGCCATCCGCTGGCAGCCCTTCGGCGACTTTCCCCACTTCGCTTATTCGATCCTCGAAGTAGACATGGCGCGCCGCATCGCCGACGTGCTGTTCCGCTTCGACGCCGGCCGGCAGATCGTCCTGCACCGCCACAAGGCCCTCAACCACACCTTCGTGATCCGTGGCGAACACCGGCTCTACGAGCTGGACGGCCGCCTGCGCGAGGTGCGCCCCACCGGCAGCTACACCGTCTCGCCGGCCAGCGAGACACCCCACCGGGAAGGCGGCGGCGCCGAGGACGCGATCGTGCTGTTCAGCATGCGGCCGCTGCCCGGCGAACTGCTCTACGAGATCCTCGACGACGCCGGCCAGACCATCGCCGAGCTGACGCTCGACACCCTGCAGGCGCTGTTCGAGGCCCAGCGGGCCGCGGCCGCCACGGCCTGAGCCGGCTCAGATCAACCCGAGACGCAGCGCCAGCCGGGTCAGCTCGATGTCGCTGCGCACACCCAACTTGCTCTTGATCTGGTAGTGGCAGTTCTGCACCGTCTTGGCCGAGATCGACAGGCGGGCGCCGATCTCCTCGGCCCCCAGCCCGTCGAGGAGCAGGCGCAGGATCTCGAACTCCCGCGGGGCCAGCTCGGCGAGCGGCGCCTTCGGGCGGTCGATGAGGGCCAGCGCCAGCTCCGGCGCGATGTCCGGGCTGATTACCTGGCGCCGCGCCGCCACCTGGTACACCGCGCTCACCAGCACGTCCGGCGGGCTGCTCTTGGTCACGTAGCCCAGCGCGCCGGCCCGCAGCGCCTGGGTGGCGAACAGCGGCTCCCGGTGCATCGAGAACACCAGGATGCGCGCCCCCGCGTCCCGCTGGAGCAGGCGACGGATCAGCTCGACCCCGCCCATGTCGGGCAGGCCGAGGTCGAGCACCACCACGTCGGGCGCGTGGTCGCGAAACTGCGCCTGCGCCTCGCGGGCCGAGGCCGCCTCGGCCACGATCTGCAGGTCCGGCCGGGTTTCCAGCAGGCGACGGTAGCCTTCGCGCACCACCGCGTGGTCATCCACCAGCAGTAGGCGGGTGTGCTCAGTCATGGGTGGGCTCCGTGGCTTGCAGCGCCTCGGGCGAAAAATCCACCCGCACCCGCATCCCGCGGGGCGCCAGGGGTTCGAGGGCGAACTGCCCGCCCAGCGCCTCGACGCGCTCGCACATGCCCAGCACGCCCAGCCCGCTGCCGGGGCTCGGCGGGGCATCGCCCTCGCCGTCGTCCTCCACCCGCAGCCGGCAGCCGGCGGCGTCCCGCGCGAGGTCCACCGCCACCCGGCCCGGCGTGCCGTGGCGCAGGGCGTTGGTGAGGCTCTCCTGCACGATGCGGTAGAGGCTCACCGTGAGCCCGTCGGGCAACCCATCGACGGCGCCCGTCACGGTCAGGGCGAAATCGCAGCCCGGCATGCGCCGCCGCCAGCCGGCCACCAGCTGCTCGAGGGCCGCAGTCAGGCCGAACTCCTCCAGCCCCACCGGCCGCAGCTGGTGCAGGATGCCCTGCAGGCTTTCCATCATGTGACCGGTCACCGCCGACACCGCCCGGGCGGCCGGCAGCAGCGACGGATCGGTGGATTCCGCCCGCGCGGCGATGAAGGCCGCCTCGGCCCCCACCGACGCGAGGCACTGGCCAAATTCGTCGTGCAGCTCGCGGGCCAGCCGGCGGCGCTCCTCCTCGCGCACCGCCAGCAGGCGCTGGGCGAGCTGGCGCTGGGCGGCGAGGGTTTTCTGGAGCTGCGCGGCGAGGTGGTCGAAGCCGGCGGCGATGCGCCGCAGCTCGATCAGCCGCGGGCGCGGCATCCGCGCCGACAGGTCGCCGGCCTCCATCCGCCCCAGCACCGCCAGGATCTGGTCGGCCGGCCGCAGGGCGCGGCGCACCGGGCGGTAGATCAGCAGGTTGAGCAGCAGGATCGCCAGGCTCATGCCCAGCACGGTGCGGATCTGCACCCACGCGGCGCGGCCCTCGCTGTCGAGATCCGGCGTGACGACGAACTCGCCCACCTTCACCCCCGGGTACTGGCCGATCACCCCGCGGTAGGCGACCTCCGGCCCGATGAGTCGCGCCAGCAGCCAGCGCACCGGCGTCGGCGCCTCGCCGTCGTCGTGAAAGCAGCGGCTCACCACCGGACGCTTGTAGAGATCTTCCACGGCCACGCAGATGCCCAGCAGCGGGCCGATGCCATCCAGCGACGTGAGGGCCAGCCCGTCCAGACTGCGCCGGAACGCATCGCGCAACTGGTCGGCCTCGCCGGCGATCAGCCGCTCGACCGTGACGCCGGTGCGGGCCAGGTGATCGCGGATGCGCGCCCGGGTCTGGTGGAGCACCACCACCGTGGCCACCACGCCGACGGCCAGCGCGAACAGGCTCACCCGCAGCAGCAGGTGGCGTTTGAGGTCCACCGCGGCCGGGGCGGCGGGCGGGGTGGTCGGGCAATCCTTCATGCGGGCACGGCGCGGAAAAGGGAACGGAAGGGAACGGAGCGCCGCCTCAGGCGGCGGGCAGGGTCGCGCGCACCGGCGGGCGCCGCGCGCCCCGCAGATTACCCCATCGTCGCCGGGCAATTTGCCCGAACGCCCCGGCGCCGGCCCGCTTCGGGCTATCCTGCCGCGCCGACGGCGGCGGAACAAAGCCCGCCGCCCGCAGGTCCGATCCGCAGCGCCCCCACAACAACGACAGCCCTCCCCAACCGACCATGGCCACCCTCGAAACCCTTCCCTTCGACAACGCCTTCGCGCGCCTGCCGGACGCCTTCTACACCCGCCTGCCGCCCGAGCCGCTGCCCGAGCCCCATCTCGTCGCCGCCAGCCCCGACGCCGCCGCGCTGATCGGCCTCGACCCCGCCGAGTTCGCCCGCCCGGAGTTTGCCCAGGCCTTTGCCGGCAACCGCCTGCTGCCCGGCAGCGAACCGCTCGCGGCGGTGTACTCCGGCCACCAGTTCGGCGTCTGGGCCGGGCAGCTCGGCGATGGCCGCGCCCACCTGCTCGGCGAAGTGGCGGGCCCCGGCAGCGGCTGGGAAATCCAGCTCAAAGGCGCCGGCCAGACGCCCTACTCGCGCTTTGCCGACGGCCGCGCGGTGCTGCGCTCGAGCATCCGCGAATTCCTGTGCTCGGAGGCGATGGCCGCGCTGGGCATCCCCACCACCCGCGCGCTGTGCGTGGTCGGCTCGCCGGCGCCGGTGCGCCGCGAGGAGATCGAGACCGCCGCCGTCGTCACCCGTCTCGCCCCCAGCTTCATCCGCTTCGGCTCCTTCGAGCACTGGGCCGCGCGCAACCGGCCGACCGAACTGCGCCAGCTCGCCGACTACGTCATCGACCGCTTCCGCCCCGACTGCCGCGCCGCCGCCAACCCCTACGCCGCGCTGCTGTCCGACGTGGCACGGCGCACCGCCGGCCTCATCGCCCAGTGGCAGGCGGTCGGCTTCATGCACGGCGTGATGAACACCGACAACATGTCGATCCTCGGCCTGACCCTCGACTACGGCCCCTTCGGCTTCATGGACGCCTTCGACGCCGGCCACATCTGCAACCACTCCGACGACCACGGCCGCTACAGCTACCGCGCCCAGCCCCAGATCGGGCACTGGAACCTCTACGCCCTCGGCCACGCCCTGTCGTCCCTGATCGGCGAACCCGACGACGTGCAGGCCACCATCGAGTCGAGCTACGCGCCCACTTTCGAGGCCCGCTTCATGGACCTGCTGCGCGCCAAGCTCGGCCTCGCCCAGGCCCTGCCCGGCGACGAGGACTTCGTCGGCGACACCTTCGCCCTGCTGCAGCAGCAGCGCCTCGACTTCACCCAGTTCTTCCGCCGCCTCGGGCGCCTGCCGGCGCGCGTGGACGAAGCGGAGCGGGCCGCCGCCGACGCCCCGCTGCGCGACCTCGCCCTCGACCGCGACGCCCTGGACGCCTGGCTCGCCCTGTGGCGCGCCCGCCTCGGCGCCGAAGGCCGTCCCGACGCCGAGCGCCAGGCGGCGATGGACGCGACAAACCCGAAGTTCGTTCTGCGCAACTGGATCGCCGAATCCGCCATCCGCGCCGCCCGCGCCGGCGACTTCAGCGAGGTGGAAGCCGTGCGCGCCTGCCTCGCGCGGCCCTTCGACGAGCAGCCGCAGTTCGAGCGCTTCGCCGCCCCGCCCCCCGACTGGGCCGCCGGGCTGGCGGTCAGCTGCTCGAGTTGAGTCGCCCCCGCGCCGCGCCCCGCCGGGTGCCGGCCGCGGGGCAGATGTTTCTCACCGCCTGTGCGGCACGCCACGGCATGTTACAAACCGGGTCAAAGCTTTACCCCACCGCGCCGTAAATCCTTCCCATTACGACCCGGAGCGCCTCCACCATGCCCCACTCCCCGCCGGCCTACGTCGCGTCGGCCCTGTTCGTGCACAGCCCGGAGGCGCTGGTGTGCTGCCACCCGGACGGCGAGGTGGTGGCCGCCAACGAGGCTGCGTGCGAACTACTCGGCTACACCCCCGCCGCGCTGCTCGGCCGCAACTGGCGCACGCTGTGGGAGACGCCGCCCGAAGGCCTCGCCGACGCCGTGGCGGGCACCCGCTGGCAGGGCGAGACGCGCAGCCGCCGCAGCGACGGACAGAGCTTCGTCGCCGCCTTTCACGCCAGCGCCTTCGACACCGAAACGGCCGAGCGCTGGATCTGCGTCGCGCTGCGCGACATCACCCCCCAGCGCGAGGCCGAACGCCAGCTGCGCGCCAGCGAGGCGCGCTACGCCCGCGTCCTCGAAGGCAGCAATCAGGGCTTCTGGGAGTGGAACCTGCAGACCGGCGCCTTCGAGGTCAGCGCCCGCTTCGAATCGATGCTCGGTTTCGCCGAGGGCGAGCGCAACCTGTCGGTGGAGGAATGGCCCAAGTACGTCCACCCGGACGACTTTCCCGCCACCACCGCCGCCATCGAGCGCCATCTCCAGGGACGCGCGCCCTTCCACGAGGCCGAGCTGCGCTGCCTGACCAAGGACGGCGGCTGGAAGTGGGTGCTCACCCGCGGCCGCGTCGTCGAGTGGGACGCCGACGGCGCCCCGCTGCGCATGGCCGGCACCCACTCCGACATCTCCGAGCGCAAGCGCGCCGAGGCCGAACTGGACCAGCACCGCAACCACCTCGAGGCGCTCGTGCGTCAGCGCAGCGCCGAGATCGACGCCCTCTACAACCAGGCGCCCTGCGGCTACCACTCCCTCGACCCGGCCGGGCGCTTCATCGCCATCAACGATTCCGAGCTGCGGATGCTCGGCTACCGCCGCGACGAGGTGGTCGGCAAGCTCAACATCCGCGACGTGCTCGCCCCCCACGAGCGGGCCCGCTTCGAACAGCAGTTCGCGGCCTTCGTCCGCAGTGGGCGCATCGACGACGTGGCGTTCGACGTGGTTTGCAAGGACGGTAGCGTGTTGCCGGTGCGGGTCAGCGCCGAGATGATCCGCCACGCCGACGGCAGCCCCGCCTTCAGCAGCACCACGATGGTCGACAACCGCGAGCGCAAGGCGCTGGACGCCCGCATCGCCGTCCTGCACGGCGAGCTGCAACGCCGCGCCGCCGAGGCCGAAGCCGCCAGCCACGCCAAGAGCAGCTTCCTGGCCAACATGAGCCACGAGATCCGCACCCCGCTCAACGCCATCATCGGCATGACCCACCTGCTGCGCCGCACCAGCCTGGACGCCCGCCAGACAGCCCAGCTCGACAAGATCGACGCCGCCGGCCGCCACCTGCTGCAGGTCATCAACGACATCCTCGACATCTCCAAGATCGAGGCCGGCAAGCTCCAGCTCGAACAGCTCGAACTCGACCCGGGCGAGCTGCTGCGCGACGCCGCCGGCCTCGTCGACACCCGTGCCGCCGAAAAGCACCTGCAGCTCATCGTCGACGTGCCGCCCGGCACGCCACGCCTGATCGGCGATGCGACACGGCTGCGCCAGGCGCTGCTCAACTTCGCCGGCAACGCGGTCAAGTTCACCGACCGGGGCAGCGTCGTGCTGCGCCTGCGCGTCCTCGAGGACGGCGCGGACGACACGCTGCTGCGCTTCGAAGTCGAGGACACCGGCATCGGCATCACCCCCGCGGTGCTCGCCGGCCTGTTCACCGCCTTCGAGCAGGGCGACAACACCACCACCCGCAAGCACGGCGGCACCGGCCTCGGCCTCGTCATCGCGCGCCGGCTCGCCGAGATGATGGGCGGCGAAGCGGGCGCCCACTCGACGCCCGGCCTGGGCAGCGTCTTCTGGTTCACCGCCAGGCTGCGCAAGGCGGTCGCCACTGCCGCGCCCGCCGACGACGAGGCCGACAACCTCGAAGCCCTGCTGGTGGGCGCCCTCCACGGCACGCGGGTGCTGCTCGCCGAGGACGAGCCGGTCAATCAGGAAATCGCCCGCGAACTGCTCGGCGACCTGGGGCTGGCGGTGGACGTGGCCAACGACGGCCGCGAAGCCGTGGCGATGGCGGTGATCGGCGAATACGCGCTGATCCTGATGGACATGCAGATGCCGCAGATGGACGGCCTCGAAGCCACCCGGCGCATTCGCGCCGAAGGCTGGGGGCGCCACGTGCCCATCGTCGCGATGACCGCCAACGCCTTCGCCGAAGACCGTCAGCGCTGCACCGAGGCCGGCATGAACGACTTTCTCGCCAAGCCGGTGGACCCGTCCCGGCTCTACGCCACGGTGGTCCGCTGGCTACGTCAGCACTGAAGCCCGCGGCCGCTCAGCCGAAGTGCCAGCCGCCGTGACTGCCGGCCACTGCCCCCAGCAGCACCGCCAGGCTCGCCGCCAGCAGCACGCGGTGCAGGCGCGCGATGCGCGCCATCAGGGCGACCGGATCGCGACGGGCCTGTTCGGCGAAAACCTTCTGCAGCACGAAGGGCTCGAGCACGAACAGCATCAGCGCGAACACCGTCCACACCGCCACCATCCCGTGCATCCACCACCAGCCGGCCGGATCGGCGAAGCGCTCCCACACCCCCAGCCGCCACACCAACCACAGACCCGAGGCGCCCGCCAGCAGCACGCTGCCGCGGGCGATGGCGGCGAAACGGTGCTCCAGGCGCTCGAACAGGGCGAGCTGGTCCGCGGGCTCCGCCAGATCGCGGCAGGCGGGAAGCAGCACCAGCGTCACGAAGGCTACGCCGCCGATCCACAGCAGCACCGCGAGCACGTGCAGGGCGCGGGCGATGGCGAAGTCGTTGAAGCCGGTCACGGGATCTTCCTTTCGGGTCGGGGCGCGGCGAAGGCCGCTTCGTTGTGGCGCGCCGCCTCGCCGGCCACCCACTGCAGCAGCGGGCCGCGCGGGTTGTCCTGCTGGGTGGTCTCGCAGGCGCTGACGCACTGGGCGCACTGGGTGCAGGTGAACATCGTGCGCTTGATGTTGCGGGGCTTGAGGCGCATCGGGCAGACGTGGTCGCAGGCGCTGTAGCAGCTGGCGCAGTCGGCGGCGCGGTCGCGTTCGAAGCCGACCACCATCGCGTCCCGGTTGCCCATCCAGGCCAGGCTCTGGAACATCCCCACCGCGCAGGCATAGCGGCAGAACAGGTGGCGGGCGAACAGGAACTCGGCCGACAGCACCAGCGTGCCGGCGGTGATGAAGATGAACTCGTTGCGGGTCGGCGTGCCGGCGAGCAGGTCGCCGTACACCCGGAACGGCGGCAGCAGGTAGGTGAGCAGCACCACCGCCCACACGAAGGCAAACCCCACCGCCAGCGGCACGGTGACGAACCACCAGCGCTTGTCGTAGCGCACCGCACGGCCGTCCGGCTCGCGGGGCGGAAGCCGGCGCGGCTCCCACACGCTGGGTTTGCCGGTGGCCCGGCGCATGTAGGCGTTGATCGTCTCGACCACCGAGAAATGCGGGCACAGCCAGCCGCAATAGAGCCGCCCCCACTTCCACGACACCCAGATCAGCAGTGCGCCGGTGGCGAGGATCGGCAGGAGCACCCGGCCGATCACCCGCCCCACGGCACCCAGCGCATCGATGCGCCCGGCCGAGAAATCCTCCAGCCCGGCGTGCCATTCAAACCCCAGCAGCCAGGCGTGGCCGGCGACCAGGTCGTAGCGCAGCAGGTTGAACACCGGCGCCAGCACGAACAGCACGAAGAACCCGGCCTGGGCCCAGCGTCGCAGCCGCTGGCGGCCGCCGTCCGGCGGCGCGGCGGCGGTGCCGACGGGCTTGATCGGAATCACCCGCGCCGTCATGGCCTGGGCCCGATCAGCGGAAAGCGGAAAGGTTTGCCCGCCAGCGCCTTGGCGAGCCCGATGGCGCCGCAGAAGATCAGCGTCGAATGGCAGGTGGTGAAGTAGAGGATCACGATGATCCAGGTGTGCGGCGAGGCGTAACCGCCGGCCAGCAGGATGGCCCCGTTGGCGATCACCAGCAGCACGCCCGCCCACAGGCTGGCGGCGACGGTCTGACGCAGGTGGCCGCGGGCCAGTTCGGGCGCCTGGCCGCGCTCGCGCCACCACAGCCACAGCAGGGCCAGGAAGGACAGGCCGGGCACGATCATCAGGTTGGCGAGATAGAGCGCCTCTGCGGTGACGGCGAGCTCGCGGCCGGGAATGTCGAAATCGAGACTGGAATCGTCCATGGCGGCCTCACTGTAGCGAAGCGCGGACACCGCCGTCTTTGACCCACGGCAAGCGCCGCGGCGCGTCGGCCGGAAACCCGCCGGGCGGGCGCCTTCAGATCACTTCGAGCAGCTTGCCGCGCAGATGTTCCGCCTGACGCCGACCGTCGCGGGAGCTGACGATGGCGTGGTACCACTCGTCGAACAGGGCGCGCATCTCGGCCTGGTTGCGCGCCGCGTCGATGCGCTCCTGCAGCGAGCTGGTGCCCAGCGCGCCGACGAAGGCGTTGAGGGTGTTGAGCATGAAGTTGCGGGCCTGCTGCAGGCGCACCGGATCGTCGCCGGGCGGATGCAGGCGGAAGGTGGTGGCCGACGGCAGCACCGCGTCGAGGGGCAGCGCCCGCCCACCCGGCCCGGCCACGCCGACCATCTCGATGTAGCCCTCTTCCTCGAGCAGGCCGAGGGTGTGCTGCAGATCGTCGGACTGGAGCATGCCACGCAGCACCTCCACCGGGCGCTTGCCATCGACGAAGATCAGCACCCGGCGCACCCGCGGGCTGAGGCCCCCGGCGCGGGTTTCGATCTCGGCGTGGCCGCGGGCGGTCTTGGCGAAAATCACGGCCATGGGCTGTCTCCTGATGCCGACGTAGTTTTTTGCGCCATTGTAACGACGTCGGGATGCGGCGTGCAGCACGCCCTTCGAGTCTGTCGTCCCCGTCCGACGGGCATATCTCGATTTATAGTTGGCGCTTTGAACCCTTGCGAGGACTGCCCATGCGCGCCCCCATGCTCCTGCCCCTGACCCTGCTGGCCATCCTGGCTGCCACGCCGGCGAAGGCCGTCGACCTGGACCTGTCGATCCGCGCCCCCGGCGTGTCGCTCTACATCGGCGACCGCGACCGCGACGGCCGCTACTGGGACGGCGACCGCTGGCGCGACGAAGCCTGGTGGCGCGACAACTGCCATCGCTACGAAGGCCGCAAGAACTTCCGCGGGCGCTGCGAACCGCGCCCCGACCGCGGCAACGACGCGCATTTCTGCCCGCCCGGCCAGGCCAAGAAAGGCCGCTGCTGAGGCGGCCCGGCGGCCTAAACCGCGGCAGCCAGCCGCTCCGCCAGCCCGACCCGCTCGTCGGCGTCGGCGAGCCCGTCGATGAAACGGCGCGGAATGCTCGACAGCCCGCAGCGGGCGCCCACCAGCGCCCCGGTAAGCATCGCCCGGGCCAGGTTCTGCCCACCGCCATTGACGGCGTGCAGCACCGCCGGCTCGAAATCCGTCCCGAAGCGCGCGGCAAGGTAATACGCCGCCGGAAACTGGTGATACACGGCGCAGGGCAGGCCATAGACCAGCGACGCCTTCCAGGCCGGCTCGATGCGCACGTCCGGATCGAGGGCGGCGCGGGCGATGTTCGACGGCCCGAGCAGCGCGTCCGGGGACGGGAAGCGCCCCGCCGGATCGGCCTCGGCGCCGGGGCGCGGCGCCTCCAGGTTGCCGCTCGTCACCGCATGAAAGGGCAGCTCGCCGGATTTGACCCGCGCCATCAACTTGCCCGACAGCTCGCCGTCGAGGGCGTGCCCCTCGACCAGCATCCCGAGCACCGCGCCGAAGGCGACGGTCATCGCCAGCACCGTGCCGTCGGTCTGGGTCAGCGCGGCGTTGCGGCCCACCGCCGCGGCCAGCTCGGCGGGCTGGCGGGCGTAGCGCACCGCGATGGCGAGGATGCGCTCGGCCGCTTCGGTGGTGTCGGCGTTGCCGCCGCAGGCGCCCCACGGCTGGCCATCGACGACGCGCTTGCGCCAGGCTTCGCGGATCGACTGGCTGGTGTAGCCGCCGGGGCCGGCCATGGGCGTGCCGTCGAGCTGCGGAAAGAATTCCGCGTCGAGACGGCGGCAGAAGTCCGCTTCGTCGTAGCCACCCCGCGCCACCAGCGAGCGCAGCGTGAGCGTCAGCAGGATGCCCGCCTGGGACGGATCCCCGGCCTTCAGCCCGGCGTGGTAGCGCCCGGGCCGAGGCGCGGTGTAGTCGTCGATCCACGGCCCGTAGTCGGCGTGCAGCGCGTCGAGGTCGTAGTACCAGTGCGGCCCGAGGGCGAGGGCGTCGCCGATGAAGGCGCCCATCACGGCGCCGGCGGCGCGGTCTCGGAGGCGTTCGGCGGATGCGGCGTCGGACATGACAATCTCCCGGCCAAATCGGGTCAGACGGGCCGGGCGCCGTCCCGTTCCATCACCGCCGCGAAAAACTGCCACGCCAGACGCAGCGCATCGGGCCCGCTGGGATCGGAGAACGCCTGCCCGGCGGCCCCGCCGCTCCACGCGTGGGCAAGGCCGTGCACGCGCAGCAGGCGCACATAGGGCCGGCGGGCGTGCAGCCAGTCGCTGCGGCTGAGGGCGCGGCGGGCGCCGCGCTGGCGTTCGGTGTGCTGCTCGCGGACCGGCGCACCGGCGGGCAGCAGGTCGAGCCACAGCTCGGCGGCGGCGCGGGCGTTGTCGAAGGCGACCACCGGGTCCAGGTCGCCGTGGATCAGCAACAGCGGCGGCGGCGTGCGGCCAGCCAGCCGGCTCGCCAGTGCATCGACGTCCGGCGAGCGACGCCCGCGCATCGCCTGCCCGGCCTGCAGCGGGTTGCGCGCACTGTGGGGCGCAGCGCCCGAATGGCTGCCCACCGCCGTGAAGCGCGTCGGGTAGTCGAGCCCCAGGGTCAGCGCCATCGCGCCGCCGGCCGACAGCCCCAGCGCGAACAGCGGCCCGCCGATGCGCGGATGCTCGGCCACCGCGTGGTCGACAATCGCCATCAGGATCTGCGCCTCGACCCCGACCCGCAGGTCGCTGCCGAACCAGTTCCAGCAGCGCTGGGGATTGGCCTCCTGGGCCTGCTCGGGCATCAGCACCGCAAAACCGCGGGCCTTGGCGGTGGCGGCGGCCCGCGTCACCGCCGCGAAGGCAGCCGTGTCCTGGGCGCAGCCGTGGAGCAGTACGAGCAGCGGCAAGGGCTTGCGGGCGCTGCCGCCGGTGGGGACAAACAGCCGGTAGCGCCGCATCGCCAGCGGCCCGAGGCCCCAGCGGCCTTCGTACCAGCGTCCGCCGGCCACCGGACGCGGCGCGTCGGTGGGCGTGGCGACGGCTTTCAGCGCCCGCCCGGCGCGCTCGGCGAGCCGGTTGCCCGACTTGATGCCCTGCTCCGCCGCGGCCTGGCCGATGCGCGTGCCCTGGCGCAGCCCGGCCCGGGTGAGCTTGAACAAGGCGGAAACCAGCGGTGACTTGCGACGACCCATCGGGCGCCTCCTGAATGCCAAAAAGGCCCCGTGGGGCCTTTTGGGATACTACCGGGAACGGCGCGGCGGTTCGAGACCACCGCGCCCGATCGCGTCTCAGGCGACCTTCAGGGCGGAGGCGGCAGCCTTGGTGCCCTTCTCGACGCTCTCGACGGCCACATCGGCGGCCTTCTCGACGCTGGCCTGGGCGGCAGCGGCAACCTGCTTGGCGGCCTTGGTGGCGCCTTCGTAGGCGGAGTTGGCGTTGGCCAGGGCGGTCTTGACCGCCTTGACGGCGGCTTCGGAACCGGCCGGCGCGTTCTTGAAGAGCGCTTCCAGGGCGGTGTCGAAGTTCTTGCCGAGGATGGCGGCTTCGGCTTCGACCAGCTTGGTCAGCTCTTCCTTGGTGTCGCCGCCGATGACGGACAGGCTACGGCCGTAGGCAACGCCCTTCTCGACGGCGGGGGTGACGGCGCCCAGGTTCAGGGCGGCGACGGCCTTCGGGTCCTTGGCGGCCAGCACGGCCTTGGAGAAGGCGACGCTGTCGTCGAAGGCGGTGCGGGCGGTGGCCAGGTTCAGGGTGGACACGCGCTCGACGGCGGTGAACACGGCGGCAACGAAGGTGGAGGCGCTGTTCAGGCCGGCTTCGACGTTGGACTTGGCGGCGGCGACGTATTGCTCGGGGGTGGCGGACATGATGATCTCCTCAAGTTTGGGTTGGGCTTGCGATCACCGAACTGGTTTCGGTATGGCGCCATGTTGCACCGCAGCAAAAACTTTTGCAAGCCTTTTTTGTGCGGTGCACAACGAAATTGAAGCACCCGCAGAAAACCTGCTTTCACTCCTCCGCCAACAGGTCGTCCCGCAGCTTGCGCAGACTCTCCGGCATGGTGAGGGTGGCCATGTCCCAACCTTCTGCGGCCAGCACGTCGGCCAGGCAGATCTCCATCTCGGCGTGGGTCTTCTGCACGGATTCCATGATCCGGGCGTGGATGCCGAAATCCTCGGTGCGCGTCGCCCGGCAACGGGTCTGGTAGCGGAACAGCTCGCGCAGACCAAGGATATGCTGGGCCACCTGGCCGGGGCAGGCGCATTGATAAATCATCGCTTGGTCGATGATATGGGCGAGTTGTGAATTGTCGAAGACAAGGTTCAGGGTCATGGGGTCACGCCTTGACATCGAAGGCATCGCCGGTGGAGAAAAACGCGCCGCCGGCGATGTAGTGGACGCTTCGCAGGGCGTCGCCACCCGCCTCGAAATGCCAGCGCCCGGCGGCATACACCGCCGGGTCGGCCCAGGCGGCCACCACCTCGCCCAGGAACAGGTCGTAGGTGCGCTGGATGTGAGGCTCGTCGATCACCTTGCACTCCAGCCAGCCGATGCAGCCGCCCGGCAGCGGCGCGCCCACCTGCGCGGCCGGCAGGGTGTCGATGCCCAGGGCGTCGAACTTGTCGCCGTCGCGCCCCGAGCAGGAACCGAGCGCCACCACCTTGTCGGCGATGGCCCGGGTGGGCACCGCCAGCACGAACTCGCCGGCGGCCTCGATCAACTCGCGGCTGAAGGTGGATTTGTCGATCACCACCGCCACCTTCGGCGGGTCGAAATCCAGCGGCATGTTCCAGGCCGCCGCCATCACGTTGCGCCGCCCCCCGTGGGCCGACGCCACCAGCACCGTGGGGCCGTGGTTGAGGAGACGGTAGGACTCGGGCAGGGGGACGGCGTTGGGGGTCATGGCGGGCGCTGACGGCGTTGCGAAGGAGCCCCGATTCTACGACCCCACCTCGCCTGCGGCGAGCCCCGCGGCCCCCCTTGCGGGCGTCATCGCCCCCGTGGCAAATCGGCGGATGCCGACGTATTCTTGGGGCACTCGCCCCATGCCCGCTGCGTGACCATCATGCCTGCCACTCGCCTGCTCCGCCTGCTGCTGCCCGCGCTGCTCATCTTGCTCCCGGCCGCTGCCCAAGCCGCCGAAGAAGCCCCCGCCGCCACCCAGCCCTTCCCCACCCTGGACGTCGGAATGCACACCGCGTCGATCAACCGCTTCGCGGTGGACCGGGCCGGGCGCTACGGGGTCAGCGCCTCCCACGACAAGACCGCGCGGGTGTGGGATCTTCGGGACGGCCGCCTGCTGCAGACCCTGCGGGTGCCGGTGGGGCCGAATCAGGAGGGCAAGCTCTACGCGGTGGCGATCAGCCCGGACGCGGCGACGGTGGCGGTGGGGGGGGTGGACGACGCCCGGTATCGCCGGGCAAGACTCGGTGTTCCTCTTCCACCGCACCAACGGCCGGCTGCTCGGGCGCATCCGCGGCCTGCCCGATGTGGTGCATCACCTGGCCTGGTCGCCGGACGGCCAGCGCCTGGCCATCGCACTGGGGGCAGGCGGCATCCGCGTCCATGCCACCACCCCGCCCTTTGCCGAGCTGGGGCGCGACGAGGACTACGGGGGCCAAAGCTACAGCGTGGATTTCGACCCCGCCGGCCGGCTGGTGAGCACCGCCTTGGACGGCAAGCTGCGCCTGTACGACGCGGCCCTGCGCCGCCTCGTGCCGCCCCAGCCCAGCGACGGGGGCCGCCGACCTTTCTTCGCCCGCTTCTCGCCGGACGGGGCGCGCATTGCGGTGGGCTTTGAAGACAGCACCGCGCTGCGCATCGTCTCCGGCCTCAATCTGCGCCCGCTGATGGGCCTCAACACCAGTGCCGCCTACAACGGCAATCTCGGCAGGGTAGCGTGGTCGGCGGATGGGCGCCGGGTGTTCGCGGCGGGGACCAATGACGTGGGCGGACAAAGGCCGATCCGCGTCTTCGATCCGGACAGCGGCCGCCAACAGGCCGTCTGGGCAGTCGCCACCAACGCCGTGATGGACTTGCAGCCGCTGACCGACGGGCGCCTGCTGTTTGCCGCCGGCGACCCCAGCTGGGGCATCGTCGATGGCGCCGGGCGGATAGGCCCGACCCAGGGCCCGCCGCTGGTCGACCACCGGGGCAACTTCGAGGGCTTTCGGCTGGCCGCCAACGGCGAGCGGCTGGCCTTTGAGCACAAGGTCTGGCGTCAAGGTGCCTGGCAACGAAGCCCGCGGGTGTTCGACTGGCGCCAATTGCGCCTAGAGCGGGCCGACCCGACGCCGGACCTCCAGCCGCCCCGCCGTGAGAGCCTGAGGATCGAGGGCTGGCGCAGCACTTCCCGCCCCCTGCTGGCCGGCCAGCCCCTGCCCCTAGCCCCCTACGACATGTCCCGCAGCCTGGCGGTAGCCGCCGACGGCCGCCACTTTGCGCTGGGCACCGACTGGACCCTGCGCTGGTTCGACGCCACCGGCAAGGCGCTGTGGGCCAAACCGGTGCCCGGCGTCGCCTGGCTGGCGAACCTCAGTGCCGACGGCCGCTTCGTGGTGGCGGCCCTGGGCGATGGCACGATTCGCTGGTATCGCACGCAGGACGGCAGTGAAGCCCTGGCCTTGTTCGTGCACGCCGACGGCGAGCGCTGGATAGCGTGGGCCCCGGAGGGATTTTTTGCCGCCTCGTCGCCGGAGGCGGAAAAACTCTTCGGCTACACCCTCAACCAGGGGCGCGACCAGGCGGCCGATTTTGTGAGTTCAGCCCAGCTGCGCGAGCAGTTTTACCGCCCGGCGCTGCTCACCGCCCGGCTGGACGGCAACGAGGCCGCCATTACCGCGGCGCTGAAGGCGGTGGGCGACGTGCGCGCGGCGCTGGCCCAGGGCCTGCCGCCCGAGCTGGGCGAAGTGACGCTAACGCCGCTGGGCAGTGGCGAATACGACTTGAGCGTGGCGGTGACGCCCCGCAGCGGCGGCCTCGGGCGCCCGTCGATCCGGGTGAATGGGGTGGAGCAGGCGGCCAGCCGCGAAGTGCCCGCGGGCGGCCCCTTCAACCAGCGGCTGCGCTTTCAGCCCGGCGAGGTGAAGCTGGAGGTGGGCTTTTACGCAGCGGGCAACACCCTGCTCTCCAAGACCCGCACGCTGGAAATCAACGTGCCCGAGCCCACGGTGCTGCCCCTGCGCAAGCCCCGCCTGTATGTGGTGGCGGCCGGGGTGAGCCGCTATGACGACCCCAGCCTGCGGGACGGGGTGAGCTACGCCGCCGACGACGCCCGCAGCGTGGCCGACACCCTGCGCCGGCACCACGACGCGACGCTGGTGGAGCTGGCCCGGCCTTACCTCTTCACCGAACTGGAGGCCACCCGCGACAACATCGTGGCGGCCCTGCAGGCGGTGGCCCGCGAGGCGCAGCCGGAAGACGTGCTGGTGGTCTACCTGGCCGGCCACGGCAGCCACGACGACCGCGGCGATTACCTCTACCAGCCCTACGAGGTGCGCTACACCAACCGGGCCGCGCTGCTGGCGCAATCCCTGTCGGGCAGCCGCCTGCGCGAGCTGCTGGCGGACATCAAGGCCAGCAAGGCGGTGGTGTTGCTGGATACCTGCGCGTCGGGCAAGTTCTCGCTGCCTGCTTTCAAGGAGGCGCTCAACCGCTTTGCCTCCTTCAGCGGCCGGGCGGTGATCTCGGCATCGGCCAACGAAGCCCGCGAGCACACGAGCCTGAAGCACGGTTTGTTTACCTCCGCGCTGCTACAAGGCTTGGAGGGGGCCGCCGCCAACCGTCATGGCGAGGTGATGGTGCTGGGCTTGGCCAATTACGTCGATGAGGAACTGAAGGACAGCGCGAGGCACTTATTCGGCCACGAGCAAATCATGCTTTCGGAGTTTGCCCCGGCCTTCCGCAACTTCATGCTGACCAAGAAACGCTGAGACCCGGCGCCCTCAGCCCCGTGCCACCTCGCGACGCACGCAGGCGGCCGGGGCGAGGCCGGCTTCGATGGCGTCGATGGCCAGCTCGGGCCGGGCGGCGCCGCACATGAAAACATCCAGCGCCGCAAAGCCGTGCTCGGGCCAGGTGTGGATGCTGAGGTGGGATTCGGCCAGCAGCAGCACGCCGGTCACGCCCTGGCCGGGCCCGAAGGGGTGGAAATGGCCGCCGAGCACGGTGCTGCCGGCGGCGCGGGCGGCGGCGCGCAGCAGCGCTTCGAGGGCGTCGGGGTCGCTGAGGCGTTCGGGCGCGACGCCGGACAGATCGGCCAGCAGATGGCGGCCGCGGGGCGGGTGGGCGCTCACTTGTGGCCGCCCCCGCCGGACGACCAGCTGCCGCCGGAGGAGCCGCCGCTGCTCCAGCGCTGGTTGCTGCTCGACTGGCTGCCCAGATTGACCAGGGTGACCGCCACGACCACCAGGATGGCGTAGACGATGTAACCGGCCCGCTTCATGGGCCGTCCTCGAAGGCGTCGCCGAACCTGTCGCTGAACAGGGGCGCCCACAGGAGCACCAGGCCGATCACCACCAGGAACATCACGCCGCCGCCGTTGTGGCCGAAGAGCGCGATGGGCAGGTTGAGGACGAAGAGCCCCGCCGAGAAACTGGCCGCGAGGCCGTACAAGGGCTCGGCGGGCGCGGCCGGCGCAGCGTCCCCCGCGCTGGCGATGGCCGCGGCGGCCAGGGCCGGCTTGCCGAACCACGCGCCGACGCTGGCGGCGGTGACGCGCTGGGACTTGGCCCAGGTGATTTCGGCCGGCGTGCGCTCGCTGACCAGGAGACCACGGCCGCCGGCGTATTCGGTGACGCTGGCCCGGTCGCCGACCTTGACCCGCCAGTTGAAGGCGCCAGCCGCGTGGGTGACCTCGGCGGTGTAGCCATCGGTGCGGGTGTAGGCGGCGTCGGCGAAGCGCACGCCACTGGCCGAGACGGCCTCCGGAAATGCGTCAAGCACCTTGACCTTTTGCCAGCCGGTGGCGGTTTCGGCCAGCCACAGGAAGCCGGCCGCCTCGCTGAACAGCAGGTATTCGGTCCATGCCTCGCCGCTGCCGGTGGTGCGCCGCCCCATCAGGCCGATCAGGGTGTAGCGCTGGCCGTCGATGGTGGCGGCGTCGCCCAGGGCGAGGGTGGTGGGCACGAGGGCCTCGCGGCGGGCCGCTTCCAGCAGTTGGGCGGTGCCGCCGGTGGCGTCGGATTCGGTGCCGCAGGCGGGGCAGTGGAGGTGGGCCGCCACCGCGGGGCGCCAGTCGATCGACGCCCCGCAGGCCGGGCATTCGAGGCTGGCCGCCCGGCCGGGCAGCTTGCCGGCGCTGGCGGCGATGTCGGCGGCGCTACGCAGGAACTGGCACTTGAGGTCGGCCAGGGTGACCGCCTTGCCGGCATAGCGGCGCGGGGTGTCGCCGTCGGAGTAGTCCAGGGTGAGGAAGCGGTGGGACTGCCGGTAGTCGGCCACCTTCGCCGTCCAGCCGGCATCGACCCGGAAGGGGAGTTCGCCCTCGCCGCCGGTGCAGCGGGCGGTGCGCAGGTCGGACGCCGCGTAGGCGACGCCGTCCCAGCGGTACAGCCCGCCGGGGACGATCTGCGCGAAGCGCGGCGCATCGCCGGCGAGACCAGTGTCGAGGGTGACGGCGTACTGGCCGGAGGCGTCCGACAACCAGCCGGTGCCGCCGTCGTCGAAGACGAGATACCACTCGTTCCAGAAGCCGTCGTCGTAGCGCAGCTGGATGCGCCCGACCACGCCGAAGCGCCGCCCGGCGTAGATGCCGGCGGTGGCGACGCGGATCGGCGAGTAGTCCTCGAGCGTGGCCGACATCTTGCCGACGTCGCGCACCGCCTCGCCGTCGCGCAGCAGGGTGCTGCGGCAGTAGGCGCACACCGCCAGCGCCGAGGTGGGCGAGCGGAAGGCGACTTCGGCGCCGCAGCTGGGACAGGCGAGCTTGAACACGGTCAGGGCGGGGCGCGGGTCAGCCGATCAGCTTTTTCAGGATTTCGGCCTTCGCCGTGTCGTAGTCGGCCTGGGTGACGAGGCCCTTGTCGAGCAGCGACTTGAGCTTGGCGAGGCGGGCTTCGGGGTCGTCGGCGGCCGGGGCGGCGGGGGCCGGCGCCTGGGCCTGGCTGCCGCGCAGGGCGTCCATCATCACCTGCCCCATCCCGACGCCCGCCGCGAGGCCGGCACCGACGCCGGCCAGGCCACCTTCGTTCTGGGCCGCCAGGGGCACCGCGTTCGCCACCTGGTACTGGGTGAACTTGCCCAGGTCGCCCACCATGCCCATCGAGATGCGGGTGTCGATGGCTTTCTGGAGCTCTTCGGGCAGCGAGATGTTCTCGACCGCGAAGTTGTCCAGCGCGAGGCCGTAGCGCTCGAAGGTGGGCGTCATCGCCGCGCGCATCCGCTCGGCGAGCAGGATCTGGTTGGCGGCCATGTCGAGGAAGGGCAGCTCGGCGCCGCCCAGCGTGGCGCTCATGGTGGCGACCACGAGGTTGCGCAGTTGCTGCTCCAGTTCATCGACGGTGTAGCTCGCCCGGGTGCCGCTGATCTCGGTGAAGAAGCGCTTCGGGTCGGCCAGCTTGTACGAGTACATGCCGAAGGCGCGCAGGCGCACCATGCCGAAATCGGTGTCGCGGATCGTGATCGGCTGCGGCGTGCCCCACTTGCGGCCCAGTTGCAGGCGGGTGCTGAAAAAGTAGACGTCCGACTTGAAGGGCGACTCGAAGAACTTGTCCCAATGCTTGAGGTTGGTGAGCACCGGGATGGTCTGGGTGGTGAGGGTGTAGCGGCCGGGGCCGAACACGTCGGCGATCTGGCCCTCATTGACGAACACCGCCAGCTGCGAATCGCGCACCGTGAGGCTGGCGCCGTACTGGATCTCGAAGTCCTCCATGGGGTAGCGCCACGCCAGCGTGCCGTCGTCCTCCTCGTTCCACTGCAGGACGTCGACGAACTGCTTCCTGATGAATGATCCGAGACTCATGGTTTCTCCTGTTACGGTTTACGTTGGGCATCGCGGGCCAGGGCCAGCGCGAGCAGATCGTCGTTCATCGGCGCCCCGCAGCCGGGGCAGCGATCCCAGGTGAGCATCTGCTCGGCCATGGGCACGCCCTTCCCTTCGCGGATCGTCCAGTCGTGGCCGCAGCGCGGGCAGGCCGGCGCGCGTAGTCTGCGTCGATTTCAGGGATCACGACATGCACGCGGCGTTCACGATGCCCACCACCAGCGACACCACGCCGGCAGTGGCACCGGCGGCCACGTTGTTGCCAGCGAGCTGGTCGGGCAGGCGCGGGAAGAGGCGGCTCAGCACGGCGTAGGTGGCGACCTGCACGGTGAGCCCGGTGGCGCACCACATCAGGAAGAGCGGGTAGCTGTCGTTGTGCAGGATGCTGGAGGCCACCGTGAGCGAGAAGCCGACCACCGCACCGGCCAGCGACAGCGCCGGCGCGACGATGCCCTGGCGGATCAGCGTCAGCTCGTGGAACGGGGTGACCGCCATGTAAACCGCCGCAAAGAGGCCGACCATGCCGAGCCCCGAAACAAGATGCGCGAGATAATTCACGAAGGCGTCCATCACCGGGGCTCCTGACTGTCAGCCGGGCATTTAGCCAGCATTTTTCCCGCCGGGCAAGCGCGGCCGGGCAGGCTTGCGGGTAGACTCGGCGCCCATGTCCGATACCGCACCCGCCCCGCCCGTCCCCGACCGCCTGCTGATCCTGTCGGTGTTCGTCGTCGCCTCCTGCGGGCTGGCCTACGAACTGATCGCCGGCGCCCTGTCGAGCTACCTGCTGGGCGACTCGGTGCTGCAGTTCTCGTCGATCATCGGCTGCTACCTGTTCGCGATGGGCGTCGGCTCGCACCTCTCGAAGTACGTCCGCGACGAGGACGCGCTGACCCGCTTCATCGACATCGAGCTGCTGGTCGGCCTCGTCGGCGGGGTGTCGGCGACGCTGCTGTTCCTGCTCTTCGCGTGGCTGTCGGCGCCCTTTCGCACGGTGTTGTACGCGCTGGTGTTCGCGCTGGGGGTGCTGGTCGGGATGGAGATTCCGCTGGTGATGCGCGTGCTGCACGGGCGCCAGGCGCAGTTTTCCGAGCTGGTGAGCCGGGTGCTGACCTTCGACTACCTGGGCGCGCTGGTGGTCTCGCTGCTGTTTCCGCTGGTGCTGGCGCCCAAACTGGGGCTGTCGCGCACCGGCTTCCTGTTCGGCATGGCCAACGCGGCGGTGGCGCTGTGGACGCTGTGGCACTACCGCGCCGAGATCGCCCGGCCCCGCCAGCGCCTGACCCGCGGGCTGGTGACGATGGCACTGCTCGCCGCCGGGCTGGTCGGCGCCGAGCAGCTGACCCGCTGGGCCGAACGCGGCCTGTTCGGCGACGAGGTGATCTACGCCACCACCACCCCCTACCAGCGCATCGTGGTGACCCGCTGGAAGGACGACATGCGGCTCCACATCAACGGCAACCTGCAGTTCTCCAGCCGCGACGAGCACCGCTACCACGAGGCGCTGGTGCATCCGGCGCTGCAGTCGATGCCGTGGGCGCAGCGCGTGCTGGTGCTGGGCGGCGGCGACGGGCTGGCGCTGCGCGAGATCCTCCGCCACGCCAAGGTGACCCACGTGACGCTGGTGGACCTCGACCCGGCGATGACCGGGCTGTTCACCCACAACGCGGAACTCGCCGGCCTCAACGGCGGTGCGCTGTCCGACCCGCGCGTCACCGTCGTCAATGCCGACGCCGGCCAGTGGCTGGAGACGAACGCCGAGGTGTTCGACCTGATCGTCGCCGACTTTCCCGACCCCTCCAACTTCGGCCTCGGCAAGCTCTACTCGGTGCCGATCTATCGTCTGATGGCCCGCCACCTGTCGGAAAACGGCGCCCTGGTGGTGCAATCCACCTCGCCGTGGTTCGCCCCGCAGAGCTACTGGTGCATCGACGCCACGCTGCGCGAAGCGGGCTTCCACACCCACCCCTACCACGCCTACGTGCCCTCCTTCGGCGAGTGGGGCTTCAACCTCGCCACCCGCCGCCCCGGCTTCGCGCCGCCCACCCGCTACGACGTGCCGACCCGCTTCCTCGACGCCGAAACCACCCGCCTGATGTTCCAGTTTCCGCCCGACATGCGTCCGCTGCCGGTCGAGCCCAACCGGCTCAACAGCCAGCGCCTGGTGCATTACTTCGAGCAGGACTGGCGCAACGTGGTGCGCTGATGCAGCGTCGCCGCGTCCTGCAGGCCGGCAGCGCCGCCCTCGCCGCGCTGGCCCTGCCCGGCTGTCAGCGCCTGCGCGGGCTCGGCATCCCGCTCGACATCCGATACCCCGGCATGGCGGAAGGCCACGCCCTGCGGGACGGCGCCGCGCTGCCCGCGCCGGCCGGCGAACAGCGCTGCGACGTGGCGATCCTCGGCAGCGGCATCGCCGGCCTCACCGCCGCGCGACGGCTCGCCCGCGCCGGACACGCCGACTTCATCCTGCTCGACGGTCCGGAGCCCTTCGGCAACGCCGCCGGCGGCGTGTTCGACAGCCCCGCCGGGCCGCTCGCCCATCCCCGCGGCGCCCACTACCTGCCACTGCCGTCCCTCGAATCGACGGCGGTGCGGGAAATCCTCTTCGAGCAGGGCGTCATCGAAGCCGACCCGTTCGGCGCGCGCCCGCGCTTCGCCGAAACCGCGCTGGTGCACGCCCCCGACGAACGCCTGCTGTTCGACGGCGTCTGGCACGAAGGCCTGCTCCCCACCGACGCCGTCGGCCCCGCCGAGGCGGCCGAGCACCGGCGCTTTCTGGCCTTCGTCGCCGACCTCACCCGGCGTCGCGGTCGCGACGGGCGCCGGCTGTTCTGCGTGCCGCTGGTGCGCTCGTCCGCCGACCCCGACTGGCGCCGCCTCGACGGCGTCACCTTTCGCGACTGGCTGGTCGCCAGCGGCTACGCCTCGCCGACGCTGCACACCTGGCTCGACTACGTGTGCCGCGACGAATACGGCGCCGGCGCGGCGCGGGTCTCGGCCTGGGCCGGCCTGCACTACTTCGCCAGCCGCGGCGGAGCGGCCGCCAATGCCCCCGACGGCGCCCTGCTCACCTGGCCCGACGGCCTCGCCGGGCT
>NZ_JAYROR010000119.1:0-24668 GCF_041911615.1 Zoogloea sp. | reverse complement strand
CCCGCCAGCACGCCGACCGCCGCCGCACCGGCCAGCTGGGCCGCCAGCGGCAGACGGTGGATCGTCGGCTCGGCGCCGCCACTGCGGGTGAGCACCGGCACGAAGTGCCCCATCGCCGCGAAGATCAGCGGCATCGCCCCGAGCGCGAAGGCGGCATGCGCCACCGCGGCCGGCGCGGCGCCCGTCAGCGCCAGCCCGATCGCCAGCGCGAAGGCCGCCACCGCGCCACATCCCAGGTAAATCAGCACTGCCTTTCCTCCCGTCCCGTTGTCGCCCATGCGTCCCCGCTACCCTGCCACGGGGCACGCCGGACACACCAAACCCACGTCAAGGCGGGCCGAGGCGAAAACTATCAGACTTGTCGCCCACCGGCCCAACGATTCCCGCTCCCGTCCCCATGCACCGCGCCCTCACCCGCTTCGCCCGCCGCTACCTGTTCGCCGACGCCGCACCGCTCTCCCCAGCCGAACGCCGCCGCAGCACCCTGGCCGCGCTGCTCGGGGTGATGATCTTCGAGGGCGTGCTGTTCGTGCTGCCGGTGGCGCCCGAGATCCGGCGTCTGCTGGCGCCGCTGGGCGCCACCTCGGTGATCCTCTTCGTACTGCCCCATAGCCCGCTGGCCCAGCCCTGGTCGGTGTTCGGCGGGCTGATGTTGCCGGCGCTCACCGGCTTCGCCTGCGGCAGCTGGCTGCCGGCCGGCTGGCTGGCGGTGGGCGTGGCGGTCACCGTGTCGGTGTGGCTGATGGCCTGGCTGCGCTGCCTGCATCCGCCCGGCGGCGCGATGGCGATCGTGATGGCGAGCGCCGCCGCCCAGGGCCTCGACGCGGCGAGCAGCCTCGGAGGCGCCGCCTGCAACGCCCTGGCGATGCTGATGGCCGCCACCGCCGTCAATAATCTGATTCCCGGCCGCCACTACCCGCTGTGCTCGCCGGCGCCCACGGCGCCCAAGCGTCCGCCGCGCAGCGCCGCCGGCATCCAGCATCCGGACCTGGCCGCCGCGCTGGCCGAGATCGACGCCTACCTGGACGTGAGCGAGGACGATCTGGCCGAGGTGTTCCAGCGCGCCGCGCGCCACGCCTTCCATCGCCACGTGCTGCTGACCTGCGGCGACGTGATGGAAGCGGCCCCGCTGCGCGTCGATTTCGCCACCGGGCTCAACGAGGCCTGGCGTCTGATGCAGCGCCACAACCTGCGTCACCTGCCGGTGGTGGATCGTGGCCAGCGGGTGATCGGCCTCGTCGGACTCGAGGACTTCCTGCGCCACGTGACGCCCGACGACGGCCCGCGCATCGGCGACAGCGTGCGCCGCCTGCTGCGCCCAACCCCGGGCACCCACACCAGCAAGCCCGAGGTGGTCGGCCAGCTGATGCTGGCCCCAAAGGACGGCCTGCGCTGTCTGCGCACCACCGACGGCATCGCGCTGGCGGCGGATGTGCTGGGCCCCGGCCATCAGCCCTGCGTGCCGGTGGTGGACGACGGCGGACGTCTTGCCGGACTCGTCACCCCGACCACGATGACCGCCGTGCTGTTCCAGCACGAAGCCCTCGATTACGTGCGTGGCGACGCGGCGTGAACGCCCCGTCGCGCACGATTCGCGCAAAAAAGGGAACAATCCGGAATCGATTGCTCCCTTCATTGCAACAATCGCCGCTCAGGCCACCTTGGCGAAATCGATCACGATGGCGCCCGGCTCACGCTGTTGATAGGTGATCGTCACCTTCTCGCCGTAGCGCTGCTGGAGCTGGCCGAGCAGCGGGATCGGGTCGTGGTCGTTGCAGAAACGCATCGTCTCGCCGGGCATCAGCGCGTCGAGCGCCCCGAAGATCGCCGCGTGGCGGAAGCGCTTGGCAATGCCGCGGGCGTCGAACGGATACAGGGCTTCGGCGGTGGTGTGGTTGCAGACGTGGATGGTTTGCATGACGACTCCTGGCAAGTGATTTAAATCCGACTGAATTTGTCGGGTATCGTCAGTGTGCCGCCACGGGCTGCCGAATTCCTTGATCTGGATCGGGTTGGCACCCACCACGCGCCCATGAAAAAAGCCGCCCGCAGGCGGCTTTCGTCAAACCATGCAATCCGGGGATTACAGGTTTTCCAGGCGCAGGCGGGTCACCTTGCCGGTCACCGAATCCAGGCCCTCGATCTTGGCGATCGCCGCGACCATGTTCTTCTCGATGGTCAGGTGGGTCAGGATGATGATGTCGGTCTGGGATTCGCCCTCTTCCGGCTCACGCTGCAGCATGGCGTCGATGGAGATCGACTGGTCGGCCAGGATGCGGGTGATGTCGGCCAGCACGCCCGGCTTGTCGAGCACGCGCAGGCGCAGGTAGTAGCTGGTCTCGACCTCGTCGATCGGCAGCACCGGCAGTTCGGAGATCTGGTCGGGCTGGAAGGCCAGGTGCGGCACGCGGTGCTCGGGGTCGGCGGTGTGCAGGCGGGTGACGTCGACCAGGTCGGCGATCACCGCGGAGGCGGTCGGCTCGGCGCCGGCGCCCTTGCCGTAGTACAGCGTGGCGCCGACGGCGTCGCCCTGCACCAGCACGGCGTTCATCGCGCCTTCGACGTTGGCGATCAGGCGCTTTTCGGGGATCAGCGTGGGGTGCACGCGCAGCTCGATGCCCTGCTCGCGGCGGCGGGCGATGCCCAGCAGCTTGATGCGGTAGCCGAGCTGCTCGGCGTACTTGATGTCCACGCCGTCGAGCTTGCTGATGCCCTCGACGTAGGCCTTGTCGAACTGCACCGGCACACCGAAGGCGATGGAGGCCATCAGGGTGGCCTTGTGGGCCGCGTCGATGCCCTCGATGTCGAAGGTCGGATCGGCTTCGGCGTAACCCAGGCGCTGGGCCTCGGCCAGCACGTCGGCGAACGGCAGGCCCTTGTCGCGCATCTCGGACAGGATGAAGTTGGTGGTGCCGTTGATGATGCCGGCCAGCCACTGGATGCGGTTGGCCGACAGGCCTTCGCGCAGCGCCTTGATGATGGGGATGCCACCGGCCACGGCGGCTTCGAACGCGACCATCACGCCCTTCTTCTGGGCGGCGGCGAAGATCTCGTTGCCATGCACGGCGAGCAGCGCCTTGTTGGCGGTGACCACGTGCTTGCCGTTCTCGATGGCCTTGAGCACGAGCTCCTTGGCCACGCCGTAGCCGCCGATGAGTTCGACGACGATGTCGATCTCGGGATCGGCGACGACCGCGAAGGCATCGGCGGTCAGCTTGACGCCGTCACCGGCAACCTTCTTCGCCAGCTCCAGGTTCTTGTCGGCCACCGTGGTGATGCGGATCGGCCGGCCGGCGCGGCGGGTGATTTCTTCTTCGTTGCGCGTGAGGACGGTGAAGGTGCCACCGCCGACGGTGCCGATGCCCAGGAGGCCAACATTGATGGGTTTCATTGTGCAGGTAGGTGTGAGGAGTAAGGGGTTAGGAGTAAGGGCGGCGGAGGCGGAGGCGGAGTGAGGGAGGAACGTGCTCCTCACACCTCACTCCGACTCCTTACAGCCCATGACGCTTGCGGTAACCGTCGAGGAAGCGGGCGATGCGGCCGATGGCGTCGCGCAGGTCGTCCTCGTGGGGCAGGAACACCAGCCGGAAGTGATCCGGGGCCGGCCAGTTGAAGCCGGTGCCCTGCACCAGCAGCACGCGCTCGGCTTCGAGCAGCTCGGCGATGAACTGCTGGTCGTCCTGGATCGGGTACATCTTCGGGTCGAGCCGCGGGAACATGTACAGCGTGGCCTTGGGCTTGACGCAGGAGACGCCGGGGATCGCGGTGATGAGCTCGTAGGCCAGGTCGCGCTGGCGACGCATCCGCCCGCCGGGGGCGACCAGGTCGTCGATGCTCTGATAGCCGCCCAGCGCGGTCTGGATCGCGTACTGGCCGGGCACGTTGGCGCACAGGCGCATCGAGGCCAGCATGTTGAGGCCTTCGATGTAGTCGGTGGCCGGACGCTTGTCGCCGGACACCACCATCCAGCCGGCGCGGTAGCCGCAGGAGCGGTAGTTCTTGGACAGGCCGTTGAAGGTGACGGTCAGCACGTCCTCGGACAGCGAGGCGATCGAGGTGTGATGGATGCCGTCGTACAGCACCTTGTCGTAGACCTCGTCGGCGTAGATGATGAGGCCGTGCTCGCGGGCGATGGCAACGATCGCCTTGAGGGTTTCGTCGGGGTAGACGGCGCCGGTCGGGTTGTTCGGGTTGATCAGGACGATGGCGCGGGTGTGCGGGGTGATTTTGGCGCGGATGTCGTCCAGGTCGGGCAGCCACTCGTTGGCCTCGTCGCAGACGTAATGCACCGGCGTACCGCCGGACAGGCTGACCGCGGCGGTCCACAGCGGGTAGTCGGGCGCCGGCACCAGCACTTCGTCGCCGCTGTTGAGCAGCGCGTTCATCGACATCACGATGAGTTCGGAAACGCCGTTGCCGACGTAGATGTCTTCCAGCGTCACACCCTTGATCTGCTTCTGCTGGGTGTAGTGCATGATCGCCTTGCGGGCCGCGAAGATCCCCTTCGAATCCGAGTAACCGGCCGCGTTGGGCAGGTTGCGGATCATGTCGAGCTGGATTTCCTCGGGGGAATCGAAGCCGAACGAGGCCAGGTTGCCGATGTTCAGCTTGATGATCTTGTGACCCTCGTCCTCCATCTTCTTCGCCTTCTGCAGCACGGGGCCGCGGATGTCGTAGCAGACGTTGGCGAGTTTGTCGGACTTGCGGATTGGTTGCACGGCGGTTTCCGTTTCCTTTGATGGCGCGGGCTGGGCGACAGCGCGCGACTTGGGGTGGCGACTCATGGCGGCGGGCGTCGGCGGCAGCCAGCGCGGCCACGACGCAAAGCTATAATGTTACCCAAGCCACCCTGACCGGGCAAATCAGCGCCCGCCCACCCTCGACAAGCCGCCATGAAACTCCATCTCGACAAGAGCGACCAGTACAACACCATCGCCCGCTACGACGCCCGCCACGTGATGATCGGCCCCAACCGATACGAAAGCAGCGTCATCGTCACGCCGCAGCGCATCGAGACCGACTGGCACGCGGGCGACTTCGCCGCCCTCGACGAAGCCGCCTTCGCGCGCCTCGCCGACCTCGGCTGCGAGATCGTCATCCTCGGCACCGGCCTGCGCCAGCGCTTCCCGCACCCGCGCCTGCTGCGCCCGCTGATCGCGGCAGGCATCGGCATCGAGGCGATGGATCTGGGCTCCGCCTGCCGCACCTACAACATCCTGGTGGCCGAGCACCGCAACGTGGCCGCGGCCCTGCTGTTCGACCCCGCCTGACGGGCGTTCGTAACGCATCGAAGATTGTCAGCCCGCCCGCTTGCGATTAGGCTGGAGCCGGAACACCCCATCGTTTCCGGAGACACCATGCTCGATCAGGCCGCGCCCGACTTCACCCTTCCCGCCACCGGCAACCAGACCCTCAGCCTGTCCGCCCTCAAGGGCCAGAAGGTGGTGCTGTACTTCTATCCCAAGGACAGCACCCCCGGCTGCACCACCGAGAGCCAGAACTTCCGCGACCTGCACGACGAATTCCGCGCCGCCGGTGCCGTCGTGCTGGGCATCTCGCGCGACGGCCTCAAATCCCACGACAACTTCCGCGCCAAGCAGGCGCTGCCCTTCGACCTCGTCTCCGACCCCGACGAGACCGCCTGCAACCTATTCGGCGTGATGAAGCTCAAAAACATGTACGGCAAGCAGGTGCGCGGCATCGAACGCAGCACCTTCGTCATCGACGCGGCAGGCATCCTGCGTCGCGAATGGCGCGGCGTGAAGGTGCCGGGCCACGCCCAGGAAGTGCTGGATTACGTCAAGACGCTGTAAGCCCCTCCCACGACCGCCGAGAACAACGACATCATGGCCACCCGACGCTCCGCGAAGTCCAAGCTCCCCGCCACCAAGCTGTTCGTCCTCGACACCAACGTGCTGATGCACGACCCCACCAGTCTGTTCCGATTCGAGGAGCACGACATCTTCGTGCCGATGATGACCCTCGAGGAACTCGACTCCAACAAAAAGGGCATGTCGGAAGTCGCCCGCAACGCCCGCCAGGCGAGCCGCTCACTGGACGAGATCGTCAATAGCTGCCCCGAAGGCATCGAGGACGGCATCGGGCTCGCCGGCCCGTCGGCCGACCTGGCCAGCGGCCGGCTGTTCCTGCAGACCGAGGCCATCGACGTCAAGCTCCCCGCCGCGCTGCCCACCGCCAAGGGCGACAACCAGATCCTCGCGGTGGTGATGCACCTGTTCGAGAAGTACGACCGCAAGCGTCCGGTGATCCTCGTCACCAAGGACATCAACATGCGCATCAAGGCCCGCGCGCTGGGCCTCGCCGCGCAGGATTACTTCAATGACAAGGTCCTCGAGGACACCGACCTCCTCTACACCGGCACCAAGGAAATCGACACCGCCTTCTGGGACGCCAACGGCAAGGACATGGAATCCTGGAAGCAGGACGGCCACACCTACTACAAGCTCAAGGGCCCCGACACCGCCGACCTGCTGGTGAACGAGTTCGTCTTCCAGGAAGGCGAGCAGCCACTGCAGGCCTGGGTGAAGGAACGCAACGGCCGCAGCCTCACGCTGGAGACGCTGGTCGACTATTCCCACCAGAAGAACAACGTGTGGGGCATTACCGCGCGCAACCGGGAGCAGAACTTCGCCCTCAACCTGCTGATGAACCCGGATATCGACTTCGTCACCCTGCTCGGCCAGGCCGGCACCGGCAAGACGCTGCTCACCCTCGCCGCCAGCCTCACCCAGGTGCTCGAGACCAAGCGCTACTCCGAGATCATCATGACCCGCGTCACCGTGCCGGTGGGTGAGGACATCGGCTTCCTGCCCGGCACCGAGGAAGAGAAGATGGCTCCGTGGATGGGCGCGCTCGAAGACAACCTCGACGTGCTCAACGGCACCACCGGCGAAGGCGGCGAGTGGGGCCGCGCCGCCACGCGGGATCTGATCCGCAGCCGCATCAAGATCAAGTCGCTCAACTTCATGCGCGGGCGCACCTTCATCAACAAGTTCCTCATCATCGACGAGGCCCAGAACCTCACCCCCAAGCAGATGAAGACCCTCATCACCCGCGCCGGCCCCGGCACCAAGGTGGTGTGCCTGGGCAACATCGCGCAGATCGACACGCCCTACCTCACCGAAGGCTCGTCGGGTCTCACCTACGTGGTGGACCGCTTCAAGGGCTGGCCGCACTCCGGCCACATCACCCTGCAGCGGGGCGAACGCTCACGCCTCGCCGACCACGCCGCCGAGGTGTTGTAGGCGATCGGCATTCCACGACCGCGCAAACGCCATAAAGACTTTCATTCCGGTGCCGTAAGCCCTTAACGGAAGCGGGTCGGGGCTCCCCGACCCGCAACCCTGACATGGAGGCAGCCAGCCGGCGGGCCCGGCCGGAGGAGAGCGCATGGTGGTAGATTCGAAACAGATTGACCGACGCCCCGTGTCGATGGCGCACTGGGGACTCGTCGTCGCCCTGCTCACCACCGCCTTCGCGCTCGCCTACCTGTCGTGGGCCAACTACCACGACGCCCTCAAGAAGGCCGAAGCCACCGCCGGCGGCATCGCCCGGGTCAACGCCTTCGCCCTCGACACCACCCTCACCACGGCCGACATGCTGCTGGCCGAGACCGCCTCGATCCTCGCCCCGCGCATGGAAAACCCCGGCGCCCTGCGCAGCACCTGGCGCGACGAGGCCCAGCGTCTGCGCCATTATCTGGCCCGGGTGCCGCAGGTCAGCAGCATCCGGGTGTTCGACGCCGCCGGCGAGCTGATCCTGTCCACCGACGAGATGCCGCGCCAGATCAACGTGGCCGACCGCAGGCACTTCCAGCAGGCACGCGAGCACCCCGGCAACGGCCTGATCCTCTCCGAAGTGGTCGTCTCCCGCACCACCGACCGCAACGCCGTGATCCTGCTGCGCGCCATCGTCGATCCCCAGGGGCGCTTTCTCGGCGTAGTCAGCACCCCGCTCGACCTGAGCTACTTCGAACGCCTGCTCAGCGACGCGCAACTGGGCAGCGACGGCGCAGCCGCCATCCGCCGGCTCGACGGCACCCTCGTCACCCGCCAGCCCTATGTCGCCGGCAGCATCAATCGCTCCGAACCCAACCACCCCGTCCAGCAGCACATCGGGCGCGGCGAATCGTCGGGCACCCTGGTCAACGCCGGGCAGTTCGACGGCATCGTCCGGATCGCCAGCTACCAGCGGCTCGAACATTTCCCGCTCTACGTGGTGGTCGGCATCTCGCGGGCCGACATCCTGCACGCCTGGCTGTGGCGTGCCGCCGCCGCCACGCTGGTCGCCCTGTCGCTGCTTGCGGTGCTCACCGCCTACCGGCGCATGGCGCGCAGCAACCGCCTGCTCCAAGACGTGATGGATGCCGCCTCCGGCGTCTCGATCATCGCCACCGACGGCAGCGGCAAGATCACCCTGTTCAACCGCGGCGCCGAGAACCTGCTGGGTCACACCGCCGCCGAAGTCATCGGCAAGGCCCGGCTCGACGACTTCCACCTGCAGCGCGAACTCGACCTGCGCCGCCGCGAACTGGCCATCGGCGAGACCGGCGGCCACTTCCGGGCCCTCACCGTCGTGCCCGACCAGGCCGGCGCCGAGCAGCGCGACTGGACCTACCGACGCAAGGACGGCAGCCTCGTTCAGGTCGCGCAGATCATCACCCCGATCACCGCCGGCGGGCCGCGCTCCGCGGGCTACCTCTGCGTCGCCCACGACATCGAATCCCACAAGCGCGCCATCGGCCTGCAGGCCGTGCAGAACCGCGCCCTCGAACTGATCGCCAACAGCACGCCGCTGCCGCGCATCCTCGACCAGCTCGTGCGCGGCCTCGAAGCCGAATCCGCCGGGCTGCGCTGCGCGATCCTCCTGTTCGACGCGGCCAGCGGCACCCTGCGTCCCGGCGCCGCGCCGAACCTGCCCGAATCCTTCCACCGCGCCGTGGACGGCCTTTTCATCGGCGCCGACCGCAACGCCGCCGCCAATGCCGCCTTCCTGCACGACGCGGTCCTGGTCGACGACATCCAGCGCGACCCGCGCTGGACGCCGCTCCACGCGGCGGCCCAGGACGCCGGCCTGCACGCCTGCTGGTCGTCCCCGATCCTCGACGCCGGCGGGCACCTGCTCGGCACCTTCGCGATCTTCAGCCCGCAACCGGCCATCGACACCCGCGCCGCCGAACGGCTGGTGGATGTCGCCACCCACACCGCCGCCATCGGCATTGCCAGCATCCGCGCCGCCGCCGCCCTCGAAGCCAGCGAAAAGCGGATGCGCCTCGCGATCCACGCCGCCGACATGGACGCCTACGAATATGTCGCCGCCACCGACCGGGTGCACCGCAGCGGCGACATCACGGCCGCCTGGGGGCTGCCCAGCGAAGGCACCGGCCAGCACTATTTCGCCCTGATCCACCCCGACGACACCGCGGGTTTCTTCGCCGCCCTGCGCGGCATCAGCCCCGCCGCGCCCGACTACGCCATCGAATACCGCCTGCGGCACGCCCGGGGGCACTACATCTGGGTCGCCGACTGGGCCAGCGCGGTGTTCGACGAGCACGGCAAGGTCGACCGGGTCTTCGGCGTGTGCCGCGACATCAGCGAACTCAAGGCCCTCGAGACCGAGCTGCACCAGCACCAGCAGAACCTCGAACGCCTGGTCGCCGAGCGCACCGCGCAGCTCTCCAGTTCCGAAGCCAACATCCGCCTGATCCTCGAATCCACCGCCGACGGCGTCTACGGCGTGGACACCCACGGCCGGGTCACCTTCATCAACCCCGCCGCCTGCCGCATGCTCGGGCTCGACGCCGAGAGCGTCATCGGCCAGCACATCCACGCCCTGGTGCATCACCGCCACGCCGACGGACGCCCCTATCCCGTCGCCGACTGCCCCACCAACCTCACCCTGCGCCGCGGCGAGACCGTCACGATCACCGACGAGGTCTACTGGCACCGCGACGGGCACGCCGTGCCGGTGATCTACTCCACCCACCCGATGATCCGCGACGGGCACATCGTCGGCGCGGTGGTCAGCTTCATGGACGTGACCGAACGCCGCGCGCTCGAGGAAGCCCGCGAACAGGCCCGCCTCGCCGCCGAGCGGCTGGCCCAGGTCAAGAGCGAATTCCTCGCCAACATGAGCCACGAGATCCGCACCCCGCTCAACGGCATCCTCGGCTTCGCCCGCATCGGCTACCGCGATAGCCGCGAACCCGCCACCCGCGACGTGCTCTCCCACATCCTCGACTCGGGCAAGCTGCTCCTGGGCGTGGTCAACGACATCCTCGACTTCTCCAAGATCGAGGCCGGCAAGCTCCACCTCGAAGCCGTCGCCATCGATCTGCCCGCCCTGCTGCGGGCCACCGCCGCCAGCTTCGACGAGCGCGCCCAGAGCAAGGGCCTGCGCCTGACGGTGCACATCACCCCCAGCCTGCCCGCCAGCTGCACCACCGACCCGCTGCGGCTGGGCCAGATCCTCACCAACCTGCTCTCCAACGCCGTCAAATTCACCGAGCACGGCGAAGTCACCCTGCACGCCGAACGCCAGGACGACACCCTGCTGCTGCGGGTCAGCGACACCGGCATCGGCATCGCCGAAGCCCAGCTCGAACAGCTCTTCCGCGCCTTCGAGCAGGCCGACACCTCCACCACGCGCCGCTTCGGCGGCACCGGGCTCGGTCTCGCCATCACCCGGCGCATCGTCGATCTCTTCGGCGGCCGCATCGACGCCCACAGCCAGCCCGGCCAGGGCAGCCGCTTCGAGGTGCGCATCCCCTACATTCCCGGAACCCTGCTGCCCATGCACCTGCCCGCCCTCAAGGTCGCCACCGCCACCGAACGCCTCGCCGGCCTCCACGTGCTCGCCGCCGAGGACAACGAAGTCAACCAGATGGTCCTCGAGGACATGCTGGTCTCCGAGGGCGCCCGGCTCGTGATGGTGGAAAACGGCCGGGCCGCGGTCGAACGGATCGCCGCCGACGGCCCCGACGCCTATCAAATCGTGCTGATGGACATCCAGATGCCCGAAATGGATGGCTACGAAGCCACTCGACGGATCCATCAGCTCGACCCGGACCTGCCCGTCGTCGGCCAGACCGCCCATGCCCTCGCCGAAGAAAAGGCCAAGTGCGCCGACGCCGGCATGGTTGCCCACGTGGCCAAGCCGCTCGACCTGGACACCCTGGTCGAAGCCGTACTCCGCCACGCCCGCGCGCCCCGCCACGGCCACGTCGCCCCCCCCACGCCGGAGGCCGGGCCGCCGCCGCAGATCGACCGCGCCGCCCTCGCGGCCCGCTACGCCAACCGTCCGGAATTCATCGCCAAGCTGCTTGGCGTGTTCGCCACCGCCAGCGCGCGCACCCTCGAACGCCTGCAGGACGCCATCGCCAGCGGCGAGCCCGCCCAGCTCGCCCCCGTCGCCCACGCCATCAAGGGCTCCGCCGGCAACGTCATGGCCGCCGCCCTGGCCGAGCAGGCCCGCCTCACCGAGCACGCCGCCCGCGACGCCCGGCCAGAGGCCTTCGCCCTGGCCGCCGAGCTGCGCACCCGACTCGAAGCCACCCTCGCCGAGATCACCCGCGCGCCCTGAGCGGGCAGGCGCTCAGGACCCCGCCAGTTGCCGCGCCGCCGCCGCGAGGCTGGCCGCATCGAGGCGCGCCAGCGGCAGATCGCGCCCCGCCGCCAGATTGCGATACAAGCCCTCGCCACCGCGGCGGTAGGCCGGATCGTAATGGCGCACCACCAGCGCCTCGGCCAGCTCGGCCCACGCGCCGGCCGTCACCATCGCCTGCCATGCCTCGACCTGCGCATGGCCGTGCTGGGGCGTCAGGCGCTCGAGCTTGCGGATGAAATCCTGCGGATCGGCGATCAGGTCGGCATAGCGCTCCAGCAAGTGCTCGACCCGCGCCGCCAGCGGCGCCTGCACGCGCACGCAGGCGCCGTCGCGCAGATGCTCGAAAAGCACCGCGGGCACGTGCAGCCGGCCCACCCGGCGGCTCTCGGATTCGGCCCACACCGGCCGCGCCGGATCGAAGCCACGCAGCGCCGACCACAACTGCGTCTCGAAGGTCTTCTGGCCGGGCTGCTCGGCATGGAGCTCACCGCCGAGCACCGAACCGCGATGCCGGGCCAGGCCCTCCAGGTCGAGCACCTGCTCGCCCGCCGCCGCCAGCGCGTCGAGCAACGCCGTCTTGGCGCTCCCCGTCGGCCCGCACAGGATGCGGAAATCCCGCCCCACCGGCAGGGTGTCCAGCGCCTCGATGACCCGCTGCCGGAACGCCTTGTAACCGCCCTCGAGGCGCCGCGCCCCCCAGCCGATCTGCCCGAGCACCAGCGTCATCGAACCGCTGCGCTGGCCGCCACGCCAGCAGTAGATCAGCGGTTTCCAGTTTTTCGGCTTGCTGAGAAAATGCGTTTCGATGTGGCGGGCGATGTTCCGCGACACCAGCGCCGCGCCCAGCTTGCGCGCCTCGAACGGCGACACCTGCTTGTACAGCGTGCCCACCTGGGCGCGCTCGGCGTCGTCGAGCACCGGACAGTTGATCGCGCCGGGGATATGATCCTCGGCAAACTCAGCCGGCGAACGCACGTCGATGATCGCATCGAACTCGTCCAGCCGATCCAGGCTGGCGGAAAAATGAGCGGACTGGGAAGACACGAGAAGCCCAACTGTTTGAATGAACGGAAAAAAGAGATGACCGAAGCCCCCCTGCGACTCACCGAATTGTCTCACGGCGGCGGATGCGGCTGCAAAATCGCCCCCGCCGTGCTCTCCGAAATGCTGGCGCACATGCCGGCCGCCCAGCCCTTCGCCAACCTGATGGTGGGCACCGAGACCGCCGACGACGCCGCGGTCTGGCGCCTCAACGACGAGCAGGCGCTGATCGCCACCACCGACTTCTTCATGCCCATCGTCGACGACCCGTTCGATTTCGGCCGCATCGCCGCCACCAACGCGCTGTCCGACGTCTACGCCATGGGCGGCACCCCGATCATGGCGCTGGCCATCGTCGGCATGCCGGTGGGCAAGCTGCCGCTGTCGGCCATCGGGCGCATCCTCGAAGGCGGTGCCAGTGTCTGCGCCACGGCCGGCATTCCGGTGGCGGGTGGCCACAGCATCGATTCGCCGGAGCCGATCTACGGCCTCGTGGCGCTGGGCATCGCCCACCCGGACATCATCAAGCGCAACGCCGACGCCCGCGAAGGCGACGTGCTGATCCTCGGCAAGCCGCTGGGCGTCGGCATCCTCGGTTCGGCCATGAAGAAAGGCGTGCTGGATGCCGACGGCTACGCCCAGATGATCGCCACCACCACCCGCCTCAACACCGTCGGCCCCGCGCTCGCCAAGCTGGCGGGCGTTCATGCGCTCACCGACGTGACCGGCTTCGGCCTGCTCGGCCACCTGCTCGAGGTATGTCGCGGCGCGGGCCTCGCCGCCACCGTGCAGGTTGCCGACGTGCCGATGATGCCGGCCGCCGTGCCCTTTGCGAAACAGGGCATCGGCCCCGGCGCCATTGCCCGCAATCTGGCCAGTTGCGGCGAGGCGGTGCGCTTCGGGGAAGGCGTGGAGAGCTGGCAGCGCAGCGTGCTGGCCGACGCCCAGACCAGCGGCGGCCTGCTGGTGGCCTGCGATGCGACGAGCGCCGACGCGGTGCTGGAAACCTTCCGCGCCGGCGGCTTCGGCGACGCGGCGGTGATCGGCCGGGTGCACGCCGGTCCGGCCGAGGTGCGGATCGTCGGCTGAACCGCCGGCCAAGCACAGGGTATCGCGCTCGAGGCATTCAGCCTTGGGCGCAAGCAACAAAGCCTTGCCGGCATGGCGACAAGCCTTGCCCGCAAGGCTTTTAGTTTTGGGACGCGAGGCTCGAGGCCTTGCGCTCGCAGCCCGGCGCCTTGCGGCCAAGGCGCCCGGCTTGGCGCACCGAGCGCCGGGCCCGTCGCGCAGCGCAAACAGGCGCGCGACCGCAGCACAAGCCTGCGCCGCAGCGGGTGGGATCAAATCCGGGGTGCCGCACAAGCGGCAGCGGAAACCAGCACCGCGCTCCGCCGGGAGGGAGAGCGGAACGCGGGTGGTCTTGGGGGAGATACGCAGGCGTTACAGCCGGACTCCGGATCGAAGGGCGCTTTCGACAACCGAAGAAGCCGGGAGCGCGGCCTGCCCGCGCTCCGGTTTAGGGTGAATCAGGCGGCCGCAGTCTCGCGGCTGTCGGCCAGCATCGACCCGCTCTGGGCGTAACGCAGATGCCAGGCGAAGGCTTCCTGCAGCAGCTGCGGGGTCTGGCCGCCGTGGCGGCAGGCGCGCAGGAAGTAGTCCCACAGCAGGTCGCGGTAGAGCGGGTCGGTGCAGTTGTAGATGATCTGGCGGGCGCGCTCGCGGGGCGCGAGGCCACGCAGGTCGGCCAGGCCGTGCTCGGTGACGATGATGTCGGTGTCGTGCTCGGTGTGATCCACGTGGGTCACCATCGGCACGATGCTGGAGATCGCGCCGCCCTTGGCGATCGACTTGGTGACGAACACCGACAGGTGGGCGTTGCGGGCGAAGTCGCCGGAGCCGCCGATGCCGTTCATCATGTGGGTGCCGCCCACGTGGGTGGAGTTCACGTTGCCGTAGATGTCGCATTCCAGCGCGGTGTTGATGGTGATGAGGCCGAGCCGGCGGATCACCTCCGGATGGTTGCTGATCTCCTGCGGGCGCAGGACCAGGCGCGACTTGTAGTGCTCGATGTTGCCCAGCACGCGCTCGTAGCTATGCTTCGACAGGGTGATCGACGAAGCCGACGCAAAGGAGAGGCGGCCGTCGTCGAGCAGTTCGACGGTGGAATCCTGCAGCACCTCCGAGTACATCTTCAGATCGCGGAAAGGCGAATCGAGCATGCCGTGGAGCACCGCGTTGGCGATGGTGCCGATGCCGGCCTGCAGCGGCTGCAGCGACGGCGACAGGCGGCCGGCCTTCACTTCGCGGCCCAGGAAGGCGTTCAGGTGGCCGGCGATGGCGTTGGTCTCGGCGTCCGGCGGCAGCACGTTGGAGGGGCTGTCGGCCTTTTCGGTGATGACGATGGCGACGATCTTCTCCGGGTCCACCGGAATGAACGGCAGGCCGATGCGCTGCTCCGGCGCGATCAGCGGAATCGGCAGGCGATGCGGGCGGTAGGTGGGGATGTAGATGTCGTGCAGCCCTTCGAGGCCGTGGGGCATCGTCAGGTTGATCTCGACGATGATCTTCTTTGCCAGCACCGCGAAGCTCGCCGAGTTGCCCACCGAAGTGGTCGGCACGATGCCGCCGTTCTCGGTGATGGCGGTCGCCTCGACCACCGCGATGTCCACCGGCGCGATCTGGCCGGAGCGCAGTTGCTCGACGGTCTCGGACAAGTGCTGGTCGATGAACATCACCTCGCCGGCATTGATCTTGCGGCGCAGGGTCGGGTCGGACTGGAAGGGGATGCGGCGGCTGATCACGTTGGCGTCGGTCAGCACCTTGTCGATGTCGTTGCCCAGGGACGCGCCGGTCATCAGCGTGATCTGCAGCGGTTCGTTCGCGGCCCGCTCGGCCAGCGCGAAGGGCACGGCCTTGCAGTCGCCCGCACGGGTGAAGCCGCTCATCCCGACGGTCATGCCATCCTTGAACAGGGCGGCGGCGGCCTCCGGCGACATGATGCGATCACGCAGGCGGGCAAGACGAATACGATCCATGGGCATTGCTGTTTTCTCCGATCCTCGATTTTCGGGGGCCCGCCTCGGCGGACGGGTTCGCGCGGCGGAGTATAGAAGCGCGGCACAAGTCGTGTTATGACTTAAACTACTTACATCCAGTCGTTTTTTTCATTGAACAAATGGACCTGCGCGCCCTCCGCTACTTCGTCGAGACCGTCCGCCAGAACAGCTTCACCCTCGCCGCCGAGCGGCTCAACGTCACCCAATCGACGGTGAGCAAGATGATCCGCCAGCTCGAGGACGAGATCGGCCAGCCGCTGCTGATCCGCGACGGCCGCCAGCTGCGCGTCACCGACGTGGGGCGGATCGTCCTCGAACGCGGTCAGGAAGCCCTCGGCACCATGACCCGCCTCACCCGCGAGGTGGGCGACCTGCGCGATCTGGTGCGCGGCGAGCTCACGGTGGGCATCCCGCCGATGGTCAATCTGCTGTTTCCGCCGGTGGTGACGACCTTTCGCGCCCGCTACCCGTCGGTGAGCCTGACCCTGCGCGAGGACGGCGGGCAGGTCATCGAGCAGCAGGTGGCCGCCGGCGAACTGGAAGTCGGCGCCACCCTGCTCCCCGCCGACCCGGCGCTGGGGCTCGCCGCGCGCAGCTTCGGGCGCTACCCGCTGTGCGTCGTCGGCAGCGCCCGCGCCGGCTGGGCACGCTCCGGCGCGGTGTCGGTGGCCTCGCTGCGCGACGAAGCGCTGCTGCTGCTGGGCGACGATTTCTCGCTGACCCGGCGGATCCGCGAGGCCACCCGCGCGGCCGGCTTCGAGGCCCGTGTCGCCGCCCAGAGCGGGCAGTGGGATTTCCTCGTCGCGCTGGCCGCCACCGGGCTCGGCACCACGCTGATCCCGGCGCCGCTGCTGGCCCGCCTCAAGCTGCCCGGCGACCTGGCCGTGCGCCCCCTCGCCGAGCCGCAGCTCGACTGGCACGTGGCGCTGATCTGGCAACCCGGCCGCTACATGTCCCACGCCGCGCGGGCCTGGCTGTCCACCTGCGACAGCGCCCTCGCGATGCCGGCACCGTGACGGCCGGCGCGCTACCATCGCCCCTCGAACTCCAACCCCAGGAGACCCACCGATGGATACCCGCTACCTCGACGACCTCAAGCCCGGCGACCGCTTCGTGAGCGGCGGATTCACCTTCACCGAAGCCGCGATCATCGACTTCGCCTTCCAGTTCGATCCCCAGTCCTTCCACCTGGACGCCAACGCCGCGGCCGACTCGCCCTACGGCGGGCTGATCGCCAGCGGCTTTCACTCCATCGCGGTGTGCTTCCGGCTGTTCATCCAGAGCGGCGTGTTCGCCGAATCGAGCATCGGCTCGCCGGGCCTCGACGAGCTGCGCTGGCTGGCGCCGGTGCGTCCGGGCGACACCGTGCACAGCGTCGTCGAAGTGCTCGACGTGCGCCCGTCGAACTCCAAGCCAGACCGGGGCATCGCCCGCCTGCGCTACAGCGCGGTGAACCAGCGCGGCGAGACGGTGCTGAGCTTCATCGGCAACAACCTGCTCAAGCGCCGGCCGGCCTGAGCATCCCGACGCGCCCTCAAGCCGTCAGCACGGCGGCCAGCCAGTTCTCGATGTCGCGCACCTCTTCGAGGCACAGGCTGTGCTCCATGCGGTAGCTCTTCCAGGCGAGCGGATAGCCCGCCTCGGTCAGCTGCTCCGCCGAACGGCGGCTGAAATCGTGCGGAATCACCGGGTCGTGGGTGCCGTGGGCCATGAAGATCGGCACGTCGCGGTTCGCCGCGCTCGCCTCGGCCGCCAGGGTGTCGGCCAGCGGCAGGTAGGTGGACAGCGCCAGCACCCCGGCCAGCCGACTGCCGTGGCGCAGCGCGGTGTGCAGCGCGATCGCCCCGCCCTGCGAAAAACCCGCCAGCACGATGCGCTGGTCGGGAATCCCGCGGGCGTTCTCGCGGGCGATCAGCGCCTCGACCTGCGCCGCCGACTCGATCACGCCCGCCGCATCCTCGCGGCGGCCGCTGAAATCCTGCGACAGGATGTCGTACCAGGCGCGCATCACGTAACCCCCGTTGATCGTCACCGCGCGCTCCGGCGCGTGGGGAAACACGAAGCGCGTCGGCGGCAGGCGATCCAGATCGAACTCGTCCACGACCGGCTCGAAATCGTGGCCATCGGCGCCCAGGCCGTGCAGCCAGATCACCGCGTGGGTCGGGGTCGGGCCGCTGCTGAGTTCGACGGCGGGCAGAAGGGTGGCGCTCATGGCAAATCCCGTAAAAGTGACGATCCGCCGATTCTAACCGCGGCGGATGTCACGCCGCCCGCCTTTGCTGCGCCGCCATATCCCTGATTTTTTGCGCCAGATCATGACGGCCGGGCAGGGCCGGCGTACATTTACAGGCTTTATCCCTGTAGCGTCAGAGTTTATGGAAAACACCGCCGCCGACACCCTGATCCGAACCACCCTCGAGTTCCTGCGCCAGCACGCACCCTTCGACCGGATGGAGACGGACGCGCTGCGTTTTCTCGGCGAGCGGCTCGCCACGGCCTATTACCCGGCCGAAGCCGAAATCCTGATGCCCGAGGACGGCCCGCCACGTTTTTTCTACATCGTCTATCGCGGCAAGGTGCAAGCCCGCCAGGTCGGCGCCGTCGCCGTCACCGAATACGCCACCCTGACCCTCGGCCCCGGCGAGGGCTTTCCGATCGGCGCCATCTCCGCCGGCCGGCCCTCCACCAACGCCTACGTCGCCGTCGAGGACAGCTACTGCTTCCAGCTCCCGGCGGCCGACTTCCTGCGCCTGCAGGAGCTCTCGCCCACCTTCCAGATCTTCTGCACCCGCTACATCGCCAGCCTGATGAGCCAGTCGCGCGAGCAGCTCCAGGCCCACTTCTCGCAGCGCGCCGCCGAGCAGCAGACGATGACCACCTCGCTCGCCAACCTCGTCAAGAAGGCGCCGGTCTTCGTGCGGCCCGACGTGGCCACCCGCAGCGCCCTCGAGAAGATGGCCGAGGCCGGCGTGGGCTGCCTCGCCGTGGCCGGCGACGACGACAAGCCCGTCGGCGTGCTCACCCAGAGCGACATCCTCAAGCGCATCGTGTTGCCCGGCTTCGACCTCGCCCGGCCCATCGCCGACGTGATGACGACCCCGCCCCACACCCTCACCGCCAGCGCCAGCGCCTACGACGCCGCCCTCGAAATGGCCACCCACGGCGTACGCCACATTCTGGTGGTCGACAACGAGGACACCCTCAAGGGCGTGATCTCCGAGCGCGATCTCTTCGCCCTGCAACGCATCGGCCTGCGCCAGATCCGCGCCGGCATCGAGAGCGCCGCCGACGTGCAGGCCCTGCAGCGGGCCAGCCGCGACATCCGCCAGCTCGCCCTCAACCTGCTGGCCCAGGGCATCGGCGCCGAACAACTCACCCAGTTCATCTCGGCCCTCAACGACGCCCTCACCCGCCGCATCCTCGAACTCAACCTCGACCGCCACGATCTCGAAGGCGTCGAATACGCCTGGCTGGCCTTCGGCTCCGAAGGCCGCCACGAGCAGACCCTGTCCACCGACCAGGACAACGGAATCCTCTTCACCCTGCCCGAGTGGGCCGACAAGGAACCGCTCAAGCTGCGCCTGCTGGCCTTCGCCAAGGACGTGAACAACGACCTCGCCGCCTGCGGCTTCCCGCTCTGCGAAGGCAACATCATGGCCAGCAACCCCGAGCTGTGCCTCACCTTCGAAGAATGGCGCGAGAAGTTCGGCCAGTGGATCCGCGAACCCCACCCCGAGGCGCTGCTCAACGCCACCATCTTCTTCGACTTCCGGGTGCTCTACGGCGAGGAAAAGCTCGCCCACAAGCTGCGTCACTGGCTGCTCTCGATGACCGGCGGCAACCCCGCCTTCCTGAAGGCCATGGCCACCAACGCGCTGGACGTGTCGCCCCCGCTGGGCAAGATCCGCGACTTCGTCACCGACGACGACCCCAGGCACCCCGGCACCATCGACCTTAAAAAGTTCGGCGCCCGTCTGTTCGTCGACGCCGCCCGCGTGCTCGCGCTGCGCACCGGCGTCGATGCCACCAGCACCGCCCAGCGCCTGCGCCAGGCCGGCACGCGCATCGGCATGCCCGCCGAGGAACTCGCCGCGATGGCCGACGGCTTCCACTTCATCCAGCTCCTGCGCCTGCGTCACCAGCACCTCGACACCGACCACGGCGCACCCGGCGACAACCGCGTCAAGCCCGACGACCTCAACGAACTCGACCGCCGCATCCTCAAGGAAGCCTTCCGCCAGGCCCGCAAGATCCAACTCCGGCTCAAGCTCGACTACCAGATCTGACCACCATGAACTGGCTCTCCCGATTCCTGCCCGGCGGCGGCCCCAGCCTCAGCCCGGTCCAGCAAGGCACCCTCGAAACCATCGCCGCCTTGCCCGCGCCCGACCTCAACCGGGTCCACTACGAAACCCGCTACGTCGTCGTCAATGCCGAAGTCGGCCCCGAGGGCGGCGCCGAGGGCGGCGCCCGCGGCCTGCTCGCGGTGGGCGCCGTCGCCATCACCCAGGGTCTGCTGCACCCCGACGACGCCTTCCAGGCCCGCCTCGGCAGCGCCCCGGCCGACGCACTGATCGGGCTGCTGCGCTTCATCGCGCGGGCGCCGGTGGTGGTCTTCAACGCCCAGTTCAACCAGGGCAGCCTCGAACGCGCCTTCGAACAGCACCTGGGCAGCGCCCCCGTGCTCGAATGGCTCGACCTGCTGGTGCTGCTCCCCAGCCTCTACCCCGAGCGTATCGACGGCCAGGCGCGCATGGACGCCTGGCTCGCCGCCTTCGGCATCCAGCGCCTCGAACGCAGCGCGCTGCTCGAAGCGTTCGCCGTCGCCCAGCTCCATCAAGTCGTCCTGGCCCGGGCCGGCGCCCAGGGCCTCACCACCGCCGGCGACCTCGTCGAAGCCCAGAGCAGCCGCAAGTGGCTGCGCGGCGCCTAATCCGCCTGCGCCACCGGCAGGAAGAAACCGAACGACGCGCCAGCCGGGACACGGGCTGCGTCCAGTTCGTCCAGGCTCCAGTGCCGTGCAGGCGATTTCAGCCCCTTATCCGCTCCAGCACCACCGCGATCCCCTGCCCCACGCCGATGCACAGGCTCACCACCGCGTAGCGGCCGCCACGCCGTTCGAGCTCCCGCGCGGCGGTGAGCACCAGCCGCGCCCCGGACGCACCGAGCGGATGGCCGATGGCGATGGCGCCGCCGTTGGGATTGATCCGCGGATCGTCCTCGGCCAGCCCCAACAACTTGAGGCAGCCGAGCACCTGGGGCGCGAAGGCCTCGTTGATCTCGATGACGTCCATGTCGGCCAGCGTCAGCCCGGCCCGCGCCAGCGCCTTGGGGATCGCGTAAGCCGGGCCGACGCCCATGATGCGCGGCTCGACGCCGCTCACCGCGCCGGCGAGGATGCGCGCCTGGGGCTTTACGCCGGCCTTGTCGCCAACTGCAGCCGAGCCGATCAGCAGCGCGGCGGCGCCGTCGTTGATGCCGGAGGCGTTGCCGGCCGTCACCACGCCGCCTTCGGCCAGCGGGCGCAGCGCCAACAGCGCCGCAAAGTCGCTCGACGGGCGCGGGTGTTCGTCGGCGCTCACCACTCGCGGCGGGCTCTTGCGGCCGGTGGGCACCTCGATGGGCACGATCTCGCCGGCATAGAAGCCGGCTTCCAGCGCCGCCGCGTAACGGGTCTGGGACGCCGCGGCAAAGCGGTCGGACGCCTCGCGGCTGATGCCGAACTCGGCCGCCACGTTGTCGGCGGTCTCGGGCATCGCGTGGTTGTCGTAGCGCGCGATCAGGCGCGGATTGGGAAAGCGCGCGCCGATGGTCGTGTCGAAGACCCGGAAATCCCGGCTGAACGGTGATTCGGACTTGGCCACCGCAAAGGGTGCGCGGCTCATGCTCTCCACGCCGCCCGCCACGTACAGGTCGCCCTCGCCGCAGCTCACGGCGCGGGCCACATCGAGCACCGCGGCCAGGCCGCTGCCGCACAGGCGATTGACCGTCTGGCCCGGCACCGAGGGCGGTAGCCCGGCGAGCAGCGCGGCATGGCGACCCACGTTGCGGCTGTCCTCGCCGGCCTGGCAGGTACAGCCGAGCACCACGTCCTCGATGGCGTCCGGGGCAAAACCGCTGCGGGCCACCACTTCGCGGATCACGGTGGCGGCGAGGTCGTCCGGGCGGACGGCGGCGAGGCTGCCGGCGTGGCGGCCGATGGGCGAGCGCAGGCCGGCGTAGAGATAGGCGTCGAGCATGAAATGTCCTTGTCGGGTGAAATCAGGATTCGGGGGTGAGCAGCGAGACGCCCAGGCGCGCGCGGCGGACCAGCCACGGGCTCGGGCGGTAGCGCGGATCGCGGTAGAAGGCGTGGAGGCCGTCGAGGATCGCCAGCACCGTGGCGGCGCCCAGCCGGTCGCCCAGGGCCAGCGGGCCGAGCGGGTAGCCGAGGCCCAGCGTCACCGCGGCGTCGATGTCGGCCGGCGTGGCGATGCGCTGCTGGGCGATGTCGCAGCCGATGTTGACGACCATCGCCACCACCCGCTGGGCGACGAAGCCGGCGCTGTCGTGGATCACGCTGACCGCCGCGCCGCCGTGGCCCAGCGCCGCCCACACCGCGTCGCGAAAGCCCGGCGCGGTGACCGGCGTGGTCATCAGCGTGAGGTGGCCCTCCATGAAGAGCGGATCGACCGCCAGGGTGCGATACGGGTCGAGCCCGGCGTCCAGCGCGGCGCCGGTAGCGTCGCCGCCCACCGGAAAGACCACGCAGGCGGATTCCGGCCCAGGCTGCGCACCCTCGTCGAGCACGACGCCCGGCGCCAGGCGCGCCAGCAGCGCAGAACGCCGGGCCGGGTCGGCGCCATCCACCCACAGCGGAGTCGACGTCAGCGCCGGCAGCGGTGCGGCGGGTGGCATATCTGCCTTGCCGTCGGTGTAGGTGTAGAAGCCCCGCCCGCTCTTGCGCCCGAGCAGCCCGCCGGCCAGGCGCTGACGGGTGATCGGCGACGGGCGGTAGCGCGGCTCCTGGTAATACTGGTCGTGGATCGACTCCATCACCGGGTGCGACACATCCAGGCCGATCATGTCCATCAACTCGAAGGGCCCCATCCGGAAGCCGGCGCCGCGCAGGATGCGATCCACGTCGGCGGGCTGGGCGATGCCTTCGCCGAGCACCCGCAGCCCTTCGGTGAGCAACCCGCGCCCGGCGTGATTGACCACGAAGCCCGGCGTGTCGCTGGCCCGCACCGGCCGGTGGCCGAGGCGCCGGGCGAGGCCCGTCAGCGCGTCGCCCACCCGGGTATCGCCCACGGCGCTGTCGATCACCTCGACCACCTTCATCAGCGGAACCGGGCTAAAGAAGTGAAAGCCGCCTACCCGCCCCGGCAGGCGGCAGGCGCTGGCGATGGCGGTGACCGACAGGGACGAGGTGTTGGTGGCGAGCACGCAGTCGTCCGTCACAACGCCTTCCAGGTCGCGGAACAGGGCGCGCTTGGCGTCCAGGCGCTCGACGATGGCCTCGATCACCAGCGCAGCGCCCGCCAGATCGGCGAGCGCGGTGGCCGCGTGCAGGTGCGCGACCGCCCCGTCACGGGCGGCCGCGTCGAGCCGGCCCTTGGCGCGCAGGGTGTCGAAGGTGGCGGTGATGGCCGCCACGGCTTCGTCGGCGGCGCCCGCGCGGGTGTCGAAGAGCTGCACGTCGATGCCCGCCTGGGCGGCGATCTGGGCGATGCCGCGGCCCATCAGGCCGGCGCCGACGACACCGATCGCCAGTTGTTGGCTGTCTGGATCGAACATCGCGTCACGCCCCCACGAACTGCGGCGCGCGCTTTTCGAGGAAGGCGTGCATGCCCTCCTTCTGGTCGCGGCTCGCAAACAACAGCTGGAAGGCCTTGCGCTCCAGCATCAGGCCGGTCTCCAGCGAGGCATCCTCGCCGGCGATCAGCACCTCCTTGATTTGCGCCACCGCCAGCGGCGGGCGGCTGGCGATGAGCGTGGCCAGTTCCAGCGCCCGGGCCTGCACCTCGGCGTCGGGCACCACCTCGCTCACCAGCCCCATCGCATCGGCCTCGCGGGCCGACACCGGCAGGCCGGTGAGGGCCAGCTTCATGGCCTTGAACTTGCCCACCGCGCGGGTGAGCCGCTGGGTGCCGCCGGCGCCGGGCATCACGCCCACCTTCACCTCCGGCTGGCAGAAGGAAGCGCCCTCGCCCGCGACAATGATGTCGGCGTGCATCGCCAGCTCGCAGCCGCCGCCCCAGGCGAGGCCATTCACCGCGGCGATCACCGGCGTCGGGCACGCGGCGATGGCCTGCCACAGGCGGTGGGTCTGGCGCAGCATGATCTCGATGGCGCCGCGGTCCGCCAGATCACGCAGATCGGCCCCGGCGGCGAAGATGCGGTCGCCGCCGGTGAGCACGATGGCGCGCACATCCGGATCGGCACCCAGCGCCGCAAACTGCTCGGCCAGCCCGGCGCGCACCGCCTGATTGAGGGCATTCCGCGCTTCCGGCCGGTTGATGCGCACCACGGCCACGTGCTCGGCCGGGCGTTCGACGATGACTTCGTCCATGACGCCTCCGCCCCTCACAGCGCCGCGACCAGCTGCGGCACGGCTTCGAACAGGTCGGCCACGAGGCCGTAGTCGGCCACCTGGAAGATCGGGGCTTCGGGGTCTTTGTTGATCGCGACGATCACCTTGGAATCCTTCATGCCCGCCAGGTGCTGGATGGCGCCGGAGATGCCCACCGCCACGTACAGCTGCGGGGCGACGATCTTGCCGGTCTGGCCGACCTGGTAGTCGTTGGGCACGTAGCCGGCATCGACCGCGGCGCGGCTGGCGCCCATCGCGGCGCCGAGCTTGTCGGCCAGCGGTTCGAGGGTGGCGCGGTAGGCATCGCCGCTGCCCAGGCCACGGCCGCCCGAGACGATGATCTTGGCGGCGCCCAGCTCCGGGCGGGCCGACTT
>NZ_JAYROR010000118.1:0-17876 GCF_041911615.1 Zoogloea sp. | reverse complement strand
GGCTGGACCTGAGCCTCGCGGCGACGGTGTGCGCGCTGCGGCGGGACGTCGCCGACTGGCGTCTCGTCACCCGCGAGGCCGGCGAGCTGCCCGAACGTTTTGCGGCGGTGGTGCTCGCGGTGCCGGCGCCCCAGGCCGAGCCGCTGCTCCAGCCCGTCGCCACGGCGCTGGCGGAGCTCGCCGCGGCGGCCCGGATGCGCGGCAGCTGGGCCTTGATGCTGCGCTACGCGGCGCCCGTCGATCTTCCCTTCGACGCCGCTTTCGTGAACCACGGCCCCTTGCGCTGGGTGGCCCGCGACCGCAGCAAGCCCGGCCGCGAAGGCGCCGAGACCTGGCTGCTGCACGCCACCGGCGACTGGAGCGAGGCACACCTCGAGGATTCGCCCGAGGCGGTGGCCGACGCGCTGCTGGCCGCCTTCGCCGCGCTGGGCGGGCCCGCGCCGATGGCATGGAGCGCCCACCGCTGGCGCTACGCGGATACCGCCTCCGCCCGCGCCGACGGCTGCGCGTGGGACGCCGCGGCCCGCCTGGGGGTGTGCGGCGACTGGCTCAACGGCGGCAAGGTGGAAGGCGCGTGGCTCAGCGGGCGTTCGCTCGGGCGGCGTCTGACGGCGGCGCTGGCGCCGGGCTGAGCGATGACCTACGGGGTCGTCTGGTTCAAGCGCGATCTGCGCCTGGCCGACCACGCGGCCCTCGCGGCGGCGGCGCGGCAGGGGCCGGTGCTGTGCCTCTACATCGTGGAGCCCAGCCTGTGGGCGCAGCCGGACGCGGCTCGCCAGCACCTCGAATTCATCCTCGAGAGCCTGCGCGAGCTGTATCGCGACCTGCGCCGCCTGGGCGGTCGCCTGCACGTCGTCACCGGCGAGGTGGTCGAGGTGCTGGCGCGGTTGCACGCCTCGGCGCCTTTCGCGGCGCTGTATGCCCACGAGGAGACCGGCAACGCCCACACCTATGCCCGCGATCTGGCGGTGGGGCGCTGGTGCCGCGCCCAGGGCGTGGGTTGGCACGAGTTCGCGCAGTTCGGCGTGGTGCGCCGGCTCGACGACCGCGACCGCTGGCAGGGGCTGTGGGACGAACAGGTCGCCCGTGCGCAGGCGAGCCTGCCGGCGTCGATCGCGTTTCGTCCGTGGCCGTGGGCCGACGTGGCGCCGCCCGGTGCGGCGGCGCTTGGGCTCGACCCGTGGCAACCGCCCCGACGTCAGGTGGGCGGACGTCGCGCGGGGCTGGCGGTGCTGGCCGATTTCCTCGACCAGCGCAGCGGCCAGTACCGGGGCGGGATTTCCTCGCCGCTGTCGGCGCCTACCGCGTGCTCGCGCCTGTCGCCCTATCTCGCCTACGGCTGCCTGAGTCTGCGCGAGGTGGTGCAGGCCACACGCCTGCGCCAGGCCGCGCTGCCCGCGGGTGACCGCCGCGGCGCCGGGCTGGCGGCGTTCGTGAGCCGCCTGTACTGGCATTGCCACTTCATCCAGAAGCTCGAGAGCGAGCCGTCGCTCGAATACGCCAACCTGCACCGGGGCTACGACGGCCTGCGCGAGGACGACTGGAATCCCGCGCACTTCGCCGCCCTGACCGCCGGGCGCACCGGCTGGCCGCTGGTGGATGCCTGCGTGGCGATGCTGCGCGAGACCGGCTGGATCAACTTCCGGATGCGCGCGATGCTGGTCTCGGTGGCCGCTTATCCGCTGTGGCTGCACTGGCGGCAGGTCGGGCTGTGGCTCGCGCGGGAGTTTCTCGACTACGAGCCGGGCATCCACTGGAGCCAGATGCAGATGCAGTCGGGCACCACCGGCATCAACGTGCCGCGCATCTACAACCCGCTCAAGCAGGCCCGCGACCACGATCCGAAGGGTGCTTTCGTGCGTCACTGGCTGCCCCAGCTGCGGCGCGTGCCCGACGCGTGGATCTTCGAGCCCTGGCGGATGCCCCCGGCGCTGCGGGCCCGCCACGGGCTCGGCGAGGACGACCTGCCCACCCCGCCGGTGGATCTGGAGGCCGCCACCCGCGAGGCCAGGACCCGCCTCTTCGCGCTGCGTGCCCGGCCCGAGGTGAAGGCCGGCAAGGCCGCCATCGTGGCGCGCCACGGCTCGCGCAAGCGCGGCGTGCCGGCCCGGGGCGGCACGGTTGCCGCGCCGGGGCAGCTTTCCCTGAAGTTCTGAAACCGGCCCGTGACCGCCGGGCGACGGTGCGCGCGCCCTGCTTAAAACGACAAAAACAATAAAAAACTCAAGAACGACAATTTTGCGCCGAAGAATGCCCATCTGGGTTCTGCACGGGGCATATGCGCGTTCGACTTTTCCTGCTGGGAGGGCTGGCCTGCCTGTTCTCGGGCTGGGCGGCAGCCGACGAGGCGTGCCGGGAGGACGTGCGTTGCGTCCGCATCACCGGCGTCGGCCTTGCCGCCGTCCGGCCGGATGACGAGCGGCCGCACAACCTCAAGCAGCTCGCGGCCATCCGCGCCGCCAAACTGGAGGCCATGCGTTCGCTGGCCGAGCAGGTCCAGGGCGTGACCCTCCAGTCCCGCACCCAGCTCGACGGCTCCGCGATGGGGGCCGACAGGCTGGTGGTGGAGTCGGGCGCGACGCTCAAGGGCGTCCGCTTCGTGCGGGTCGAGCCCGTGGAGCCCGGGGTCTATCAGGCCATCGTCGAACTCGACGTCCGGTACTGATTGACGCACGCCGGGCCGCGCGGGTGGCGCCCGGCCCTTGAACAAACCTTGCAAAGGAAAAAACAAGATGAAGATCCTGCCCTTCGCCGCGCTGTGCGCGGCGCTGCTTTCCGGCTGCGCGACGGCGCCCCGGACCGAGGACTGCTGCAGCGCGCCCAAGGAGGTCGTGTACGTGGACAAGCCGGCGGCCGAATGCACCCGTAGCATCCGTGACGTGACCCAGGTGTCGCCCTGTCAGGTGTGCGCGCGCTTCCAGGTTTCGGTGCGCGCCGACAGCGCCTGCGCCCGCTGATTCAGGAGCTTCGCCATGAAAAAGATCATCCTGGCGCTCGGCGCCGCGCTGCTGGGCACCAACGCGCTGGCCCAGATCCCGACCTTCCCGGCTACCGTGCAGATTGGCGGCAGCGCCGCCTCGAACACCCTCAACCAGGTCAGCAGCTTCCTGGCCGCGCAGCTGGCGCAGAACCGCGACATCAAGAACGTCTCCGACAGCCGGATCGCGGTGGCGTCCTTCGTGAACATGACGTCGCTCGACGAAACCGACAAGCTGGGCCTGTCTCTGGCCGAGAACCTGATGCACGAGATGTACGTGCGCGGCTTCGGTGTGGTGGACTTCAAGGCGCGGGACTACATCCGGGTGCGCAGCAACGGCGATTTCGTGCTCAGTCGCGACGTGGCCGAGTTGCGCCGCAACCACAACATCCACTACTTCCTGGCCGGCACGGTGGCGCGCAACGGCGACGGGGTGGTCATCAACGCACGGCTGATCCAGGCAGACAGCGGGGTGGTGGTGTCGTCGGCGCAGGCCTTCCTCAACAACCGCGATCTCAACTACATCCTCAGCGACGCGAACCGGGGCGGCGTCGAGAAGGTGGTGATCGAGCGCAGCGTGGTGCCGCCGGTCAAGCCCAATACCGTCTTCATCCGCTGACGGATTCGCGTCCGCCGGGGGCGACCGGGCCTCACCGCCGCATGCGGATGAGGCCCGTTTTTTGGGGATGGCCCGGAGCGGTCGCTACAGCAGGAGCAGGTAGCCGCCCGAGACGGGGGATTTGCGGCCCGGGCGCGGTGCGCTGCCGGTGAAGCGCACGTGCTGCGGGCCCATCGGCTGGGGCTGGAGATAGCCGTCGGCCTGCAGCAGATCGACGGCGCCACCTTCGCGCACCGGCCAGACCGGAAAGTACAGCACCAGCCCCTGCGGGCTCAGCGGTAGCGCAAAGCGCGTGACGAGGCTGAAGCCGCCGTCCGCCTCGAGTGGCGGGATGCGCAGCAGCGCCGGCAGGCAGCGCAGTGCGTCGTCCAGCTGGCGGGCCGCCTCGGCCGCCAGTTGCCGTCCGGCCGGGCTCGTCACCCATTGGCGCAGCAGGGCGTAGCCGAGGTTGGCGTCCTCCTGCCGGGCGAGCGGCGCGCGCCCGGTGGGGAGGCGGATCTCCTTGATCAGCCGGTCTTCCGGCGTGGCCCGCAGTTGCAACGACAGGGTGCCGGACTCGCCGCCGCGTGGCGGCGGGGCCAGGCTTGCGACGATGCGGTAGAGGGCCTCGGCCCGCCCCGCGTCGTTGTCCTGCAGATAGGGGCCGGCGCGCACCCGCAGTGCGTCGCCGAGCGCGGCGCCCAGCGCGGCGCCGGCCTGCACATCGGCCGCCGAAGCCGGCCCGCCGGCGTTGCCCGCCCAGACGTAGGCGATGTTGTGCAGTGGCAGGCTGGCGGTGCAGGCGGCTTCGTCCGCCTCTTCGCGCTCGATGTCGGCGGTGAGCTGCAAGCGCCCATCGACCACGTCCTCGCTGAGGATCCGGAACTTGCGGAGGCGGAAGCGTGCCTGCACCAGCGTGGTTTCGCGCAGGTCACCGCCGATCAGGGCCGACTGGCTGCGTACCTCGGCCTGGCCGCGCAGGCCGGTTTCCCAGAGCAGGGCTCGCACCGCGTCGGCGCGGGCCGCGTCGCGGTCGCCGTCGGGGATGGCCACGGTGGTGCTGAGCGGCTCGGCCGAGGCCGCCACGGCGAGCCCCGCCAGCGCGGCGAGGACGACGCGGCACAGGCGGGCGACGCGCATGGCGACGTTGGGCTCAGTCGTCCTGCCCGGCGCTGCCGCTGGCCAGTTCGTCGGCGGAGGCCGGGCGGATGGCCGCGACGGTGCAGGTGAACACCAGGGGCTGGCCGGCCAGGGGATGATTGCCGTCGAGGGTCGCCTCGTCGCCGTCGATGGCGGTGACGCGATAGAAGATGATCTCTTCGTCCTCGTCGCTCTCGTCGGCGGGGGCGCCTTCGAGCTCCATGCCGACCTCGACTTCCTCGGGCAGGTTGTCGAGGGATTCGATCTGCACCAGCTCGGGGTCGTATTCGCCGAAGGCTTCGTCGGCGTGCAGGCGCACGGTCACGGTGTCGCCGACGGCCTTGCCCTCGAGGGCTTCCTCGAGCTTGGGAAACAGATCGTCGTAGCCGCCGTGGAGATAGACCAGGGGCGTCTGGCCGTCATCGACCTCCACGCCTTCGGGGTTGGTGACGCGGTAGTCGAGGGTGACGACGCTGTTCTTGACGACTTTCATGGGCGGTTCCTGGATGGTTTGGCGCGGATGGGCGCGGGGTGGTGCCGGGCGCCCGTCCGGCGGGACGGATGAAGCCCGTATTGTGGCAGCACACGCCGACACTTGCGCTGCGGCGCGGCGGATTTCTGCGTCGTGCCGCGCTGCGGGCGGCGCGACGGGGTGCGTTTCGGGTAGATTGGCCGCTGTTCCGATACCACGAGGTGCCTGCCGTGACCGTCCAGCCTGCCCGTTCCGCCGCATCGCCCGCCGAGTCCGCCGACGTTCCGCCCTGGCATCTGGCCGCTTCCGACGCCGAGCGGGTGGTGGCCGAGTTCGAGCACGCGCTGATCTGCCTGTGCGAGGCCTTCGGGCGCTACAACATGCAGGGGCTGGCGGGCGTGCCGGGGGAAGTGAGCTTTTCGGGGCAGGACAACATGGTGCTGCACATCATCCAGACCCTCGACCGGCCCAAGAGCCTGTCGGACATCAGCCGCTTCATGAACCGCGACGACCTGGCCAACATCCAGTACAGCGTGCGCAAGCTGCAGAAGGCCGGGCTCATCGAGAAGGCCAGCGACCGCTCGGCCCGCGGCACCACCTACCGCAGCACCGAAGCCGGGCGGGCGGTGGTGGCCGATTTCGTGGCCCGCCGCCGCGAACTGGTGCTGGCGCCGGCCGAGGAGATGGCGCAATTGCGCGAGCAGCTGCGCGGCGCCACCAAGGTGATGAGTCACTTCATCGGCCTGTACGACCAGGCTGCGCGGGTGCTGTCCACCCGCTCCTAGCCGGGTGTGCCGTCGCCGAAGCGACGCTTCATCGCCAGGATGACCAGCGCCACCAGCAGGATGACCCCGTTGGTGAGCACCAGCGGCAGCGCCCCCCGGCGCAGGCCATAGACGATCCACAGGGCCACGCCGGCGATCAGCACGGCGTACATCGCCCACGACACGTCCCGCGCGCTGCGGGTTTTCCAGATCTGCCACGCCTGGGGCACGAAGGCGGCGGTGCTGAGGCAGCCGGCGAGGCTGCCGATGAGGGTGTCGATGTCCATGGCTCAGAAGAAACGGTCGAAGTGGATGCGCTCGGGCGGCAGGCGGTGGGTGATCTGCAGCAGCTGCTGCACGGCCTCGACCATCGGCGGCGGACCGGCGAGGTAGAACTCGGCCTCGGCCAGCCGCTCGCCCAGCACCGATTCGGCGAGCTGATGAACCGGGCCGACCGGGCCGCGCCAGCCGTCGCGGGCTGCCGCGTCGGCATCCGACACCGCGGCGTGGTAGCGGATCGTCTCGCCGAAGCCGGGCAGCGCGGCCAGATCGGCCTCGCCACACAGGTCGGCCGGGGTGCGCCCGCCGTAGAAAAAATCCACCCGCCGGCCAGCGAGTGCTGGATCGGCCGCCACGCCACGGGCGACGGAGAGCATTGGCGCGAGGCCCGATCCGCCAGCGATGCACACGATGTCGCGGGGGCTGTCGGTGCGCAGGTGAGCGAGGCCGTAGGGGCCGTCGAGGCCCACGCTGGCGCCGATGGCGAGGCGCTCGAAGAGCGTGGTGGTGGCGCCGCCGCCGGCCACCTTGCGGATGCGGAAGTGCCATTCGCCGGCCGCGTTGGGCAGGTTGGCCATCGAGTAGGCGCGCTCCCGGTCGAGGCCGGGCAGGGCCAGCAGGGCGTACTGGCCGGGGCGGAAATCGGCCGGGGCGTCGGTGCGCAGCACGAACTCGCGGATGTCGTGGGTGACCTGGCGGCTGGCGACGAGGGTGGCGCGGTGGCGCGCGGGGCGGATCGCCGCTTCGGCCTGGGGCGGCAGGCGCAGCTTGAGGTGGACGTCGCCCGCCGGCAGGCTCTGGCAGGCCAGCACGCGGCCCTTGCGGCGGTCGCGGTCGGAGAGACCGGGCGCCTCGGGCCACAGGTTGGCGACTTCGCCCCCGGTCAGCTCGACGCGGCAGCAGCCGCAGGCGCCCACGCCGCACTCGTAGGGCATCGCCAGCCCGGCGCGCAGGCCGGCGCGCAGCAAGGTGTCGCCCTCGGCGCAGTCGAAGACGGCCTCGCCGTCGTTCAGGGTGATTACGGACATGCGGCCTCCGTCTCGTCGATGGCGGCGTAGATCGCTTCGTCCTTCACCTCGACGCGATAGACGCGCAGCGGGATCGAGCACGGCGCGCCGGCGGGGCGGCCGGTGGCGATCTCGAAGGCGCCCTGGTGGTAGGGGCACTCGACCACGCCGTCGTCGCAGTCGATCTCGCCGTCGCACAGGGACGCGTCGCCGTGGGTGCAGGTGTCGTCGGTGACGTAGAAGCGGCCGTCGAGGTGGAACACCGCCAGGGGCGGTCGGTCGGCCAGTTCGATGCGGCGGCAGCCACCGGCCGGCACGTCATGGGTGGAGCAGAGCTGTTTCATGGTGCTTTCCTTTCGAATCGTGGTCGGCCGGGCCGGGGCCCGGCCTGCCGGCTTACCACTTCCAGGCGTAGGCGGCGCCGAGCCAGTTTTGCGACATGCGCACGTCCACCCCGGTGCTGGGGCCGGTGCCCTTCACCTCCTCGCCGAGCGCGCGGGCAACCACCACCGACAATTCGCTGCGGTCGGCCAGCGTCCAGGTGGCGCCGGCGGTCACGTGGTTCTGGGGCGTGACCGGGGCGAGGTAGTTGAGGGTGGTGTCCTTGCTGGCGACGATCTGGGTGCCGTGGCTGTAGCCGGCGCGCAGCTGCAGCGCGGGGCTGGCCTGCCAGCTGACGCCGATGCGGCTGATGGTCTGGTTGTGCCAGCCGAAGCCCGGCTGGGCGTCGGTGAGGGCGTTGCCCAGCGAATTGATGTCGCCCCAGTTCACCCGCATCAGGTCGGCGGCGATCACCACGCCGTCCACCGGCCGCAGGGCGATGCCCACGCCGTAGCGCTCGGGCACGTCGAACTCGCCGTCGTGGGCGAGCAGCTTGCGGTAGGCGTCGAGCTTGCCCATGCGCATCCGCGCCGCGTACATGGCGCCGAGGGTGACGCGCTCGCTCACCTGGCCGGTCCAGCCCAGCTTGAAGCCGGCGCCCATCGAGGTCTCGGTGCCCTGGCCTTCCTGGCCGGCGGCATCCGGCACGCCATCGACGCGGAAGCGCTGGTAGGCGAGATCCACCGACACGCCGACGGCCTGGGTGTCGGAGAGCTTGACCGCGTAGGTGGGCGAGACGATCAGCTGCATGAGCTTGGCGCCGTCCTTGCCGCTGCCGGGGCCGCCGAGGATGTTGCTGTCGTACTTGGTGGTGACGCCGTTGCCGTAGACCGACACGCCCAGCGCCTGGCGGCTGTCGAGCATCCGGGCGTAGCCGAACTCGGGGATCGGGATGGCCTTCACGCCGTCGCCGTCGTAGTCGGTGCCGCCGAAGGTGGAGGCGGGCTTGGGCATCACCACCGCGAGGCCCAGGTCTACGCGGTTGCCCACCAGCGCCATGCCGGCCGGGTTGTTGGCGGCGGCCAGGGCGTCCTGGGGCAGGGCGATGGACGCGCCGCCCATGCCCTGGGCCTTGATGCCGTAGCCGTGGGGCATGGTGCCGTTGGTGGCGAGGGCCGGCAGGCTGGTGGCAAGCGCGGCGGCGATGAAGGTGAGGCGCAGGGGCAGGCGGGTCATGACAGCAGCTCCGAGATGGGGGAAGTGGCCTGCTCGGGGCCGAGCGCCGCGTAGCCGCCATCCACCGGCAGGTTGCTGCCGGTGATGAAGCGGGCGTGGTCGGAGGCGAGGAACAACACCGCGTCGGCCACCTCGGCCGGATCGCCGATGCGTCCGAGCATGTGGAAGGGGCGGGCGACGGCGTCCACCTTGTCCCGGTCGCCGCCGGAGATCTGGTCGAGGATGCCGGACCACGTCCAGCCCGGCGACACGGCGTTCACGCGGATGCCGTCGGCGGCGAGATCGAGCGCCGCGCTGCGGGTGAGCTGCAGCACGGCAGCCTTGCTGGCGGGGTAGGTCCACCGCCCGGCCTGGGCCACGCCGGCGCTGGTGGAGCCGAAGTTGATCACCGCGCTGCCGCGGGCCATGTGCGGCCGGCACGCGCGCAGGAACATCGCCGCGCCGAACACATTCACGGCGAAAGCCTTTTCCCAGTCGTCCCGCGGCGAGGCGGGGCCGTTGTCGGCGTAGAGGGCGGCCACGTTCACCAGGCAGTCGATGCGCCCGAAGGCCTTGACGGTGGCTTGCACGCAGGCGTCGATGTCGGCGTCGCGGCTCACGTCGGTGGCGACGAAGCGGGCCATTTCGCCCAGTTCCGCCACCAGCGCGCTGCCGCCCTTCACGTCGATGTCGGCGACGACCACCTTCGCCCCCTCGGCCACGAAGGCCCGGGCGATGGCGGCGCCGATGAGGGTGGCGCCGCCGCTGACGATCACCACCTTGTCCTTGAGTCCTCTCATGTCGGTTCCTTTTTTCTTGTCAGCCGGCCAGGGCTGGTTCGGCGGGCAGGGCGGCGCCGAGCTTGCCGCGGCAGAACAGCAGCGGCGTGCGCTCGCTCCAGCGGAAGCGCAGCACGCGGCCGAGCAGGATCTGGTGGTCGCCGCCGGGGTAGACCGCTTCCAGCGCGCACTCGAACTGGGCCGCGGCACCCGGCAGCAGCGGCGCACCGCCGGCGCCGGGCGTCACCGCGAGGCCGGCAAACTTGTCGGCCACCGGGCGTCCGAAGCGGTGGCACAGCTCCACCTGCTCGTCGGTCAGCACATTCACCGCGAAGTGGCTGCCCTCGCAGAAGGCGGCCAGGCTGGGCGAACGGTTGGAGAGGCTCCACAAAATCAGCGGCGGGTCCATCGACACCGAGTTGAAGGAGCTGGCGGTGAGGCCGACGGGGCTGCCGTCCGGCGCGACGGTGGTGACGACCGTCACGCCGGTGGCGAAGCTCCCGAGGGCCTTGCGCAGGGCCTGGGGATCGCCGCTGGGGCCATCCCCCGCCCAGCGGGCGGCATGGGCGTCAGGCTGCACAGCGTTCCTCCGTGCGTTCGGCCACAAAGCGGCGGGCTTCGTCCAGGTCGGCGATCCACGGCCAGTAGTTGCGCGGGTTGTCGAAGCAGCGCATGAAGGCGTCGGCCACCGGCGGGTGCTGGGAGGCGGCGCCGAGCACGGTCATCACCGGCTCGCCCGGCGGGTTGAGCAGGGCGTTGGTGAAGGCGGTGGTGTACATCGCCGATTCGTCCCAGAAGGTCTCGAAGGTGTCCTGCATCCAGGCGGCGTCGAAGGCATCGTTGCCGTTTGCGACGATGCGGGCGACCAGGTGGCGCACCATCCGTGCGGCGTTGTTGGAGCCCTGGCCGGCGATCGGGTCGTTGAGCACCGCGGTGTCGCCGATGGCCATCACGCAGGCGCCGGAGGGCAGCTGGCCGACGGGCTTGCGTACGGTGGGCGTGAACGCGCCCTTGAGCCAGGCGTCCTCGTCGGTGAGCTCGGCGCCTTCCATGTGGTGCAGGTCGTCCGGGGCGAACTCGGCGATCACCTGGCGGGCGATCTCGAGCAACTCGTGGCCGTCCTTGGCGTCCTGGAAGCGGTCCATCGGGCCGCCGGGGATGGCCTCGAACAGGAAGCTGCGGCACTCGCCGCGGGTGTGGGTGTAGAAGGGCAGCGAGAAATACTCGCCGGCGCCGGCGATGAAGTTGAAGCGCAGCGGGCGGAAGGGCACGCGCTTCCACGGGCGGTCGCCGAGGATCTTGGGGCCGGTGAGGAGCAGCGCGGCGAGGTTGCGCGGCGGGGCGCTGTGCACGCTGCGCTCGTCGTCGCGGGCGAAGAAGGCGTTGATCTGGCCCTTGCCGGCGGCGACCATCGTGAGGTCGGACTCGGCGGCGATCTTCTCGAGGTCGGCCACCGACACCGCCTGGATGATCAGCTTGCCGCCGCGGCGGGGGAACTCCTGCAGCCAGCGGGAGAACTTGGTGCGCTGGTCGAGCGCCTGGCCCTGCAGGTCGCCCAGGCGGCCCTGCACGGTGAGGCCGATGCTGCCGTCCGGCCCGCGGAAATCCACGTGCATCCCTTCGCCGTAGGGCACCAGGTCTTCCCAGAAGTTGAGGCCCAGCTCGCGCTCGGTGGCGAGGGTGGATTCGAACAGGAAGGCGGTGCTGGGGATGCGGCTGTTGAGCACCTGCTCGGGGCTGCGGTCGGTGTACAGCGAGACGGAGTAGCCCTTGTCGAGGAGGGCGAAGCCGAGCAGCAGGCCAGCCTGGCCGCCGCCGATGATGGAGATCTTGCGCATGGATGTGTCCTCTTGATCTGGTTGTGTTCAGTCGGCCGCCGGCAGGGTCTTCCAGCCGTCGGCGTGCGGGCTCAGGAGCTTCAGGTGCAGGCGGACGTGGGTGAAGCGCCAGCCTTTCCTGCCTTTTTTGAGGCGGCTTTCGTACCAGCCGCCGATCCAGTGGGCCTCGGCCTCCTCGCCAACCCGCGCCAGCTCCCACAGGTACCAGTGGCAGCGGGCGCGGCGGCCGTCGGCCGACGGCTCGACGAGGGGCGAGACCATGTAGTGCAGCGACCAGCGGATGCCCTCGCGGCCGATCCGCGCCAGCTCCGCGGCGATCTCGTCGCGGCCCCGGTAGTGGCCGAAGCCTTCGCACACCCATTCGGCGCGCTTGGCGAACAGCGGCCCGAGGATGGCCGGGTCGTTGTTGCGGTCGGCGCCGAGGGCGTAGCGGGCCACCAGGGCACGGATCGCCTCGATATCCTCGAGGCGGGTGAGGCGGGCGGCGAGATCGGGCGCGGGCTTCATGGTCGAGTGCGCTTATGCGGCGACGCGGCCGTGGTCGGCCACGAAGCGGGACTCGTCGAAGCTGTAGGGCACCTTCGGGTCGCCGCCGTAGAGCTCGATGTGCGGCGCCACTTCGGCCAGCGACAGGGCCAGGTGGAACAGGCGCGCAGAGGCCGGCGGCAGCTCGCCGAGCGGGAAGGTATCCACGTGGGTGAGGATGTCCGGCAGGCGCGGCAGCATGGCTTCGTAGAAGGCACGCAGCTCGCCGCGGCTGCTGTGGATGCGGCGCTGCTGACGTTCGTCCTGGGTGGCCAGCGCCCAGGTGGCGACCAGCGGCTCGAGGACTTCGAAGGACTTGGGCAGGGAAAGGTCGTTCATCGCGGTGTTCCTTACTTGGCGTGCATGTAGGCTTCGAGGGCGTGGTAGCCGTGGCGGATCAGGATCTCGTCGTCCTGCAGGTACATCCACTGCTTGGCGCCGGATTCGAGGGCGGTCTGGGTGTCTTCCATCGTCGCGGTGTCTTCCAGCCAGGCGTTGCGCTGCAGGCACTGGGCGTGCTCCAGCGCCCAGCGCTGGCTGTTGGTCTGGGCCGGGCGCACGTAGTACTTGCCTTCCCACAGGGTCTTGTTGTGGGCGATGGGCCAGAACTGGTGGGTGAACCAGATGCCCTCCGACACGTGCAGCAGCAGGTTGGGGAACAGCACCGACAGCTCGAAGGAGAAGTCGTCGCGGCGGTCCGGATTGACGGTGGGCGGCAGCATCGACGCACCGCGCTGGGCCACCAGCGAGCCGGTGGCGAGGCTGTTGGCGATCTTGGCGACCGGGGTCGGCTCGGCGTTGAGGGACAGGCAGATCGCGGTGGTGCGGTGCGGCCCGAACAGTTCCACGTTCTGCAGGCCCGACGAGAACACGTTGGGGAAGGAGCCGGCGTGGATGGTGGCCACGTGGTAGGCCTCGGCGAAGGCGTCGTGGGCGACCTTCCAGTTGCAGTCCAGGTAGGTGTGGTAGCTGAAGCACTGGGACAGCTCGCCATACGGGAAGCCGGCCAGGTGGGTGCCGATGCCGCCGAGGAACTCGGCCAGCGGCACGACCTGCTCGGACGGGTCGAGATTGACGAAGATGAAGCCTTCCCACACGTCGGTGTGCACCGGGGTGAGGCCGTTGCGGGCCTTGTCGAAGTCGGCCGAGAACTTGTTCTCCTCGGGCACCTGCACGATGCCGCCGTGGGCGTTGTACACCCAGCCGTGGAAGCGGCAGGTGACCACCGCGGCCTTGTTGCGGCCGAAGGTCTCCTCGCCGGTCTCGACGACGACCTTGTTGCCGCGGTGCGAACAGGTGTTGTGGAAGCCGCGGATCTGGCCGTCCTTGCCGCGCATGAGGATCACCGAGGTCTTGGCGAAGGCCAGCTTCTTGACCTTGTAGTCACCGGCCTTGGCGATCTCTTCGACGCGGCCGACCTTCAGCCAGCTCTTGAGGAAGACCTTCTGGCGTTCCTGCTCGAAGAATTCCGGCGACACGCAGGGTTCGACCGGGATCGGGCCGGTGCCGAGGTCGGGGTACTTCGCGGCCCATTTCAGGTCGTTGGGGGCATTCATGGGTGTGCTCCTTGGTTTGGGTGGGTGTGGATGAGGGTTCAGGCGGCGTCGAGGCCGTATTGCTGGCGCACCAGCGCGCCGATGCCGAGGCGGTCGAGGATGGGCATCGGGCACTGGAAGGTGACGCGGACCACGCCGGGCAGGCGGCTGATCTCGATGGAGCCGGCGAGGGTGGCGCGGTTGAGGATTTCCTCCGGCGACAGGCCGGTGACCTTGGCGGCGCGATCGACGCCGTTGTGGGTGGCGTCGTTGAGGGTGCGGCCGGTGCCGATGAAGGTGATCGGGCCGTTCTCCTCGACGGTGGCCTGGCCGAAGCGCTCGGCCAGGGCCTGCACCGCGGCGCGCTGCTCGCGGTTCATGGGGCGGGCCATGGGCGGCAGGTCGTCCGGGCGCTGGAGGAGGATCGGGCCGTCGATCTCGAGGCCCTTGATGACTTCCACCTTCACCTCGGTAATGCCGGAGACGTCCGTCGCGTGGCCGGCCACCTCGCCGTTGCCCTGCTGGGCGTGCATGTCGCCCATGTAGATGCCGGCGCCGGGCACCTTGACCGGACAGATCAGGATCGCCCCGGCGCGCACCGAGTTGGTGTCCATGTGGCCGTCGGTCTTGTGCTGTTCCAGCTCGGCCTGGGTCATGGCGTAGGCGTGAGGCGCATCCACCAGGAAGCTGCCGAAGTCGCCGGCGTTGTGGGAATCGGGCAGATCCTTCGACGGCGTGGTGCCGATGTTGCCGAGGAAGGGCTGCATGTGCGCCGCGAGGCCGACGATGTCGGCGCGGGCCAGCGACAGGATCGAGTGCTGCTCGGAATGCTCGGGCAGGCGGGCGTTGTCCTTGGCGTGGGCGGCGAGGCGCTCGGCGGCGGCCTTGTCGACGGTGAGGGAGACGTTGTTGTCCTTGTCGAGGACGATCACGTAGCCGTTGGTGAAGCGGAAGGCATTCACCTCGGCGCCGCACACGTCGCAATGCACGGCCTCGTCGCCGATGCCCTCGATGTGGCTGGGCGGGCTCACGGTGCCGCAGCTCGGGCACAGCTTGGCGACGAAGGGGTCGCCCAGGTAGCGGCCATCCACGAAGGCCATCACGCCCGACGAGGTGGCGAGCGACGTGACTTCCATGCGCTGGATGTGGATCGCCACGGCGTCGCCCACCTCGGCGCCTTCGACGGCCACCGGCTGGGACACTTCATGCCCGCCCTGGAACTTGGGCGTGATCATCGGGCCCCAGCAGCCCGGCGGGGTGCCGACGCGGAGGGTGCCGCCGTCGGCCACCGGGCCGAGCATCGCGTTGCCCGGCCCGACGATGCCGCGGGTGTAGGTGGAGACGACCACCTCGCGCTGTGCGCTGGTTGGCTTCTGGCTCATGGAATTCACTCCTTGCGTTGGGGGCTGGGGTTACGCTTGGCACGGGCGACGGGGTGGGCGAGCGCTCGTCGACCGGAAGCCGATGGTTAATTTTTCAATTCGATTTACACTGTAAATTCACAAATCCGACTGCTTTGCCGCCACATCGGGCAGGTGCTGACAAGGCTATCGGCGGGGTTTCGGGGCGTAAATCGGGCGTCGCATCTAAGCGACTAGGTAGAAGTGCTTATCGGGCTGAACCGGCAGTGGCCGGCGGAGACATGCCATGCAGGTGAAGACCAACTACCAGGACGTGTTCGATCACGCCAACGACGCGATCTTCATTCACGACGAGGAGAGCGGCGCGATCCTCGACGCCAACCGCATGGCGGCGAGCCTGACCGGCTACCCGGTGGAGCAGCTGCTCCGCATGGACGTGGGCGACATCAGCTCGGCCCGGCGCGGATGCGACAGCAAGGCGGCGCGGCTGTTGATCCAGCGGGTGATCCACGAAGGGCCGCAGATCTTCGAGTGGTGGCTGCGCCGGCCCGACGGCGGCGACCTGCCCATCGAGGTGAACCTGAAGCACATCATTTCCGACGGACATCCCCGGGTGATCGCGCTGCTGCGCGACATTCGCGAGCGCAAGGAGGCCGAAGCGCGGCTGGTGGAACGGGAGGCCTACTACCGGCGCCTGATCGGCAGCATCAGCGATGGCATCGCGATCCTCGACCGGCGCGGCCACGTGCGCTGGGTGGGGCCGTCGATCCGCCAGGTGTTGGGCTTTCGCGAGCGCGAGGTGCGGGGCGCCAGCGTGTTCCGGCGCATGGACCACGACGACGCCAACCGGCTGGCGGCGTTGCTCGAAAAGGCCGCGGGGGATGCGGGTGGCGTCGTTCCGCTGGCCTACCGCATCCAGCATCGGGACGGTAGCTGGCGCCAGCACGAGGGCAGCTGCGTCAATCTGCTGGAGGACCACTGCGTCAATGGCCTGCTGGTCACCTTCCGCGACGTGACGAGCCGCATCGAGGCCGAGGCGCGGGTACGCCAGCGGGACATGGAGCTGTCGCACATGGCGCGGCTATCGACCACCGGCGAGATGGCCTCGGCGCTGGCTCACGAGCTCAACCAGCCCTTCTTCGCGATCATGAACTTCGTCGGCGGCGCGATCCGCCGTGCCGATGCCGGCCGGCTCGACGACGCGACGCTGAAGGAAGTGCTCGAGAACACCCGCGTCCAGGCCGAGCGGGCCGGGCGCATCATCCGCACGGTGCGCAATTTCACGCGCAAGAGCGGCTACCACCGGGAGACCGTGGACATCCGCACCATCGTGGAGGAGATCGCCCCGTTCATCGAGATCGAGGCGCGGCTGCGGCGCATTCCGGTGCGCTACCGGCTGCTGCGCGAGCCGGCGCTGGTGGATTGCGACTGGGTGCTGATCGAGCAGGTGATCTCCAACCTCGCCAGGAACGGCATCGAGGCGATGACCGACACCCCGCAGGAGCGCCGCCAGCTCACCCTCGCCACCACCCTCACCGCCGCCGGCACCGTCAACGTGACCATCGAGGACCGTGGCCATGGCCTGCCCCGCGCTAACCCCGACCGCATCTTCGACGCCTTCTACACCACCAAGAAGGAAGGCCTGGGCATCGGCCTGTCGTTGTGCCGCTCGATCATCGATTCCCACGGCGGCCACCTGTGGGCCACCCGCGGTGCCGGCGGTGGTGCGAAATTTCACTTCAGTCTGCCGCTCGCTACCGGAGAATCGAGCCATGTCGAACCCGTCCGCTAAGCCCGCCGCCACGCCCACCGTGTTCGTCGTCGATGACGACGACGGGGTGCGCGAATCCCTGCGCTGGCTGCTCGAATCGGTCGGGCATCCGGTGCGGGTGTTCCGCAACGGGCGGGAGTTCCTCGACGGCTACGACGCCGACCAGCCGGCCTGTCTGCTGCTCGACGTGCGCATGCCGCTGATGGGCGGCTTCGAGCTGCAGGAGGTGCTGCGCATCGACAATCCGGCGCTGCCCATCCTGTTCCTCACCGGCCACGGCTCGATCCCCATGTCGGTGCGGGCAATGCGCAACGGCGCCTTCGACTTCATCGAAAAGCCGTTCTCGGATCAGGCGCTCCTCGACCGGGTGCAGGACGCCGTCAATCGCGCCGCCGAGCTGCACCGCCAGCAGCGCCACACGCGCTCGATCAACCAGCTGCTGGCGCTGTTGTCGCCGCGGGAGCGGGAGGTGCTGGATCTGCTGATCGACGGCCTCTCGAGCCGCGAGATCGGCGTGGAGCTCGGCATCAGCAAGAAGACGGTGGAGGTGCACCGCTGCCACATCCGCGAAAAGCTCGGCATCGGCTCGGTGGCCGAACTGGTGCGGCTGGTGCTGAACAACCCGGACCGATAGCGGCGCCGGGGTCTCGTCCGCTGGCCGGCGGTGGCGGACAACCACGCCGGCACGCTGGCGGCAGGGCTGAAATGACAAAAGCCACCCGAAGGTGGCTTTTGTCTGAATGCTGGTGGGTTGTGAGTGGCTCGAACACTCGACCTACGGATTAAGAGCCCGAAAACTTCGTTTCGGACCGAGTATCGCGACACTTGCGCGCCGTTCCAGGTGTCATGCAAGAGGGGCTGCGCGGGGCGTCCCGCGGATGGCCTCTATCTCCAGGTAGAATGAATGCGTGCTGCCATAAGTGTCTGTCGTTGATGGGTTTTTTGTGATGAAAACGATGAGTGATCGCGCCACTCATTCGCTGATTTGCCTTCCGATGGGTCGGGGCAGGACCGGGCATTCCCCGGTCCGATGCGGGGCGTTTTCCGTTGGGAGAGAACGCCCGATCCGATTTCGAAAAGCCAGTCCTGGCGCGGTTTTCCCCTTGGTTCGGACCGGGTAAGGGCCGGGGAGTCCGGAACGGTGTCGGTACGACGTAAGCGTCGCCCCTGTCCCGTCTTGATCCCATTTCTTTGAGCAGCGAAGGTGTCCACCATTTTTGATGGGTGGACACCATGGAAATTGAGAAGGCAGCCCAAGGGGCTCGGCGTGGCCCCTATGTTCGGCGCAGCCCGG
>NZ_JAYROR010000117.1:0-3794 GCF_041911615.1 Zoogloea sp. | reverse complement strand
GGCGCCGGCGCCGGCCGTCCACGCCCCCACCCCGGCGGCCGTGACGCCGCCACGCTTCGACGCGGCCTACCTTTCCAACCCGGCGCCGCCCTACCCCTCGGCCTCGCGCAAGATGGGCGAGGAAGGCCGCGTGCTGCTGCGCGTTCAGGTGGGCGCCGACGGCCGCCCGACCGACGTGAGCGTGGTCAGGAGCAGCGGCTACGACCGCCTCGACGACATCGCCCGCGAGACCGTGCTGCGCAGCTGGCGTTTCGTGCCTGCGCGTCAGGGCGACCAGCCGGTGGCCGGCGCGGTCAAGGTTCCAATCGACTTCACCCTCTCTTCCGCTTCCTGAAAGGCAAACCCATGACCGATACCACTTTCAGCCTGGCCCGCATCTGGGCCCAGGGCGACGGCGTCTCCCACGCCGTGGCCGTGATGCTCATCCTCATGTCGCTGGCCTCCTGGTCGGTGATGCTCGTCAAGGCGTGGAACCTCGTCCAGCTGCGCCGCATGAGCGCCGGCGCCAAAGCCTTCTGGCACGCCACCAGCTTCGAGGCGGGCATGACTGCGCTGGCGCCCGCAACGGCCGACAATCCCTTCCACGATCTCGCCAGCCGCGGCACCGAGGCCGTCGGCCACCACGCCAGCCACCGGGACGAGCTGCATGGCGTGCTGGGCCTCAACGACTGGCTCACCAGCACGCTGCGCCAGTCCATCGACGACACCACCGGGCGCCTTCAATCCGGTCTGTCGATTCTCGCCTCGGTCGGCAGCACGGCGCCCTTCGTCGGGCTGTTCGGCACGGTGTGGGGCATCTACCACGCCCTGGTGGGCATCGGCGCCGCCGGGCAGGCGACCCTCGACCAGGTCGCCGGCCCGGTGGGCGAAGCACTGGTGATGACCGCCGGCGGCCTCGCGGTGGCGATTCCGGCCGTGCTCGGCTACAACGCCCTGGTGCGCGGCAACAAGGAAATCCTGGGCCGCCTCAAGCACTTCGCCCACGATCTGCACGCCTACCTCGTCACCGGCGGCAAGGTGCGCAAGCACGGCTCCAGCGTGCATCCGCTGCCCAGCCGCAAGGAGGCGTGATGAGCTTCCAGACCCACGATTTCGGTGGCGACGAAGGCGAGGTGATGTCCGAGATCAACATGACGCCGCTGGTGGACGTGATGCTGGTGCTGCTCATCATCTTCATCATCACCGTGCCGGTCATCAACCACGCCGTGAAGCTCGACCTGCCCAAGGCCAGCAGTCAGCCCCAGGAGATCAAGCCCGAGAAGGTGCAGGTGTCGGTGCGCGCCGACGGCTCGCTGGCCTGGAACGGCGAATCCCTCGACGCCGACGCGCTCGAATCCCGCCTCGCCGCCAGCGCGGCGCGGCAGCCGCAGCCCGAGCTGCACCTGCAGGTGGATCGTCACGCCGAGTACGACCACGTGGCCCGGCTGCTCGCCGCCGCCAGCCGCAACGGGCTCGGCAAGGTCGCGTTCGTCACCGAGCCGGGGCGAGCGCAATAAGCCCGGGCGACGCCTGTCGCCCCAAAAAGAAGAGGCCGGACCGGGGATCGCCCCGCTCCGGCCTCGTGCATGGGTCGCCCGCGACGCTCAGTGGTGCGCGCTCTCCGGCACCCCGGCGTCGGCGCCCACCGAGCGCTCGCCGGCCCACAGCGAGACGCGGTTGCGGCCGGTCTGCTTCGACTGGTAGAGCGCATTGTCGGCCTGATCGATGAGTTCGGCCGGGTCCTTGGCGCCGTTGCGGATCGACGCGACGCCGAAGCTCGAAGTGATGCGGATGCCCGGAATGTCGCGGATCGCGGCGCCGGCGTTGCTCTCGATCAGCGCGCGCAGGCGCTCGGCCACGTCGAAGGCCTGCTCGGGCGTGGCGCGGGGCAGCATGATGCAGAACTCCTCGCCGCCGTAACGGCACAGCATGTCCACTTCGCGCAGGTCGGTGCCCAGGCACTTGGCCACCGACTTGATGACCAGATCGCCCACCGCGTGGCCGTAGCGGTCGTTGAAGGACTTGAAGTGGTCGATGTCGGTCATGATGCAGCACACCTCCTCGCCGGCCGCCTGGAGTTCGGCGTAAAGCGGATCGGCCGCGCCGAAGAAGGCTCGGCGGTTGAGGCAGCCGGTCATCGGGTCGCGGGTGGCGAGACGGTGCAGCTCCTCGTTCTGGCGGCGGATTTCCTCCTTCGAGGCTTCCAGATCCACCAGCGTGCCGAGCAGTTGGTCGTTGATGCGGTGGAGCATCGTCACGTCGGCGAAGTTGACGAGGCAACCCCGCAGGCGGCCGTGGCCGTCGAGAATCGGCGAGCAGCCGACGATGGCGCGCAGCGGCTCCTCCTCGCCGGGGCGGGCGATCTCCAGGGTCTCGTCGTCGCTGTTGGTGCGACGCTCCATGGCCCTGACCCAGGGATACGGGTGCTCGGGCGTGACGTGAAAACCTTCCACCAGCCAGGTCAGCTCGGCCACCGGACGGCCAGTCATGTCCTCTTGGGCAGCCGGGTGGAAGCTGCGCAGGGCTTTGTTGGCGAGCACCACACGGCCCTGCTTGTCGAGCACCATCACCCCTTCGGCCAGGGTGTCGAAGGCGGTGCGCACGCGGTCGGGAATCGCCTTCGCCGGATCGAGGTATTCGAGCACCCGGCGCAGGTAGAGGTAGAACGCCAGGAAGCTGCCGAGGCCGATGCACAGCAAGGCCAGCAGCGTCGGGTAGGTGAGCCATTCGACGACGGTTTCGGGCAGCACCGAGTGGAAGGCCAGCTCGACCTCGCCCCAGGGCTTGCCGTCGGAGAGCACCGGCACCCGCAGCTGGGAGAGGGTCGACGAGCCGTCCTCGGGCGGATGCCAGGACGCGGCGTGGTCGCCCGCCTGGGCCACGACGCCGACGCCGTCCTGGCGCACCGCCACCGAGCGCAGCGCCTTGTTGCGCCCGCGCACCTCGGCCAGGGTGAGCTGCAGGGTCTTCATGTCGCCGGACTGGATCAGGGTGGCCACCTGCACGGCGAGGCTTTCGCTGATCTGCTGGCGCACCTGACGGGCCAGCTCGGCCCGGTCGGGGATCAGTCCGAAGGCCAGGTCGGCCGCCATCAGCAGCGACAGCAGCAGGGCCACCAGGCCGAGGGAGATCCGCGCGACGGGGTTGAGGGTCGGCAGTTCGAGCTTCACGCGCCGCCCCTCGTCACGTCGCGGTCGTCGAACACGTCGGCAGCGGCCATTTCGTCTTTTTCCATTTCGTCATCCATCGTTTCGCCCCAGTCGCCGCCCTCCTCCTCGTCCTGCGGGCCGAGCACCGGCAGCGGATCGAAGGTGCGCCAGGCCGGGGCCGCCATCAGCAGGCTGGCGACCAGGCCGCCGGCGCGGGTGGCCCACCACACCGCCCCCACCGACAGCGCGATGCCCGACAGCTCGGCGGCGTTGAGCACCACCCGCACGTCGGCGTAGGCGTCGTCGTCGAGGGGCGGCAGCTTGGCCTTCTCGACGCTGGCCTGGCGGGCGCTGGCCGCGCTGGCGGCGGTGCGCTTGTCGTCGCTGCCGAGCATGAATTCCATCAGCGGGCCTTCCGAGCCCGCGCCGAGGGTCAGGGTGATCTGGGCGCGGTTGATCTTGACCAGCGACGCATCGGTGGCGAAGCGCCGTACCGCGCCACCGCCCGACACGTCGCCGACGAAGCGCGGCGCCTCGGCCGGTACGTCGAGGCCCCCCGGCGCACGGGCGGTGGTGCCCGGCGCCGGGGCCAGCGCATCGGCGAGCCCCACCGCCGGTTTGCCGGCGGGCTTGACGGGATCGGTGGCGGAGGGGGTGGCAGTCGTC
>NZ_JAYROR010000116.1:0-5534 GCF_041911615.1 Zoogloea sp. | reverse complement strand
GCCGGCCGGGCGGCGGGCGCCGCGTCGGTGGCGACAACTGCGGGCTTCTGCAGGCCAGCCTGCACCGGCGACGCGGCGGGCGGGACCAGCGGCCGGGTGCCTTCGGCAATCTTGCGGGCCGGCGCCAGGCGCTCGGCCTTGTCGGCCTTGGCGTCGGCAGGCAGCGCCGGCGGCTCGGTGGCATCCGACGCCGGCAAGGGCGGTACCTCGGAAGCCGCCGTCGAACCGGCGCGCAAGACTTCCGGTGGCGCGTCGCGACCGGCCGGCGTCACCTGCGCCGGGGCGATCGGCTTGGTCGGCGCCACCACTTCCTCGGGGGGCGGTGGCGGCTTCGACAAATGATCGAAAATCGCCAGACCACCCAGCAGCACGGCGATGAGGCCGCCCGCCACGCCGGCGCGAATCCACAACTGCTTGCGGGGATCTTCGTCCCCTTCGGCGGCCAGATCCGGCGCCTTCGGTTGTTCCGTCATGCTCCTCCCTCCGCCCGCGCCAGGGCGCAGACCAATTCGGCTTCCGCCACCGAAATTCCGCAGTGCTCGGCAATCTGCGCCGCCGCCACGCCTCGGGCCGCCAGCAGCATGGCCTCGGAGTGCTGCGGCGACTCCGGCCGCACGTACTGGGTCTGGGCTTGCGGCGGGGCCTGGGCGCGATCGTGGCTGGCCTGCAGTTCATTCACGTCGAGGCGCATCGCCACCAGCTCGCTGCGCAGGAAGTCCTGCTCGGTACGCAGCTGGGCCACGTCACGCCGGAGCTGCTGGATCTCGAGTTCATTGAGGGTTTCCTGGGGCACCGCGGGGGGCTCGACCGCCGCGAGGGGCGACGGCGCGACGGCAGCCGGGGGGTCGGCGACCACGGTCTGCGGCGAGCGCAGCACATCGCCCTGACGCGCACGCGCCGGCAAGGCGAGGCGGAACAGGATCACCACCAGATACAACGACAACACCGCGACCAGTGCCCAGATGCCTTCCCGCAGGCCCACTTCGATCATCGTTCCGCCTCCCCGGCTGGGGTGCGGCGCTGCGGATACTGGAAGCATGTGCTGGCGATGATCTTTCCCCTGAAAACGCGGCGTATCGACGCCCTGGATTTGACGCTGCGATAATAGCCGCGCGCCTTCTCAGCGACAATCCAACTTCCTCCCGGCAAGCCTCTTTTCCGCATGTTCGTCATCAAAAAACTGATTTCCCTGCTCCTCCTGCCGCCCCTGGCGCCCCTGCTCGTGACTGCGGCGGGTTTGCTGCTGATCCGCCGCCACCCCCGCGGCGGTCGCGCGCTGGCCTGGGGTGGGCTGTTTCTGGCCGTCGCGCTGAGCATGCCGCCGGTGGTGGATGCCCTCGTCGACGGCCTGGAAACCGCGCCGGTCGTCACCCCGGCGCAACTGCGCGAGGCCCAGGCAATCGTGATTCTGAGCGGTGGAGCGCGCACCAACGCACCGGAATTCGGCGGCCAGACCGTGAGCCGGATCACCCTCGAACGCGTCCGCTACGGGGCCCGGCTGGCGCGGGAATCGCGTCTGCCGGTGTTGGTGAGCGGCGGCGCCCCGAGCGGCAGCGAACCGGAGGCGCTACTGATGAAACGCGCCCTGGAGGACGATTTCCGGGTGCCAGTGCGCTGGGTCGAGGATCGCTCCCTCGACACCCGCGACAACGCCCGGATGAGCGCCGCGATCCTGCGGCCGGCGGGCGTGCGCAAGGTTGTGCTGGTGACCCACGCCGCCCACATGCGCCGCTCGGTGGAGGCGTTCGAACAGGCCGGGCTGACGGTGATCCCGGCGCCCACCGCGTTCTTCCACCGCGGCCCGACGCAAGACGAGGTCGTGCCGCGCATGCCCAACATGAACAGCGCCTTCACCGGCGCCTACGCCGTGCACGAGTGGCTGGGCCTGCTGGCCTACCGCCTGAGCCGCTGAGCCCCCACCCTTCGATCCCGAACCGGAAGCCCCGATGACCGACCAGCGCCCCGAGAACATCGCCTGCAGGCAATGCCATTACTTCATGGCGACCGACCACAGCCTCGGCACCTGCCACCGCTACCCCCCGGCCTTCGCGGGCGAGCAGTCGCCCCGCGAGGAGCATCGGTGGCGCTTTCCGCTGGTCAGCGGCCTGTCGTGGTGCGGGGAATTCGCGCTGCGAGAATGAAACGGGGCGCCGGAAGCGACGCCCGGATCGCCCGTCAGCCGCCGAAACGCGCCTTGCGCTTCTCGAAGAAGGCATTTACGCCCTCGTCGAAATCCGGCCGCGCCGCGCAGCGGGCGAAGGCTTCGGCCTCGAGCTGGAGCTGGGCGTCGAGGGATTGATCCGGCGCCTGGTTGAGCAGGCGCTTCATCTCGGCGTAGGTCTCGCGCGGCCCGCGCAGGAAGCGGCCCACCAGCGCCGCCACGGCGGTGTCGAGCTCGTCGAGGGGCACCACCTTGTTCGCCACGCCCAGACGCAGCGCCTCGCTGGCGTCGAAGCGATCGGCCAGCAGCAGCAGTTCGAAGGCCTTGTGGCGTCCGACGATGCGGGGCAGCAGCCACGACACGCCGCCGTCGCCGGAAAGCCCGATGCTGGCGTAAGCGGTGGTGAAGTAGGCGTTGTCGGCCGCCACCACCATGTCGCAGCCCAGCGCCAGCGACAGCCCATAGCCCGCGCAGGCGCCATGGACCCGGCCGATGACCGGCACGCGCAGGTTGGCAAAGGCCTCGACGCTGCGGTTGACGTGCTGTTCGATGGTGGCCCGGAAGGTGGCCATGCGGCTCTCGGGCGAGAGATGCAGCTGGCTGGCGAAGTCCTTCAGGTCGCCGCCCGCCATGAAATGATCGCCGGCGCCCTGCACCACCACCACCCGCAGGTCGTCCCGCCGGGCGAGCTTGGCGGTGGCGTCGGAGAGCGCATGCATCATCTCGAAGGACAACGCGTTGAGCGCCTTCGGACGGTTAAGGGTGAGCGTCGCGACGCCGTCTGCGACGTCGAGCAGGATGGGAGAAGTCATGGCGGTGCGTCCTGTGGGTATGATCGTACGGCGCCCATTTGACCGCGAAACGCGGGCAGCGGGAAGAGCCCCGCCGCTGCCCGCCAGCCGATCAGGCGGCGCCGTAGCGCTCGCGCATCTGGCGCTTGTTGATCTTGCCGACGCTGGTCTTCTCGAGGCTGTCGGCAAAGCGCACCTCGCCGGGCACCGCGAAGCGCGAGATCCGCCCGGCGTCGGCAAAACCGCGCAAGTGGGCGATGATCTCTTCCTGCCCGACACCCTCGACGCCCGGCTTGAGCACCACCACCGGCAGCGGCCGCTCGCCCCAGCGGGCGTCGGGCACGCCGAGCACCGCCACCTCGGCCACTGCCGGGTGCTGGGAGATCAGGGTTTCGATCTCGAGGGACGAGATCCACTCGCCGCCCGACTTGATGACGTCCTTGATGCGGTCGGTGATCTGCAGCGAGCCGCTCGGCGCGATGCGACCGATGTCCTGGGTGTGCAGCCAGCCGCCGCGCCACAGGTGAGCCGAGGCGTCGGCATCGTTGAAGTAGCCCTGGGTAAGCCACGGGGCTCGCACGACGACCTCGCCCTGGGCCTGGTCGTCGTGCGCCACATCGTCGAGGTTGCCATCGACGATCCGCAGATTCACCAGCGGGATCGGCAGACCCGTGCGGCAGCGCAGCGGCACCGTTTGCTCGGGAGGGAGGTTGAGCTCGGCGGGCTTGAGCTGCGCGAGGGTCAGGATCGGGCATGTTTCGGACATGCCATAGCCGGTGAATACGTCCATGCCGCGGGCGACCGCCTGGGTCGCGAGGCCGGCGGTGAAGGCCGAGCCGCCGATGACCATCTTCCAGCCCGAAAGATCGGTCTCCTTTGCGGCGGGCGCCACCAGCAGCATCTGCAGGATGGTCGGCACGCAGTGGGAGAAGGTCACGCCTTCGGTGCGGCGCAGTTGCAGCAGCATGTCGGGCACGTAGCGGCCCGGATAAACCTGCTTGACCCCCAGCAGCGTCGCCACGTAGGGCAGGCCCCAGGCATGCACATGGAACATCGGGGTGATCGGCATGTAAACGTCGCCCCGGTGGAAGCGCTGCCCGTCGGGCGCGGCCGACGCGCCGCTGAGGGTCGCGAGGGTGTGCAGCACGAGCTGGCGGTGGCTGAAGAACACGCCCTTGGGCAGGCCGGTGGTGCCGGTGGTGTAGAAGGTGGTGGCGCGGGTGTTCTCGTCGAACTCCGGGAAACGGTGGTCGGGATCGGCTGCCGCCAGCAGCGCCTCGTACTCGCCCACCGCGCCGACGGCGGCCGGGTCGCAGGCCTCGTCGTCGCACATCAGCACGATGCGCTTGAGCTTGGGCAGGCGTGCGCGGATGTCGTCGAGCAGGGGCAGGAATTCGGTGTTGATGAGCAGCGTCTCGGCGCCGCAGTGGTCGATGGTGTAGGCGATCTGCTCGGGCGACAGACGCACGTTCACGGTCATCAGCACCGCGCCGAGCATCGGGATCGCGAAGTAGCTCTCGAGGTAGCGGTGGGTATCCCAGTCGGCCACCGCCACGGTGTCGCCGAAGCCCACGCCGAGCCGGCCGAGGGCGCTGCCGAGGCGACCGATGCGGCCAGCCAGATCACGGTAGGTGTGGCGGCAGCGATCGCGGTAGACGATCTCCTGGTCGGGCGCGTGGGCCAGCGGGGTGTGCAGGATCTGCTTGATGAGCAGCGGGTAGGCGTAGGGCTGATCGGCCCCGGTCTGGATGGTGGCGTCCACGATGTCTCCTCGGGCTGTTTTTGGAATGCGGCCGGTCGAGCCGGATCGCCGGGCAGCTTAGCCGGCGAGGCCAGTGAAATCGCCCCCCGAAACGGGGGGCTCAGAGCGCCGACGGGCGGATCAGGCCGAGCTGCTGAGCCCTGTGGACGGCCTCGGTGCGGGAGCGCACGCCGAGCTTGGCGTAGATGTTGCTAAGGTGCCACTTCACGGTTTCGGGCGTCACCCCGGCGTGGCGGGCGATGGATTTGTTGGGATGGCCCCGCATCGCCAACTGGAGGATGGCGCGCTCCCGCGGCGACAGCGGCCCGGCGTCGGCCGCCGCCTGCTCGACCTCGCTACGCAACAGCGCGATGCGCGGCCCGGCATCGACGAAGCTGCGCGACATGCCGGCGGCCCCGGCAGCGGGCAACAGAGCCTGCAGTTCGGCGGTGGCCCGCGCGCGGTCGCCGTCGGCATCGAGGGCCGCCACCCGCAGGATGCGGCGCTGCAGCGCGCGATAGCTGAAACCGGCCGCCTCCGAGCCGTCCACCAGCACGGCCAGTTGCCGTGCGGCCTCGGCCGGGTTGCCCTCGGCCAGCGCCAGCAAGGCCTGCGCCTCGCGCCAGGCGAGCCAGGTTTCCATTAGGCTGCTGACCCGCCGGGGCGGCGCCACCGGCATGGCGGGGGCCAGCGCGGCGATGCGGCGGCGTAGCCCCGCCACGTCGCCAGCCTGCCACAGGATGCGCGCCGACTCGGCGATGGCCAGGGCGCGCAGGCGCAGCCAGCGCCGTTCGACGCCGATCCGGTCGGCGTCGTCGAGGCGGGCCAACGCCGCCGCCGT
>NZ_JAYROR010000115.1:0-60430 GCF_041911615.1 Zoogloea sp. | reverse complement strand
GCACTGCGCGAATCTTTTTTAAAACCAGAATCGCACCGCTTAACGCCCCAAGCCTGCAATACACCGCAAACCCAGCCTCCCCACCGCCACACTTCCAATCCCGCCGAAAGCGTCGCTGCGAAAGAGGCCGAATTATAAAGAACTATCAGAAACTGTCAACACCATTGAGACCGTAAATTTTTCGAACCCGCGCATCAGCACAGCATCAGTACTCGGGTGCTGATCCGGCATACGTCCCGACAAAGTTTTCAAATCGGGTGAATTCGCCGAGAAAGGTCATGCGGATCGTACCGGTGGAGCCGTTACGGTGCTTCGAGATAATCAACTCAGCCATTCCCTTGTCTGGCGAATCCGGGTTGTAAATCTCGTCCCGGTAAATGAACATGATGATGTCTGCGTCCTGCTCGATGGCACCGGATTCGCGCAGATCGGATGCAACCGGGCGCTTGTTGGGGCGCTGCTCAAGGCTTCGATTGAGCTGGGACAAGGCGATAATCGGCACGTGCAATTCCTTGGCGAGTGACTTCACGGAGCGGGAGATTTCCGACAGCTCAGCCGAACGGTTGTCGCTCTCCTTGAGCGAAGTCATCAGCTGCAGGTAATCGATCACGATCAAGCCGAGCCGGCCGCACTGCCGATGAAGCCTCCTGCAGCGGGCGCGCAGATCGGTGGGATTCAGGCCCGGTGTCTCATCGATGAAAATCGGCGCCTCATGCAGCTTCCCCAGCGCATAAGTCAGGCGCTGCCACTCCTCGTCATTGAGCTTGCCAGAGCGAATCTTGTGCTGATCGATCCGCCCGACCGACGACAGAAAACGCGTAGCGAGCTGAGTGCCAGGCATTTCCATCGAGAAGATCGCAACTGGCAGGCCGCCCTCCACCGCCACATGCTCGGCAATATTGAGCGCCAGTGACGTCTTACCCATACCTGGTCGCGCCGCCAGCACGATCATGTCCGACGGCTGGAGGCCGGACGTCTTGTCGTCGAGATCGGCAAGCCCCGTTGCCACACCGGTAATCCCGGACGGCGAGTCGCGGTCGTACAGTTCCTGAATACGGTCAACGACCTGACCGAGGATCGGCTGGATTGGCACGAAACCACTCACCGTGCGCGCGCCCGCCTCGGCGATTTCGAACACCTTGGCCTCCGCCTCGTCGAGCAATGTCTTCGCATCCTTGCCGGACGGCGTCAAAGCGCTGGCAGCGATGTCATCTCCCACCGACACCAGCTTCCGCAGGATGGCCCGCTCACGGATGATTTCGCCGTAGCGGCGGACGTTGGCTGCCGACGGCGTGCTGTTGGCGATTTCCCCGAGATACGCCAACCCGCCCACGTGTTCGGCCTCACCATTCTTCTCGAGCGCCTCGAATACCGTCACCACGTCCGCGGGCTTGCCCAACTCGATCAGCCGGGCGATCTGGCGGAAGATCCGACGATGATCGTCGCGATAGAAATCAGCCTCGTTCACGACATCGCCGACCCGATCCCAGACCGTATTGTCGATCAGCAGGCCGCCAAGAAGGGACTGCTCCGCCTCCAGCGAATGGGGCGGAAGCCGAAGCGCCGACATCACGGGATCGTCGGCGTGATTCTGGGTTTTACGCATGGAGCTTCGACCAAACAAAACGAAAATGCCCGGCACAAGCCCGGGCTATAAACAAAAAGGGCTGCACGACGCAGCCCTTTTTTATTGCAGCGAGCAAAACGCTCCCTGCCGATCAGTTCTCGCCGACCACCGTGACGGTGATGTTGGCGGTCACGTCGGTGTGCAGCGACACGACGATCTGCGATTCGCCAACCACCTTCAGCGGACCTTCCGGCATGCGAACGGAAGCCTTCTCGACGGCAAAGCCTTGCGCCTTGAGGGCATCGGCGATGTCGGCGTTGGTGACGGAGCCGAACAGGCGACCATCGACACCTGCCTTGCGAGCGATGGTCACGGCCAGGCCTTCGAGCTTCTCGCCCTGGGCCTGCGCGGCAGCCAGTTGCTCGGCCGCGAGGCGCTCGAGCTCGGCACGACGAGCTTCGAACTCAGCCAGGTTGGCGGCGTTGGCACGCTTGGCCTTACCCTGGGGGATCAGGAAGTTGCGGGCGTAGCCGTCCTTGACCTTAACCACATCGCCCAGACCACCGAGATTGACAACCTTGTCCAAAAGAATGATTTGCATGGTGTGTCCCCCGGATTACTGATGCAGGTCGGTGTAAGGCAGGAGCGCGAGGAAGCGGGCACGCTTGATCGCGGTGGACAGCTGACGCTGGTAGCCAGACTTGGTACCGGTGATGCGAGCCGGCATGATCTTGGCGTTTTCGGTGATGAAGTCCTTCAGGATGTCCACATCCTTGTAGTCGATCTCTTCGATCTTCTCTGCGCTGAAGCGGCAGAACTTGCGACGCTTGAACAGGCTGCGACCGCCACGGTCGTCCTTACGCTTGGCTGCTGGCTTGAATGCCATGATTCATTCCTTCCAAAAATTCGATCGTATCGATATGCAATACAGGCGCCCTGCTGCGCAGGCTTTTCGCTGCGAGAAAGCCGGAGATGCGGGCGGCACTTCCGAGACGGGCAACGGCAAGCAATTTTGCCTTTTCACCCACCGCCACCACCTGCAGTTCGAGTTCCACATTACGAGGAACGCCGGCTTCCGTCTGCCGTGATCGATGCTCGATGCGCCCCGCCATCACCGGCACGCCGCCGGGGGTGTAACGCATCTGACCGACCTCGGTCAGGACGCCTTCTATCTCAAAACTGTTGCGACCCTGCTCCTGCAAATCAGGCGGCGGGCTGCTGCTCGGCAGCCGGCTTGGCCTCGTCGGCGGACGTCAGGGAGCGAGCCTTCTCTTCCTTCATCATCGGCGACGGGGTGGTGACGGCCTTCTTCATGCGGATCGACAGGTGGCGCAGCACGGCGTCGTTGAACTTGAAACCATGCTCCAGCTCGGCGATGGTGGGCTGATCGCACTCGATGTTCATCAGCACGTAGTGAGCCTTGTGAATCTTCTGGATCGGATAGGCCAGCTGACGGCGCCCCCAGTCTTCCAGGCGATGGATTTGGCCGCCCTGGGAGGTGACGAGGCTGCGGTAACGCTCGATCATGGCGGGCACTTGCTCGCTCTGATCAGGGTGAACGATGAAAACGACTTCGTAATGTCGCATGAGATCTCCTTCTGGATGAAAACCCTCCGTCATGCGAACGGTAGGGCAAGGTGAAACTGCCGGACGGAAGCCACCCGCAGCACTGCGCGACGTGACAATGCGCGCGCCGCATCATGCGGCACACGCAAACCATCCGAGGGAATTCTTGGCGGAGAGGGCGGGATTCGAACCCGCGTCAGGGTATTACCCTGAACACGCTTTCCAGGCGTGCGACTTAAACCACTCATCCACCTCTCCAAGTGGAGGCGGCACTATACATGAAGATTTCAGGATGTCAAAGCCTGTTTTCGTTTTGCGCAAGATTCTCGGTCGAATCGGGCAACCTGACGAAGTCCACGAGGGCCTGCACCTCGGCACTTGGCGGCGGAGTGAGGAGACTGACGACGGCGATCGTCAGGAAGCCCGCGGGCACGCCGAACACGCCGCAGGAGATCGGACTGATGTCGAACCAGGCGTCGGCCATGCTGCCACCAAAGAATGCGTGGGTCCGCACGATGTAGTACAGCGTCGTCCCCAGGCCGACGATCATCCCGGCGGTGGCACCCCACTTGTTGGCACGCTTCCAGAAGATGCCCAGAACCAGGGCCGGGAAGAAAGCCGATGCGGCAATCGAGAACGCCAGCCCGACCATGAACAGGATGCCGTCCGGACGAAGCGAGGCGACCCAGGCGGCCACGACCGCCACGACCAGCAGTTGCGATTTGGTGATCACCAGCCGCCGCTGGGTGGACGCTTCGGGATTGATGATCTTGTAGTACAGATCATGGGACAGCGCGTGGGAAATCGTCAGCAGCAGCCCGTCGGCCGTCGAAAGGGCCGCCGCCAGGCCGCCGGCGGCGACGAGCCCGGACACCACGTAGGGTAGCCCCGCCAGCTCGGGTACGAGCAGCAGGATCGCGTCGCTGTTGATCGTCAGTTCGGCCAGCTGCAGGATGCCGTCGCCGTTGATGTCCTCGATCCGCACCAGCCCGACCTTGCCCCACGACGCGACCCAATGCGGCAAGGTGGCGATGTTGGCACCGACCACGCTGCTGTAGACCTCCCATTTGGCGAACACCGCATAGGCCGGCGCGGTGACATAGAGCAGGAAGATGAAGAAGAGCGACCAGAACACCGAGCGCCGGGCCTCGGTGACACTGGGCGTGGTGTAGTAGCGCATCAGGATGTGGGGGAGCGCGGCGGTGCCGACCATCAGCACGAAGGTCAGGGCCAGGAAATTGTTGCGCGCGCTGTCCCTGGCATCCTGATCGCCCCCTGGGTGGGCTTCGGCATGGGGCGCGGGATGAGCGGTGCGGGCCAGGCTTTCCTGGCGGACCCGCTCCCATTTCAGGCGCGCTTCGTCGGGGGTGCGCGGCAGATCGCGCAGGACGCGCTCGGCGCTGGCCACGTCGCGCGCCGGCGCGCCGAGGGTCCGCAGTTCGTGCACCTTCTGCATTTGCGCGTGGCGCTCGGCCACCAGAGAATCGGGGAGGTCGACGATCTTGTGGGCATATTCGTCGGCGCGCTGGCGATAGAGCGCGCGCACTTCGTTCTCCCGCGGCTCGGAAAAGAGCTCCAGCTCCTTCACCCCCAGGTTTTGCAGCACGCTGCCGTACATCACCTGAGGGATCGGAACGCCGGTGACCTTGTACGACAGGATGCCCACCGGCACCAGATAGGCCACGATCAGGATCAGGTATTGCGCGACCTGGGTCCACGTCACCGCGCGCATGCCGCCCAGGAAGGAGCACACCAGGATACCGGCAAGCCCGACGAAGACGCCGATCTCGAACTCGATGCCGATGAAGCGGCTGGTGATGAGCCCGACGCCGTAGATCTGCGCCACGACGTACACGAAGCTAGCCAGCACCGCGGCGATGACGCCGACGATGCGCGCGAAGTGCCCCTCGTAGCGGGCGCCCAGGAAATCCGGGATGGTGAACTGGCCGAACTTGCGCAGGAATGGCGCGAGCAGCAGCGCCACCAGCACGTAGCCGCCGGTCCATCCGGTGACGAAGGCGAGGCCCTCGAAGCCGGCGTAGTAGAGCGTGCCCGCGAGACCGATGAAGGAGGCGGCGCTCATCCAGTCGGCGGCGGTGGCCATGCCGTTGAACAAGGCCGGCACGCGCCGCCCGGCGACGTAGTATTCGGACACGTCGGAGGTGCGGCTCATCACCCCGATCGCCGCGTAGATCGCAATCGTCGCGAACAGGAAGATCTGCCCGATCCAGCGCGGCGACAGGCCCAGCTGCTCGGCCATGGCGAGCAGCCCCACAAACGCCGCGAAGCCAAGTGTGTATAACGCGTAGTAGCGACCGATACGCCGCGAAAGGCTGGGGCGGGACACCGGCGTCACGAAACGCGGCCCCGATCCGGACTCGCCCAGCGGCGCTCGAGGCGGGTCATCCAGTGGTCGTAGCACCAGACGACCAATAGAAAAACGATCAGCGCACCCTGCGCCGCCATGTAAAACCCGAGCGGCCAGCCAAAGAAGGTCACCTCGTTGAGCGCGTCGGCGAACCAGCCCGGAAGGAAACTTGCGCAGCCCCACACCAGCAGCAGCACCGTGGTGAGCCGCAGCGTGGCACGCCAGTAAGCCCGCTGGGCGCGCTGCGGCACTGCTGGATTGCTGTCGTCGTTCGGGCTCACGCCTCGCTCCTCCCCGCCGGCCCTCGTGGCCCGCCCGCGAGTATAGCCTCGCCGGGCGCTACAGCTGATATCGGGTCTGGAGCTTCTGCTGCAACCGACGCGCCTGGCGGAAGGATTCCTTGAGGAAGGCCCGGTCGAGCGCACTCAGCGCACCCGGCGAAACCTGATTGGGCGTTCCGGGCGTCGTGCGCTGCTGGCGCAGCCGCAGTTGCTGGATGAATCCGAACGCATCCACCAGCGCACACGTTTCCCGCTCGTCCCAGCGCAGCTCGCCACCGGCGGCACGCAGCCGGGTGGCGGTGGACGTGGACGTCAGGCCCAGCGCCAGCGCGTAAATCCGTGCGGCATCGACGAACGGACGACTGCCGTCGCGTTTGAGATCGAGCAGGCCGCTGCCCCGATCCACCACGAAATCGCGAATACGACCGAGCGGTGGGCCGCCACGCAGCGCGTTGATCGCCATGAAACGCAGGAACAACGCGTTGTCGGCCGCGTTGCCGAGCAGCCAGCGCTGCAGCGCGGCGGCCAGCGAGCCGTCACCGGCGAGAGGCCGAAAGTCGAAGAAGATCGTCGCATTGAGCAGATCGTCGGCGCCCGCGGCGCGCATCCACTCGGCAAAGCGCGCCCGCCACTCGCCCTCGCTCAGACACCATTTCGGGTTGCCCGCCATCACGCCACCCTTGCACAGGGGAAAGCCACAGGCATCGAGCAACCGATTGACGCGCTCGGCAAAAGGCAGGAACCGCGCCCGCAGACGGTCGGCCTCGTCCTCGCCGGAAACGGCGAAGATCAGGCCGTTGTCCTGGTCGGTGGCGAGCGTCTGTTCGAGACGCCCCTCGGAGCCGAAGGCGAGCCAGCACCACGGCACCAGCGGGAGGTCGAAGTCGGCCTCGGCCAGATCGATGGCGGCGAGGGCAATCAGATCGTTGAGGATGGCGATCCACGTCCCCAGCCCCTCGGCGCCTTCACCCTGCTCGGCTCGTGCCGCGGCGGCCTCGCGCACGCTCGCGGCGGCCGCCGCGAGTTCGGCAGGGCTTCGCGCCGCCTGGATGCGCTCCACGAGATCATCGTCGCGACCGTGACGACTGGCGTACAGATCGCCCCGCGCAAGCACGCCGGCAAAGCGCCCCGCGCCATCGACGAGCACCAGATGGCGCAGCGCATGGCTGGCGAGACGCAGACGGGCCTGATGAATGTCCGCGTCGCACGGCAGCGCCACGACGCCGCCGGTCATCACGCCCGCCACCACTTGATCGAGGACCTCGTCCGCCAGCACCACCCGGGCCAGTACATCGCGCAGGGTCAGGATGCCGAGCGGACGCCGGCTGGCCGTATCCAGCACCACCACGCAATCGGCCCGCGCCCGGTGCATCTGCCGCAGCGCACACCGCACGCTGAGCTCCGGCGCCACATCGAGTGGCACCCGCCCCTGCAGTGCGGCGAGCCCCATGCCGGCATCGGATGGCGCAGGCATGGCGGCGGCAGCTCAGTACTTGACCCGTGCGTAGTACGTCTTCTCCGACGCCCGGCGTGCATCGCCAAGGGTGCGGATCCCCATTTCAGCCAGCAACGGAATCATGCGCAGAAACACCTCGCCGGTGACGATCGCGTCGCCGATGGCGGTATGGCGCCCCATCACGCTGACCCCCATGCGTTCGCTGATCGCCTCCAGGCGATGGGACTCCTGCGCCGGATGCAGCACCGCCGAGAGCAGCAGGGTGTCGAGCACCGGCTGATCGAAGCGAATGCCGGTGCTGGCCTCCTTGAGCTGCAGGAAGCGCATGTCGAAGGCGGCGTTGTGGGCCACCAGCACGGTATCCTCGGCGAAGGCGTGAAAGGCGGGTAGGACCTTCGACATCGGCGGCTGGCCGGCGAGCATTTCGGGGGTGATGCCGTGGATCTTGGTGGACGCCTCGGGCAACTCGCGCAGCGGGTCCACCAGTTGGTCGAAAGACTCCGACTTGAGCAGCTTGCCATTGACGATGCGGGTGGCGCCGATCTGGATGATCTCGTCGCCTTCTGACGGATTGAGGCCGGTGGTCTCGGTATCGAACACCGTGAACGCCAGCTCGGACAGCAGGCGATCATCGAGGGCGTTGCTGAGCTCGGTTTGCTTGAAGAGGTCGAAATCGTAGTATTCCGGCCGGCTGTCGCCCTTGAGATAGGTGGCCGCCTCGACCTCGCTCTGCGGCGCGGCGGACGGCAGGAGCAGGCGGAAGAAGGCCCGGTGCTGAGTCTTCTCGCGCTGCAGCCAGATCTCGCCGTCGTGCCGCGCGACCACGTCGCGCACCGTGAGCGGCGAGCTCTCGCCGGCGAAGGTCATCGGCTCGAGCTCCCACGCCATCACGGTTTCGGTACTCATCGCCTGGCCGGACCAGATCAGGTCCAGGTGCGCCAGACGTCCGGCCGCGCTCAGGCGGAATCGCACCTCGCGCACCTCGAACTCGTCCGACAGACGGCTCGCCAGGTAACCGATGGCCTGCAGCAGCGAGAAGCTATCCACCTTCACCCACACGTCCGGATCGACGTCCTCGAGCTTGGTGGGCAGGCCGAGCTTCTTCTCGACGCGACGCTGGGCCGCCGCCACGAGATCGGCGCCGAGCATTTCGTCGAGCGGCCAGCGGGTCTTGAGGGCGTCGGCGAAGGCGTTGGCGGTCTCGTCGAGGCGCCCGCTCATGCCCTGCACCTCATCGCGGATCACGTTCAGGAAGCGGTCCTTGAGCTCCGCATCGAGATCGGGATATTCGAGCATCTCGGCCGCGGCGCGCAGGTTGGCCAACGAAGAGCGGCTCCCTTCGGTGAGGGTGTGGAGCATCTGGTCGCGGCGAGTCTCGGCCTCGAAATTGCGCGTGATGTTGTCGAGCATCAGCACGAAGCCGGTGACCGTCGTCTCGCCCTCCGACGTTCCGCCCGGGGCCAGCACCGGCGCCATCTGCACGCGCAGCAACTGGCCGGCGCGGGTCGTGGTGACGAAGTTGGCCACCGGCTGGGCGCTCTGGCGGCGGATGCGTTCCTGAATGCTCTCCAGTGCATGGGCGATCAGGCTGCGCTCGAAGACCAGATAGATCGAGCGCCCCAGGCCGATGATCTCGCCGCCGCCGGCCGCCGTGGGCGCATCGGACATGGCCTTGAACTGCAAGCGGGCACGGTTGTTGTAGAGCAGGATGCGGCCGTCGAGATTGCACACGACGACGCTCTGGTTGAGCTCGGACATCAGCGCCGCCAGACGGTTGCGTTCCTCCTCGACGGACTGGCGCGCCTCGCGGATGCGCGCCTCGACGTCCTCCTGCAGGCTGCGGCGCTGGTCGGCGAGTTGATTGACCGCCTCGGCGATGCGCTGCATTTCGGGGCTGCCGGTCGGCTTGAGGCGGCGCGTTGGATCGGTGCCGACGATCAGCCCCACCTCGTCAGCCAGCAGCGCCGGCCCGCCGATGTTGGCCTGGACGAAGCCTTTCATCATGACCGCCGCGGCGCCCACGCCGACGAGGCCGATCATGATGAGCAGGCCCAGGCGCTGGCCGAGGATCGGCTCAAGCACCTCGCGCTCGTCGGCGCCCAGATCGCGCCACACCGCAAACCCCGCGGCCGCCAGCACGCCGGCAACCAACAGACAGGCCGCCGCGATGGCGAGGCCCTGCCGGGCCTTGGGCGTCACGACCGGCACCCCGGCACGGGATTGCCGCTTCCCCGTCGCGCGCGCGGGCTCACGCTTCGATCCCCAGCAGCGCCTTGACTTTGGCCACCAGTTCGCGGGTCGAAAACGGCTTGGTCATGTACGCGTCGGCGCCCATCGCCAGGCCCTTGGTCACCTCGGTCTCGCGGCCCTTGGCGGTCAGCATCAGGATCCGGGTGCCCTGCAGCCCGGCATCGGCCCGGATCTCCTGGCACACCTCGTAGCCGTTCTTGTGCGGCATCATCACGTCGAGCAGCACCAGATCGGGCGATTCGCTGCGCACCTTGTCGAGGGCCTCCTGGCCGTCGCTGGCGATGCACACCGCGAAGCCCTCGCGCTTCATCAGGAACTCCAGGGAAATGACGATGTTTTGCTCATCGTCGGCGATCAGTATTTTTTTGGTCATTGTCTCCTCCTCCCCTTCGCCGCGCGGCACGAACCTCCGCCCGAGCCATCCGCGGCGCATGAAACGCTAGTTTATCCTGCCTCTACATTCGCATCTGTTGATTTCCCGCAAGGCATCAGGAACGAGAAAGTCGCCCCGTCGCCCGCCGTGCTCTCCACCCACAGCCGGCCGCCGTAATGTTCGACGATCTGACGGCTGATCGGCAGACCGAGGCCGGTGCCCTGCGGCTTGTCGGTCATCGCGTTGCCCCCCTGGCGGAATTTCTCGAAGACCACCGCCTGCTCGTCCGGGCTCAACCCGGGCCCGTTGTCGCGCACATCGACACGCAGGCCGGCCTCGCCCCAGGACAGCGTCACCTCGACACGCCCGGCATCGCGCGCCACGAATTTCACCGCGTTGGAGAGCAAATTCAGCATGACCTGCACCAGCCGGTCGCGATCGGCCACCAGCAAGGGCACGCGGTCCGGCAGGGCCAGCACGAGCGCCACGCCCTTGTCCTTGAAAAGCTGGCTGGTGGAAGCCACCGCCTGCTCGACGACCTGGATCAGATCGACTTCGCCGTTGTGCCACTCGGCGTGCCCCGACTCGATCTTGGCCATGTCGAGCACCTGATTCACGAGCCGCGTCAGGCGCTCCGTCTCGCTCACGATGATACCGAGAAAGCGCTTGCGCTCTTCCAGGTCAATCTTCGGATCGTCGAGGAGCATCTCCGAAAAGGCCCGGATCGAAGTGAGCGGCGTACGCAGTTCATGGGTCACCGACGACATGAAATCGTCCTTCAGCCGGTCCAGCTCCTGCAAGCGTGCGTTGGCACTGCGCAGCTCGCGGGTCGCAGCCTCCAGTTCGAGGGATTTCTGCTCCAGCTGGCGGGAATAGGCGCGCACCTGCGACGCCTCGTCCAGCAGCTTCATCACCTCGTCGAGGCCGAGGGGCTCCTCCTTCACCACCGAGGCCACCATGACCCGCGCCGATGCGCTGCCAATCGCCCCCGCCAGCGTCGTCTCGGCGAAATGCACCAGCCCCGCGTCGGCCTGCAGCGCCTCGACGCCCGCCATGCCGCGACTGCGGGCATAGTCGTCGAAGACCTGGTGCGCCCGCTCCGGACCGATGAACCGGCCGATCAGCGGCAACAGATCGCCTACCCGGGCACTGCCACGCCAGAAGGCGTCGCCATCGGGCCGGCTCTGCTTGAAGACATCGACGAACAGGGTCGCCTGGCCCGCCTCGACGGCATTGGGCTGACGGCACAGCGAGACGCAGACGTATGCGCCAAGATTGACCAGCATGCTCCAGAAAAGGCTGTGGGCGAGCGGATCGAGCCCGGTCAGCCCGAACAGCTCGTGGGGCTTGAGCGCGGTCAGCCCGAACAGGCCGTACTGGATGAAATCCGCCGGCAACCAGCCCGACTTGGCGAACGAAGGCAGCAGCAGCGTGTACAGCCATACCCCAAAGCCTCCCGCCAGCCCGGCCAGCGCCCCCGGTCGCGTCCCACCGCGCCAGTACATCCCGCCCAGCATCGCCGGCGCGAACTGCGCCACCGCCGCAAAGCTGATGAGACCGATGCTGACCAGCGCGTGGGCCTCGCCCGCCAGTCGGAAATACAGATAGCCGAGCAGCAGGATCAACACGATGGCACCGCGACGGATCCCCAGCAGCACCCCCGACAGGTCGGCGCGCCCCTGCAGCGCCACCCAGCGGTAACGCAGCAGCAGCGGCATCGCCAGATCGTTGCAGACCATCGTCGACAGGGCGATCGTCTCGACGATGATCATGCCCGTCGCCGCCGACAACCCGCCGATGAACACCAGCAGCGCCAGCCAGCCGTGGCCGTAAGCCATCGGCAGCGTCAGGACGAAGGTGTCGGCATCGACGCCCTGCCCCGCGAAATGCATCAGACCACCCAGCGCGATCGGCAGCACGAACACGTTGATCAGCAGCAAGTACAGCGGAAACAGCCAGATCGCCCGGCGCAGGTGGTTTTCATTGACGTTCTCCACCACCGCCACCTGGAACTGGCGCGGCAGGAACATCACCGCCAGCATCGACAGCAGCGTCATCGCAAACCAGTTGCCGTAACCGTTGCCGCCCGCCCCCATCGTCATCAAGGCCTGCAGCGCCGGACGCGCCGACGCACGGGCGAAGATGTCGTCGAAACCGTCGTAGATGCCGTAGGTGACGTACAAGCCCACCGCGATGAAGATCACCAGCTTGACCAGCGACTCGAAAGCGACCGCCGCCACCAGCCCCTCGTGGCGCTCCGTCGCATCCAGGTGGCGCGTGCCGAACAGGATCGTGAAGGCCGCCATGATCAGCGCGATGTAAAGCGTGGTATCGCCCATCCACGACACCCCGCCGGCCTTGGCCGGCATCACGATGGCCGGGTAGCTGGCCAGGATCGTGAAGCTGCTCGAGACCGCCTTGAGCTGCAGGGCGATGTACGGAATCACCCCGAGCACCGCGATGACCGTGACCAGCCCACCGAGCAGATGGCTCTTGCCGTAGCGCGAGGCGATGAAGTCGGCAATCGAGGTGATGCGGTGGGTCTTGCCGATGCGCACCATCTTGAGCATCACGAACCACCACAGGGAGACGACCAGCGTCGGCCCGAGGAAGATCGGCGCAAACCCGAGCCCCGACACGGCGGCCCGACCGACGCTGCCGTAGTAGGTCCATGTCGTGCAATACACCGCCAGCGACAAGGCGTAGATGGTTGGATTGGCAATCAGCGAACGGCCCGCATCCGCCCGCTTGTCACCCACGTAGGCGACCGCGAACAGCAGGAGCAGATAGGCGAAGGAAACCGCGGCGATGGTGGAACCGGTCAGCACCTGCAGCCCCTAGCGCTCGATGATCCAGGCCATCAGCGCGATGACCGCGGCCCACACGCCGAAAACGTAGAGATACAGCGCCGGCACCCCGAACCAGGCCTGCGCGGTGTCGAACACCGACAGGATCGGGTAGTTCACCAGCGCCCATCCGAGCAGGAACAGCGCCACGAGGCGCTGTCCGGTCAGCGTAGCCTTGAGCATGTCGTCCTCCCGTTGCGTCGTCCGTCTCAGGCTTATAAACCGAAAAGCCCGCGCTGGCGAGGGTGGCCACGCCAGATGCATCGGCACGCAAACGACGGACGAGAAAAAGGCGCGAATTGCTCGCGCCTTTTCCTCCCCCTCAAACTCCCGGCCGTACCGCGCCGGGCTCCTCCCCTGTTTTTTCTTTTGCGCAGCCCGGTTTATTGTCGTCCTCCCGGCTCGGGGAGCCGTGGGACCGGGTCTGCTCCCGGCCATGCGGCCGGGTTCGAATCACTGGAATTACTTGAGCTGATCCAGGATCGCCGGGTTTTCCAGCGTCGAGGTGTCCTGGGTGACTTCCTCGCCCTTGGCCAGCTGACGGAGCAGGCGGCGCATGATCTTGCCGGAACGGGTCTTCGGCAGGTTCTCACCGAAGCGGATGTCCTTCGGCTTGGCGATCGGGCCGATTTCCTGACCAACCCAGTTTTGCAGCTCCTTGACCACCGCAGCGGCTTCGTCGCCGGTCGGGCGGGCACCCTTGAGCACCACGAAGGCAACGATCGCCTCGCCGGTGAGATCGTCCGGACGGCCGACCACGGCGGCTTCGGCCACCTTCTCGTGGGCCACCAGGGCAGATTCGATTTCCATCGTGCCCATGCGGTGACCGGAGACGTTCAGCACGTCGTCGATACGGCCGGTGATGGTGAAGTAGCCGGTGTCCTTGTCGCGGATCGCGCCGTCGCCCGCCAGGTACAGCTTGCCCTGGAAGTCGGCCGGGTAGTAGGACTTCACGAAGCGATCGGGATCACCCCAGATGGTGCGGATCATCGACGGCCACGGACGCTTGACGACGAGGATGCCGCCCTGGCCCCACGGCACTTCGGTGCCGGTCTCATCGACCACCGCGGCCTGGATGCCCGGGAACGGGAGGGTGCAGGAGCCCGGCACCAGCGGGGTCGCGCCCGGCAGCGGCGTGATCATGTGACCACCGGTCTCGGTCTGCCAGAAGGTATCGACGATCGGGCAGCGACCGCCACCGACATTCTCGTAGTACCACTCCCAGGCCGCCGGGTTGATCGGCTCGCCGACCGACCCCAGGATGCGCAGGGTTGACATGTCGTAGTTCTTGGGATGCACGGCCGGCGTGTTGTCCGCCGCCTTGATCAGCGAACGGATCGCGGTCGGGGCGGTGTAGAACACGGTGACCTTGTGATCCTGGATCATCTTCCAGAAACGGCCGGCATCCGGGTAGGTCGGCACGCCTTCGAAGACCACTTCGGTCGCGCCGCAAGCGAGCGGGCCGTAGGTGATGTAGGTGTGCCCCGTGACCCAGCCGATGTCGGCGGTGCACCAGAAGACGTCGTTCGGCTTGATGTCGAACGTGTACTTCATTGTCAGGATGGCGTGCAGCAGATAGCCGCCGGTGGAGTGCTGGACCCCCTTCGGCTTGCCGGTGGAGCCGGAGGTGTAGAGCAGGAACAGCGGGTGCTCGGCTTCGACCCATTCCGGCTCGCAGGTATCGGCCTGCTGGGCCAGCAGTTCGTCGGCCCAGATGTCGCGGCCAGCGACCATGGCGGTTTCGCCACCGGTGCGCTTCACGACCAGGACGCTCTTGATGGAGGGGCAACCGCTGGCCAGCGCTTCGTCGGCGATGGACTTGAGCGGGAGGGCCTTGCCGCCGCGGTTCTGGCCGTCGGAGGTGATGAGGGCGACGGCGCCGGCATCGTTGATGCGGTCGGCCAGGGATTGAGCGGAGAAACCGCCGAAAACGATGGAGTGGGTGGCGCCGATACGGGCGCAGGCCTGCATCGCGACGACGCCCTCGATGGACATCGGCAGATAGATGACGACGCGGTCACCCTTCTTGACGCCGAGGCTCTTCAGCGCGTTGGCGAACTTGCACACGCGGCCGAGCAGATCCTTGTAGGTGACCTTGGTGACGTCGCCCTTGTCGCCTTCGAAGATCAGCGCGACCTTGTCGCCCAGGCCGTTGTTCACCTGACGGTCGAGGCAGTTGTAGGAGACGTTCAGCTTGCCGTCGGCAAACCACTTGAAGAACGGGGCGTTGCTTTCGTCCAGCACCTGGGTGAACGGAGTCTGCCAGTCGATGAGTTCCTTGGCGCGCTTGCCCCAGAAGCCCTCGTAGTCCTGCTCTGCTTCCGCGCAGAGCGCCTTGTACGCTTCCATGCCCGACACGGCAGCGTTCTTGACCACCTCTTCAGACGGATAGTAGAGCTTCTGGGTGGTTTCGTTCGTCATTTTCACCTCTCCTCGTGTTTTATGAGTGTGCAACGTTGGATGCTCTGAAACCTTGCTGGCGGGGGCCAAGACCGGTCCAACGGGATCACCGTCTTATGTTTTTCTTCGGTGCATCGATCCTGAATCCGGCCGCGATTTAAGTCGATCAATCTTACACATGACTTACACCCGTGTAAGGCTTTTTCCTGCAAATCACCGCCCACCCCCTCCCGCCCCTTCCCCCCCCTGGAAATAGGTGCAGTGCACCATTTACTCGGCAGCCAGGACACTCGCAAAAGCAAACTCTTTTGGCATAGAATGGAAACTGTAAAAAAAGACACGAACATACCCATATGAAATTCCGCCGTCTGCTGGCGCCCCTGCTCGCCATCGTCCTCGTGGGCTGCGCGTCGCGGCCGCCCAGCCCACCGTCAGCCAGCCACCTGCGGGCGGAGGACGTTCCGGCCGCCGTCGGCGACATCCCGCCGCTGGTGCCCGACATCCTGCCACTGCCACGCCCGGCCCCCGCACCGCGCACCGAGACCTACTCGGTGGTCGTCACCAACCTGCGCATCCAGGACCTCCTCTTCGCCCTCGCCCGCGACGCCCGCATCAACGTCGACATCCACCCCGGACTCAGCGGCACCGTCACCCTCAACGCCATCAACCAGACCCTGCCCCAGATCCTGACCCGCCTCGCCCGGCAGGTGGACATGCGCTACGAATTCGACGGCCCCAACCTGATGGTGATGCCCGACAGCCCCTTCCTGCGCACCTATCGCATCGATTACGTCAATCTCAGCCGCAACGTCTCCGGCACCGTATCGACCAACACCCAGATCGCCACCACCGGCACCGGCACCCTGCATCCCACCAGCGGCAGCCTGCCCGCCAGCACTGCGGTGAACGGCGGCAACGTCTCCGCCACGCGCATCGAGAACGCCTCCCGCAATCAGTTCTGGGACTCCGTCGAAAAAAACCTCCGCGACCTCCTGCGCGAAACCGACAAGATCCTGCCGGAAGGTTCCAGCGAAACCGTCATCGAAAACCTCGAGACCGCCACCACCACCGGAACAGGTGTCGCCCCCACCCCGACCAACGGCGGGCGTTACCGCAACCGAGCCGCACCGGCCCAGCCCAGCGGCGGCGGCCTCGCCGCCAGTCCCAACCCGGCGGCGATCCAGAACAGCACCACCACACTGGTGCACAAATCCACCTACCGCGAGGCGGCGTCGGTGATCGCCAACCGCGAAACCGGCGTCGTCACCGTCCGCGCCACCGGCCGGCAGCACGAGAAAGTGCAGGAGTTCATCGACCAGGTGATGGCCGCCGCCCGACGCCAGGTGCTCATCGAAGCCACGATCCTCGAAGTTGGCCTCTCCGACACCTACCGCCAGGGCATCGAGTGGAGCCGACTGCTCGGCAGCGGCACCCGTTTCGGCATCACCGGGCCGGCCCTCGGCGCCAGCGCCGGCAACACCGTCACCCCGTTCAGCATCGCCTACAACAGCGCCGGCGGCATCGACTCGACGATCAAGCTCCTCGAAGGTTTCGGCACCGTCAAGGTCCTCTCCAGCCCCAAGCTGTCGGTGCTCAACAACCAGACCGCCGTCATCAAGGTGGTCGAGGAATACGTCTATTTCAGCGTCAAGGCCGACACCACCCAGACCACCAACGCCGGCGCACTCACCACCGTCACCACCACCCCGCAGGCGGTCTCCGTCGGGCTCGTCATGACCGTCACGCCCCAGGTCAGCGAGGCCGACGAGATCATCCTCAACGTCCGCCCCACCATCTCCAGCATCGCCGACTTCCGCCGCGACCCCAACCCCAACATTCCCGCCACCATCGCCAACCTCGTGCCGCAGATCCGCACGCGCGAGATCGAATCCATCCTGCGCCTGGGCGACGGCGAAACCGCCATCCTCGGCGGCCTGATGGAAGACCGCATCGACTACAAGACCGGTCGCGTCCCCCTGATCGGCAGCCTTCCCGTCCTCGGCGAAGCCTTCACCAATCGCGACAACGCGATCCAGAAGACCGAACTGGTCATCTTCCTGCGCCCGGTGGTCGTGCGCGAACCCAATCTGGTCGCCAACACGGCACACCTGCGCAAACAACTACCCGGCCCCGACTTCTTCGTCGAACGCCCGCGGCCCGGCAGTCGCAACTTCCCGACCCCGGTCCAACCGGACCGCCCCTTCGCCACCGCCACGCCATGAGCCCGCTCACCGACACCGCGCCAGTCAGCCGCGCCCACCGCCTCCTCGCCCGCGGCCGCGGGCTGGCCTGCGCACTGGCGGCGATTGGCCCGCTCGCCGCCGCTCCCGCGGCAAGCGCCCCGCCGCCCGAACTCGCCGCAATCTCCACCCCCGATGCGCCTGCGGCGCCCCCGCCGCCATCGCGACGCCCGAGCGTCGCCGCCCCCGACACGCCAGTCCGCTTCCGGCGCGCACCGCCCGAAGCCGCCCCGTCCCACCGCCTCCTCACCGAAGCCCACGACGCCTTCACCGCCGGCCAGTTCGCCCTCGCCCAACAGCGCTACCGCCAGGTTCTCGCCCTCGACCCCCACGACGCCGACGCCCTCGACGGGCTTGGCGCCATCGCCCTGCGTGAGCAGCGCACCGCCGAGGCCAGCGCGCTGTTCCGTCGCGCCCTCCTTGCCCGGCCGGACGACCCGGTTGCCGTCGCCGGCCTCAGCCGACTCCAGGGCAGCGATCCCCGGCACGCCGAAAGCCGCCTGCGCAGCGCGCTCGCCAACCGCCCCGACGACACCGACACCCTCGCCCCACGCATCGCCCTCGCCGAACTCCTGGCCCGCCAGCAGCGCTGGGCCGACGCTCAGCAAGCGTGGTTCCAGGCCCACCGGCTCGCCCCCGACGATGCCGACATCGCCTACAACCTCGCCGTCAGCCTCGACCACCTCGGTCAGCCGCGTCAGGCCGGCGACTTCTACCGCCGCGCCCTGCAACTCGCCGCCCACCAACCCACCAGCCGCTTTCCCCGCGACCGCTGCGCCGCCCGGGCGCACGTCCTCGCCCCCCAGCCATGAACGCCCCCACCCCGATCGGCCAGACCCTGCTGGAACTCGGCCTCATCAGCGGCGACCAGCTCCACATCGCGCTGCGCGAGCACCAGCGCAGCGGCGAGGCCCTCGGCCGCCAGCTGGTACGCCTCGGCTTCCTCTCCGAAACCGCCCTGCGTGACGCACTCGCCCGCACCCTCGCCCGCGAAAGTGTCGATCTCGGCCACCTGCTCCCCGATCCCGAGGCGCTTGCGCTGGTGCCCCAGGCCCTCGCCCGACGGCTCAAGCTCATCCCCCTGAGCTTCGACCCCACCCACCGCCGCCTCGTCGTCGCCTCCGCCGAAGCCGACAACCTCGTCACCCTCGACCAGCTCCGCGCCGCCCTGCCCGGCGGCACCGAGATCGAGACCCGCCTCGCCGCCGATTCCGAAATCGCCCATGCCATCGACCAGCTGTACGGGCACACCCTGTCCATCGACGGCATCCTCCACGAGATCGAAACCGGCGAGCCCGACCGCCAGACCGCCGTCGGTCGCAGCAACGAGTACGCCCAGCCGATCGTCCGGCTCATCGACGCGCTGCTGGCCGACGCCGTCAAGCGCGACGCCTCCGACCTCCACTTCGAGCCCGAAGCCGGCTTCCTGCGCATCCGCTACCGCATCGACGGCCTGCTGCGCCAGATCCGCGCCCTGCACAAATCCTGCTGGCCCGCGATGGCCGTGCGCATCAAGGTCATGGCCGGCCTCGACATCGCCGAAACCCGCGCCCCGCAAGACGGTCGCATCTCCCTGACGGTGAGCGGCAGGCCGGTGGACTTCCGCGTCTCCACCCAGCCCACCCTGCACGGCGAAAACATCGTCCTGCGCGTCCTAGACCGCCAGAAGGGGCTCGTCCGCCTCGATCAGCTCGGTCTGGCCGACGTCCAGCTCGATCTGCTCAAGCGGATGATCGCCCGCCCGGAAGGGCTGATCCTCGTCACCGGCCCCACCGGTAGCGGCAAGACCACCACGCTCTACTCGATCCTCGGCCACCTCAACGCCGAGGGCATCAACATCATGACGCTCGAGGACCCGGTCGAGTACCCCATGCCGCAGATCCGCCAGACCGCCGTCTCCGACGCCGTCCGGCTCGACTTCGCCAGCGGCGTGCGCGCCATGCTCCGCCAGGACCCGGACGTCATCCTGGTCGGCGAGATCCGCGATGCCGACACCGCGCGGATGGCCTTCCAGGCCGCCATGACCGGTCACCAGGTGTTCTCCACCCTGCACACCAACTCGGCCATCGGCGCCCTCGCGCGCCTGCTCGACATCGGCATCCCTGCCCACATCCTCGCCGGCAACATCATCGGCATCGTCGCCCAGCGCCTGGTGCGTCGCCTGTGCCCCGCCTGCCGCGCAGTGGCGCCGGCCAGCAACGCGCAACTGCGTCTGCTGGGCTTGTCCGACGAAGCCTCCCGCCCGCTGCTCCATCACCCGGTCGGCTGCCCCGCCTGCGACTTCCAGGGCTATCGGGGGCGCCGCGCGATCATGGAAGTCCTGCGCCTCGACGCCGACCTCGACGAACTCATCGCCCGCCGCGCCACCGCCCGCGAAATCCGGCACGCGGCAGCCCGCCAGGGCTTCCGCCCCCTCGCCGACGACGGCCTGCGCCGCGTCCTCGAGGGCGAGACCAGCCTCGACGAACTCTGCCGCGTCGTCGACCTCACCGATCGCATGGCCCCATGACCACGACCGGCTGGCACGCCTCGGGCAACGTCTCCAACCCGTCGCGGCACGCCGCGCCCGGTGACCGGACGACAGACCGATGAACACGTTCTCGTATCGCGCCGTCGACCCGCAAGGCCGGATCGTCCACGGCCGCCTCGATGCGGTCAGCGTCGTCGAACTCGAACAACGCCTCACCCGTCTCGGCCTCGAACTTCTCCACGCCCGCCCAGCCGCACGCCTGCCACGCGCCTGGCGAACCCAGCCGCCCCGCCGCGAGCTCATCAATTTCTGCTTCCACCTGGAGCAATTCCTGCAAGCCGGCGTACCGATCCTCGAAAGCCTCGCCGACCTCGGCGACGCCACCGAACACCCCGGCTTTCGCGCCACCATTGCCAGCATCCGGCGCAGCATCGAAGGTGGCGACAGCCTCTCCCAAGCCCTCGAACGCCATCCTCGCAGCTTCGACCCCGTCTTCTGCAGTCTCGTGCGTGCCGGCGAGCACGCGGGCGAACTGCCCAGCGTGCTGCGCACCCTCTCCACCGCCCTCAAACGCGACGACGAACTCGCCGCCTTCACCCATCGCATCGCCATCTATCCGGCCATCGTCGCCTTCGTCATCCTGATCGCCATCGTCGTCGCCCTGGTTCATGTCATCCCCGAGCTGGCCCGGCTGTTCCAGACCGCCGGCCAGCCGCTGCCATTCCAGACCCGCCTGCTCATCGGGCTGTCGCAGTTCGTACGCGACCACGGTCTCCTCCTCGTCGGCGCCCTGGCTACTGTCACGCTCGCCTACCGCCAGGCACTGGCCCGCAGCCCTGCCCTGCGCCGCCGGCACGACGCCGCCTTGCTGCGCCTGCCCCTGCTCGGCCCGGTGCGGCGCAAGCTGATCCTGGCCCGCTTCACCGGGCTCTTCGCCCTGATGTACGGCGCAGGCATCCCCATCGTCGACGCCCTGCGCATCACCGAAGGCACCGTCGGCAACACCGCAATGCGCGACGGTCTGCGGCAGGTCGGCCGCGCCATCGCCCACGGCGCCCGCCTCTCCGAAGCCTTCGGCGCCGTCGCCCTGTTTCCCCCGCTGGTCACCCGCATGATCCGCATCGGCGAGAACACCGGCGCCCTCGATACCGCCCTCGGCAACATCGGCTACTTCTACGAGCGCGACGTGCGCGAAGCCATCGAACGCCTCCAGGCCGGCATCGAACCCGCCCTCACCGTGATCCTCGGGCTGTTCCTGCTCGCCGTCATGAGCGCCGTGATGCTGCCCATCTACGACATCGTCACCACAATCAAGCTCTGAACATGCCGCCCCTGCGCCTTCTCTACCTGCACCCCGACGGCCTGCTGCTCGCCCGCTGGCACAAGGGCACGCCAACCGTCGAAGCCCGCTTTCCAGCCGGCCCCGATGGCGCCGCCGATCTGGCGCACCATCTCGCCGTCGCACCCCGCGCAGCGCGTCGGGCCCATCACCTGCTGCTCGTCGACCTGCCCGACGAAAGCTTCCAGCTCGACACCCTGCCCCTGCTCCGCGGCCGCGATCGAAGCCAGCTCATCGCCCGCCGCCAGAGCCAGCATCACCTCGATACGCCCTACCTCGCCCATCTCACGCTCGGCCGACGACCCGCCTCGGCCAACGACCCGGGCCACGAGCGCATCGTGTTCGCCGCCCTCACCCGCCCGGCAGCCCTCGAGCCCTGGCTCGACGCCCTGCGCCAGCACGACATCGCGCCGGCCGGCATCCACGGCGTGGCCATGCTCGGCAGTGCCATCGGCGCCCAGCTCACGCCGCTTACCGATACGGCGCTCCTGGCCTGCTTCAGCCCCGCTGGCCTGCGCATCAGTTGCCTCGATCGGGGCCGTGTCCGCTTCAGCCGCCTGGCCGCCCACCTCTCGGCACAGACGCCGGAGCCATGGCGCGCCGTTCATGACGAGATCCAGCGCACCCACCACTACCTCCTCGGCCAGCGCGCCCTCGAACGCGGCGGCGCCACCCCCGTCTTCATCCTGGCCCCCGCCAGCCAGCACACCGCCCTCCGCACAGCCTGCCCCGACACCCCCGATCTCCAGCTCATCCCCGTCGACCTGCAGGCCATCGGCCGACGCAGCGGCCTGCGCCCGCCCATCGACGACATCGACGCGCTCCCCCTCCTGCTCCATCTCGCCGCCCGTCAGCGCGGCCTGCTCCAGTTCGCCCCGGCCGCCACCCGTCGCCACCTTGCCATCCACCGACTCGGTGCGGTCGCCGGACTCGGTGCCGCGCTGCTCTCCACCGCCAGCCTCGTCGTGAGCGCCCACACCCTGCTCGACACCCGCCAGATCGACGCACAGGTCGACATCTTGCGCAGCACAATCGAGGCCGAAGAAACACGTGGACGCGCCATCGCCGCCGCCACCCCGCCCCTGCCGCAGCCCCTGGCCACGATTCAGGCCATCCTCGCCCGGCACGCCGAGCTCCAGCAAGCCAGCGGCGGGCCGGCCTCCTTTCTGCATCAACTCGCCCAGGCGCTCGACCATCACCCCGGCATCGATCTGCGCCAGCTCGACTGGGCTCTCACTCCGGACAGCCCACCGCGCCAGCACATCCAGCTCACCCTCACCGCACGCGGCGACCCGGCCTCCTTCCTCCGCGCCCTGCAGCGCCTGCCCGGCGCCATCCTCGACGTCCCGCCCACCGACGACGCCGACGTCCTGCGCAGCAGCCAGACGCTCACCACGCCCTCCACCTCGCTCGAGATCCGGCTCGACCTCCCGAGCCCCGCACCATGATCACCGCCCCCACCCTCCGATCACTCCGGCACCCATTGCTGGGCGCGACGCTGGCCCTGCTCGCCAGTGCCGCGCTGCTGCTCTGGACCCGCGCCGACCACGCCGAAGCCGTGCTGCGCCTGCAGCAGCACCACGCCCACCTCGCCCAAGCACGCGATCACCACCTCACCCTCGACCAGACCCGCAGCGCTACCGTCGCAGCCGGTCAGGCGCTGGCCGGTCTCGAAAACGCCGGGCAATTTCGCCCACCGCCCCGCCAGGCCTGGCACGCCCATCTCGCCACCATCGCCGCCCGGTCGCCCGGTAACCACCTCGAATGGACGATCGGCCCAGCCCGTCCCTACCCCGACACCCCGGCGCCCGACGCGCCCTCCGCGGGCCTCATCGCCGCCACCCTTGCGCTTCACGGCACCCTTGCCCACGAAGCGCACCTCCTCGCCATCCTCCAACCGCCCCGCGACCAACCAGGCGGCATTTTCCTGCCTCGACGCTGCCGGCTGCTGCGCACCGCGGACACCACGACGCCACCGAGCCTGGGCATCGACTGCGAAATCGACTGGATCGCCCTCCACATCCCCGCCGCCACGCCTTAGCCGCGCAGCCCTGCCGCCACTGGACACGCCGCCCGCGCGTGTTCAGAATCCCGCGCTACCCGCGGCCATCGAGGACTTCGTCATGTCACCCAAGAAAATCCTTCTCATGGCGCATGACGTCACTCTCGCGCATCTCGGGCGACCGCTCCAGCTCGCCGGCTACCTGCACGCTGCCGGCCATGACGTCACCCTCGCCGCCTCCGCCGAATCCGCCCGTTTCCTCACCAGGTTCCCGGGCCGCACCCACACCCTCACCAACACCGGCAAGGCCCGCTTCATCGACAACCTCGCCAAGGGCAAGCCCGTTTTCGACTTCGAAACCCTGAAACGCTTCGCCGAGGAAGACGAAGCCCTGCTCGCCCGTTACCGCCCCGACCTCGTCATCGGCGACTTCCGCCTCTCCCTCTCCGCATCGGCACGGCGACAGGGGGTGCCTTACGCCACGATCACCAACGCCTACTGGAGCCCCGGCCTTGCGCCGCGCTTCATCGTCCCCGACCTGCCGATGGTCCGCTTCCTGGGCGTGACGGTGTCCCAGTTCCTGTTCGATCTGGCACGCCCTGCCGCCTTCGCCTACCACTGCCGTCCGTTGAATGCCCTGCGGCGCCACTACGGCCTGCCCACGCTGGGCAACGATCTGCGCCGGGTCTACACCGATGCCGACCTGGTGCTCTTCAGCGACGCAGCCGAAACCTACCGCCTCGACAGCGCACCGCCAGGCAGCCATTTCCTCGGCCCCATAAACTGGTCGCCGGACGTTCCCCTGCCGGACTGGTGGCACACCCTGCCCACTGAACGGCCGCTGATCTACGTGACCCTCGGAAGCTCCGGCGACGGCCGCCTGCTCGGCCCCCTCCTCGAGCGACTGGCGGCCCTCGACGTCGAGGTCGTCGTCGCCACCGCCGGCAACGCCCGATTGCCTGCTTCAGAACACATCCACGCGGCCGATTACCTTCCAGGCGCGACCGTCGCCGCGCGCGCCGCAGCCGTGGTATGCAACGGAGGTAGCCCCACGTCTTCCCAGGCGCTGGCGCTCGGCATCCCGGTGCTCGGCATTCCCGGCAATCTGGATCAATACCTGAACATGTACTATGTAGAAAACATCGGCGCCGGGCTGACCCTGCGGAACCGCGCGCTCGACAGTCAGGCGCCCGTCGACGCGGTTCGCCGACTGCTGACCGAGCCCGGCTTCAAGCGCGCCGCCGAATGGGTGGCGGACGTATTCCGGCGATACACCCCCCAGACACGCCTGGAAGCAGCACTCGCCGGACTGACCGGCACGCCGGCAGCCTGACGCGCTGCGGCGACGTTCCCCACACAACACTTCATCGAGAACACGCCCATGGACGAATACTCCCTGCTTCCCCGCAACCGCTTCTTCGAAGTGATCGGGGGAATGAACGTCGAGAACCGTGGCGACAACAAGGTCGCCATGCTGAGCCAGATCGACATGAGCCAGTGCGTGCGCCTGCGCTCGGCCATCGGCGTCGAGCACGGGGTCAAGCCCTCGTACACAGCGCTCGTCACCCGCGCGGTCGCCCTGACGCTGAAGCAGTTGCCCTACGCCAACCGGATGACCGTCGAGTGGCCGTTCTTCCGGCGGATCGTGCAGCTTAACAACATCCACATCACGGTCGCCGTCGAGCGCGACGAGCCCGGCACCGAACAGGCGGTCTATGCCGGCACGGTGCGCAATACCGACACCCTCGATCTGGTCGCCCTCACCAACGAATTGCAGCGCCTCGCCAAGGCCCAAGGCCCCCATGGCGAACGCTGGTCACTGCTCAAGAAGATCGTGCATGGCGTCCCCGCACCGCTGGCCCGCACCATCCTGAAGTTTCCGCGGGTCCTGCCCAGCCTGTGGATCGAGCACCGGGGCGGCGCAGTGATGGTGTCCTCCCCCGCCAAGTACGGGGTGGACATGCTGGTCGGGAACTGGCCGTGGCCGATCGGGATCTCGTTCGGGCTGGTCAAGGACCGGCCTGTCGCCATCGACGGCAAGGTCGAGATTCGCCCGACGATGACCCTGATCATGAGCTTTGACCGCCGACTGATGGGCGGCGCGCCGGCGGCCCGCTTCTTCCGGACCATCGCCGACACCATCGAAAACGCCGAGACGACGCTCTGAGCCTCTGCGACTTACGGTCCGCCCGCGCACCGTCAGCGCGCGGGCGCGGCGGCGTGGCCAACGGCGACACCGTGGTGCGCCGGCACTTCGGCGTGCTGTCAGAAATCCCGCCAACAAACAAAAACCCCAGCGACCCTGACAGGCAGGGGCACTGGGGTTTCGGCTGCAAGGCACAGGCCGATCCGGAGATCGGCCTGCCTTACATCAAGGCAATTAAGCCTTGCGACGACGGATGCCGCTCAGGGCAGCGAAGCCGAGGCCCAGCAGAGCCATGGAGGTGGGCTCCGGAACGAAGTTCTGGTTGGCGTCAGCACGCAGGGTGAAGGAAGCCGGGCTGTCGGAAGCCGGGTAGCCAGCCAGACCTTCGAAGCCGGTCGGGCGAACCCACGAGCCGGCGGTCAGGCCGTACTGCAGGGTGGTGGTGGCGATGGTGCCGTTGCCGGTCATGTCCGGGGTGATGTAGGCCAGGTCGGTGTAGTCAACAACGCCCTTCAGGGAGTTGGAGCCGGAGCCGTCGGCGCCAACGGTGCCCGGGGTGCCGTTCAGGTTGGTGAAGGTGCCGGCCACGTTGGTCACGAAGACACCGCCGAGGATGCGGGCGCCGTCTTGGAAGCCGGTGCCGGTCACCAGGCTGGCGTTGGCAGCGGAATCCAGGTAGATGTCCCAACGGCCACCGGTGACCACGAAGTCAGCGTAGGCCTTGCCGGACGCGTTCACGCCGACGTTGGTGATGGTCTCGGTGATGTGCGCGAAGATGGTCAGCTCGCCCTTCTGCAGGGAGGTGCCGTCGGTCACGTTCTGGCCGATGAAGCTCAGGGTGGTGTTGCCGAGGTTGGTGACGGCGGAAGCCTTCGCGATGTAGTACAGGTCGAAGGAGCTGCCGATGCCCAGGGTCGGGCCAACGCCGCCTTGGAAGTTGTTCACCCAGGCAGCGCCGTTGTCAGCCCAGTCGAAATCGTCGAAAGCGACGTTACCGATGGCGCCGCCCACGGCCAGGTTGTAGGAGACGCCGGCGTTAGCCGCACCGGCGGCCAGAGCGATGAGACCGAGAGCAACGGTCTTGGCGATTTGTTTCTTGAACATGAGCTAATCCTTTACTTGAGATGTTGTTTGACACGGTTCAGCAGCCCGCACGCTGAGACTAAGCAAACCACGTGCCAGAAATTTTCACTTTCTTTAAATTCATACTCTTAGCAACGAAATCCAACCTTACGACGCGGCGTGTAAAACCAATTGTAAAATTCTCCGACACTTGCGCCGCGCCACCTGCGGACAGGCCGGTCGTCGACGTTCTCACGGATGCGTCCGCGCCGACGCCAACATCATCACGACGACTTGCCCGGGCGGGATTTACAGGCGACCATACACGGTCTTCTGCCCCGCAACTTCCCGGAATCCGACAGTCCACCATGCCTTTCGACCTCTACCGTAGAGACGCGACACTGGCGCTGCGCAATGTCATGCGCCAGGGGCGACGCTCGCTCTTTGCGCTGGTGATCATTGCCGGCGGCGTGATTGCCTACATGATGGCCGGCGGCTTCATCCAGTGGATCTTCGACAGCATGCGGGAGTCGACGATCCGGGCCCAGCTCGGCCACGTCCAGGTGGTGCGCCCCGAGTTCTTCGAGAAGGGGATCGCCGACCCGTACCGCTACCTGCTGCCCAGCGACGATCCGCTGTTCAGCACCCTCAGCCAGGCCGAAGGCGTCCTCGCCGTCGCCCCGCGCCTGATCTTCACCGGCCTCATCAGCCATGACGACTCGACGATCTCGTTTTCCGGCGAAGGGGTCGACCCCGACAAGGAACACGACCTCAGCCGCTACCTGGTGATCCTCGAAGGCGCCCCGCTGGACGCATCCGACCCCAACGGGATCGTCGTCGGCGAAGGCCTGGCGGCCAACCTCGGCGCCAAAGTCGGCGACACCGTGGTGATGCTGGCATCGACGCCCAAGGGCGGCCTCAGCGGCGTCGAGTGCAAGATCCGCGGCATCTTCATGACCGCAACCAAGGCGTACGACGACGCTTACCTGCGGGCGCCCATCGGGGTGGCGCGCCAGCTATCCCGGGTCAGCGGCGCGACCAGCTGGGTACTGCTGCTCGACCATACCGACCGCACCGACGAATTCATCGCCCGAGAATCCGCCCGCGCCAACCGCAAGGACGTCCAGTTCATTCCCTGGCACGACCTGGCGGATTTCTACAAGAAGACGGTCAAGCTGCTGTCGACCCAGGTCGGCGGCGTCGAAATCCTCATCGCGCTGATCATCGTGCTGTCGATCAGCAACACGCTGTCGATGGCGGTCATCGAACGCACCGGCGAGATCGGCACGATCATGGCGCTGGGCGGGCGCCGCCACAGCGTGCTGCGCCTGTTCGTGCTGGAAGGCGCAATCCTCGGCTGCATCGGCGGCGTGATCGGAACCGCCCTGGGCACCCTCATCGCCCAGGTGATCACCCACATCGGCATCCCGATGCCACCACCGCCGGGCATGACCCGCGGTTTCGACGGGCAGATCCACATCACGCTGGCCATCGTCGGCGAAGGCTTCCTGCTCGCGTTCGGCACCACCGTGCTGGCCAGCATCTTCCCCGCCTGGAAGGCGTCCCGGATGAACATCGTCGACGCCCTGCGTCACCAACGTTGAGGCCCGAACATGCTTTTCCAGCTTGCGCTGCGTAACGTCCTGCGACAGAAAGTCCGCACCGCGATGACCCTCGCGGCGATCATCTTCGGCGTGATGGGCCTGATCCTTGCCGGGGGCTTCGTCAAGGACACCTACGTCCAGCTCGGGGAGGTCATCATCCACTCCCAGACCGGGCACATCCAGTTGTTCAAGAAGGGCTTTCTCGAGAAAGGCGCGCGCTCTCCGGAGCGCTTCCTGATCGACAAACCCGACGCCCTGGCCCGGAAGGTCAGCGCCAATCCCGCGGTCGATAGCGTGATGGGGCGGATCTACTTTTCGGGCCTGCTGAACAACGGCCGACGCGACCTTGCGATCATCGGCGAAGGCGTCGAGCCGGACAAGGAAACCAAGCTCGGCACCTTCATCATGATCACCGAAGGACGCCATCTGTCGAACAAGGACACCGAGGGCATCCTCCTCGGCCAGGGCGTCGCGAAGACCCTCGGGCTGCGTCCGGGCGACCGGGTGACGCTGGTCCTGACCGCCACCGAAGGCGCGACCAACACCCTGGACTTCGAGGTCGTCGGCATCTTCCAGAGCTTTTCGAAGGATTTCGACGCACGCGCCGTGCGCATCCCGCTGGCGGCCGCCCAGGAACTGCTGCAGACCCAGGGCGCCAACGTGATGGTCGTGGCCCTGCGCAAGACCGAGGACACCGATGCCGTGGTGGCCGCCCTGGAACCGCAGTTCCAGGGGTCGGAGTACGACGTCCGCAGCTGGCATTCGCTGTCCGACTTCTACGACAAGACGGTCCAGCTCTACGACCGGCAGTTCGGCGTGCTGCAGTTCATCATTCTGGTGATGGTGCTGCTGTCGGTCACCAACAGCGTGAACATGAGCGTCTTCGAGCGTCAGGGCGAGTTCGGCACGATGTTCGCGCTGGGCAATCGCAGCCGCGACGTGATCCGCCTGATCGTCGTGGAGAGCACCATCATCGGCTTTGCCGGCGCACTGCTGGGCCTGATCGTCGGGGTGCTGGCCGCGCTCGGGATTTCCGCCATCGGCATTCCGATGCCCCCGCCGCCCAACGCCAACGTGGGCTACACGGCTTACATCCGGCTCGAGAGCTTCACGCTGATCAGCTCGGCCTTCGTCGGCTTCATCGCGACGGTGCTGGCGTCCCTCCTGCCGGCCTACCGGGTCACCCGGGTACAGGTGGTGGACGCCCTGCGCCAGAACATCTGACCCCCGCGGACGCTCGACAAAAAAAGCGCCCTCCAGCAGGGCGCTTTTTTTTACTGGACGCCAGGCGCCCCGGCCATTCAGGAGCGATAGTCGGCGTTGATCTTGACGTAATCGTACGAGAAATCGCAGCTCCACAGCGTGGCTGCCACGTTGCCGCGGGCCAGGTCGACCCGCACGGTAATCTCCGCCGCCGCCATCACTCGCGCCCCGGCCTCCTCCCGGTAGCTCTCCGCACGCCCGCCCCGCTCGGCCACCAGCACTTCTTCGCCGTTACTGCCGAGCCAGACGCGCAGCGCCGACACGTCCAGGTCGTCGATACCGGCGTAGCCGATGGCGGCCAGGATGCGCCCGAGATTGGGGTCGGAGGCGAAGAAGGCGGTCTTGACCAGCGGAGAATGACCGATGGCATAGCCCACCTTGCGGCACTCCTCGCGGCTCTTGCCGCCTTCGATCTGCAGGGTGATGAACTTGGTGGCGCCTTCGCCGTCGCGCACGATGGCCTGGGCGAGCTGGATCGACACCGCCAGCACTGCCTCGCGGAACGCCGCGTAGTCGGCCGAGGCGGTATCCGCGATGGTCGCGTTGCCGGCCTGACCCGTGGCGATCAGGATGTAGCTGTCGTTGGTCGAGGTGTCGCCATCGACGGTAATGCTGTTGAAGCTCAGGTCGGCCACTTCCTTCAGCAGGGCGTCGAGCACCGGCTGAGCCACATCGGCGTCGGTGGCGAGGAAGCCCAGCATGGTCGCCATGTTCGGCTTGATCATGCCGGCGCCCTTGGAGATGCCGGTGAACGTGACCGTCTTGCCACCGATCTGCACCTGACGCGACACGGCCTTGGCGACGGTATCGGTGGTCATGATGCCGTGGGCGGCATCGAACCAGCCGTCGGCCTTGAGCGCAGCCTTGGCGGCGGGCAGACCGGCAACGATGCGCTCGACCGGCAACGGCTCGAGGATCACACCCGTCGAGAACGGCAGCACCTGGGCGGCCTCGATGCCGAGCTGGCCGGCAACCGCCTCACAGGTGGCGCGAGCCGCGGCGAGCCCGGGCTCGCCCGTGCCCGCATTGGCCACGCCGGTATTGATCACCAGCGCGCGAATCCCACCAGCCGGCAGGTGGGCCTTGCAGACCTGCACCGGCGCAGCACAGAAACGGTTCTGGGTGAACACCCCCGCCACGCGCGCCCCCGGGGCCAGCTCGATCAGCGTGAGATCCTTGCGGTTGGCCTTGCGCACGCCGGCCTCGGTGACGCCGAGGCGAACACCGGGAACGGGAAACAGGGCTGCGGCATCGGGGGGGGAAAGCAGGACAGGCATGGCTTGACTCCAGGAACAGGCGCCGATTGGCAAAAGAACGCCATGATAATCCGGGAGTCGTGACAGCGTCAGTCACACATCAAGGGGCGCCGATATCGGTTGCGCTCAGACTCACCGCCAGGCTGGCCTGCAGCGCGAAATGCTGGACGGCGCGCCAGCTCTCGGCATCGAGAGGACGTCCAGCCCGATCGGCATACACCACGCCGATCGCCCGGCTCGCGCTGCCGAACGGGGCGATGAAGCCCTCCTCGCTGGCGGTGAGCTGCTGCAGACGCTCGGTACCCGGGAGTTCGGCCCGCGCGGCATTGATCCAGCAGCCGGTGCCGCTGTCGATCGCCGCGTCCACCACGTCGTCCGGATCGCCCTCCATCGCCAACGCGAAGCGTGCGCACAAGGCCTCGCTGCCGTGCCCGAGGGCCACCTTGCCGCGCAGATGCAGCCGGTCGGGGCTGAGCAGGGCGATCACCACCCGGTCGCAGCCGACGCCGCGCAGCACGCCTTCGGCCACCAGTTGGAGGATGTCGGCGACGGCGGCCCGGCTTAGGGTCATCGCCGCGAGATCCTGCAGAATGCGCAATTGAAGCGCCGCATCGGGCGCCGCGGGCAACGCGGGCACCTCGGGTTCGGGGGGCGCCGCCTCGCCCTGGGGAATGATGCGCCCGGCCTCTGGGGCGCCAAAGAAAGCCGCCACCCGGGCCGCTTCCCCGGCGTTGGCGACGATCTCGGGGTGAATCGAGGCCACCGACAGCCCGAGGTAATCGGCCGTTTCCCGCAGGGCGCGCCGGGCCGCCTGCGAATCCCAGCCCTCTTCCGCCGCGCGGGCGAGGCGATGCCCCAGTTCGACGGCCCGCTCGGGCCCGCGACTGCGCGCATCACCCTCGATGGCCGCGGCAGCCAGGCTGCCGAGCTTCCATTCCCGGACCAAGCCCGCCGACAGGTGGCACAGCGAAAAGCCGAGAACGACCTGCTGCGCCTCCTCCTCGCGCATCCGATCGTGGCTCAGGCAGCGCTCGAGCGCCCGCGCCTGCTCGCCGCCAAAACACCAGAACGCCATCTCGCCGACTCGCGACAGCAAAGCGGCGATGAACACCTCCTCGCCCTGCGGCTCGCCACGTCGGCGGATCGCCCAGCGGGCCTGCACCGCGGCATGGAAGCTGCGCGCCATTTCACGGTGGATGCGACTGCGCACGCCGCCCGAGAGCAGCGAATCGATCAGCGAGACCGACAGCGCGAGCTGCGCGACCGGGTCGAAACCGAGCACCACGATGGCCCGCGACACCGTGCTCACGCCCTGGTGCGAGTGGTTGAAAAACGCACTATTGGCCAGCCGAAGCACCTTGGTGGTCATCGGGGCGTCCTTCAGGATCACCTGCGCCAGGGCCGACGCCGAGGCCCGTTCATCGCCGACGATGCGCCGCAGCGCCTCGACGGTGCGCGCGAAGACCGGCATCTCCCGCCCACGGATGCGCGCTATCCAATCGGTGAGCCCCAAAGGGGGCGATGGGTTTGTCTGGCTCATGCGAGCGGATAACGGCAGGCGACGTTGCGGCTTGAGGCGCCGTCAACGAACAAGGCCCGCTCGAAAGCGGGCCTTGTCGACGCTCGCCGCACCCCGTAACGGGCTGCGCCATCGCCGGGATCGGGTCCAAGCCGGAGCCACAGGAGCGCCCCCGGCCCGGCTAGCCGTTTTTCAGGAGAGCTTGCCGTGACAGTGCTTGTACTTCTTGCCGGAGCCGCAAGGGCACGGATCGTTGCGGCCGACGCGCGGACCGGCGTTGACCTCGGGCTGGGCGCCATCCCGATCCGGATTGGCGGTCGCCAGGGCTTCGTCGTAGTCGGCGTGGTGGTATTGCACGTTTTCCAGCTCGGGCTGCACCTCGGCCTCCTCGAGCTGCGACTCGGAACGGATCTGGACCGTCATCAACAGCTTGGTGACTTCGGTCCGGACGATCTGGAGCAGGCTCTCGAACAGCTCGAAGGCTTCGCGTTTGTATTCCTGCTTCGGGTTCTTCTGGGCGTAGCCGCGCAGGTGGATGCCCTGACGCAGGTGATCGAGGGCAGACAGGTGCTCGCGCCAGTGGGTGTCGAGGCTCTGCAGCATGACGTTGCGCTCGAAGCCGTGCCAGGCTGACGCATCGACCAGCGCCACCTTGTCGGCGTAGGCCTGGGCGCCGGCTTCCAGCACGCGACGCAGGATGTCGTCGTCGCTGATATTCGGCTCTGCCTTGATCCATTCGCCCACCGGCAGCTTGAGCTGGTAGTCGGACTCCAGGGCCAGTTCGAGGCCAGGGATGTCCCACTGCTCCTCGACCGAATCAACCGGCACGTAGATGCGGAACAGGTCGTGCAGCACGCCTTCGCGCATCGCGGCGATGGTCTCGGAGATGTCGTCGGTCTCGAGCAGCTCGTTGCGCTGCTGGTAGATGACCTTGCGCTGATCGTTGGAGACGTCGTCGTACTCGAGCAATTGCTTGCGGATGTCGAAGTTGCGCTGCTCGACCTTGCGCTGGGCGGTTTCCAGCGAGCGGGTGACCATGCCGGCCTCAATGGCTTCGCCCTCGGGCATCTTGAGGCGGACCATGATCGCGTTGAGACGCTCGCCGGCGAAGATCTTCATCAACGGATCTTCGAGCGACAGGTAGAAGCGGCTCTCGCCCGGGTCACCCTGACGGCCGGAACGGCCGCGCAGCTGGTTGTCGATGCGGCGGGATTCGTGACGCTCGGTGCCGATGATCTTCAGGCCACCGGCCTGCAGCACCTTCTCGTGGCGCACCTTCCACTCGTCGCGCAGCTGGGTAATCTGCGCTTCCTTCTCGGCGTCGGACAGGCTCTCGTCCTCGCGGATCAGGGCGATCGGCTTCTCGACGTTGCCACCCAGCACGATGTCGGTACCGCGGCCGGCCATGTTGGTGGCGATGGTGATCACGCCGGGACGACCGGCTTCGGCCACGATCTCGGCCTCACGGGCGTGCTGCTTGGCGTTGAGCACGTTGTGGGGCAGCTTCGCGCGGGCCAACAGGTCGGACAGCAGCTCCGAGTTCTCGATCGAGGTGGTGCCCACCAACACCGGCTGGCCGCGCTGCACGCAGTCCTGGATGTCGGCGATGATCGCGTCGTGCTTCTCCTTCATCGTGCGATACACCTTGTCATTCTGATCCTTGCGGATCATCGGACGGGAGGTGGGCACGACGACGGTTTCGAGGCCGTAGATCTGGTGGAACTCGTAGGCTTCGGTGTCGGCGGTGCCGGTCATGCCGGCGAGCTTGCCGTACATGCGGAAGTAGTTCTGGAAGGTGATCGAGGCGAGCGTCTGGTTTTCGGCCTGGATCTTCACGCCTTCCTTGGCCTCGACAGCCTGGTGCAGGCCCTCGGACCAGCGGCGGCCGGCCATCAGGCGGCCGGTGAATTCGTCGACGATCACCACTTCGCCGTTCTGCACCACGTAATGCTGGTCCTTGTGGTACAGCGCGTGGGCGCGCAGCGCGGCGTAGAGGTGATGGATCAGCAGGATGTTGCTCGGGTCGTAGAGGCTCGCCCCCTCGGCCAGCAGGCCGAGATTGGTCAGCACCTCCTCGGCGTGTTCGTGGCCCTGCTCGGTGAGCAGCACCGAATGCGCCTTGAGATCGACGGTGTAGTCGCCCGGCTGGGTGATGTTCTCGCCTTCGCCTTCCTGGCGGGAGAGCAGCGGCGGCACCGCGTTCATGCGCAGGTAGAGCTCGGTGTGGTCCTCGGCCTGACCGGAGATGATCAGCGGCGTGCGGGCTTCGTCGATGAGGATGGAATCCACTTCGTCGACGATGGCGTAGTTGAGACCGCGCTGGACCCGCTCGGCCAGGTCATAGACCATGTTGTCGCGCAGGTAGTCGAAGCCGAATTCGTTGTTGGTGCCGTAGGTGATGTCCGCCGCGTAAGCCGCCTTCTTCTGGTCGTGGGGCATCTGCGACAGGTTGCAGCCGACCGTCAGCCCCAGGAAGCGGTAGATGCGCCCCATCCAGTCGGAGTCGCGGCTCGCCAGGTAATCGTTGACGGTGATGACATGCACGCCCTTGCCGGACAGCGCGTTGAGGTACACCGGCAGCGTGGCGGTCAGCGTCTTGCCTTCGCCGGTGCGCATCTCGGCGATCTTGCCGTCGTGGAGCACCATGCCGCCCACCATCTGCATGTCGAAATGACGCATGCCATGGACGCGCTTGCCGGCCTCGCGAACCACCGCGAAGGCTTCGGGCAGCAGCGCGTCGAGGGTCTCGCCGTTGGCGACACGCTGACGGAATTCGTCCGTCTTGCCGCGCAGTTCCTCGTCGGTCAGGGCCTGGATCTTCGGCTCGAGGGCGTTGATGGCGCGCACCGTCTGGCTGTACTGGCGGATCAGGCGGTCGTTGCGGCTGCCGAAAATTTTCTTGAGAAGGCCTGCGATCATTTGATTTGGAAGGGGAAACGCGGCAAAGGGCGGATTCTATCATGTCGTCCGGACACGACCGTGACGCAGGACAAGGCGCCGCTCACTTGTCCGCCGGCAACGATCCCCCTACGATGGGGGCGCTTTTCCGGATTCCAAGCCCCCATGGCCAGCACCAGCCCGATCGACACCTACCTCGGCAGCGGCGACAGCCTCGCCCGCCTGCAAGCCCACGCCGGCCGCCTGATGCGCCTGCAACGCCAGCTCGCGCAATTACTTCCCGACTACATGGCCGACGTCTGCAAGGTCGCCAACCTGAAAGGCGAGGATCTGGTAATCCACGTCGAGAGCGCCGGCCTGGCCGTGAAGCTGCGTCAGGCGGTGCCGACCCTGCTCGCCGATTTCGCCCGCGCGGGCGTGCTGCTGCGCGACATCAAGGTGAAGGTGTCGGTGCCGGAATACCGCCCCGCTCCACCCCCCGTGGAAGCCCGCCACGTGAGCGAGACCACCCGCGCCGGCCTGGGCGACCTGGCCGCGAGCCTGCCGGCGGATTCGCCGCTGGCCAAGGCCTTGAAGCGGTTTGTGAAGAGCACGGGCTGAGCGACGGGCGCCGATCGCCCGAGGGATCGCCGAGAATCGGATACGTGCGACGTGCTCAGACGAAGGGCACCAGCACCCGCTCCAGGATCAGCAACGCAAAGAACACCAGCGCCATGATCAGCGCCCAGCGGAAGAGCTTCCAGGCCAGCGCGAGGTAGCGCGGTTCGCGGGTGAAGAAATACGCGAACAGGGACACACCGATGCCGATTCCCACCAGCACCGCCAGAACCCGCAGCAGCAACACGGCGGGCGCTCAGCCGACGGCGAGGTCGAACAGCTGGGCAACCGCCGGCGGCGTGGAGGCGTCTTCCTCGAAGGTGACGATCTCCCAGGCCGTCCTGTCTTCGAGCAGCACGCGCAGGATCTGGTTGTTGAGAGCGTGACCAGCCTTGTAGGCGCTGTAGGACGCCAGCAGCGAGTGGCCGGCCAGGTAGAGATCGCCGATCGCGTCGAGCACCTTGTGCTTCACGAACTCGTCGGCGTAGCGCAGACCGTCGGCGTTGAGCACGCGGTATTCGTCCATCACGATGGCGTTGTCGAGGCTGCCGCCGAGGCCCAGCCCGTTGGCACGCATGAACTCCACGTCCTGCATGAAGCCGAAGGTGCGTGCCCGCGAGACTTCGCGCACGTAGGAATGATCCGCGAAGTCGACGGTGACCGAGGTGCCGGTGCTGTCGATGGCCGGGTGATTGAAGACGATGGAGAAGCTGAGCTTGAAGCCGTCGTAGGGCTCGAGACGCACCCACTTGTCGCCTTCCTTGTACTCGACAGGCTTCTTGACGCGCAGAAAACGCTTGGGCGCCTTCTGCTCCTCGATGCCGGCGGACTGGATCAGGAACACGAAGGGGCCGGCGCTGCCGTCGAGAATCGGAATCTCTGCGGCGTCCACATCGATGTGCACGTTATCCACCCCCAGCCCGGCGAGGGCCGACATGAGGTGCTCGACGGTATTCACCTTGGCGCTGCCTTGCTGCAGGCCTGAACACATCCGCGTGTCGCAGACGGCATAGGGGTCGGCAGGCAGATCGACGACCGGATCGAGATCGACGCGATGGAACACCACGCCGGTATCCGGCGCGGCCGGACGCAGAGTGAGCGTGACCTTGTTGCCGCTGTGCAGCCCGACGCCGGTGGCGGTCACGATGGTCTTCAGGGTGCGTTGCTTCAACATGATCGGGACTCGAATTCAAGTAACTGAATTTTAACATAGGCCATGTGCTGCACCGCAGCAAGCGGCGCCCCGTGTTGCCCGCAAACGACAAACGCGCAGCGGATGGAGGCGACCTCCCGCTGCGCGTCTGACTGAGCCACCGAAGCGGCCCGGGTGCGACTTAGTCCGCCTGCTTGCGCAGGAAGGCCGGGATGTCCAGCGTGGACATGCCGTTGGCGCTCATCGCCTCGACAGTGGTGCGCGAGGTGCGACGGATCACCGCCGGCAGCTCGAGGTTGCCGTAATCGATTTCCATGCCGACGTTGTCGGTACCGGTGCGGACCACTTCGATCTTGCGCGGCATCTGCGCGGCACGGACGGCGCCGAGGCCGGTGGCGACCACGGTGACACGGATACGGTCTTCCATGTTCTCGTCGAAGACGGTGCCGTACTTGACGAAGGCTTCCTTGGCGGCGAAGGCCTGAACGGTCTTCACGGCGTCGCGCACTTCGGCCATCTTGAGCGAACGACTGGCGGTGATATTCACCAGCACGCAGCGGGCGCCGGACAGTTCGGTGCCTTCGAGCAGCGGCGACACGGCGGCCTGCTCGGCGGCGATACGGGCGCGGTCGAGACCGGAAGCCTGGGCGGACCCCATCATCGCGCGGCCCATCTCGGCCATCGCGGTGCGCACATCCTGGAAGTCCACGTTGACAAGGCCCGGCACGTTGATGATCTCGGCGATGCCGCCGACGGCGCTGGTCAGGACGTTGTCGGCGGAGCGGAAGCAGTCTTCGAAGCCGGCATCGTCGCCGTAGACTTCGAGCAGCTTGTCGTTGAGCACGACGATCAGCGAATCGACCTGCTTGGAGAGCTCCTCGACACCGCTTTCGGCGACGCGGATGCGATTTTCGAAGTCGAAAGGCTTGGTGACCACGGCGACGGTCAGGATGCCCATTTCCTTGGCGATCTCGGCGACCACCGGCGCGGCGCCGGTGCCGGTGCCGCCGCCCATCCCGGCGGTGATGAAGCACATGTGGGCGCCGTCGAGGGCGGCCGCGATGGCGTCACGGGATTCCTGCGCCGCGGCACGGCCGGCTTCCGGCTTGGAGCCGGCGCCGAGGCCGCTCTTGCCGAGCTGGACCTTGGTCGGCGCCAGGCAGCGCGACAAGGCCTGGGCGTCGGTGTTGGCGGTGATGAAATCCACGCCCTGCACGCCCTCGCGGATCATGTGATCCACGGCATTGCCGCCCGCACCGCCGACACCGATCACCTTGATGCTGGTGCCACCGGATGCCTTTTCAACAATTTCAAACATTTAAACTCGCCTCCAAGAGAAACTGCACTTGATATTGCCGACGTGCAACCCGGTCCGTATTTAGTATTAACCTTAAATTTTACAACTAAATACAGTGCGGATGCACGCCGCTGTTCATTCTGTTTCAGGCCGTAACAAAGCCCTGAAACACGCTCAGAAGTTGCGCTCGAACCACGAGCGCATCCTCGAAAAAACCTGACCCACGTTGCGCGTCTGGCGCGCCTGGATGCCGCGGCGCTTCTGGGCGGCGCCCTCCATCACCAGCCCCATGGCGTTGGCGTAACGCGGCTCGCAGACCACTTCGGCGAGGGGCCCGTCGTACTTCGGATAGCCGATGCGCACAGGCATGTGGAAGACTTCCTCGCCCAGCTCGACCATGCCCTGCATCACGGCGGCGCCACCAGAGAGCACGATGCCCGAGGACAGCAGTTCTTCGTAGCCGCTGCGCCGCAGCTCGGCCTGGACCAGTTCGTAGAGCTCGCAGACGCGCGGCTCGATGACGTCGGCCAGGGCCTGGCGCGACAGCTTGCGCGGCGGGCGATCGCCCACGCCGGGCACTTCGATCATCTCGGAGGCGTCGGCCAGCGTGTGCATCGCCACGCCGTGGCGGATCTTGATTTCCTCGGCGTCGGCGGTCGGGGTGCGCAGCGCGACGGCGATGTCGTTGGTCACCTGGTCGCCGGCGATGGGGATGACCGCGGTGTGACGGATCGCGCCCTGGGTGAACACGGCGAGATCCGTGGTGCCCCCCCCCACATCGACCAGGCACACGCCCAGTTCCTTCTCGTCTTCCGAGAGGGTGGCGTAGCTGGAGGCCAGCGGCTGGAGCACCAGATCGAGCACTTCGAGGCCGCAGCGGCGCACGCACTTGACGATGTTCTGGGCGGCCGACACGGCGCCGGTGACGATGTGCACCTTCACCTCGAGACGCACGCCGCTCATCCCAATGGGCTCGCGCACGCCGTCCTGGCCGTCGATCACGAATTCCTGGGTCAGGATGTGCAGGATCTGCTGGTCGGCCGGCAGCGGCATGGCGCGGGCGGTCTCGATGACGCGCTCCACATCGAGCGGCGAGACTTCCTTGTCCTTGATCGCCACCATCCCATTGGAGTTGAAACTGCGGATGTGGCTGCCGGCGATGCCGGTGTAGACGTCGCGGATCTTGCACTCGGCCATCAGCTCGACTTCCTGGATGACCTTGGAAATGGCATCCACGGTGGCTTCGATATTGACCACGACGCCTTTCTTGAGGCCCGACGAGGGCTGCGAACCGAGGCCGACCACCTCCATGCGGCCGTCCGGCCTGAGCTCGGCGACCACGCAGGTGATCTTCGAGGTGCCGATGTCGAGGCCGACGATCAGTTCCTTGTATTCTTTGCTCATCACTTCCCTTTTTTGCTGTCTTGCTTGCCCGTTGGCTCGGCGGAGGCAATCGGCCGGAGGGCAAAACCACTGGGGTAGCGGAGGTCGACCACCGCCACGTTCATGTTCAGTCGGGCCTTGGCCTTGCTGTAGTAGCCCACGAAGCGGGCCAGGCGCTCGTCGATGGGCGCCTTGGGCTGGTCGTGACCCAGTTCGATGGTGAGACCGTCGTCCATCTTCAACTGCCACGCCTCCCGTGCCGACAGGGACACGCCGACCAGTTGCTTGCCAAGGGGCCCGAGCTTGCCGGAGAACTCGTCGAACTTCGCGAGCAACACCCCGGACGAGCCTTCCGGCCCGCTGAAGATCGGCATCCTGGCGTTGCTGGCGGCGGTGAAGACTTCGCCGTAGCGATTCACGAGGCGCATGTCGCCGGTTTCCCCGACACGCCAGTAGGCCGAGGCCACGTGTTCCTCGAGGCGCACCTCGATGCCGCTCGGCCACTTGCGGCGCACGTCGGCACGGCGCACCCACGGCAGCTTTTCGAAGGCGCTGCGCACGTCGTCGAGATCGACGGTGAAGAAGTTACCCCGCAGCGACGAGCGCGCCGCGTATTCAAGCTGGGCCGTGGTCACCTGGGCGAGCGGCGTCGTCACCACCACTTCGCGCAGCGGGTACACCGGCAGCCGCGACAACGCGGCCACCGCCGCGTAGCCGAGCCCGGCCGCACCGACCACCAGCAGGGCGTCGGAAATCAGGTTGAGCAGCTGGGGACGATCCCACAGCCCATTGCCACCGCCTTCGCGCGCCGCCGCCGGCCGCGCCGCGCGCGACCGCTTGCCGGCCGACGGCTTGGCGCCGGGCTCGGGCGGGACGTTGGAGGTGGTGCGTTCGTCAGCCAAGGCGCGCTCCGGAGAGAATTTCGAGGCACAGCGCTTCGAAGGACAGGCCGGCGACGCGGGCGGACATGGGCACCAGCGAGTGGTTGGTCATGCCCGGCGCGGTGTTGATCTCGAGCAGGGTGAAGCTGCCGTCGTCCCGCAGGATCAGATCGGCGCGCCCCCAGCCGCGGCAGCCGAGCACCCTGGCGCAGCGCACGATGGCGGCCTGGATGGTCTTCTCAAGCGCCTCCGGCAGACCGCTCGGGCAGAAATACTGGGTGTCGTCGGTGAAGTACTTGTTCTGGTAGTCGTAGTTACCACCCGGCGCGACGATCTTCACCAGCGGCAATGCACGCTCGCCGAGGAAGGGCGCGGTGAGCTCCTGGCCGGTGACGAACTCTTCGGCCAGCACCAGCGAGTCGAACTTGGCGGCCAGCGCCCAGGCGGCCTTCAGCTGGCCGGCCTCGGTGACCTTGGTGGCGCCCATGCTGGAGCCCTCGTGGGCCGGCTTCACGAAGATCGGCAGGCCCAGGTCGGCCACCACGGCGTCCCAGTCGGTGTCGGCGTCGAGGATCGCGAAACGCGGGGTGGGCAGGCCGGAGGCCAGCCACACCAGCTTGGTGCGCCACTTGTCCATGGCGATGGCCGAGGCCATCACGCCGCTACCGGTGTAGGGGATGCCCATCAGCTCGAGGGCGCCCTGGACGGTGCCGTCCTCGCCGCCCCGGCCGTGCAGCGCGATGAAGGCGCGCTCGAAGCCCTGCTCCTTGAGGATGTGCAGGTCGGTTTCGGCCGGATCGAAGGCATGGGCATCGACGCCCGCCGCCTGCAGGGCCGCCAGCACGGCGCCGCCCGACATCAGGGAAATCTCGCGCTCGGCGGACGTCCCGCCCAGGAGCACCGCCACTTTTCCGAACTTGCTCGTCACTTCGCTCGCCACCTTCTCAAACCTCGCCACTCACCAATTTGCCCGGCACGGCGCCGATGCTGCCGGCGCCCATGGTGATCACCACGTCGCCATCCTGCGCCGCGGACAGGATCGCCCCCGGCATGTCTTCAATGTGCTCGACGAACACCGGCTCGATCTTGCCCGCCACGCGCAGGGCCCGGGCCAGCGAACGGCCGTCGGCGGCCACGATGGGCGCCTCGCCGGCGGCGTAGACCTCGCCCAGCAGCAGCGCGTCGACCGTCGACAGGACCTTCACGAAATCCTCGAAACAATCCCGCGTGCGGGTGAAGCGGTGCGGCTGGAAGGCCAGCACCAGGCGCTTGTCGGGGAAGGCGCCGCGGGCGGCGGCGATGGTCGCCGCCATCTCGACCGGGTGATGGCCGTAGTCGTCGATGACGGTGGCGGTGCCGCCGGCGGGCAGCGCCACTTCGCCGTAGCGCTGGAAGCGGCGCCCGACGCCCTTGAACTCGGCCAGGGCCTTGACGATGGCCTCGTCGGAGACGCCCACCTCGGTGGCCACGGCGATCGCCGCGAGGGCGTTCAGCACGTTGTGGCGGCCGGGCAGGTTGAGCACGATGTTCAGGCGGCTGGTGGTGCCGTTGACGCGCACCACGTCGAAGACCATCCGGCCTTCTTCGGCGTGGATGTTCTCGGCGCGGACGTTGGCGGATTCGGAGAAGCCGTAGCGGACGATCTGCTTCGAGACGAGCGGCATGATCGAACGCACGTGCTTGTCGTCGTCGCACAGCACCGCCACGCCGTAGAAGGGCAGATGCTGCAGAAAATCGACGAAGGACTGCTTAAGCCGGGCGAAATCGTGCCCGTAGGTTTCCATGTGGTCGGCGTCGATGTTGGTGACGACCGAGATCACCGGCGTGAGGAGCAGGAAGGAGGCGTCGGATTCGTCCGCCTCGGCCACCAGGAAATCGCCCTTGCCCAGGCGCGCGTTGGCGCCGGCGGCGTTGAGCTTGCCGCCGATCACGAAGGTGGGATCGAGCCCGCCTTCGGCCAGGATGCTGGCGACCAGCGAGGTGGTGGTGGTCTTGCCGTGGGTGCCGGCGATGGCGATGCCCTGCTTGAGGCGCATCAGCTCGGCCAGCATCTGGGCGCGGGGCACCACCGGGATCTGGCGGGCGCGGGCGGCGATCACCTCGGGGTTGTCGCCCTTCACGGCGGTGGAGGTGACGACGGCATCGGCGTCGGCCACGTTCTCGGCGGCGTGGCCCTGGATCACCCGGGCGCCGAGCGCCTTCAGGCGACGGGTGGCGGCGTTGTCGCCCAGATCCGACCCGCTGACCTTGTAGCCCAGGTTGACCAGCACCTCGGCGATGCCGCTCATGCCGGCGCCGCCGATGCCGACGAAGTGGATGCTCTTGACTTTATGCTTCACGTTGTTTCCTTCAGGCAGCGAGGCTGGCGCACACGTCGGCCACGCGGGCCGTGGCGTCGGGCTTGGCGCAGGCACGGGCCTTGGTCGCCATCGCCAGCAGGCGCTCGCGGTTCATTTCGTGCAGCAGCGCGGCAATGCGCTGCGGCGACAGTTCGGTTTGCGGCAGCAGCACCGCCGCGCCGGCTTCGGCGAGGAAGCGGGCATTGCCGGTCTGGTGGTCGTCCACGGCATGGGGGAAAGGCACCAGCACGCTGGCCACCCCGACGGCGGCGAGTTCGGCCACGGTGAGGGCACCCGACCGGCAGATCACCAGATCCGCCGTGGCGTAACGGTCGGCCATGTCGTCGATGAAGGGCAGCAACTCGCCCTCGACGCCGGCAGCCTGGTAAGCCGCGCGCAGCGCTTCGATCTGCTTGGCGCCGGCCTGGTGGGTGACCTGCGGCCGGCTGGCCGGGTCGAGCAGCGCCAGCGCCTTGGGCAGCGCGTCGTTGAGCGCCGCGGCCCCCAGGCTGCCGCCGACCACCAGCACCTTCAACGGCCCGCCGCGACCGGCGAAGCGCTCGGCCGGCGGCGCGACGGCGGTGATCTCGGCGCGCACGGGGTTGCCGGCCCACTCGCCCTTCTTCAGCACCTCGGGAAAGCCGGTGACGACCTTGTCGGCCACGCCGGCGAGCACCCGGTTGGCAAGGCCGGCGACGGAATTCTGTTCGTGCACGACCACCGGGCGGCCGAGCAGCGCCGCCATCATGCCGCCGGGGAAGGTCACGTAGCCGCCCATGCCGAGAACCACGTCGGGCTTCACGCGGCGGATCTGCGCCAGCGCCTGGGCAAAGCCGCGCAGCAGGTTGAAGGGCAACAGCAGCTTGCGCAGCAAGCCTTTGCCGCGCAGCGCGGTGAAACGCACCCACGCAACCTCGTAGCCACTGGCCGGCACGATGCGGGCTTCCATGCCGTCGGGGTTGCCCATCCACACCACGCGCCAGCCGCGCGCGCGCAGCGCGTCGGCCACCGCCAGGCCGGGAAAGATGTGGCCGCCGGTACCGCCGGCCATGACCATCAGCGTGGGCATCAGGCGCTGCCTCCGCGCATGATCTGGCGATTCTCCCAATCGATGCGCAGCAGGATCGCCAGCGCGACGCAGTTGGCGAGGATGCCGGAACCACCGAAACTCATCAGCGGCAGGGTCAGGCCCTTGGTGGGCAGCAGGCCCATGTTCACGCCCATGTTGATGAAGGACTGCACGCCGAGCCAGATGCCGATGCCCTGAGCGACCAGCGCGGCGTAGGTCCGCTCCAGCGTCATGGCCTGCTTGCCGATGGCGAAGGCGCGCTGGATCAGGATCGCGAACATCACCACCACCGTCACCACGCCGACGAAGCCGAGCTCCTCGGCGATCACCGCGAGCAGGAAGTCGGTGTGGGCCTCGGGCAGGTAGAAGAGCTTCTCGATGCTCCCGCCCAGACCGACGCCGAACCACTCGCCGCGCCCGAAGGCGATCAGCGCGTGGGAAAGTTGGTAGCCCTTGCCGTAGGCGTCCTGCCACGGGTCCATGAAGCCCAGGATGCGCTGGCGACGGTATTCCGAGAAGGTGATGAGCAGCACGAAACCGATGGCCGCGACGACCGCCAGCAGCACGAACAGGCGCACGTTGATGCCACCCAGGAACAGCACGCCGAAGGCGATCGCGGTAATCACCACGAAGGCGCCGAAGTCGGGCTCCTTCAGCAGCAGGAAGCCGACGAACAGGATCACCCCGGCCATCGGCGCGAAACCCTGCTTGAAGCTCCCCATGAGCGGCAGTTTTCGGGTGGTGTAGTCGGCCGCATAGAGCGCGGCGAAGAGCTTCATCAACTCCGACGGCTGCAGGTTGACGACCCCCAGCGGCAACCAGCGGCGCGCACCATTCACATCTCGGCCGACGTGGGGAATCAGCACGATCAGCAGCAGCACGACGCCGGCGATGAACAGCCATGGCGCCATCTCCTGCCAGGCGCGCATGGGAATCTGGAACACCATCACCCCGGCGATCACCCCGATGGCCAGGAACACCGCGTGGCGCACCAGGAAGTAAGCGGGCTGGTGGCCGAACATGCGGCTCCCCTCGGCGGTGGCGATCGAAGCGGAAAACACCATGATGAGGCCGAGCAGCAGCAAGGACGCTGCCGACCAGATCAGCCACGGATCGAGTTCGCGGGGCTGGCCGAGGGGCTGCATGAGACGGCGCACCGCGCGGCTCGTCACCGGCGCGGCACTGTCTTCGGCGTGGCGGGCCAGGAACCCGGAGATGCTGGCGGCGAGTTTCATACGGGGCGAACGTCGGGCAGGCGCCTCACCGCGTCGATGAAAACCTGCGCGCGGTGGGCATAGTTGCGGAACATGTCGAGGCTGGCGCACGCCGGCGACAGCAGCACCACGTCGCCGGCCGAGGCGCGGGCGTTGGCGTCGAGGACGGCCGCGTCCATGTCGGCGGCGTGAACGAGGGGCACACCACAGCCGGCAACCGCCGCCTCGATGGCGTCGGCATCGCGGCCAATCAGCACCACGGCGCGGGCGTAGCGGGCGAAGGCATCCTTCAGGGGCGAGAAATCCTGCCCCTTGCCGTCACCGCCGGCGATCAGCACGACCTTGCGGCGCAAGCCTTCGAGGGCTGCCACGGTGGCACCGACATTGGTGCCTTTCGAGTCGTCGTAGTAGATGACGCCGTCGGCGCGCTCGGCGACCGGCTCGACCCGGTGCGGCAGGCCGCGGAAAGCCTTCAGTGCGGCGATCAGCGCTTCGCGCGGCAGGCCGGCGGCTTCGCAGAGGGCCAGCGCGGCGAGCGCGTTGGCTACATTGTGGTTGCCGGCGAGCTTCATCGCGTCGCGGCGGAGCAGCCTGTCGGCGCCGCGCGCCAGCCATTCGCCGTCGGCATCGTGGAGGATGCCGAAATCGTCGGCGCCGGCAGGCGCGTCGATGCCGAAGCTGAACACCCGACGGCCGGGCAGGGCCATCGCCTTGACGCGCGCGTCCTCGCGGTTCAGCACCTGCACGCCGGCACCGTGGAACACCGCGGCCTTGGCGGCGGCATAGTCGTCGAGGCCGGCGTAGCGGTCGAGGTGGTCGTCGGTGACGTTGAGCACGGTGGCCGACACCGCGTCGAGCGGCGGCTCGGTTTCGAGCTGGAAACTGGAGAGTTCGAGCACCCACCACTGCGGCAGCGGCGCGCCGGCGTCGAGGCGATCCATCAGCACGTCGAGCGCAGCGGGGCTGATGTTGCCGGCGACGACGCCATCAATGCCCGCCGCCTTGACCATCTCGCCGGCGAGGGTGGTGGTGGTGGTCTTGCCGTTGGTGCCGGTGATCGCGATGAGGTGGGTCTCGCCACGCTTGCCGAGACGCTCGAGCGCCTCGACGAACAGCGACATTTCGCCGATCACGGCGATTCCGCGCGCCCGTGCGGCCTGCACCAGCGGCTGACGCGGATCGAGCCCCGGGCTGATGGCGATGCGCCCCACGCCGTCGAGCAGCGCTTCGGAAAACGCCCCGGTGACAATTTGGGCCGCCGGTGCGGCGGCCCGCAGGCTGTCGACGCCCGGTGGCGCCTCGCGGGAATCGGCAACGCGCAGCGGCACGCCCTGGCGGGCCAGCCAGCGGGCCATCGCCAGGCCGGATTCGCCAAGGCCGAGAACGAGTGTGAGATTAGCGCGGGCCATCGTCGCTCACCGCAGCTTGAGGGTGGACAGGCCGAACAGCACCAGCATGATCGTGATGATCCAGAAACGCACCACGACCTGGGTCTCCTTCCAGCCACCGAGCTCATAGTGGTGGTGCAGCGGCGCCATCCGGAAGATGCGCTTGCCGCCGGTGTACTTGAAATACAGCACCTGCACCATCACCGACAGGGCCTCGGCCACGAACAGGCCGCCCATGATGAATAGCACGATCTCCTGGCGGACGATGACGGCGATGGTGCCCATCGCGGCGCCCAGCGCCAGCGCGCCCACGTCGCCCATGAAGACTTCGGCGGGATAGGCGTTGAACCACAGGAAACCCAGCCCCGCGCCTGCAATCGCGCCGCAGATCACCGCCAGCTCGCCGGCGCCCGGGATGTAGGGCACGCCCAGGTACTTGGAGAAACCCATGTGACCGGCCACGTAGGCGAAGATGGCCAGCGCCGCGCTCACCATCACCGTCGGCATGATCGCGAGACCGTCCAGGCCGTCGGTGAGGTTGACCGAGTGGCTGGTGCCGTTGATCACGAAGTAGCTCAGGATGATGAAGCCGAACACACCCAGCGGGTAGGCGACGGCCTTGAAGAACGGCACGATCAGCTCGATCTGGGCGGGCAGCGTGGCGGTGAGGCCGAGAAAGGTGGCGGCGCCCAGCGCGATGGCCGAGGTCCAGAAGTACTTCCAGCGGCTCGCCAGGCCCTTCGGATCGCGATAGACCACCTTGCGCCAGTCATCGACCCAGCCCACCGCACCGAATCCCAGGGTCACGAACAGCACGACCCACACGTACTTGTTGCGCAGGTCGCCCCACAGCAGCGTGGTGACGGCGATCGAGATGAGGATCAGCGCACCGCCCATCGTGGGCGTACCGGCCTTGGTGAGGTGGGATTTGGGACCGTCGTCGCGCACCGCCTGGCCGATCTTCTTGGCGGCGAGCCAGCGGATCACCGGCGGACCGAACACCAGCGACAGCACCAGCGCCGTACCGGCCGCCAGCACCGTGCGCAGCGTGATGTAGCCGAACACGTTGAAAAAGCGGGCGTCCTTGCCGAGCCACAAAGCCAGTTCAAGCAGCATGGTGTTCCCCCGAGCACGTTACGGAAGACACTGCACCCAACCCCGTACAACCCAAACTCATCTCAAACCTTCTCCGCGATGGCGTCCACGACCCGTTCCATCTTCATGAAACGCGAGCCCTTGACCAGCACCACGGTGTCTTCGTTCAATTCCGCCTTCACCGCCGCGACGAGATCGTCGAGCTTGCCGAAGTGGTGACCGCCTTCGCCGAAGTTGCGCGCCGCAACCTCGCTCATCTCACCCAGCCCGAACAGGAAATCGACGCCTTCGCTCTTGGCGTAACCGCCGATCTCGTCGTGGTACTGGAAACTCTGCTCGCCGATCTCGCCCATGTCGCCGATCACGAGGATCTTGCGGCCCGGGGTCGCGGCCAGCACTGCGATGCCGGCGCGCATCGAATCAGGGTTGGCGTTGTAGCTGTCGTCGATCACCACGGCACCGCCGAGGCCCTTGCGCACATGCAGCCGGCCCGGCGTGCCGGTGAATCCGCCCAGCCCCTCGGCCACGGCGGCAAGCGTCGCGCCGGCAGCCAGACAGGCGGCCGCGGCGGCGAGCGCGTTGCGCACGTTGTGCTGGCCTGGCACCTGCAGACGGAAGCGCACCTCGCCCTGAGGCGCGAGCAGCGTCACGTCGCTACCAAAGCCATGGGTCGTGCAACGGGCGCTCACGTCGGCGCCGGCACCGAGACCGAAGGTGAGCACCCGGCGGCCGGCGTTGAGGGCCTTCCAGTATCCGGCGAAGGCGTCGTCGGCGTTGATCACCGCCACGCCGTCGCCGCGCAGGCCTTCGTAGATCGCCCCCTTCTCGCGGGCGACCTCGTTGACGCTGCCCATGCCCTGCAGGTGGGCGCGCTGGGCGTTGTTCACCAGCGCCACGGTGGGCCGCGCCAGATGCGTGAGGTAGCCGATCTCGCCGGGATGGTTCATGCCCATTTCGATGACCGCCGCACGATGGTTGCCCGACATGCGCAGCAGCATCAGCGGCAGGCCGATGTCGTTGTTCAGGTTGCCCTTGGTGGCGAGCACCGCCAGCTCGGGGTTGAAGCCATCCAGGCGCGCCTGGGCGCGCAGGATCGCGGCGCACATCTCCTTGACCGAGGTCTTGCCGTTGCTGCCAGTGACGCCGATCAGCGGTAGCTCGAAGCGGGCCCGCCAGCCCGCGGCCAGACGACCGAGGCCCAGGCGGGTGTCGTCCACGACGAGAAGCGGCAGCGGTACCGGGTTGGCCGCCGCCCAGGCACGATCGACCATCGCGGCGACCGCGCCCTGAGCCGCCACGGCGGCGACGAATTCATGGCCATCGAAGCGGTCGCCGCGCAGGGCGACGAACAGTTGGCCGGGCTGGATGGCGCGCGAGTCGGTGCTCACCGACAGGAAGGTGGCGTTGCCGCCCACCGCGGTGCCGTCGGTGAGCAGGGCGGCTTCCTGGAGATCCATCATGAAAGTGCTCCCTGGGCATCGTTCCAGGCTTCGAGGGCGTCGCGGGTCTGATCCACGTCGGAGAACGGGTGACGCACGCCATTGATCTCCTGATAGGGCTCGTGGCCCTTGCCGGCGATGACGATCACGTCGTCGGGCGCGGCGGCGAGGATCGCGCTGCGGATGGCCTCGGCGCGATCGGGGATGGTCATCACGTCGGCACGGGCGCCGGCGGCGATGTCGCGGAGGATCGCCTGCGGATCTTCGCCGCGGGGGTTGTCGCTGGTCAGCACCACCGTGTCGGCGAGGCGGCTAGCGACTTCGCCCATCAGCGGGCGCTTGCCCGGATCACGGTCGCCACCGCAGCCGAACACGCAGGTCAGCCGGCCGTTACGCGCCTTGACGGTGGCCCGCACGGCAGTGAGCACCTGCTCCAGCGCGTCGGGCGAGTGGGCGTAGTCGACGACCACCAGCGGATCACCGATGCCGCCCAGCGTCTGCATCCGGCCCACCGGCGGGGTGAGATCCTCGGCAACGGTGGCGGCTTCCTCGAGGGAAAAGCCCGACGCCATCAGCGTCCCGATCACCGCCAGCAGGTTGGAAACGTTGAACTGGCCGACCAGATTGGGGCACATGTCGGCGGATTCGTTGCCGCAGCGGGCGGTGAAGCGCAGGCCGGCTGCGGTGGTGGTCAGCCGCTCGGCGACGATCACCCGATTGACGGGCGCGGCATCGACATTGGAAGCGACCAGGGTGTAGCCGATCACCTGTAAGCCGTGGCCGGCAAGGCGCCGGGCCTGCTCCATGCCGAAGCGGTCGTCGAGGTTCAGCACGACGGCCTTGAGGCCCGGCATGTCGAACAGGCGGGCCTTGGCGGCGCCGTAGTTCTCCATGCTGCCGTGGTAGTCGAGGTGATCGCGGGTCAGGTTGGTGAGCACCGCCACGTCGAAGTGCAGGCCGTTCAGGCGCTGCTGATCGAGGCCGATCGACGAGACTTCCATGGCGGCCGCGTCGGCCTTGGCGGCTCGGAAGTCGGCCAGCGTGGCGTGCAGGGTCAGACTGTCGGGGGTGGTGTTGATGCTGGCGGTGAGCGCCCCGGGAAAACCGATGCCGAGGGTACCGATCACGCCGCACTTGCGCCCCAGCGCCGCGAACGCGCGCGACAGCCATTGGGTGACGGAGGTCTTGCCGTTGGTGCCGGTCACGCCGACCAGCCACAACGCTTCGGACGGTCGACCGTAGACCTCGTTGGCGAGATAGCCGGCCAGCGCGCTCAGGCCATCGACGGCGACATTCGGGACCTGCAGGGCCGGATCCCAACTGAAGCCGTCGCGCTCCCACAGCACCGCGGCGGCACCGGCGTGGATCGCATCGACGATGAAACGGCGGCCATCCGAACGGTGCCCCGGACAGGCCAGGAAAACGTCGCCGGCACACACCTGGCGCGAATCGAGACGTAGCCGGCTGACCTCGACGCCGGCGGCGGCGAGCTGGGCGAGCACGCCCTGGGCTTGTTGGCGCAGATCGACTTTCACATCTCCTCCCGGGCGGGAGCGATGCCCTGACGGGCCACCTGCAGCGGCTTGAGCGGCGCATCCGGCGCGACCCCGAGGGTGCGCAGCGCGCCGCCGGTCACCTGGGCGAATACCGGCGCGGCCACATCGCCGCCGTAATGCTTGCCATTGGAGGGTTCGTCGATCATCACGGCAACGATCAGGCGGGGGTCGGAAATCGGCGCGATGCCGACGAAGGAGGCCACGTAGCGGTTGGCGTAGCGGCCACCGACGAGCTTCATCGCGGTACCGGTCTTGCCGCCGACGCGGTAGCCCGGCACGTTGGCCTGCTGTGCGGTGCCGCCCGGCTGGACCACCATTTCGAGCATCTGGCGCAGCTCGCGGGCGGTCTGCGGGGAGAACACGCGGGTGCCATGCACCGGCGGCGTGTCGAGACGGGACAACGACAGCGGCACGATGTCGCCGTCGCGGGCGAACACCTGGTACGCGTTGGCGATCTGCATCAGGCTCACCGACATGCCGTGGCCGTAGGACATGGTGGCCTGCTCGATCGGGCGCCAGCTCTTGGCGGGGCGCAGACGACCGCCCACTTCGCCAGGGAAGCCCAGCTTGAGCGGCGAGCCGAAGCCCAGGTCGTCGAACATCTTCCACATGGTTTCGGGCGGGAAGCTCAAGGCCATCTTGGCGGCGCCGATGTTCGACGATTTCTGGATCACCTGGGCGACGGTGAGCGCGCCGTGGGGGTGCGCGTCGGAGATCGTCGCGGTGCCGATGGTCATGCGGCCGGGCGCGCAGTTGATGATGGTGTTGGCGGTGACCTTGCCCTTTTCCAGCGCCAGCGCGGCAGTGAAGGGCTTCATCGTCGAACCGGGCTCGTAGGTGTCGGTCAGTGCGCGGTTGCGCAGCTGGTCGCCGGTGAGCTTGACGCGATTGTTCGGGTTGTAGGTGGGCGCGTTGGCCAGGGCGAGGATCTCACCGGTCTTGGCGTCGATCACCACCACGCCACCGGCCTTGGCCTTGTGGTCGGTCATTGCCTGTTTGAGCGCGGCGTGGGCGAGGTACTGGATCTTGTTGTCGATGGACAGCGCGACCTCGCGCCCGTCCTGAGGCGGGCGAATCGACTGGACGTCCTCCACGACGTTGCCACGCCGATCCTTGACGACCCGGCGCGAGCCCGGCTTGCCGGCCAGGGACGATTCGAACGCCAGTTCGATGCCCTCCTGCCCCTTGTCGTCCACGCCGGTGAAGCCCAGCACGTGGGCCATCACGTCGCCACCGGGGTAAAAGCGGCGGTATTCGCGCTGGTCGTGGATGCCCGGCAGCTTGAGCGCGGCGATGCGCTCGGCCAGCTCAGGCGACACCTGGCGCTTGAGGTAGACGAAATCCTTGTCGACGCCGAGCTTCTGGTTGAGATCCTGCACCGGCATTTCGAGCAGGCCGGCGAGCTGGCGGGTCTGCGACGGGTTGAGGCGCGCATCCTCGGGAATCGCCCAGATCGACTTGACCGGCGACGACACCGCGAGCACGTCGCCCTGGCGGTCGGTGATCTTGCCACGGGTGGCCGGCACCTCGAGCACCCGCGCGTAGCGCGATTCGCCCTTGGCCTGCAGGAACTGATCGTTCACGCCCTGCAGGTAGGCGGCCCGGCCGACCAGCGCGACGGAGCCGCCGAGCAGACACAGCAGGACGAAGCGCGAGCGCCAGGCCGGCAGCTCGGAGCGCAGCAGGGGGTTGTGGTTGAAGGTGACGCCCTTCTTGGCCTTTTTCATGGCCGCTCCTCGATGGCGATGATCTGCCCGGGCAGAGGCGGGCGCATCGCGAGTTTCTCGCGTGCGAGTTTTTCGATGCGGGCGTGGGCCGCCCAGGTGCTTTGCTCCAGCTGCAGCTGGCCCCACTCGACCTCGAGCTGCTGGGAGCGTTGCTGCTCGCGCTCGACGGCGGCGTAGAGCTTGCGGGCCTGGTGCTGGGACGCGACCACGCCGAGGCTGCTCGCCACTACCAGCATCACGAGGAATCCGGTCAGGCGCGCCACGTCAGGACTCCGCCCGCTCGGCGATGCGCATCACGGCACTGCGCGAGCGGGGATTCGCCGCGATCTCCTCGTCGGACGGGCGCACCTGTTTGCCAACCAGCACGAGCCTGGGCTTGGGCAGATCGGCGGCACGCACCGGCAGCCGCGCCGGCAGCTGCGGCGGCCGCGACTCGTCGCGCATGAAGCGCTTGACGATGCGATCCTCGAGGGAGTGAAAGCTGATCACCACCAGACGGCCTCCGGCCGCCAGTGCTGCCACGACCTGCGGCAGGACTAGCGACAGCTCCTCGAGCTCTTGATTGACGAAAATCCGAAGAGCCTGGAAGGTGCGCGTCGCAGGGTGCTGGCCCGGCTCGCGCTTCCAGACCGTCTCTTCCACGATCGCGGCAAGCTGTCCAGTGGTTGCGACATGCCCCCCTGCCCGAGCAGCAACAATCGCCTTTGCAATCTCATAAGCAAACCGTTCTTCACCGTATTCCCTCAGTACCCGGGTTATGTCGGCGACCGGCGCTTCTGCCAGCCACGCTGCCGCGGTCATCCCGCGGGTCGTATCCATTCGCATGTCGAGCGGCGCATCGAAGCGAAAACTCATGCCCCGCTCGGCTTCATCCAGCTGTGGGGACGAAACCCCCAGATCCAGCAAAACCCCATCCACGCGCACAATGCCGCGCTCAGCAAGCGCCTCGGCGAACTCCGAGAACGGCGCATGCACCAGCTCGAAACGCGGATCCGCAATCTCGCGCCCCGCCGCCACCGCCTTCGGATCGCGATCGAAGGCGATCAGCCGCCCCTGCGGCCCGAGCTGCGCCAGGATCGCCCGGCTATGCCCGCCGCGACCGAAGGTGCCGTCGACGTAGATACCGTCCGGCTTGATCGCCAGCGCCTCCACCGCCTCTTTCAGCAGCACCGTGATATGCGGCGCGGCGCTCACAGCGGCAAGGTTTCCCAACCAGCGGGCATCAGATCTGCACCCAGGGCGAAGATCGCCTCCTGCTGCTTCTGCCAGCCCGCATCCGACCACAGTTCGAAGTGATCCCCCTGCCCGACCAGATGCACCTGCTTTTCGAGCTGGGCAAAGCTGCGCAACTCCGGCGCGATCAGGACGCGCCCGGCCGAATCCATCTCCTCGTCGCGGGCATAACCCACGAGCAGACGCTTGAGCAGGGCGGAACGCTGATCGAGGCTCGAACCGGCGAGCACCTTGTCGCGGATCGGCTCCCAGGCAGGAGCGGGGTAGATCAGCAGGCAGCGATGGGGGTGGGCGGTGAGAACCAGCGCGTTCCCGGCGGCGAGCTTGGCGAGCGCGTCCCGATGCCGCGCAGGAATCGCCAGGCGACCCTTCGCATCGAGACTGAGCGCCGCTGCGCCTTGGAACATTGAAGACCCCACTTTCCTACCCCGACGAACCGGAAAAACTCACTTTTTCCCACTTTCGTCCACTTCGTCCCACTTTAGAGCAAAAAAAATACCCGGTCAAGTTGAGCACGGAGCAAATCTCTTTTCGCCACAAGCACTTAGGAAACGGGAGGTGCGCCGTAGGAAATCCGCTTACAAATCAACGTCAGTAGCGAAGATTGCAAAAGTTGCGGATGAAATCGGGGGCACGCCAACCCGGAGAGAGGCAGCCGAAAGGCTGCAGGGCGCGAAATGAAAAAACGTGTTACGCAACAAGGCGTATCGCGAAAAAAGTCACAAACGTGAAAAAGGGTGGGGAACGACGAAATTGCGTCGCGAGGGAATGGGGGAAGCTCGCCGATAAGCCGGGTTCTGTCGAGCGAGGCGACCCGAAAGCCGCCCCGCCGGGCAATCATTCCTCTGGTCGACGCGTTGCCGCGCCGCTCAAGCAGCCTACCCGGGGACTCCGCGAGCAGCGTCGACGTCCCCCTATTTGGCCTTGCCCCGGATGGGGTTTACCGTGCCGTCACTGTTGCCAGTGCCGCGGTGGGCTCTTACCCCACCGTTTCACCCTTGCCTGATCCGCCCGGAGGCGGCCATCGGCGGTCTGCTCTCTGTTGCACTTTCCGTCGCTTTAGCCCGAGGGCGTATGGCGCCCGGCCGTTAGCCGGCATCCTGCTCTATGGGGCCCGGACTTTCCTCGATGCGCGAAACGCACCGCGACTGCCTGGCGAACTTCCCGGCGCGCAGTATAGCCGCTTCGGCCCGCCCCTGCCCGCTTAGTCGGGTTCACGCAGATCGGCCGCCTGCACGACCACCTCGTCGATCACGCAGTCGAGGCGCGCATAGAACGACGGGCCGCTGGCATCGCCCCAGGCCGTCAGCGACTCGCCGTTGATCGCGATGCCGACATCCAGTTCTCCACAGCCCCCCGCGCTGGCCAGCCCCGGCAGTCGTCCCGCCACCCGTCGCCCGAGGCGGCCGCCCCCCGCGAAGACCACCACGACGTCCTCGGTCTTGCGATCGACGCCGACGCTGCGGATGCCCATCGCCCGCAATGCGGGGCCGTGCTCCACCTCGACCCGTGCGGCCAGCGCCGGATCGTCCCGCCGCCGTTCGATCGGCGGCGCCTCAAGTTTCAGATACAGCACCACCCCCACCGCGAGCACGATGAGGACGCCGAGGGCAACGACGAGCTTGCGAACATCCATGGAGCAACCAGAATCCAGTTTGCCGATATGCGGTGTTTACGGCGCCACGTCACGCTTTCTGCACTGCATCCCGTGATAAAACCGAAGCTGTAAGCAAGGATTGCCAACGCCCGCCGCGGTCGCATCCGGTTACGTCTCCCCGGCTTGCGCCCTTACCTTGCGCAGCCCCCGGTGCTGCAATGAAAGAATCCACCAACTGGAACCCGACGTGATGAAAACGCCGTCCCCCCTCCCCGTCCGCACGCTGCTACTGCTCGCACTGAGCCTTGCCGGCGCGATGCAGGCGCTTCCCGCCCACGCGGATCGAGGCATCCACTTTCGCGGCGGACTGCCGGCCTGGGGCGCGTCCGCGGGCCGGCGCCAATGCCGGCACCGTTGCCGCGCCTGTGGTCGTCGCCCGGCCGCCACGACGGATACCGGGGTAGCTACAACGGCTGGTGGATCGTCGGCTCGCCGTGGATGATGTTTCCACCGCCCTATTACAACTACCCGCCGGCCGTGGTACAGCAGGAGGCGCCGATCGTGCTGCCCAATCTTCCTCCCGCCCCTCAGAGCTGGTACTACTGCGAAAGCGCAAAGTCGTATTACCCGTACGCGCAGACCTGCCCGGAAGGCTGGCGCAGTGTGCCAGCGGCGCCCACCGGCAGCACCCAGGCCGCCCCGGCCGACACCCAGAACTGGTACTACTGCGACAGCGCCAAGGGCTACTACCCTTACGTGCAGCGCTGCCCCGAAGCCTGGCGCCCGGTCGCCGCCACGCCGCCGGCCGCACCTGCGGCACCCGCCGTTCCCGAAGGAGCGCTCGAAGAATGAACACCTCACCCCGCGCCCCCGCGCTCAGGCTGAGCCTGGCGCTACCGCTGCTTCTCGTCGTCGGCTGCGCCAGCCTCCCCAGCGGGCCGCGCGCCGTCGTCATGCCCGCCCCCGGCAAACCCCTCGACCTGTTTACCCTCGAGGATCGCCAGTGCCGCAACTACGCGGACCAGGCCATCGGCATCGCCCCGCGCGACGTCGCCGCCCAGGCCATGATCGGCAGCGCAGCCGTTGGAACGGCGGTCGGCGCAGCCGTCGGCGGACTTGCCGGCGGCAACCAGGGCGCTGCCGCTGGAGCCGCGGTGGGCATGGTGGCCGGCACCGCCAGCGGCAGCAGCCAGGCGACCTACGCCGGCGCGGACGCCCAGCGCCGCTACGACATCGCCTACCAGCAGTGCATGTACGCCAAGGGCAACCAGCTGCCGGGCTACGGCTACCGACACCCCGCGCCCGCGCCGAGCGGCGGCACGCCTTACTACTACCCGCCCCCGCCGCCGCCGACCCAACCCCCGCGCTGAGTCGCCACGCCGCCGCGAGTGACTTCCCCTGCGCCGTCCGGCACAATCCCGGCGCAGGAGATTCCCCATGAAATTCGATGTACTCATCGTGGGCGCCGGGCTGGCTGGCGCCGCACTCGCCGCCGCACTGCGCGGCAGCACGCTCAAGGTCGGCATCGTCGAAGCCCGCCCACCCTTCCGCCCCCAAGGCTGGGACGCGCGCATCTACGCGATCAGCCCCACCAACGTCGACTTCCTCTCGTCCATCGGCATCTGGCAGCACCTCGACCCGGCGCGCATGGCACCCGTGTACGACATGGAGATCCACGGCGACGCCGGCGGCCGCCTCGACTTCTCGGCCTACGACAGCGGCCTGCGCGAACTCGCCTGGATCCTCGAATCCAGCCTCATGCAGCAGGAGCTGTGGGAAACCGTCAAACGCCAGCACAACGTCACCCTGGTCTGCCCGGCCTCGCCGGCGGCACTCGCCATTGACGACAGCGCCGCCCGCCTCACCCTCACCGACGGCCGCCGCATCGAAGCAAGGCTGGTCGTCGCCGCCGACGGTCGCGACTCTTGGGTACGCCAGGCGGTCGGCATCGGCGCGCGCAACACGCCGTATGACGAAAAGGGCGTGGTCGCCAACTTCCGCTGCGAGAAGCCCCACCGCAACACCGCCTTCCAGTGGTTCCGCCCCGACGGCGTGCTGGCCTACCTGCCCTTGCCCGACAACCACATGTCGATGGTCTGGTCGGCCCCCGACGCCCTCGCCGACGAGCTCGTCGGCCTGTCGCCCGAAGCCCTCTGCGCCCGCGTCGCCGACGCCGGCGGCCAGCGCCTGGGCAGGCTCGAGCTGGTCACGCCCGCGGCAGCCTTCGCGTTGCGCCTGATGCGCGTCGAGACCGTCGTGCAGCCCCGCCTCGCCCTGATCGGCGATGCCGCCCACGCGATCCACCCGCTCTCGGGCCACGGCATCAACCTGGGCTACCAGGACGCCCGCGTGCTGGCCGAGCAGATCAAGGGCCTGCCCGCCTGGCGCGACCCGGGCGAGCTCGCGGTGCTGCGCGCCTACGCCCGCGCCCGCGCCGAGGAGACCGCGCTGCTGCAATACACCACCCACGGCCTCAACAAGCTGTTCAAACCGGCCGACCCGTTACTGTCCGGTCTGCGCAACATCGGGCTGAACCTCACCAACCGCGTGCCGGTCATACGCAACGCACTGGTCCGCTACGCCATCGCGGGCCGTTTCTGAACGCCTTTCGAATCCGCCGTACCTGGAGATCCCGGATGAAATTCCCCTTCGCACGCTCGCTGTTCGCCACCCTCCTGCTCGCAGCCGGCGTTGCCCATGCCGCCGACGAAGCCTCGGTCAAGAAGAACCTCGAAAACTTCCTGAACGCCCCGGCGGTCGACAGCGTCAAGAAAACCCCCTACGGCGGGCTCTACGAAGTCGTGCTCAAATCGGGCGAGCTGCTCTACACCGATGCCAACGTCGGCTTCATCATCGACGGCAGCGTGATCGACGCCAAGACCCGCAAGAACGTCACCCAGGCCCGCATGGCCCAGCTGCTCAAGATCGACTTCGCCACCCTGCCCCTCGACCAGGCCATCAAGCAGGTCCGTGGCAACGGCAAGCGCGTCATCGCCAGCTTCGAAGACCCCAACTGCGGCTACTGCAAGCGCCTCGCCAAGGATCTGCAAGGCCTCAAGGACGCCACGATCTACACCTTCCTGTACCCGATCCTCAGCCCCGACTCCACCGACAAGTCGAAGAACATCTGGTGCGCCAAGGATCGCGCCACCGCCTGGAACGACTGGATGACCGCCGGCAAGGCGCCCGCCGCCGCGGCCGCCAGCTGCGACACCAGCGCCATCGACAAGAACGTGGCCCTCGGCCAGAAGATGAAGGTCACCGGCACGCCGACGATCTTCACCGCCGACGGCAACCGGCTCCCCGGCGCCGTACCGCTGGCCCAGCTCGAACAGGCGATGGCCCAGGCGGCCAAGTAAGCGGCCTCCACGTCACCCAAAAGGGCTGCCTCGGCAGCCCTTTTGCATGGGGCCCGGCCTTTTCCGGGCGATGTCGATTCAGGCCGCCGCGCGGGGCCGGCGCGGCTGCACGATGGGCAGGCAATGCGGCACCGGCCGGCCGATCAGATGGCCCTGCAGCCAATCCACGCCGGCGTCCTGCGCCACCTGCCGCTGCAGCGGGTTCTCGATGCACTGGCACACCACGCGCAGCCCGAGGCGGTGAATCTCGGCACTCATCTCGGTGAGCACCCGCTTGGCGAGGCTCAGGTGACCGGCATGGCCGATCAGGCTGCGATCGAGCTTGACCACGTCGGGCGCCAGCGCCTCGAGACGATCCAGATCGGACGAATGACGACCAAAGTTATCGATCGCGACGCGATAACCGCGCTCCCGGTATTCGCCGATCGCCGCAGCCAGCCGGGCGCGATCCTCGAAGCCGTCGTCGGTCAGCTCCAGCACGATGCGGTCCGGCGTCAAGCCGCAGCGGGACAACACCGACTCGAAAACGTGGCCGTGGTGGTCGCGCACCGCACGGATCAGCTGCGGATGCACGTTGAGGGCCAGGAAGCCCCCCTGCTGCGCCCGCTCCAGCAGGAAGTTGAGGGCGTGCAGGGTGCGGGCCACCCGATCGAGGTGAATCAGCTCGTCGTCATCCCGCGCATCCAGGAACACCGCCTGCGCCGGCAGCCCGCGCCCTTCCCCTTCGAGCACCTGCAGATGCGCCTCGTGCCCCACCGGCAGCCCACCCACCCGTTCGGCCACGGGCTGGAACAGCGTACCGAGCACCCGTCCGCCAAAACGCGCCTGCACGCGCCCATCCACGATCCGGAAACCCTCATCTTCAGCCGTTCCGCGGACCAGCCGGTTACGCTTGTTGAAGTAATGAACGAGTTCGGTGAGGGGCACGATGGTCTCCGCAATGCAAATCGAATGGCGCCAGAAGGCTTGACACCAGCTTCGCACGGTAACGCCTGGGAAGGCGCCGGCAAACCATGAATTTAAGAAAAACTTATTACAAAACTACGATCCGCCCGGCCGCGGCCGACACGCAGCGCCCGTCGGCTCAGCGCGGCACCTGATCGCGCGGATAGAGCACCCACATCTCGCCCTTCTGGCGCATGCGGCCGGCCTGGGCGCCCGCCTCGGCACCGAACCCCCAGTAAAAGTCGCCCCGCACCCCCCCCTTGATCGCGGTGCCGGTGTCCTGCGCCAGCATCAGCCGACGCAGCGGCTGGCTGCTGTTGGGATAGGTGGTGGACAGGAATACCGGCGCCCCCAGCGGAATGCTGCGCGGGTCCACCGCCAGACTGCGACCATCGGTCAGCGGCTGGCCCAGCGCCCCCACCGGCCCGCCGGTGCTGTGGGGCATCTCGCGGAAAAACACGTAGCTCGGATTGGCGTTGAGCATTTCCTGCAGACGGCCCGGATTGGCCCGCGCCCAGCCCTTGATGCCCTCCATCGACGCCTGCTCGACGCGCAGCTCGCCTTTGTCCGCCAGCCAGCGGCCGATGGACTGGTAGGGATGACCGTTGGTATCGGCATAGGCGAGACGCACCGTGCTGCCGTCCGGCAGCTGAACGCGGCCGGAACCCTGCACCTGAAGGAAGAACAACTCGACCGCATCCTCGGCATAGAGGATCGTCTTGCCGGCGAACTTGTCGGCCTGGCGGGCCACCTCGGCACGCGAGTAATAGGGCACGACCCGACGGCCGACCAGCCGGCCGCGCACGCGCTGGCCCTTCAGCTCGGGAAACTGCTCACCGAGATCGATCGTCAGCAGATCATCCGGCACGCCCAGCACCGGCCACTGATACGCCCCGCCCTTGTGGCGGCTGCCGCGGATCAACGGCTCGTAGTAACCGGTCACCAGGCCCTCCCGCGTGCCGTCCGGGTTGCTGACCCGCCACGGGGTGAAGCGCGCCTCGAAGAAGTTGCGCGCTGCCGCCGTCCCCGGACGCTCGCCGAGCCCTCGCGCCGCCTCGCAAACCCCCTGCCAGACAGCCTGCCGGCCGACGGCACGGCACGAGGCCATGAAGGCGGGCCAGGCTTCGTCGACGGCGTCGGCGCCCCAGCCGGGCAGCTCGCCCCACGTGGCTGCCTGCAACGGACGGGCGAGCGGCTGCGGTGCCGGGGCGCCCCCCGTCGGCGCGCCTCCCCCGGCACCCGGCCCCGGCGG
>NZ_JAYROR010000114.1:0-58346 GCF_041911615.1 Zoogloea sp. | reverse complement strand
CGCTGCCCGGCAGGACCGAACCGCCCGCCGCCGCCCGTCCGGCGCGCAAGCCGCGCATCGCCCTGGCGCTGGGCGGTGGCGCGGCGCGCGGTTTCGCCCACATCGGCGTGATCAAGGCGCTCGAGACCAGCGGCATCGCGCCGGATCTGGTCGTCGGCACCAGTGCCGGGTCGGTGGTCGGCGCCCTCTACGCGGCCGGCCACGGCCCGTTCGAACTGCAGAAGCTGGCGATCCAGCTCGACGAGGCGGCGGTCACCGACTGGAGCCTGTTCGACCGTGGCGTCATCAAGGGCGAGCGGCTCGAGCAGTTCATCAACGCCAACGTGGGCAATCGTCCGATCGAGGGGCTGCGGCGGCGTTTCGCGGCGGTCGCCACCGACCTCGCCAGCGGCGAGCCGATCGTCTTCCAGCGTGGCGGCACCGGCACCGCGGTGCGGGCCTCGTCGGCGATTCCCGGCGTGTTTCCGCCGGTGACGATCTCGGGACGCGAGTACGTGGACGGCGGGCTGGTGGCACCGATCCCCGCCCGCGAGGCACGCGCGCTCGGTGCCGACATCGTGATCGCGGTGGATATCTCCGGCCGCCCCAGCGGCAAGCGCAACCAGGGCACGCTGGATCTGCTCCTGGACACCATCGCGATCATGGGCGGCGCGCTCGGCAAGAACGAGCTGGCCGCCGCCGACGTGGTGGTCCGCCCGGAACTGCGCGGCCTGCCCGCGGCCAACTTCCAGCAGCGCCACGAGGCCATTCTCGAAGGCGAGAAGGCGGGCTTCGCCGCCATCGCCCGGGTGCGCGAGGTGATCGCCGCCTGGGAGCGCCGGAACTGACATCCGCCGCCCGTCGCGGGCGGCCCAACCACCGGAAGGAACCCGGATGAGCGAGCAACATCAGGCGCGCAAGCGCTTCGGCCAGAATTTCCTGTCCGACCCCAACATCATCCGCAAGATCATCGACGCGATCCGCCCCCAGCCGGGCGAGCGGATGGTCGAGATCGGCCCCGGCCTCGGCGCGATGACCGAGCCGCTGATGGCACGTCTGGGCCATCTGAACGTCGTGGAGATCGACCGCGACCTGATCGCCCGCCTCAAGGCCGCCCACGCCCCCGATGTGCTCACCGTCCACGAGGGCGATGCCCTCAAGTTCGACTTCGCCAGCATCGTGCCCGACGGCGCCCCGCTGCGCGTGGTGGGCAACCTGCCGTACAACATCTCCACGCCGATCCTGTTCCATCTGGCCGACTATGCCGACAAGGTGAAGGACATGACCTTCATGCTGCAGAAGGAAGTGGTGATGCGCATGGTTGCCGAGCCGGGCACCGAGGAATACGGCCGCCTGTCGGTGATGCTGCAGTACCGCTTCAACATGGGCCGCCTGTTCGACGTGCCGCCCGGTGCGTTCCGGCCGGCGCCCAAGGTGATGTCGAGCATCGTGCGGATGGTGCCGCGTCCGCTGGCCGAATGCACCGCCACCGATTACGGCGTGCTCGGGCGCGTCGTCACGGCGGCCTTCGGCCAGCGCCGCAAGACCTTGCGCAATACCCTGCGGGATTTCCTGAACGAAGACGATTTCGCTGCCCTCGAGATCGACCCCGGCCTGCGCGGCGAGCGGCTCGGCGTGGCGGATTTCGTGCGGATCGCCAACTACGTGGTCATGCGCTCCGCGCTGACCGAGGAAATTTCGCATTTTTCCAACGAAAATCTCGTTTAATCATCCAAAACGAGAATATCGGTGAATTCTGTAAAGCAGCTCAAAGTGAGGGTGAATAAGTCACGGTGACGTTTTGAGGGGACGAATACATTGAAGGCGTCGGTTTCGCGCTGGTTTTCAGCCGGTCCCGGCGAGAAATTTTTCCTTCAAACCTACTCATAGTGAGGTCTTCAAATGGCTATCCGTGAACTCTCCGCGCAAGAAGTCCAGAACGTTTCCGGCGGCACCTTCTGCCTGCTCGGCGGCCTGCTGAGCTGGAGCACCAGCTGGTTCTCCGGCCTCTTCAGCTGTGGTACCAAGTACCAGCAGCCCTCCACCGGTTGCAACACCCAGCCGTCCACCGGCTGTAACACCCAGCCCTCCACGGGCTGCTACACCCCCCCGAGCAGCGGCTGCTACACCCCGCCGACCTCCGGCTGCCGCTAATCGGTTCGCGCCTGCGCGATCTTGATCGGAGCCGACGCGTCCGTCACGGCCGCCAGCCGGCTCCGGCGGGCCACCTCTCGCGGGGTGGCCCGCTTGCGTTTGTGCGGTGCAGGGCGTTTTCCACGCTCGACCGCAATCGGCGCGTTTTCCCATGGAATAGTTCTTCGCCGACCGGTGCCGGGCCTGTCATCCTGCGCGCCGTGTCCCTGCCCCCTTCCGCCGACGATCCGACGTGAAAGACGAATCCCTGTTTCGCAGTGAGGCCCTGGATGCCCAGCGGACCAACTGGCTGGGCCCGGTGGTGCTCGCCCAGCCCCTGTCATTCGCGGTCTATGCGCTGATCGCCACGCTGGCCGGCCTCGCCCTGGTGGCCTTCTTCGCGCTGGGCAGCTACACCAAGCGCACCACCGTGCCGGGGCAGTTGTTGCCCGCCGGCGGCTGGTCGAAGGTGTATCCCCGCGAAGCCGGCGTCGTGCTCGAGAAGCGCGTGAAGGAAGGCCAGGCCGTGCGCCAGGGCGACGTGCTCTACGTGCTCAGCCTGGAGCGCAAGAGCGACGCCGCGTCGGCCGGCCTTGCCGGGATCAGCGAGCAGGTCACCAGCCGGCGCAACAGCCTGCGCATGGAGCTGGGCAAGACCGAATCCCTGCAGCAGGAGCAGCGCGCCAACCTGATGCGCAAGCAGGGCGCCTTCGAGGCCGAGCTGCACGTCATCGCCCAGTCCATCGACGGCCAGAAGAGCCGCGTCGCCCTGGCCGAGGACACCCTGCGGCGTTATCGCGGCCTGCTCGAGAAGGACTACATCGCCGGCGAGCAGGTGCAACTGCGCGAAGCCGACCTGATCGACCAACGCTCGCGCCTGCAGGCGCTCGAGCGCGACCGCCTCAACGTGCAGCGCGAGCTGACCCTGCTGCGCGGCGAGCTGGAACGCCTGCCGCTGGAGCAGGCCAAGGAGCTCTCCGGGCTGCGCCGCAGCATCTCCAGCACCGACCAGGAGCTGGCCGAAAGCGAGCTGCGTCGCCAGGTGCTGGTGGTCGCTCCGCGCGACGGCGTGGCCACCGCGGTGACCGCCGAGGTCGGCCAGAACGTGGATGCCAGTCGCCCGGTGGTGTCGATCGTGCCGCCCGGCGGCCGTCTGCAGGCCTACTTGTTTGCGCCGAGCAAGGCGGTGGGCTTCGTGCGCGAGGGCGACCGGGTGATGATCCGCCTCGATCCCTATCCCTACCAGAAGTTCGGCCACCTCCCCGGACGCGTCGCCCAGGTGGCCCGCGTCGCGCTGTCGGGGCAGGAGCTGTCGGCCCTGGGTCTGGCCGGCGGCGATGCCGCCGCGGCCGCCGAGCCGGTGTACCGCATCACCGCCGACCTCGACGCCCAGACCATCATGGCCTACGGCGAGGCGCGCCCCCTGCAGGTCGGCATGCAGTTGCAGGCCGACATCATGCAGGAGCGCCGCAAGCTCTACGAATGGGTGCTCGAACCGCTCCTGACCATCACCGGCAAGCTGTGATGCCGATTTCCCTGTGCCGCCCATGTCCCTGATCGCCAGCCTGCCCGCCGTCCTCGGCCGTGGCCTGCCCGTCATCCTGCAAACCGAAGCCACCGAGTGCGGCCTCGCCTGCCTCGGCATGGTCGCCGGCTATCACGGCCGGCGCACCGACCTCGCCCAGCTGCGCCGGGAGTTCTCGATCTCCCAGCACGGCGCGACCCTCGGCCAGCTGATCGGCATCGCCAACGCGCTGGGGCTGGCCAGCCGGCCGCTGCGTCTCGATCTGGAAGACCTGGGCCAGCTGCGTACGCCGTGCATCCTGCACTGGAACCTCAACCACTTCGTGGTGCTCAAGAAAGTCACCCGGCGCGGCCTGCTGATCCACGATCCGGCCAGCGGTGCCCGTCAAGTGACCATGGACGAGGTCTCCCGCAGCTTCACCGGCGTTGCGCTCGAGTTGTGGCCGTCCCAGTCGTTCCGGCCCTCCGCGCCGCCGCCGTCGATCCGCTTCCGCGATCTGATCGGGCGGGTGGACGGCCTGTTCGCCGCCGGCACCCAGGTGCTGCTGCTGGCGGTGGCGCTGGAAATCTTCGCGCTGGCCAGTCCGTTCTACCTGCAATGGGTCATCGATCACGTGCTGGTGTCGGCCGACCGCGACCTGCTCACCACCCTGGCGCTCGGTTTCGGCCTGCTGCTGATCGTTCAGCAGGTGTTCTCGGCGCTGCGCTCGTGGATCTTGCTGCACATCGGCACCAACCTCAGCCTGCAGTGGCGCACCAACGTCTTCGCCCACCTCCTGCGCCTGCCGGTGGCCTACTTCGAGCGCCGCCACCTGGGCGATATCGTGTCGCGTTTCGGGGCGGTGGACGAGATTCAGGCCAAGCTCACCGCCTCGTTCTTCTCGGCGCTGATCGACGGCCTGATGTCCCTCGTCACCCTGGCGATGATGTTCCTCTACAGCCCACCGCTGGCCTGGCTGGCGGTGGCGGCGATGCTGCTCTACGCATTGATCCGTACCCTGTGGTTCCGGCCGCTGCGCCTCGCCACCGAGCAGGAAATCGTCCATCACGCCAGCCAGCAGTCGCACTTTCTCGAGACGGTGCGCGGCATCAAGGCCGTCAAACTGTTCCAGCGTCAGAACGAGCGTCGCTCCAGCTGGCTCAGCCTGGTGGTCGAGCAGATGAACGCCGGTGTGCGCACCCAGCGCCTGTCGATCGCCTTCCAGACCACCAACGGCCTGCTCTTCGGCCTCGTCGGCATCGCCATCCTGTGGCTCGGCGCCCGGCTGACCCTCGACGGGGTGATGACCGTCGGCGTGCTGATGGCCTTCAAGGCTTACAAAGACCAGTTCGACGGACGCGTGGCGGGCCTCGTCGAAAAATATTTCGAACTGCGCATGTTGCGCCTGCAGGGCGAGCGCCTCGCCGACATCGTGCTGACCAAGCCCGAGGCCGCCAGCCCCGCCACCCCGGTGGCCGCGACCACGGCGGTGCCTACCGTGCGCCTGCAGGGCGTGCGCTTCCGCTACGCCGAAACCGATCCGTGGGTGGTGGACGGCATCGACCTGACCATCCCGCCCGGGCAGTCGGTGGCCTTCGTCGGCCCTTCGGGCTGCGGCAAGACGACGCTCATCAACCTGATCCTCGGTGTCTTCCCGCCCGACGAGGGCGACATCCTGGTCGGCGACGCCAGCCTGCGACGCAGCGGCGGCGAGGCGATCCGCGGCCTCGTCGGCACCGTGATGCAGGACGACACCCTGTTCGCCGGCTCCATCGCCGACAACATCTGCTTCTTCGACCCGACGCCCGACCGTGCCTGGATCGAGGAGTGCGCCCGCCTCGCCCAAGTCCACGACGACATCGCCGCGCTGCCGATGGCCTACAACACGCTGGTGGGCGACATGGGCACGGTGCTCTCGGGCGGTCAGAAGCAGCGCCTGTTCCTGGCCCGGGCCCTGTACAAGCGGCCGCGCATCCTGATCCTCGACGAAGCCACCAGCCACCTGGACGTGAACTGCGAACAGGCGGTGAATCGCGCGATCCAGTCCCTGGCGCTCACCCGCATCCTCATCGCCCACCGGCCCGAGACCATCCTCAGCGCCGAGCGCGTGGTGGTGCTGGGCGGTGGCAAGGTGATGGACGACATGAACATCGACGCGCTGAAGGCGCGTCAGAACGGCGTGGCGTCCGTGGTGGAGGCCGGCTGATGCGTCGCCTCGTCCGCTTCGCCGCGCTGCTCGCCGCCATCGCCGCCACGTCGGCCCACGCCTTCGACCCCCTCGGCAGCCAGCGCGATCTGGCCGGTCTGGCGCCGCCCGGGCTGCTGCCCCTCGACGCCGAACTGGTCGGCGGCCCGGCGTGCCCGGGGCCCCTGCCGGCGGCGCTGCCTGACGGCCGCATCAGCCTCGCCGAGACCATCAAGCGCGCCCTCTGCCAGGACCCGCGCACCCGTCAGGCCTGGGCCGAAAGCCAGATCCAGGCGGCGCGCCTGGGGGCCAGCCGGGCGGATTACCTGCCGACGATCAACGCCACCCTGTCCCAGGCCAAGGTCGGGCAGACGGTGTCCCAGGCCGGTCTGTCGGCGCGCAGCGACAGCACCACCCGCCTCAGTCAGCTCAACATGGCCTGGAACCTGTTCGACTTCGGTCAGCGCGAGGCCAACGTCGAAAGCGCCCGCCAGACCCTGCTGGCTGCCGTCGCCAGCCAGAACCTGGGCGTGCAGACGGTGTTCGTCGACGCCGCCAACGCCTACTTCGCGCTGCTCAGCGCCCAGGGCGAGCTGGCCGTGGCCCGCGAGGTGGAGCGCATCAACCTGCAGAGCTTCATGGCCGCCGAGGCCAAGCACGCCGCCGGCATCGGCGACCTCACCTCCAAGCTGCAGACCCAGACCGCCTTCGCCCAGGCGATCCTCGCGCGGGTGCGCGCCGAGGGCACGCTCGCCAACGCCCAGGGCCGCCTCGCGGTGGCCATCGGCGAATCGCCGCAGCGACGGCTGGCGGTGGACGCCGACGACGCGCGTCTGCCCGACACCGACTTCGTGCGCAACGTGGGCGAAATGCTCGAAACCGCGCAGCAGGTGCACCCCGAACTGGGCGCCGCGCGGGCCCGGCTGGCCGCCGCGCGGGCACGCATCGGCGCCGCCGAGCGGGCCAACCTGCCGAGCATCAGCCTGGCGGCCAGCCGTGGCCACACCGGTCGCGACTTCAACAGCGACCAGCCCGACATCGCCCAGCGCGACCGCAGTGTGGCGCTGCAGCTCAACGTGCCGGTGTTCGACGGCTTTTCGCGCCTCTACCAGACCCGCGCCGCGCGGGCCGAGTTCGAACTGGCCGAGGCCGACCTGAAGAGCGTCGAGCAGAAGGTTGCGCTGGAAGTGTGGCAGGCGTGGCAGAGCCTGCAGACCGAAACCCAGGCGCTGGACAGCACCGAGAAGCTGCTCGCCTACGCCACCAAATCGCTGGAAGTGGCCCAGGGGCGCTTCAAGGCCGGGGTTGGTTCGACGCTCGAGCTGCTCGAGGCTCAGCGGGCGATGGCCGACGCGGCCCAGCAGCGCATCAACGCGCTGGCCAACTGGCGGGCGACGCGTCTGCGCCTCGCGGCCAGCCTGGGGCGGATCGGGTTCTGGAGCGTGCGCGGCCAGTAAGGCCGGCGTGAGGTGCCGCGGCGCACGGGGGGAGGGTGCGCCGGGCGCAGGCGGGCCGCCCGCACGGACGGCCCGCACCGAAGCGGCTTACTGGGCGCCGAACTTCACGTTCACCCCGGCGATCAGCAGGGTGTCGTTCTGCTTCGCCGGCGAGGTGGCGAGGCTGTCGTAACGGTCCTGGAAGCTGAGGGTCAGGTTCATCGTCTTGTTCATCGCCACGGCCAGGCCGGCGTCGAAGATCGCACGGTATTCACCGGTGTCGCGCAGGTTCGGGAACACCACGAGGCGCTGGCGGAAGCTGGTGGTGTCGGTCAGGCGATGGGTCGATTCCTCGCCGAGGATCAGCTCGGGGCTGTTGTAGGTGCGGCGGGTGTCGTTGTCGATGATGACGCCCGGCGACATGTAGCGGTCGGCCTTGTAGGCCACACCGCCGAAGACGTCCCAGGTGGTGTCGGCGTTCTTGATGACGTGGTAGCCCAGACCGCCGCTGATGACGCCCCGCAGGCTGAGGTGCTTGAGCTGGTCGTGTTCCAGGTCGAGGCCGCCGAAGCCGAAGATCTGCTCGGTCAGGTTGTGGTCGTAGCGGGTGCCGGCGCGCCACATGTTGGCGGTGGTGGTGGTGTCGTTATCCTTCTTCGACTGGGCGAACAGGGCCTGGCCGTAGACCGACAGCTTGTCCACCGCGGTGACACGGGCCGCGTCGACGACCAGGTTCACGCTGGTGTTGCGGGCGTTGCCGGTGGCCATCGAGACCCCGGCGCCACCCATGCCGCGCCACTGACCGTCGGCCGGCGGTGCATCGGCAAAGGCGCTGCCACAGACCAGCAGGGAGGCGATGCCCAGCAGGGAAATCTTGTTCATCTCTTCTTATCCTTTCTTGCGTGTTGAGCCCGGGATGGGACGGCCGCAGGATAGGAGGCGAGGCTGCCCGACGAGTGCCAACTTCCTTCAATGGGACAAAAGTTTGCAATGGCGTGCGGGCCAGTGTCGTAAAAAAACCCGGCCACCGCCGTTGCGGTGGCCGGGTTGGCGACGAGCCGGGGCCCTGCGGCGCGTCAGTCTTTCTTGAGCGGGCAGGTGTTCATGCCCAGCAGCGGGTAGAGCGGGCAGAAGCCGGTGAGGCCGGTGGCCAGCGGGACCACGCCGATCCAGGCCCATGCCGGGCCGCCCAGGGCCGCCCAGGCCACCAGCGCCACGCCGGCGCCGATCCGCAGAATTTTGTCGATACCGCCCACGTTCGTCTTCATGTTGGCCTCCTGGCGCAAAGGGTTTGTCGAGTGGGGGTATTTCAGCATTCGCTGATGTCGGTCGTCTGTAACCTTGGTTACACAGCCGTCGTCAGCCGCCGGCGAGGCGGCGCAGGCCGGCCGGATCGAGGATCTCGATCTGCTCCCGCGACAGGGCGACGAGGCCCTGGGCGGCGAAGTTCTTGAGCAGTCGGGAGACGATCTCGCGCACGCTGCCCAGCTCGTCGGCCAGCTGCTGGTGGGTGATGTGCAGGCGCTGGCCCTTGCCCAGCAGCAGCGCGGCGAGGCGTTGATCCAGCTTGCGGAAGGCGACTTCCTCGATGAGCTGCATCAGGTCGGCGATGCGTTCGGAGAACAGCTGGAACACGAAATCGCGAAACGCCGCCTCGCCGAGCAATGCCTGGAAATCGGCGCTGGGCAGGAGCAGCAGGGTGGTGTCGGTCTCGGTGACGCCGCGGGCGTTGTAGGGCACGTGGCCGAGCAGGCAGGCCGACGAGATGACGCAGGTTTCGCCCGGCGCGACGCGGTACAGCGGCAGCTCGCGCCCGTTGGGGGCGGCCTTGACCACCCGGATGCTGCCGTCGAGCACGAAAGGGAAGCCCTGGCAGGCCTGACGTTCGTCGAACACCGGGGTGCCCGCCGGCAGCGTGACGCGCTGGGCGCGGCCGGCGAGGCGCTGACGGGCCGCCTCGGGCAGGGCGGCCAGTTCCGGGTAGCGGGCGACGACGGTGTCGGCGAGGGTCGGCGCGGTCATGGGCTCAGGCGAATTCGGCAACGACCGGCGCGTGGTCGGACGGGCGTTCGAGCTTGCGCGGCGTCTTGTCCACCACGCAGGTGGCGCACCGCGCGGCCAGCGGCGCCGACACCAGCAGGTGGTCGATGCGCAGGCCGACGTTGCGGCGGAAGGCCATCATCCGGTAATCCCACCACGAGAAGCTCTTCTCGGGCTGCTCGAAAAGCCGGAAGGCGTCCACCAGGCCGAGCCCCTGCAGCGCCTTGAAGGCGTTGCGCTCGGGCACCGAGACGTGGATCTCGTCCTTCCAGTCGGGATGGGCGTCGCGGTCTTCGGGAGCGATGTTGTAGTCGCCGGCCAGCACCAGTTGCGGCGTGGCGGCGAGCTCGTCGCGCAGCCAGGCGGTCAGCGCGTCGAGCCAGGCGAGCTTGTAGGCGAACTTGTCGGAGCCGACCGCCTGGCCGTTGGGGAAGTAGCCGCAGACGATGCGCACGCCGTCGAGGGTGCCGGCGACGATGCGCTTCTGCTCGTCCGCGAAGTCGGGGATGTCGAAGCGCACGTCGGCCAGCGGCTTGCGGCTGAGGATCGCCACGCCGTTGTAGGTTTTCTGCCCGTTGAAGATGGCCTGGTAACCGGCGGCTTCGATCTCGGCCAGCGGAAAGGCCTTGTTCTCGCACTTGAGTTCCTGCAGGCACAGGGCGTCCGGCTGGTTGGCGGCCAGCCAGTCGAGCACGTGGGGCAGGCGGACCTTGAGGGAGTTGACGTTCCAGGTGGCGATCTTCATGCGTGGGGTGATCCAGGTTCGGTACGGTGGGGTGCGGGTGGCAGCCGCGATTGTGCCAGCCGGGGCGTGGGGATTGGAAACGGAATCGGCGGCGGGCGAGGGCGAAAAAAAGCGGGCGCCGCAGCGCCCGCCCTGGGGAATGAAACCGTCGGCGATCAGATCAGCGAGGTGTAGGTGTTGTCGATGAAGCTGACGCGCTGGCTGCTGATTGTGCCGAGGAGGGTGCCGTCGGCGTTCTTGACGGTGCCGGACTTGGCGCCGGCCACGTAGGTGACGGTGATGCCGTTGGTGTTCTTGATCTCCCAGTTGAAGCCGCCGGCGACCTGGGTGGCCTTGCCGGTGAGGCTGAGGCTACCGAGGCCGGTGAGGGTGAATTCGCCCTTCTGGCTGGTGTAGCCGTCGGTGTTGCTGACGCTCAGGTTCAGGCCGATGCCCGGAACGTCGGCCGCCTTGTAGGCGGTGCCGCTGAAGCCGACCGTCAGCTTGACGAAGTTGCTGGTGGATTCGGGCAGGGCGGCGCTGTAGGTGCTGGTGTCCTGGGTGACGTTGACGCGGCCGTCGAGGAACTTGAACGGGCTGGCCGGGTTGCTGACGTTGTAGAAGCTGCCGATGAACTTGGCAGTCTTCGGCTCGGCGACGCCGTCGAGGGAGGTGGTCAGGTCGGCGACTTCCAGCGAGCCTTCGAAGCGGTGGTGCGGGCCGACGAGGGTGCCGACCAGTCGGGCGGTCTTCTTGGCCTCGTCGGCGGCAAAGTCGCTGATGCCGACCTTGAGGGTGCTGGTGCTGCCGTCGGCCTTGAGGGTGTTGAGCTCGCCGCTGCCGCTCCAGAGCTGGGAACCCTTGCTGCCGCTGTAGGTGAAGTTGGCGTCGACGGTGGTGTAGGCGCCGTCGCTGGTCATCGGGTAGAAGTTGCCGGTGAGGATGTTCTTGCCGCTGAGTTCGCGGCGCATGGTGCCGGTCATGCCGCTGACGGGGGTGGAGACGCCGGTGTTGAGGTTGCGGGTGTGGGTGACTTCCCAGCTCACGGTGGCGCCGTTCAGGCTCGGGCGCATCGTGACCCGGTAGCCGCGGTCGGCGCCGGGCACGCGCATCAGGCACACCACTTCGGGGTAGGTGCTGACCGCGCACGAGCCGGTGTCGTTCTGTTTGGAGGTGGCCGATTGCTCGACGTAGATCAGCGTGGCGGATTCGACCATCAGGCTCAGGTGGTCGATGAGCTTGGTGGCGTAAACGCCGTTCTGGAAGTCGCTCTTGAGCAGGGCGTTCTGCTGGTCGAGGGAGCCGGTGCCGTTTTCGTTGGAGATCGACAGGATGCTGTTGCGCAGGTCGGCGAAGATCTGCTTGGCCTGGTCGAGGGAGGTGCCGGCGGCGAGGACGTTCTGGGCCTGGGCCTTGGCCTTGTTGCTGTCGGTTTCGACGGTGGTCTTGGCGACTTCGTCGTCGAGGCTGCCCTTGTATTCGGGCTTGGCGTAGCTGGTCACGGCGGCGGCGAGGCCGGCCTTGAGCTTGGCGGAATCGACGCTGTCGAGGGTGCCGTCCTTGAGGTCGTCGGCCAGGGCGGTGGCCAGGTCGGCGATGCTCACGGGGGTGGCGAGGGCGCTGGCCACCTGGGCCAGCGCCGCCAGCTTGGCGGCGAGCTTGCCGGCTTCGGAGTCGTCGAGCACCTTGCCGCTGTCCTTGTTGAGCAGGGTCGGCGGGGTGGTGATCCGGGGGACCTGGAAAATGTTGCCGACGGTGGTGTTCTCGAGCTTGATGGTGTCGGCGGTCTGGCCGGCGGCGAGGGCGCTGCCGCCGGTGTCGAGCACCTTGGTGGCGGCGATGTGGGTGAGTACGTTGATGCCGACCTGCTGGTCGACGCTGGGCAGCACGGCGCTCAGCTTCTTGTCGGCGCCGAAGGGCTTGTCGGTGCCGGAGGCTTCGTCGAAGTAGGTGCAGCCGCTGGCGCCCTTGACGGTGGCGATGACGGCGTCGGTGTAGCCGGTGACCTTGATGATGGCGGTGCCGTTGGCGCCGATGCTGGCGCTGCCGAGCACTTCGCCGCTGCCCTTGCGCAGTTCGACGCTGCAGCCGGTGGAGAACTGGCCGAGGGACGGCGTGACGGTCACGTCCACCGAGGCCGGCGTAGCGTTCGGGGTGGTGCTGGTCGAGCTGCCGCCGCCACCGCCACCGCCGCCGCCGCAGGCTGCAAGGGTGAATGCACTGGCCACGGCGATTGCGACGGGTGAAAGTTTGACTGCCATCCTGCTTCTCCTGAGCTGATGCGCCGGGCTCGGGCCCGGCGGCGTGTTTTTCGAGTCAGGAATTACGGGCTGGCGGAGGCGGAACTTGAGGTGTCGCGGGGAGCAGAGCGGGGTTCGACGGGCCTTCAGGGGCTCAGAAACGCAGGGCGAGGCCGGCCGTGGCGCCGACCGCGCGGGCGTCGTTGAGGTTGCCCTGGTCGGCGCGCACGCTGACGAAGAAGATGCGGTGATGGAGCGCGAGGCCGCCGCTCTTGAACCGCGGCTCGTAGGAGACGCGCAGCTGGGTGCCGTTCGCCGGGCCGAGGTGGGCATGGGCTTCGGGCAGGATCAGGCCACGGGTGGCGGCGAAGCCGGCGCCGAGCCCCCAGTTGTCGGCGGACCAGTCGACGCCGGCGGCGGCCTTCGGCTTGAGGTTGAGCGTGTAGTCCCGGTAGCGGTTGGTGCCGGTGATCTTGGCGGTGGCCGACGGGGTGTTGAACTGCAGCGGCCAGGCGGCGTCGTTGAAATCCTGGGTGAGTTCCGGGACGTTGTGCCAGCGCAACTGGCCGAGGAGATCATTCACCGCCAGGGCGATGCGCAGGTCGTCGCGCGGCCGCCAGGTGGCGCCCAGGTCGAGGGTCTGGCCCCAGCCGTTGTCGGTCTGCTGGCGGGTGGTGGGGGCGAAGTCGTTGAGGTCGGCGCGGGCCGGGTCGGTGTAGTCGAGGCCGGTGTACAGCAGTTCGCGGCGCCCGCGCACGGTGGCGACGCCGCCGACGCTGTCGAGGGTGCCGCTGACCCGCTCGACGCGCAGGAAGCCGGCCTTGAGCAGGTTGACCGCGGCGCCCACGGTGAGTCGTTCGTTCACCGCTCCGGCCCAGGCGAAGCGCAGGCCGTCGGCGGCGAAGCCCTTGAAGCGGTAGTCGAGGTTGTAGTGCCCGTTCTGGCTGAGCAGGCTGTCGGGGGTGTCGAAGGCGCTGTAGATGCGCACGGTGTCGCGGTTGCCTTCGCCGAAGGCGTCGACGCGCCGGTAGGTGCCGATGGTCCAGCCGCCGACCGACTGGCTGGCCTCGAGGCGGCCGAAGCCGACGGCGAGGTTGCGGCCGGGGCGGGGCGTCGGGGTGTCGCGCCAGGTGTCGGCGATGCGGTGGGCCGGTACGAAGTCGTCGGCGGCGAAGCCGGTGGCGGTCAGGCGCAGGGTCGGGCGGGCGTCTAGGACGGCGGGGTTGGAGACGGCCATCAGGTCGGCGGCATCGGCACGGGCCAGTGGCGGAACGGCGACGAGGGCGAGCAGGAGAAGGTTCAGGCGGCGCATGGCGGATTATCGGCCCCGGGAGACGAAACTGCAGGCAAAAAAAGCGGGCGCCGGGCGCCCGCTGGATGGGTGGAAACGCGCTGGCGCTCAGAGCAGCGACTCGTAGGTGCCATCCACGAAGCTGACCCGCTGGGTGCTGATCGTGCCCACTTCGGTGCCGTCGGCCTTGGTGACCTTGCCGGAGCGGGTGGCGTTGGCGTAGCTGGCCTTGAGGCCGTTCTCGTTGCTCAGGGCCCAGTCCCAGGTGTCGCCGCTGGCGGTCTGGCTCTGGGTGCCGGTGCCGCTGACGATCACGCCGCCGCTGGTGATCTTGAAGTTGGCGACCTGGCGCTTGCGGCCGGCATTGTTGTTGCCGGACAGCTCGATGGCGAGGCCGGCGACGTTGGCGGCCTTGCTGACCGTGCCGATGAAGCTCACGGAGGCCTGCGCGTAGTTGCTGCCGGATTCGGCCTGGCGGGGATCGTAGCCGGCGTAGCTGCCGCTGGCGGTCCAGTTCTGGCTCGCGGTGAGCGTGCCGTCGAAGATCTTGAGGCCGCTGGTGGTGTTGGTGAAGCTGCCGGTGAAGACGCCGGTCCGGGGTTGCTCGTTGCTGCCGTCGGCGGCCGCGAGCTTGCCGGAGAGGTTCAGGTTGCCGTCGAAGCGGTGGTGCGGGCCGGTGAGGACGAGGGCCAGATTGGCGGTGTAGGCGGCTTCGTCCACGGCCAGGCTGCCGATGGTGGCCTTGAGGGCGCTGCTGCCGTCGCTCTTGATCGCGTCGAAGGTGCCGGCGCCGCTCCACTTGCGGGCGCCGACGGTGAAGCCGCTTTGCAGGGCGGTGAGGTTCACCGCGGTGTAGGCGGTGTCGCCAGTCATGGGCTGCAGCTTGCCGTTGGCGGTGAAGCCGCCGATGCCCAGGGTGAGGGTGCCGGTCAGGCCGCTCAGGTTGACGAGGGGGCCGCCGGACGACGGGGCGGAGGCGCTGACGTTCCAGGTGGCGAGGCCCGCGGTGCTGCCCGGCGCGAGGACGATGAGGTAACGGGGCGTGTCGCTGCTGCCGTAGATCAGGCAACTGGCCGAGACCATCGAGCCGGCGCAAATGCCGGCGCTGCTGCTGATGCTGCCGGTCTCGCCGTTGACGAAGTAGCCGAGCGCCGCGTCGCTCAGCAGGGTGAGGGTCTTGAAGGCGACGTCGATGGAGATGCCGGACTGGAAGTCGGCGGCGAGCTGTTGCTGCTCCTTGTCCAGCGAGCCGGTGCCGCTGTCGTTGCTGAGCGCCAGCAAGTTGATGCGCAGGTCGGCGAAGAGTTTGCGGGCCTGGTCGATGGCGCTGCCGGCGGCCATCACCTTGGCGACGTCGCCGGCGACGTCGGCAATCTTGGGGACCAGCACCGTGTTGTCGGCCAGCTTGGTGAAGGTGGCCAGGGTCGACGGGGCCGCGACCCGGTTGGCGGCGTCGGCGAGGGCGTTCTGCAGCGTGGTGGCGTCGAGCGTGTCGAGCTTGCCGTCGGCGGCGAGATCGCTGGCGAGTTGGGTGGCCAGGGTGTGGACGTCGCTGCCGCGGATGTCGGCGAGCTCGGACAGCGCGGCGAGCACCAGGGCCAGCTTGTCGGCCTCGCCGGTGTTGGTGAGCTTGTCGCTGCTGCTGCCGATCGGGGTGGCCGGGCTGAGCATGTCGCTGACCTGGAACATGCGCTGGATGCTCAGGTTCTCGGTCTGCACGTCGCTGCTGGTCTTGCCGGCGGCGAGCTTGTTGCCGTCGAGCAGGCGGCTTGCGGCGAGATTGGTGAGGGCGTTGATGCCGACCTGGGTGCGGGTGGCGTCGACCACCGCGCTGAGGGTCTGGCCGCTGCCGAAGTTGGCCGGCGCGCGGGTGGATTCGTCGTAGTACTGGCAGCCGCTGCTGCCGCGCACCTGGGCGATCACGATGCCGGTGTAGCTGCCGACGGCAATGGTGGCGGCGCCGTCGCTGCCGATCTTGCCGCTGCCGAGGGTGTTGCCGCTGGCGTCGAGCAGGACGACGTCGCAGCCGGTGGAGAATTTGCCGAGGGACGGGGTGACGGTGACCGAGGTGGGGGTGGCGGTGCCGCCGCCGGACGACGTGCTGCCACCACCTCCGCCGCCGCCGCATGCGGCCAGCAGGATGGCACTACCGATTGCGAGGGCAAGCGGGGAAAGGCGCGATGCAAGCATGGTGGAACTCCCTGAAGGCCCCCGGACGAATGCCGGGGTTCAGGGAATATTCTGGGCTCCGGCGGGCGTCCCCACAATATGCCGAAAGTCGTATTTTGACGGGGTCAGCGCTTGCCCGCGGGATAGCCGGCGTTGTCGAGCAGGGCGTTCCAGGCGGTGGTGGAAAAACCCGATTCGAGTTCGCGGCCGACGGTGAGGGTGGGCACGAAGGGCTCCTTGCCGAAGCGCTTCTTGAAGTCGGCCACGCCCTCGGCGGTTTCGAGCTTGGTCTCGGAGAACGGCACGCCCCGGGCGGCGAGCAGTGCCCGCCCGTCGTCGCAGGGCTTTCCGCAGTCGCGCCCGGTGTACAGCGTGACCGGGAAGGTCTCGGCGGCCTTGCGGGTGGCATAAGGGAGCTGGGTGTTGCCCTGGTTGGACTGGACCTTGCGCTCCTCGAACTTGCGCACGTCCTGGGGGGGCGGCTGGTCGCTGTACTGGACGTGGCCGCTCTTGTCGACCCAGCGGTAGGCGGTCTCGGCCGCCGCCGGCAGGGCGGCGGCGAGGAGCAGCGCGGCGGCGAGGCGGCGGCGGGGGCTCATGCGCCCACCATGCCGCTGTGGCGCAGGAGCGCATCGACCTGCGGTTCCCGGCCGCGGAAGGCCTTGAACGAGTCGAGCGCCGGGCGGCTGCCGCCGACAGCGAGGATTTCGTTCCAGAAGCGCTCGCCGGTTTCGGCGTCGAGCACCGAGCCCTTCGGGCGGCCGCTTTCCTCGAAGGCGGCGAAGGCGTCGGCGGAGAGCACCTCGGCCCACTTGTAGCTGTAGTAGCCCGCCGCGTAGCCGCCGGCGAAGATGTGGCTGAAGCTGTTGGGGAAGCGGTGCCACTCGGGCGGCACCAGCACCGCGACTTCCTTGCGCACCTCGGCGAGCAGATCCATGACGCGCTGGCTGGCAGGGTCGAAATCCATGTGCAGCAGCAGGTCGAACAGCGAGAACTCGAGCTGGCGCACGGTCTGCATCCCGCTCTGGAAGTTCTTGGCGGCCAGCATCTTGTCGAAGAGTTCGCGCGGCAGCGGTGCGCCCGTCTCGGCGTGGGCGGTCATTTCGCGCACCACGTCCCATTCCCAGCAGAAGTTTTCCATGAACTGGCTGGGCAGCTCGACGGCGTCCCACTCGACGCCGTGGATGCCCGACACCGCGAGATCGTCGACCCGCGTCAGCAGGTGGTGCAGGCCGTGGCCGGTCTCGTGGAAGAGGGTGATCACGTCGTCGTGGCTGAAGGTGGCGGGCTTGCCGCCCACCGGGCCGGGGAAGTTGCAGACGAGGTAGGCGACCGGCGTCTCGACGGCGTCGCCGACGCGGCGGCGGGTGATCGCCGAATCCATCCAGGCGCCGCCCTTCTTGGTGTCGCGGGCGTAGAGGTCGAGGTAGAACTGGCCGATGAGGGCGCCGTCGCGCTCGATGCGGAAGAAGCGCACGTCGGGGTGCCATACCGGGCCGGTGTCCGGGGCGATGCGCACCTGGTAGAGCTTTTCGACGACCTTGAACAGCCCGGCGAGCACCTTGGGTTCGGGCAGGTATTCCTTCACTTCCTGCTCGGAGAAGGCGTAGCGGGCCACCCGGAGCTTTTCGGAGACGTAGGCCACATCCCAGGGCTCGAGCGGGTCGAGCTGCAGCTCGGTCTTGGCGAAGGCCTTGAGTTCTTCGAGGTCGCGCTCGGCGAAGGGCTTGGCCTTGACGGCGAGTTCGCGCAGGAAGCCGAGCACCTGCTCGGTGGATTCGGCCATCTTGGGCACCAGCGAGACGTCGGCGTAGTGACGGTAGCCGAGCATCCGGGCCTCTTCGGCGCGCAGGGCGAGCAGCTGGGCGATGAGCGGGCCGTTGTCCCATTCGGGTTTCGAGAAGCCGTTGTCGATCTCGGCGGCGCGGGTGGCGTAGGCGCGGTAGAGGGTGGCGCGCAGCGCTCGGCTGTCGGCGTACTGCATCACCGGCAGGTAGGAAGGCATCTTGAGGCTGAACTTCCAGCCCGCGATGCCGGTCTTCTCGGCAGCTTCACGCGCGGCGGCGATCACGTCGGCGGGCAGGCCGGCGAGTTCGGCTTCGTCGGTGACGACGTGGCTGAAGGCGTTGGTGGCGTCGAGCAGGTTCTCGGAGAACTTGGCGCCGAGACCGGCCATTTCTTCCTGGATTTCCTGGAAGCGGGGCTTCTGGTCGTCGGGCAGTTCGGCCCCGGAGAGGCGGAAGCCGCGCAGCTCGTTGTCGATGATGCGCTGGCGGGCCGGGCTGAGGGTGGCGAACTCGGGGCTATTCCGGATCGATTTATATTTTTCGAAAAGCTTAAGGTTTTGCCCCAATTCGGCGTAAAAACGTGTGACCTCCGGCAACATCGCGTTGTAGGCCTCGCGCCATTCGGGCGTGTCCATGACGCTGTGCATGTGCGCGGCGATGCCCCAGGCGCGGCCCAGACGCTCGCCGTCGTTCTCGATGGGTTCGACGAAGCTGTCCCAGGTGGCCGGCGCGGGGTCGTCCTGAAGGCGTTGGACGGTGGCGCGCAGGGCCTCGAGGAGGCTGCGGACGGCGGGCTCGACGTGGGCCGGCGTGATCGCGTCGAAGCGCGGCAGGCCGGAGAATTCGAGGAGTGGCGAAGTGGCGGGGGTGGTGGTCATCGTCGTCGGAAAATGTTGGGTGAGATACGTTTGAGTGGTTTCATTTTGCCGAATTCCGCGCGGGGTGTCGCCTATGTGGCGGATAGGGCAGGATGATCGGATGCCGAGGCCCGCTGACGGGCGCCGGAACGGGTGCTGAAAAAGGGGTATTGCGTGACTGACAAGGCGTTGAATCTGAACGAACAGGCGTTCCTGCACACGATCTCGCAGGAGCTGGAGGACGGCGAGCTGCGCTTCCCCACGTCGCTGGAAGTGACCATGCGCGTGCTGGAGGCGCTAGACGATCCGGACATGGATCTGGGCCGGATGTCGGCCATGGTGTCGGCCGAGCCGTTGCTGGCGGCGCGCACCGTGGCGCTGGCCAACTCGGCCTGGTACAACCCGGGCGGCCGGCTGGTGACCGACGTGCCGAAGGCGCTGGTGCGCATCGGCTTCGGCAAGCTGCGGGCGCTGGCCATGGCGGTGGCGGCGGAGCAACTGATCCACCGCGATGTGCTGGGGCCTTTCCAGCCGATGATCCGCAAGCTGTGGGCGCATTGCGTGGATGTGGCGGCGACGGCCTCGGTGCTGGCGCGGCGCTTCACCAAGCTCGACAAGGACGCGGCCTTCTTCGCCGGGATGGTTCACGACATCGGCCAGTTCTTCCTGCTGGCGCGGGTGTGGGAATACCCGGAGATGCTGAAGGACGACAGCCCCTTGTCGGATCTGGTGCGGGTCTGGCACGCGCCGATCGGGCGGGCGGTGCTGGCGGCGATGAACATGCCGCAGGCGCTGGTGGATGCGGTGGACGACCCCGAGCTGTACGGTGGCGTGTGGCCGCCCGATTCGATCCCCGACCTGATCTTCGTGGCCAACCTGATCGCCGAGACGCGCAATCCGTTCTCGCCCGAGAACGAGGATTTCCGCACCGGCCTGGCCAAGGCGGCGACCCTGGGGCTCGACGAGGTGCGCCTCGCGGAGGTGCTGGCCGAATCCGTCGAGGAGCGGCAGGCGATGATGGATCTGTTCGGCGTCGGCTGAACGGCGCCGCAGCGTCCGTGAACGAAACAACCCGCCAGCTGGCGGGTTGTTGCTTTGGGGCGCCGGATGCGCCGGACTCAGAGGCTCTGGCCGGTGAGCTTCTCGTAGGCTTCGACGTACTTGGCGGCGGTGCGCTCGACGACTTCGGCGGGCAGCTTGGGGCCGGGGGCGACCTTGCCCCAGTCGAGGGTCTCGAGGTAGTCGCGCACGTACTGCTTGTCGTAGCTCGGGGGGCTGATGCCCACGGCGTAGCTGTCGGCGGGCCAGAAGCGGGAGGAGTCCGGCGTCAGGGCTTCGTCGATGAGGTGCAAGGTGCCGGCGGCGTCGATGCCGAACTCGAACTTGGTGTCGGCGATGATGATGCCGCGGGTGGCGGCGTAGTCGGCGGCCTGGGAATACAGCGCGATGGCGGCGTCACGGGCTTCGGCGACGAGCTGGGCGCCGGTCTTGCCGGTGCCCTTGAGGGCGTCGGCGAGGAGGGCGTCGGTGCGGGCCTGGGCCTGCTCGAAGCTGATGTTCTCGTCGTGATCGCCCACGTCGGCCTTGCTGGCCGGGGTGAAGATCGGGGCGGGGAGCTTCTGGGCCTGCTGCAGGCCGGCGGGGAGCGCAATGCCGCAGATGGCGCCGGTGTCTTGATAATCCTTCCAGCCGGAGCCGATCACGTAGCCCCGCACCACGGCCTCGATCGGCAGCGGGGTGAGGCGCTTGACCACCAGCGCGCGGCCGCGCACCTGCTCGCGCTCGTCGGCGGCGACGACGGTTTCGGGGTCGATGCCGGTGAGCTGGTTGGGGACGATGTGGCCGAGGCGGGCGAACCAGAAGCTGGCCATGGCGGTGAGCACTTCGCCTTTCTTCGGGATCGGGTCCGGCAGGATCACGTCGAAGGCCGACAGGCGGTCGGAGGTGACGATGAGCAGCTTGTCGGCGTCGATGGCGTAGATGTCGCGCACCTTGCCACGGCCGAGGAGGGGCAGACTGCGGATGGAGGATTCGAAGAGCGGAGTGGTCACGGTCACAAGTCCGTTGGACAAAACGAAATTATAGCGGCGAGGGGTGGGCATGACGAGCGGCGGAGGCCGCCGGTCTCAGTGCCCGGCTTCGGCGGCGGCGAGGTGCTTGCGCATGCGCCGGGTGCCCAGCGCGACGAACAGCGCGATCACCGGGATCGCCGCGGCGGTGAGGCCCTCCGGTGTGAAGGGCTCGATCTGGTGCTTGACGCCCTTGGCGAGGTACTGCACGAGCTGCGACGCGTAGTAGGTGATGGCCACCACCGACAGGCCCTCGACGGTTTCCTGCAGGTGTAGCTGGAGCTTGGCGCGGCGGTTCATCTGGGCCAGAAGTTCCTGGTTCTGGCGTTCCAGCTCGACCTCGACGCGGGTGCGCAGCAGCTGGCTGTTGCGGGCGACGCGGCTGGAGAGGTCTTCCTGCCGGCGGGCCATCGTGACGCAGGTGTTCATCGCCGGCAGCAGGCGGCGTTCCATGAATTCGTGGAACGTGGGCAGGCCGGAGATGCGCTGTTCGCGCAGCTCCTCGATGCGCTGCATGACGAGGCTGTGATAGGCCCGCGCAGCGCCGAAACGGAAGGTGGTGCGGGCCACCGAGTGTTCGACTTCGGCGGCCATGGTGGTGAGGTCGGCCAGCACGCCGCGTTCGTCCTCGGGCGAGCGGGCGGAGCCGGTGCGGTCCATCAGGTCGGCGAGGCGCTGTTCGGCGGCGCCGATCAGGCGGCCGACTTCCTTGGCGATCGGGAAGGCGAGCAGCGCCATCAGGCGGTAGGTCTCGATCTCGACCAGGCGTTGCACGGTGCGACCGGCCTGGCGGCGGGTCAGCGACACGTCGATGATCAGGAGGCGCGAGAAGCCGTCCTCGAACAGGAAGTCGGTGAACACCCACGCGGCCCCGTCGGCCACCTTGGCGCCGACCATCTGCCTGCTGGTGGGGGAGAGCGTGGCCATCACGCTCTCGGGCGTCACCTCGGCGGCGTTACGCAGCTCGAGGTGGGTCGCGACGATCAGCTTGCCGGGCATCCGGCGCAGCCAGTCCTGGGGCACCACGGCGAGGGCGGTGGTGGGCGCGTCGAGCCCCTCGCCGTGGGCGATCGGGCGAAAGAAGGTGTAGCTGGCGAACTCGTTGTGGAGTTCCCACTTGAGCTGGAAATGGCCAAAATCGATGAGCCGGTGGCTGCCTTCCGCGTCGATGGGCTGGCCGAGTCGGGCGCCCAGATCGATCAGGTGCTGCAGCCCCTCGCCCGGGGCGACGCCTTCGTGGTGCATCGCGATGTAGCTGATGAGCGTGGGGCTCTCCAGCGGCACCGGGGGGCGGGCGTGGAATTCGTCGTTGAGGGCCTGACGCAGGTCGTGCTCGGCGAAGTAGTCGGGCAGGGTCATGGTGGCAGGGATCGGCGCGGGCCGCCGGCAGAGGGTCGAGCGGCCATCTTGCCGTTACGGCAGGCGGACTGGCAAGAACGGGGAAACCCGCAGGCGTGGCACCCGTCACGCTGCGTTGTTGCGGTGCAACAATTTAGCCTGTGCGGAGGGCCACGGCGATGAACGCGGCGATCAGGCCGACGCCCAGCACGGCGCTGGCGATGCCGAGCTGGCGCACGCGGGCGCGCAGCTCTTCGGTGGCGCGCACCAGGTCGGCGTTCTGCTCGGCGAGGCTGGCGAGCAGTTCAGCGCTTTCCTGCTGGCGGCGCGTGACGGTGAGGAGCTGCGATTCGAGTTCGGCGATGCGCGCCTCGGGCGTGATGGCGGGGGATGGGGCGGGAGCGCCGGTCGGCGCCTCGCGTTTGCCGACCTTCTGCCACAGCTTGCGTGCGCCCTGGGCGACTTCGGGGGCTCTGGCGATCACCTCGCCCCAGGGAATGGCGCTGAACAGGGCGGACCAGGGTACGGGCATCGGGGATGTCTCCAGAAACGAAAAGGGGCCGGAATTTCCGGCCCCGATTCTGACACGCGCATCCGGGCGAAGTGCCCGGACGGCGGCGACGGCTTAGCGGATGACCTGGTTGAGGGCGCCGCTCTTGTAGCTCGCGGCGATCTTGTCGAGGCCGATCGGCTTGATCTTGCTGGCGTTGCCGGCGGTGCCGAAGGCTTCGAAGCGGGCCTTGCAGACCAGCTTGGCGGCTTCGCGGGCGGGCTTGAGGAACTCGCGCGGGTCGAACTTGGAGGGGTTCTCGACGAAGAACTTGCGGATCGCGCCGGTCATGGCGAGGCGGATGTCGGTGTCGATGTTGATCTTGCGCACGCCGTACTTGATGCCGCGGACGATCTCTTCGACCGGCACGCCGTAGGTTTCCTTCATGTCGCCGCCGTACTCGCGGATGATTTCCAGCAGCTCCTGCGGCACCGAGGAGGAGCCGTGCATCACCAGGTGGGTGTTGGGGATGCGGGCGTTGATTTCCTTGATGCGCTCGATGGCGAGGATGTCGCCGGTGGGCTTGCGGGTGAACTTGTAGGCGCCGTGGCTGGTGCCGATGGCGATGGCGAGGGCGTCCACGTTGGTCTGGCGGACGAAGTCGGCGGCCTGGTCGGGGTCGGTCAGCATCTGGGCGTGGTCGAGGGTGCCTTCGGCGCCGATGCCGTCTTCTTCGCCGGCCTGGCCGGTTTCGAGGGAGCCGAGGCAGCCCAGCTCGCCTTCGACGCTCACGCCGATGGCGTGGGACATCTCGACGACGCGACGGGTGACGTCAACGTTGTATTCATACGAGGACGGGGTCTTGCCGTCTTCCATCAGGGAGCCGTCCATCATCACCGACGAGAAGCCGGAGCGGATGGCGCCCATGCAGATGGCGGGGGACTGGCCGTGGTCCTGGTGCATGACCACCGGGATGTGCGGGTAGGCTTCGACGGCGGCGTCGATGAGGTGGCGCAGGAAGGCTTCGCCGGCGTATTTGCGGGCGCCGGCGCTGGCCTGCATGATCACCGGGCTGTCGGTTTCCGCAGCCGCTTCCATGATGGCCTGGACTTGTTCGAGGTTGTTGACGTTGAACGCGGGCAGACCGTAGCCGTGTTCGGCGGCGTGGTCGAGCAGCTGGCGCATGGAAACGAGGGACATGGTTTTTCTCTCCGAGGGCCGGGAGCCCGGCCGGGTATAGACGTAAAAACCGGGATTCTACCAAGCCGGCATGGCGCCTGCGCGACCGGCAGGCGCCTGCGTCTCCCAATTTGTGTTGCCGGTCACACCGGGCCGGGCTTGGGGGTCTCGCCGACGCGGACGATCTTCATGGTGTTGGTGCCGCCGGGGGCGCCGATGGGCTCGCCGATGGTCAGCACGATGAGGTCGCCGTAATCGACGACGCCCTGTTCGAGGAGTATCTGCTCGGCTTCCCAGAGCATCACGTCGCGGTCGCCGTGCACCTGCGACATCAGCAGCGGATAGACCTCGCGGTAGAGGGTCATCTGGTTGCGGGCTGTGGTCTCGGGGGTGAGGGCGTAGATCGGCACGCCGCTGTTGAGGCGGCTCATCCACAGGGCGGTGGAGCCCGTTTGCGTGAGCGAGGCGATGGCCTTGACCTTCAGGTGGTAGGCGGTCCACATGGCGGCCATGGCAATGGACTGGTCGATGCGCGTGAACACGCGGTCGAGGAAGTCGCGGTCCATCGTGACTTCGGCGGACTTCTCGGCCTCGAGGCAGATGCGCGACATGGCCTCGACGACCTCGACCGGGAACTTGCCGGAGGCGGTTTCGGCCGAGAGCATCACCGCGTCGGTGCCGTCGAGCACCGCGTTGGCCACGTCGGAGACCTCGGCGCGGGTCGGCACCGGGCTGTGGATCATCGATTCCATCATCTGGGTGGCGGTGATGGCGAGCTTGTTGCGCTCCCGGGCGGCGCGGATCATGCGTTTCTGCAGGGCCGGCACGGCGGCGTCGCCCACTTCGACGGCCAGGTCGCCGCGGGCCACCATGATGCCGTCGGAGGCGTCGAGGATCTCGTCCAAGTTGGCGACCGCCTCGGTGCGCTCGATCTTGGCGATCAGCACGGCGCCGCTGCCGGCGGCGCGCAGCAGCTGGCGCGCCATGTACATGTCGGCCGAGCCCTTCGGGAAGGAGATGGCGACGAAATCGACGCCGATCTGCGCGGCGGTCTTGATGTCGTCCATGTCCTTGGCGGTGAGGGCCGGCGCGGTGAGGCCGCCGCCCTGACGGTTGATGCCCTTGTGGTTGGAGAGCTCGCCGCCGACCTTCACGCGGGTGTGGATCTCGTGGCCGAGCACGCGCTCGACGCCCAGCTTGAGGCGGCCGTCGTCGAGCAGCAGCACGTCGCCGGGCTTCACGTCGCGGGGCAGGTCCTTGTAGTCGAGGCCGACGCGCTGGCCGTTGCCCAGTTCGCAGCGGGCGTCGAGGATGAATTCGGCGTCTTTCTGCAGCACGATCTTGCCGGCCTCGAACTTGCCGACGCGGATCTTGGGGCCCTGCATGTCGGCCAGGATACCCACCGGGCGGCCGGCCAGCAGGGCGGCTTCGCGCACCTGGGCGGCGCGGCGGATGTGGTCTTCGGCGGTGCCGTGGGAGAAGTTGAGGCGCACCACGTCCACGCCCGCCTGCACCAGGCGTTCGAGGATGGCGAGATCGGACGAGGCGGGGCCGAGGGTGGCGACGATCTTGGTGTGGCGGGACATGCGGTCTCCGGGAAGGTGGCGGGTGGGGCCGGCGCGGGATCAGGCGTCCTGCGGCGGCGCGGAAGGTGAGGTGCCGACGCTGCTGCGTCCGGCGCTCTTGTTGCGGTACATGGCGCTGTCGGCGCTGCGGGCGAGGGTTTCGATGTCGGTGCCGTCCTCGGGGTAGAGGGCGATGCCGATGCTCACCGAGAGGAGCCGCTCGTGGCCGTCGAGCAGGAAGGGCTGGTTGATCGCGGTGCGGATCTTTTCGGCGACCGCGAGCGCCTCTTCCATCGAGTGGATGTCGTGCAGCAGGATCATGAACTCGTCGCCGCCCTGGCGGGCGAGCAGGTCGCTGGCGCGCAGGGATTGCTGCATCCGCCGCGCCGCCTCGATCAGCAGCACGTCGCCGGCGGCGTGACCGAGGGAGTCGTTGATCTCCTTGAAGTGATCGAGGTCGAGGAACAGCAGCGCGAAGCGGGTGCGATGGCGCATCGAGAGCAGCAGGCTGGTGCCCATCTGGTCGAGGAACTTGGCCCGGTTGGCCAGCCCGGTGAGGGTGTCGTGGGTGGCCAGGTAATGGATGCGCTGTTCCGAGGCCTTGCGCTCGGAGATGTCGGTGATGGTGAGGATCACCCCCTGGAGCAGGCCGTGGGCGTCGAGGTGGGGGGCGTCGGTGACGATGGCGGTGAGCGTGTCGCCGCCGCCGCGACGCAGCTCCTGTTCGTAGGTGGCGGCTTCGCCGCGCAGCAGGCGCGCGGTGAGGGCGCGACGGCGCCCCGGGTCGTCGGTCGGCCACAGGCTGTCGAGGCGCCGGCCGATGATCGCGCCTTCGGGGTAGCCGAGCAGGGCGATCAGGCGCGGGTTGAGGAAGGTGAAACAGAGGTTCGCGTCGAGGGCCGCGATGCCGTCCTGGGAGAGATTGACCAGCGTGCTGTAGCGGGCCTCGCTGGCGCGCAGGGATTCGCCGATCTTGTCGAGGGCGATGGCGCGCTGGCGCGCGGCGAAGAACGAGGCGGTGAGCAGCACGAACAAGGCGCCGATGGCCACCACCGCGGCGTATTCGGCCAGTTCGCCGTCGGCGGCCTCGGCCGGGGCGGGCAGGGCGTCGAAGGTCAGCGTCCACACCCGGTTGTCCAGTTCGAGCAGGGTGTGGCGCTGCATGGCGCTGGCGTCGTCGCTGCGCTCGGGGGCGGAATCGTAGAGCAGGTTGGCGGCGGTGGTCTCGTTCCCGTCGTAGATGCGGACCCGGCTGGAGGATTCGCCGAGGGTGCCGGTGATCAGGTCGCCGAGGCGGAACGGGCTGTAGATCCAGCCGACGAAGGCCTGCAGGCGCTGCGGCTGGGTCTCGAGGGGGGCTCCGTGGCGGAACACCGGCAGATACAGCAGCACGCCGGCCTGGATGTCGGTGCTGGTTTCCTGCACCAGCCGCACCTTGCCCGAGAGTGCGGGGACGCCCAGGTTGCGCGCCCGTTCCATGGCTTCGCGCCGCACCGGCTCGGACAGCATGTCGTAACCGAAGGCGCGCTGGTTGCGCCAGTCGAAGGGTTCGAGAAAGACGATCGCGCCGTATTCGTCGCGCACGCCGGGGGGCGTGACCCGGTAGTCGGGGAAGCCCTCGGCGCGGATGCGCTGCTCGTGGCGGGCGAGGCCGCCGGCGGGGATGTATTCGGCAAAGCCGACGCCCTGGATGCCGGCGTAGTCGGCGTGCAGGCGCAGGGCCGTGACGTAGGCGCGCCATTCGGCGCGGGTGACGACTTCGGAGGCCGCGAACAGCGCGCGGGCGCTGCGCAGCACCTGGCGGTAGGCCTTGAAGCGCTCCTCGATCTTCAGCGCGATCTCGCTGGTCTCGAGGACGAAGGCACTCTCCCGGGCCGCGGCGTGGGCACGGCCGATCCGCTCGAAAGCGATGCCGCCCACGATCACGGCGATCGTGGTTGCCACGACGATGGGCAGGATGGTCGCGCGCAGCAGACTGCGCGGGTCTGCCCCGATGAACGCCCTCATGACTTGCTTTTCTCCCTCGAGCGACGCTTTTTGTGGATCGTCAGTCGAGTAGTCTAACCACTTGGCGTCGGCCGCAATACAGCTTTGCGCAGGAAGTTGCCTTGCCGCCACACGTGCGGGGCTGACCCGGGCCATGCGGGGGTGTCATAATTTGACGAATCGCCCCAAACGGGGCAATCGATTGTCCATTTCAAGGATTTCCATGATTCTGGTTACCGGCGGCGCGGGCTTCATCGGCGCAAATTTCGTTCTGGACTGGCTTCGCACCTGCGACGAGCCGGTGGTCAACCTCGACGCGCTCACCTACGCGGGCAACCTCGAGAACCTCGCCTCGCTCAAGGGCGACGCGCGGCACGTCTTCGTGCAGGGCGACATCTGCGACCGCGCCCTCGTCGACCGCCTGCTGGCCGAGCACCAGCCCCGCGCCATCGTCCACTTCGCCGCCGAGAGCCACGTGGACCGCTCCATCCACGGCCCGGGCGACTTCATCCGCACCAACGTCAATGGCACCTTCACCCTCCTCGAAGCCGCCCGCGGCCACTGGATGGGGCTCGACGCCGCTGCCCGCGCCGCGTTCCGCTTCCACCACGTGAGCACCGACGAGGTGTACGGCTCCCTCGGCCCCCACGACCCGGCCTTCACCGAGACCGACACCTACGAGCCGAACAGCCCGTACTCTGCCAGCAAGGCCGCCTCCGACCACCTCGTGCGTGCCTGGCACCACACCTACGGCCTGCCGGTCACCACCAGCAACTGTTCCAACAACTACGGCCCGTACCACTTCCCGGAAAAGCTCATTCCGCTGATCATCGCCAACGCGCTGGCCGGCAAGCCGCTGCCGGTGTACGGCGACGGCCAGCAGATCCGCGACTGGCTGTACGTCACCGACCACTGCAGCGCCATCCGCGCGATCCTGGAAAAAGGCACGTCCGGCGAGGTCTACAACGTGGGCGGCTGGAACGAGAAGCCCAACATCGAGATCGTGAACACCCTGTGTGCGCTGCTCGACGAGCTCAAGCCCGATCCGGCCGGCAGCTACAGCCGCCTCGTCACCTTCGTGGCCGACCGCCCCGGCCACGACCGTCGCTACGCCATCGACGCCCGCAAGATCGAGCGCGCACTGGGCTGGCGTCCCGCCGAAACCTTCCAAACCGGCATCCGCAAGACCGTCGAGTGGTATCTCGCCAACCAGGAATGGGTGGCCCACGTGCAGAGCGGGGCCTACCGCGAGTGGGTCGAGAAGAACTACGCCGAGCGCGCCTGAGGAAAGCCCCGCCCATGAAGATCCTTCTGCTCGGCAAGAACGGCCAGGTCGGCTGGGAACTCCAGCGCAGCCTGGCTCCGCTCGGTGAGCTGATCGCCCTCGACCACGACGGCGCCCCCGGCCTCTCCGGCGACTTCGCCCACCCGGAAAGCCTCGCCGCCACCGTGCGCGCCGTGGCCCCCGACCTCATCGTCAATGCCGCCGCGCACACGGCGGTGGACAAGGCCGAGAGCGAACCCGGGCTCGCCCGCGCGATCAACGCGCTGGCCCCCGGCGTGCTGGCCCGCGAGGCCGCGGCCCTGGGCGCGCTGCTGGTGCATTACTCCACCGACTACGTCTTCGACGGCCGCGGCACGGCCCCGTGGGTCGAGGACGCGCCCACCGGCCCGTTGTCGGTGTACGGCGTCACCAAGCTCGAGGGCGAGGAGGCCATCCGCGCCAGCGGCTGCCGCCACCTCATCTTCCGCACCAGCTGGGTGTACGCGGCTCGTGGCGGCAATTTCGCGAAGACGATGCTCAAGCTCGCCGCCGAGCGCGACGTCCTCACCATCATCGATGATCAGCACGGCGCGCCCACCGGCGCCGAACTGCTCGCCGACGTCACCGCCCACGCCGCGCGCATGACCCTCGCCAACCCCGATCTCGCCGGCACCTACCACCTCGCGGCCGGCGGCGAGACCACCTGGCACGGCTACGCCCGCCACGTCATCGAGTTCGCCCGCGCCAAGGGCCAGCCGATCAAGGTCGCCCCGGACGCCGTTCGCCCGGTGCCCACCAGCGCTTTCCCGACCCCCGCGACGCGCCCGGCCAACTCCCGCCTCGATACCCGCAAGCTGCAGCAGGCCTTCGGTCTCGTGCTGCCCGACTGGCGGCGTGGCGTCGAGCGGATGCTCACCGAAATCCTGCCGAACTGAGAAAGAACCCCATCATGCAACGCAAAGGCATCATTCTCGCCGGTGGCTCCGGCACCCGGCTGCACCCGGCCACCCTGGCCGTCTCCAAGCAGCTGATCCCGGTCTACGACAAGCCGATGATCTACTACCCGCTCAGCACCCTGATGCTGGCCGGCATCCGCGACATCCTCGTCATCTCCACACCGCAAGATACGCCGCGCTTCCAGCAGCTGCTGGGCGACGGCAGCCAGTGGGGCCTCAATTTGCAGTACGCCGTCCAGCCCAGCCCGGACGGCCTCGCCCAGGCCTTCGTGATCGGCGAGGACTTCGTCGGCAACGGGCCGAGCGCCCTCGTCCTTGGCGACAACCTGTTCTACGGCCACGACTTCGCCGCGGGCTTGCGCGAAGCGAGCGCCCACGCCGACGGCGCCACCGTGTTCGCCTATCCGGTGAATGACCCCGAGCGTTACGGCGTCGTCGAGTTCGACGAAGCCGGCCGGGCGATCAGCCTCGAAGAGAAGCCCAAGCAGCCCAAGAGCCGCTACGCGGTCACCGGGCTGTACTTCTACGACAACCGCGTCGTCGACATCGCCAAGCACCTCAAGCCCGGCGCCCGCGGCGAACTCGAGATCACCGACGTGAACCGCCAGTACCTCGACTGGGGCGCGCTCGACGTGCAGGTCATGGGCCGCGGCCACGCCTGGCTCGACACCGGCACCCACGAGAGCCTGCTGGAGGCCAGCCTGTTCATCCAGACCATCGAGAAGCGCCAGGGCCTCAAGATCGCCTGTCCCGAGGAGATCGCCTGGCGCGCCGGCTGGATCGACGCCGCCCACCTGCAGAAGCTCGCCGCCCCGCTCGCCAAGAACGGCTACGGTCAGTACCTGCTGCGCATCCTCGACGAGAAGGTGTTCTGATGAAGGTCATCGAAACCGCCATCCCCGGCCTGCTGGTCCTCGAGCCCAAGGTGTTCGGCGACGCTCGCGGCTTCTTCATGGAGAGCTTCAACGCCAAGGCCTTTCGCGAGGCCACCGGGCTCGACGTGGACTTCGTGCAGGACAACCATTCCCGCTCCGCCCGGGGCGTGCTGCGCGGCCTGCACTACCAGATCGAGCAGGCCCAGGGCAAGCTCGTGCGCGTCACCCGCGGCAGCGTGTTCGACGTGGCGGTGGACCTGCGCAAGTCCTCGCCCACCTTCGGCAAGTGGGTCGGCATCGAGTTGTCCGAGGAGAATAATCGCCAGTTCTGGGTGCCACCGGGGTTTGCCCACGGCTTTCTGGTCACCAGCGACTCGGCCGATTTCCTCTACAAGACCACTGACTACTACGCGCCGCAGCACGAGCGCAGCCTGCTGTGGAACGATCCGACGGTGGCCGTCGACTGGCCGCTGCACCTGCTGGACGGCGCGCCGCTGCTGTCGGCCAAGGACGTGGCCGGCAAGCCGCTGGCCGCGTGCGAAACCTTCGCCTGAGCGCATCCTGGTCCGCCAGCGGGCCGTGACGATCTGACAACTATTTCTTCGTATTGCCCGAGGCCGGCGCGCGATAATGCGCGCCTGTCATCCTGCCTGTGGAGCCCCGCATGTCCCGTTCGCTGATCTACCTCGTTGCCGGCGCGCGTCCCAACTTCATGAAGATCGCCCCGATCGTGCGTGCCCTGCAGGCCCGGGCCGACCGCTTCGAGTTCAAGATCATCCACACCGGCCAGCACTACGACCGGGAAATGAGCGACGTCTTCTTCGACGAGCTGGGCATTCCCAAGCCCGACTACCACCTGGAGGCTGGCGGCGGCAGCCACGCCACCCAGACCGCCAAGATCATGGTGGCCTTCGAGGAAATCTGCCAGAAAGCCCGCCCCGACTGCGTGCTGGTGGTGGGCGACGTCAATTCGACCCTGGCCTGCTCCATCGATGCCAAGAAGCTCGACATTCCGGTTGCCCACGTCGAGGCCGGCCTGCGCAGCGGCGACATGCGTATGCCCGAGGAGATCAACCGCCTCGTCACCGACAGCATCTCCGACTGGTTCTTCTGCACCGAGCCCGCCGGCGTGGACAACCTGCTGCGCGAGGGCAAGGGCCAGGACGTGGTGTTCCACGTGGGTCACGTCATGGTGGACAACCTGCTGTTCCAGCGCGACAAGCTCGACGCCTCCGACAAGTCGGGCATGGACACCGAAGCCATCAAGGCCAAGTACGCCAAATACGGCGTGGTCACGCTGCACCGCCCGTCCAACGTGGACGACGAAGCCAATCTGCGCGGCATCGCCGGCGCGCTCAAGCAGATCGCTGCCGACCTGCCGCTGATCTTCCCGGTGCACCCGCGCACCCGCGGCAACCTCGAAAAATTCGGGCTGGACCTCGGCCCCAACGTGGTGCTCACCAAGCCCCAGTCGTACATGGAATTCCTCAACCTGTGGAAGGACGCCGCGCTGATCATGACCGACAGCGGCGGCCTGCAGGAAGAAACCACCGCGCTGGGCGTGCCCTGCCTGACCCTGCGCGAGAACACCGAGCGCCCGGTGACCGTCGACGAGGGCAGCAACGTGCTGGTCGGCACCAACCCGGACGCCGTCATCAAAGAGGCCGCCAAGGTGCTGGCCGGCCAGGGCAAGCAGGGCCGCCGCCCGCTGCTGTGGGACGGCAAGGCTGCCGAGCGCATCGTCGCCGAACTGGATCGCCTGCTGCCCTGAACCTCGGGCGCATCGCGCCCGGCCGTGGCGAAGCCAATCCCGATTGTTGCTGGTTGAGCAACAATCGGGATTTTTTTGTTGCAAATTCAGGGCGTGCTGCAGGTGAGGTCAGGTCTGGACGCTCGCCCGCAGCACGCCCTCCAGGGCGCCTGCGCAGCTCTGGATCCGCGCGGCCTGGTCCAGGCCGTTGATGATGCGGCGTGCGTTGAAGTAATCGCAGCCGGTTTCGCTGATGTAATCGGACAGCTTCTTGCCCGTGAAGCCGCCCTTGCGCATCCCGTGGGACATGATCCGGTAGGCCACCGCCGGATCGAGCGTCAGTTCGGGGTTCTGCATCAACGGGTGGTCCATGCCGAGGGCGCTGCCCAGGCGGTCGTAGTTGGTGCGGCCGGTGATCTGCACGTAGCCGCGTCCCCGGAAGCGGTAGCCGTCGCCCGGCTGGGTGTTGCCGAGCCGCTTGCCCAGCGCGGTGCCGGCGTCGTACTGGTTGAAATAGCTGCGCGGGCCTCGTTCCACCACCGGCGGCCAGGTGTCGGCGCATTCGTGCTTGACCGTGGCCAGCATGTAGGCGGCGGCGCGCAGGTCGGTCACCGCGGCGGCGTCCTCGAGGGCGGCGAGCAGGCTGTTGAGTCCATCCACCTGCCCCTGGCTGAGTTTGCCGTAGGCGGTGCGGTAGCTGCCGAGGCGGGCCAGGGTGGCGTCGCGGGCGGCCGCCCGGCGCGCATCGAGGGCGTCGGGGCGGAGGTGGAACAGCACGCCGCCGGCGCGGTGGCCCACGCAGATGGAACGGGCGGGCTGGCGGCAGGGGGCATCCGCGACTCTCCTGGGCGGGGGCGCAGATGTCGTCGGCGTCGCCCCTTCATTCAGAAAGAATAGGCGACGCGGCGCGCCCGTGCACGGCGGATTAGAGGGGCGGTGCGGAGATCGGGGAGAAGGCGGAAGCGGGGCGCGACGGGTCGCCGCAGCTGGCGGACGACCCGTGGCGGTGGGGCGCGCTCAGGCGTCGGGGCTGGTGCCGCCGACGGGGACGAACAGGGCGTCCACGAACTCCCTGGCGCGGAAGGTCTGCAGGTCGTCGATCTGCTCGCCGACGCCGATGAAGCGCAGCGGCTTGGGGCTCTGGCGGGCAATGGCGGCCACCACGCCGCCCTTGGCGGTGCCGTCGAGCTTGGTGAGCACGAGGCCCGTGACGCCGATGGCGGCGTCGAAGGCCTTGACCTGCTGCAGCGCGTTCTGGCCGATGTTGGCGTCGAGCACCAGCAGGACTTCGTGGGGGCCGGAGGGCTCGGCCTTCTGGATCACCCGGCGCACCTTGGCGATTTCTTCCATCAGGTGCAGCTGGGTGGGGAGGCGGCCGGCGGTGTCGGCCAGCACGATGTCGATGTTGCGGGCGCGGGCGGCGTTGATGGCGTCGAACACCACCGCCGCCGGATCGCCGGATTCCTGGGCGATGACGGCCACGCCGTTGCGCTCGCCCCAGGTCATGAGCTGCTCGCGGGCGGCGGCGCGGAAGGTGTCGCCGGCGGCCAGCAGCACGCTCTTGCCCTGGTTCTGGAAGTGCTTGGCGAGCTTGCCGATGGAGGTCGTCTTGCCCGAGCCGTTCACGCCCGCGATCATGATGATGTAGGGCTTGTGGCCGCTGATCTCGAGAGGCCGCTCGAGGGGCTGGAGGATGGCCAGCAGGCCCTCGGCCAGCGCGCCCTGGAGCTGGTCGGCGGTCTCGAGCTTGTCGCGCTTCCAGCGCAGGCGCAGTTCCTTGAGCAGGTGCTGGGTGGCCTCGACGCCGCAGTCGGCCATCAGCAGGGTGGTCTCGAGTTCTTCGAGGAGTTCCTCGTCGATCTTGCGCCGCGAGAACAGGCTGGTGAGCCCGCCGAGACCGCCGCCGATCTGCTCGCGGGTGCGCGCCAGGCCCGAGCGCAGGCGATCCATCCAGGAGCGCTTCTTTTCGGGCTCGGGTGTGGCGGCGGGGGCCGGCGCGGGCGGCACGACGGGGAGGGGCGCAGCCGCCTGCGGGGCCACGGTGGGCTCCGGAGTGGGCGCTGCGGGCGGCGTGTCGCCGCCCTTGAGGGTTTTCTTCAGGAAACCAAACATGGGGTGCCGGGTCAGAAAGTGGGTCGATCGGGGCGGACAGGGCGTGGAACGCACCACGCCGCCCGGTTGGCCGGGCCGCCGGAATGCCGCTATGATGCCGCGCGCCAGGGCGCGGTGGGTGTCGCGACGGTGCTCACGGCAGCCTGCAACCCCAAATTTTACCAGATGCTTCAAAAGCCTATGATGAATCGCAGTTTGCGTGCCGGCCTCGTCGCCGGTGCCCTGTCGGCGGTGCTGGCCGCCCCGGCGTGGGCCAATCCTTTCGAGAGCACCCTCCCCAACGGGATGAAGCTGATCGTCAAGGAAGACCGGCGGGCGCCGTCGGTGGTGCACATGGTGTGGTACAAGGTCGGCGCGATGGACGAGGTGGATGGCACCTCGGGGGTCGCCCACCTGCTCGAGCACATGATGTTCAAGGGCACCAAAAAAGTCGGCCCCGGCGAGTTCAACAAGCAGGTGGCCGCGGCCGGCGGCCGCGACAACGCGTTCACCAGCTACGACTACACCGCCTATTTCCAGCAGGTGCCCAAGGAGGCGCTGGGCAAGATGATGGCGCTGGAGGCCGATCGCATGGCCCACCTCCAGGTCACCGAGGATTCCTTCAGGAAGGAGATCGAGGTGGTCAAGGAAGAGCGTCGCCTGCGCACCGACGACAAGCCCCGGTCGCTGGTCATCGAGCAGCTGATGGCCACCGCCTTCCAGGCCCACCCCTATCGCCGTCCGGTGATCGGCTGGATGGCCGACCTGGACAACATGACGGCCCAGGACGCCCGCGACTGGTATCAGCGTTGGTACGTGCCCAACAACGCGACCCTCGTGGTGGTCGGCGACGTGGATCACGACGCGGTGTTCAAGGAGGCCGCGCGCACCTACGGGGCGATCAAGACCCGCGCGCTGCCGCCGCGCAAGCCGATGAGCGAGCCGGAACAGACCGGCCCGCGCCGCACGGTGGTCAAGGCGCCGGCCGAGCTGCCCTACGTGGCGCTGGCGTGGCGCGTGCCCACCCTGCGCGACGTGAAGAAGGACGACGACTTCTACGCGCTCCAGGTGCTCGCGGCAGTGCTCGACGGTTACGACGGCGCGCGGCTGGCCAAGAACCTCGTGCGCGGCAGCCGCGTCGCGGTGACGGCCGGGGCCGGCTACGACGGCACCGCCCGCGGGGAATCGCTGTTCGTGGTCGATGGTGCGCCCGCCGCCGGCAAGACGGTGGCCGATGTGGAGGCCGCCCTGCGCGCCGAGATCGCCCGCATCCAGACCGAGGGCGTGTCCGAGGACGAGCTGCGCCGGGTCAAGGCCCAGGCCGTATCGGGCCAGGTGTACAAGCGCGATTCGCTGATGGGGCAGGCGATGGAGATCGGCATGGACGAGATGGTCGGCCTGTCGTGGAAGGACGACGCCGAGATGCTCGCGCGCATCCGCGCGGTGAGCGCCGCCGAAGTGCAGGCGGTGGCCAAGAAGTACTTCCGCGACGAGACCCTCACCGTTGCCCAGCTCGACCCATTGCCGGTGGACCCGCAGGCCCGTGCCAAGGCCGCCGCCGCGCCGCACCACCACTGATCGCTCCTCGTCCTTGAAGGTGAATCGTCCGATGATCTCCTCGCCCCAACGCTTCGGTCTGGCCCTCGCGCTCACCGTGGCGACGCTCGTCTCCGCGCCGGCCCGTGCCGGCCTCGCCATCCAGAACTGGACCACCCCCAACGGCGCCCGGGTGTTCTTCGTCGAAAGCCGCGCCCTGCCGATCCTCGACGTGCAGGTGGATTTCCGCGCCGCCGGCACCGAGGTGCCTGCCGGCAAGGCCGGTCTGGCCGGGCTCACCCAGGGCCTGCTCGACGCCGGCGCCGGCAGCCTCGACGAGGAAGCCATCGCCAACCGGGTCGCCGATCTCGGCGCCCAGATCGGCGGCGGTGCCGACATGGACCGCGCCTCGCTGACCCTGCGCACCCTCAGCAGCCCCACCGAGCGCGATGGCGCCGTGGATCTGCTCGCCACCCTGATCGGCCAGCCCACCTACCCGGCCGCCGCCGTCGAGCGTGAGAAGGCGCGCACCATCGCGGGCCTGCGCGAGGCCGCCACCCAGCCCGACGCGATCCTCGCCCGGCGCTTCGCCTCGGCGGTCTTCCCCGACCACGCCTACGGCCGTCTGCCCACCGAAGAGAGCGTCGCCAGCCTCACCCGCGACGAACTGGCCGAGTTCCACCGCCGCTATTACACCGCCGCCCGCGCGACGGTGAGCATCGTCGGCGACGTCTCCCGCGCCGAAGCCGAGGCCATCGCCAGCCGTCTCGTCGCCGGACTTCCGGCGGGCGAGGCGCCGGTTCCCGGTGGTGCCGCGACGCTGCCCGAACGTCAGACGATCCGCGTCCCGCACCCGTCGGCCCAGGCCCACATCGCCGTCGGCCAGCCGGGCATCCGCCGCGGCGACCCGGATTTCTTTCCGCTGTTCGTCGGCAATTACATCCTGGGCGGTGGTGGCTTCGTGTCGCGGCTGACCGGCGAGGTGCGCGAGAAGCGCGGCTACGCCTACAGCGTGTACAGCTATTTCGCGCCCCAGCGCGAGGTCGGGCCGTTCCAGATCGGCCTGCAGACCAAGGGCAGCCAGGCGGACGACGCCCTCAAGGTGGTCGGCACGACCCTCGACGAATTCCTCGCCAAAGGGCCGACCGAAGCCGAACTGCGGGCCGCGCAGGACAACCTCATCAACGGCTTCGCGCTGCGCCTCGACTCCAACCGCAAGATGCTCGAGCAGGTGGCGGCGATCGGCAGCTTCGGCCTGCCGCTCGACTACCTCGACACCTGGCGCGACAGGGTGCGCGCGGTGACCGCCCTTCAGATCCGCGACGCCTTCCGGCGTCACGTGAAGCCCGAGCACATGGTGACCGTGGTGGTCGGCGGCGACGGCGACAAGACCGCCGCGCCGAAGAACGGAGCCACCCGTTGAGCCGTATCCGCATCATCGGGGGCGCGTGGCGCTCCCGCCTCATCGACGTGCGCACCGTCAAGGGCCTGCGGCCCACGCCGGACCGGGTCCGCGAAACCCTCTTCAACTGGCTCGGTCAGGAACTCGACGGCAAGACCTGCCTCGACCTGTTCGCCGGCAGCGGCGTGCTGGGCTTCGAGGCCGCCTCGCGCGGGGCGGCGGGGGTCACGATGATCGAACAGGATGCCGTTGCCCTGGCGGCCCTGCAGGCCAACGCAAAGACCCTGCAAGCGACGTGTGTACAGCTTGTGCGGGGCGATGCGCTAAACTTCGCCCGTTCCACCAAGCAGACCTTCGATGTGATCTTCGTCGACCCGCCTTACCGGGCCGGCTGGATCGAGCGGATCGCCCCCCTGTTGCCGGGGTTGCTCGCAGACGGTGGCCTTGCCTACGTGGAAGCCGAACATAAAATCGACAACATCGACCGATTGACGCGCATCAAGCACGGCACGGCCGGACAGGTGTATTACCACCTCTTCGCCCGGGCCGAGTGAGCGCGACGCATCGCGCCGACAGCAGGGGGCTAGGCATGAGGGACGGCATCGCGGTTTATCCAGGGACTTTCGATCCATTCACCCGCGGTCACGAGGATCTGGTTCGCCGGGCCTCCCGCCTGTTCGAGAAGCTCATCGTCGGCGTCGCGACCAGTGGTGGAAAGGGGCCGATCTTCAGCATGGACGAGCGGGTCGAGATCGCCCGCGAGGTGCTGGCGCCGTATCCCAACGTCGAGGTGCAGGGCTATTCGTGCCTGCTGGCGGATTTTCTCCACCAGAACAACGCGCGGGTGATCCTGCGGGGCCTGCGCGCGGTGTCGGATTTCGAGTACGAATTCCAGATGGCCGGCATGAACCGCAAGCTCTACCCGGACGTGGAGACGGTGTTCCTGACCCCGGCCGACGAGTACATGTTCATCTCCGCCACGATGGTGCGCGAGATTGCACGGTTCGGCGGCGATGTCAGCAAGTTTGTGCAGCCGAGCGTCAATGCGCGGCTGCGCGCCAAGATCAACAAACAGTGAGTAACGAAGGAAGCAAGCAAAATGGCCTTGATGATTACCGACGAGTGCATCAACTGCGACGTCTGCGAGCCGGAATGCCCGAATGGCGCCATTTCCCAGGGTGACGAGATCTACGTGATCGACCCCAACAAGTGCACCGAGTGCGTCGGTCACTTCGACGAGCCCCAGTGCCAGCAGGTCTGCCCGGTGGACTGCATCCCCTTCAATCCGGAGCACCCGGAGACGAAGGACGATCTGATGGAGAAGTTCCTCAAGCTGACCGCCGACAAGTAATTCGTCGACGCCCAGCGGCAAAAAGCCGGCGCACCTCGCGGTGCGGCCGGCTTTTGTTTTCCTGGGGCGCGATCAGGCGGCGAGGATCGAGGCCGTCGGAGCGTCGGGAGAGGGCATGTCGAGGGCTTTCTCGATGCGTTCGGCGAGGGCGATCAGCTCCGCCACCTGCACGACCAGGACTTCCTCGGCCTGCTGCAGCTCGCGCACGCGGTCCTCGAGGGTGTCGGTGGCCTGGTGGATGCGCTTGACGCTCTCCAGGCGGCGCTTGAGCTGGAGCTGGTACTCGCGCACCTGGGTCTCGAGGGGCGCCATCACCGCGCGCAGCCACTGTTCGGCGTCGCGGTTGGCGACCTCGAAGGTGCGCCGGGCTTCGACCGCGACGGTTTCGAAGAACTTCTGGGTGAGGGTGTGCTTCTCGGTGGTGACGATGGTCAGCACCGTGTTGAACTGGCTGTTGAAGGCCGCTTCGAGACGCTCGATCTCCTTCTCGTAGCGCAGCGTGGAGAAGGCGGTGGGGGCGGCGAGTTTGAGACCGTGCTCGACGGTGAAGCGCTTGTACATCGCGTCGAGCATCTTGGAGATCTCGCCGATCTCGTCGGTGGATTTCTTCAGGTTGCCGCGCAGGTGCTGGAAGAACCCCTTCATGGCCTCGCGCAGGCCGCGCGAGAAGGCGGCGTCGAGCATCGCCTCGCGGGTGCGGCGGGTCTCGTCGCGCAGGGCGTCGAGACCGAGGTGGCCGAACAGGTTGTTGGAGAGGTTGGAGAACACGCTGCGCACCGCGTAGTACTTCTGCAGGCCCTGCTCGAACTCGTCCTTCTCGGAGCGCACCTTGCGCATCATGTATTCGATGACGTTCTGGTTCTTGCCGCGCAGGTCGGTGAGCTCCTGGAGCTGCTCGCGCAGGCCGCTGAGGCGCGCGCCGAGCAGTTCGCGGGTGCGGCTGACGATGTCCATGACGTCGCCGTAGGTGTTGTCGCGGACGATGTCGCGCTTGGTGGGCAGCAGCTCGGTGGACAGGGCGCGTTCGAGTTGCACGAGGCGGCTGCGCTCGAGCAGTTCGGCGTCGTCGTTGACCTTGGCAACCAGGCCCTTCTGGGCCGACACCGGGAAGACCTGCTCGGGTTCGATTTCCAGCGTCGCGGCGACGCTGTTCACCTGGCCGGAAATCTCCCGCTCGATGTCCGCATCGCTGCGCAGCCCGTCCCACAGGCCGTCGATCTTGTTGAGCGCCACGATGCGCCCGCGCTGGCGCCGGCCGGCGTTGACGTGTTCGCGCCAGACCGCGAGATCGCTCTGGGTGACGCCCGTGTCGGCGGCGAGGATGAACAGCACCGCGTGGGCGTTGGGCAGCAGGTTGAGGGTGAGTTCGGGTTCGGCGCCGATGGCGTTGAGGCCCGGCGTGTCGAGGATCACCAGACCCTGTTCGAGCAGCGGGTGCGGAAACTGGATGATCGCGTGGCGCCACAGGGGAATCTCGACCTTGCCGTCGGCGTCGGGGCGGATGCCCTTGTCGCCGCTCTCGTCGATCGGGAAGCCCAGCTCCTCGGCCTCGGCCACCGTGGCCATGCGCGTCTCACCGACCTGGGCCAGCGCCTGCTGGAGGCTTTCGGCGGAGCGGGTGTCGAGGGGGCGGACCTGCCATTCCTCGGGGTAGCGCTTGAGTTCGGTGATGCTCGCGTTGGTCTTGCGGCTCTCGATGGGCAGCAGGCGGATCTCGGGCTTGTCGCCATTCTTCCACTGCAGCTCGGTGGGGCACATGGTGGTGCGGCCGGCGCTGGAGGGCAGGATTCGGTTGCCGTAGCCGGCGAAGAACACCGCGTTGATGAGCTCCGACTTGCCGCGCGAAAACTCGGCGACGAAGGCGACGATCAGCTTGTCTTCGCGCAGGCGGTCGAGCAGGTATTGCAGGCGCAGGTCGGACTGGGCATCGCCGATCTCGTTATCCTGCAGCCACCGGCGCAGATCCCCGATCCCGGCGGCAACGTCGCCGCGCCACTGGGTGTAGGCGGAGAAATGTTCGGCGAGCATTTGGGCGTCTTTCACGGGCTTCATTCCTGACCAGGTGCCGCTGGGCCGGCAGATTATTCCGAGGTTGATAGCATAAACGGGATCGCCGCCGACCGGAATTGCTTTCAGCGCTGGCAGCGTGAACAGTAAAACGTTGCCCGTTGTCCCATGATGCGCTTGCGGATCGGGGTGGCGCACTTGCGACAGGGCTCCCCGTCGCGGCCATAGACGAAATACTGCTGCTGGAAGTAGCCCGGCATGCCGCTGCTGCTGACGAAGTCCCGCAGCGTGCTGCCGCCGGCGGCGAGCGCATCCTGCAGCGTCTCGCGGATGCTGGTGACGAGGCGGGCGCAGCGTTTCGGGCCCAGTTCACCCACTGGCGTGGTCGGGTCGATGCCGGCCCGGAACAGGCTTTCGGAGGCGTAGATGTTGCCGACCCCGACCAGCTGGCTGCCGTCCATGATGAAAAGCTTCACCGGCGTCTTGCGGCCCCGGGTCGCGGTGTGCAGCCAGGCGCCGTCGAAGTGGTCGCCCAGCGGCTCGACGCCGAGCCCCGCGATGAGCGGGTGCGGTGCCTCGCCGGGTTGCCACAGCGCCAGCCCGAAGCGCCGCGGATCGCGCAGACGCAGGGCGCGCGGGCCGAAGACGATGTCGAGGTGATCGTGCTTTTCGGGGGCGAGTGACGCCGGCACGATGCGCAGGCTGCCCGACATCCCCAGATGAACCAACAGGCTGCCGGTCGGGAAGCGGAACAGCAGATACTTGGCGCGCCGCTCCACCGTATCCAGCGTGAGGCCGGTGAGCAGCTCGGCGAGCTCGGGCGGAACCGGCTGGCGCAGGCGCCCGTTGCGGACGACGACGCCGCTCACGGTGTGGCCGCTCAGTTCGGGCGCGATGCCTCGGCGGGTGGTTTCGACTTCGGGTAGTTCGGGCATGACGAAGGCTTGTGTGGGCTGGGGGCGCCGGCGGCCGGCTGCTTGCTTGCTGGCCTTCCGGAAAGCGCCTAACATCGGGCGAACCCTATTGTAGCGGCGCGATCGAAGCGGTGGACGCTCTGCGCCGCCTGCCGCCGCGCCGATTCGTCCGGCGTCGCGAGCGCCCCACCGAACCCTGTCCGAGCCCAGTCCGAGTTCCTGCCGATGAAGCCCATTTTTTGTGCCGTGCGCCCGGCCCGCCTGCTTGCCGTCCTGCTCCTGTCCGGCGGCTTGCTGGGCGGTGCAGCCCATGCCCAGCAAGCCGACGCCGCGCCCGACGAAGGCGAGGGCAGCCAGGCCCGCTACCCGGCCCAGGAGCTGACCCCGCAGATCCTCTATCAGCTGATGCTCGCCGAAGTGGCCGGCGCGCGCGGGCAGGGCGCGATGGCGGCCCAGTCCTACCTCGACCTGGCCCGCCGCACCCGCGACGGCCGCATCGCTCGCCGCGCCGCCGAGATGGCGGTGTTCGCGCGCCAGGCCGATCTCGCCGCCGAGGCCTCGCGCCTGTGGCTGGAGCTCGATCCGGCGTCCCTGCAGGCGCAGCAGCTGGCGGCCGGCACCGCCGCGAGCAGTGCCCGCATCGACGAACTGCAGACCCATCTCGCCACCGCCCTGGCGCAGCAGGGCGACAAGGTCGCCCCGGCGTTGATGGGGCTCAACCGCGGCCTCTCGCGGATTCCCGACAAGGCCCTCATCCAGCGTCTCGTCACCCAGCTCACCGCGCCGTATCTCGCCTACCCGGAAGCCCATTTCGCCCGCGCCAACGCGGCCTACGTGGCGGGTGACGCCGCCGCCGCGGCCCTGGCTCTCGATGGCGCCCTGCGTCTGCGGCCCGACTGGGAGCAGGCGGTCATCCTGCAGGCCCAGCTCCAGCAGGAGGCCTCGCCCGGCAAAGGGCTGCAGACCCTGCGCGACTACGTCTCCGCCCACCCCGACGCCCGCGATCCGCGCATCACCCTGGCGCGCCTGCTGGTGGCCGACAAGCAGTTCGGCCTGGCGCGCGAACAGTTCGAGCAGCTCCTCAAGCGTGCGCCCGATGACCGCGACGTGGTCCACGCCGCCGGCCTCCTCGCCATGCAGCAGGGCGACCGGACGATGGCCGGCAAGCACTTCCGGCATCTGCTCGAACTCGATTTCGGCGACCCGGACATGATCCGTCTCTACCTCGGCCAGCTCGCCGAGGAGGACAAGCGTCCGGACGAAGCGCTCGGCTGGTACAAGGCCGTGACGCCGGGCAATCATTACCTCGGTGCCCAGGGGCGCATCGCCCAGGTGCTGGTGGCGCGGGGCCGGCTCCCCGAGGCCCGGCAGCACCTCCAGGCCCTGGCGCGCGCGGCGACGCCGGCCGACCGGGTGCAGTACGTCCTGCTCGAATCCCAGATCCTGCGCGACGCCGGGCGCAACGACGACGCCTTCGAAGTGCTCGACGAGGCGCTGCGCGGCGATCCCGAGAACCCCGATCTGCTCTACGAGTCCGGCCTGATGGCCGAGCGCATCGGCCGCGTCGATGCGATGGAAGGCCGCCTGCGCAAGCTCATCGCCCTCAAGCCCGACCACGCCCACGCCTACAACGCGCTTGGCTACTCCCTGGCCGACCGCGGGCTGCGCCTCGACGAGGCCGAGGTGCTGGTGCGCAAGGGGCTGGCCCTGGCGCCCAGCGACGCCTTCATCATCGACAGCCTGGGGTGGGTGCAGTACCGCCGCGGCAAGCTCTCGGAAGCCCTCGAGACGCTGCAGAAAGCCTTCGCCCTGCGCGCCGACCCGGAAATCGCCGCCCACCTGGGCGAGGTGCTGTGGATGCTCGGCCGCCGCGACGAGGCCGCGCAGACCTGGCGCGATGCCGCCAAGGCGAATCCCGACAACGCCGTCCTCGCCGACGTCATCAAGAAGTTCAAGCCGTGAGAGGGGTGCCCCTGATCCTCGCGCTCGGCCTCGCCGGCTGTGCGGCTCCGGCCCTGCGTGCGCCGGACGTCGCCGCGCGCCCGGCCGTCGCCGAGCTGACCCGCTTCGCCCTCGAAGGCCGCCTGCTGGTGAAGGATGCCGAGCGCAGCGCCGCCGTCGGCCTCGACTGGCAGCACGAGGGCGCCCGCGACGACTGGCTGTTCACCGGTCCTCTCGGGCAGGGGCTCGCGCGCATCGAATCCGACGCCGCTTCCGCCCGCATGACCCTCTCCGACGGTCGCCGCACCGAGGCCGCCTCGGCCGCGGAGCTGGCCGAATCCCTGCTCGGCGTCGATGCGCCGCTCGCTCGCCTGCCGCGCTGGGTGACGGCGCGGCCGGCGGCGGGCGCCGAGGTCCGCGAGGTGGACGCCCAGGGGCGACTGCGTCGGGTCGTCGACCAGGGGTGGACCATCGAATACCTCGACTACACCGGCGAGGCGCCCGACGCCCTGCCGCGCAAGCTCGACATCCATCGCGGCGACACCCGCCTGCGCCTGATCGTCGATACCTGGAACGCCAACTGACCCCATGAACGCCGCCGACTTCGACCCGACCGCCGTCCACCACCTCCCCGCGCCCGCCAAGATCAACCTGTTCCTGCACATCGTCGGACGTCGCCCGGACGGCTATCATCTGCTGCAGACCGCCTTCCGGATGCTCGATTGGGGCGATGAGATCACCCTGCGTCGCCGCGACGACGGCGAGATCCACCGCCTCACCGACGTGCCCGGCGTCCCGGCCGACGCCGATCTCGTGGTGCGTGCGGCGCGGGCTCTCCAGGCTGCTTGCGGAAGCCCGTTTGGCGTCGATATCGGTGTGCGCAAGCGCATCCCGATGGGCGGCGGCCTGGGTGGCGGCAGTTCCGATGCCGCCACCGTGCTGATCGGGCTCAACCGAATCTGGGGGGGCGGGCTGTCGCGCGCCGCGCTGCAGGCTATCGGTCTCAAGCTCGGTGCCGACGTGCCCTTCTTCATCTTCGGCGAGGCCGCCTTTGCCGAGGGCGTGGGTGAGGACTTGCAGGCGCTGACCGTGCCGCCGGCCTGGTACGTGCTGGTCGCGCCGCCGGTCTCGGTGCCCACGGCTGAAATTTTTTCCGCAAAAGAGTTGACACGAGATACCGAACCCCTAATAATGCGGGGCTTCGCAGCACACACAACGCGAAACGACATGCAGCCAACGGTTTGCGGTCGGTTTCCCGAAGTGGCGGAAGCGCTGGCTTGGTTGTCGCAGTTTGGGGCGGCCAGGATGAGTGGTTCAGGGGCTTGTATCTTTGCTTCTTTCGATTCGAAAGAAGTTGCAGATCAGGTTGCTGGCAAGGCTCCCCAGGGCTGGAAAGTCTGGGCGGCCGCAGGGCTAGACCGGCATCCGCTGAAGGATTGGGTTGTGTAGGTTGTGAAACGATTTCTTGGGGAGTCGCCAAGTTGGTCAAGGCACCGGATTTTGATTCCGGCATTCGAAGGTTCGAATCCTTCTTCCCCAGCCAAATTCTGCGGGCAGGTCTAAAAACCTGCCCGTTTTGCTTTAAGTTTTCCAATTCGCAGTAACGAGAGGTGATCATGGCTTCGGGCAGCCTGATGGTTTTCACCGGCAACGCCAATCCCAAACTGGCCGCAGACGTGGTCCGCCGCCTTGGGAAATCTCTGGGTTCCGCCACGGTCGGGCGTTTCTCGGACGGCGAGGTCAATGTCGAACTTCTCGAGAACGTGCGCGGCAAGGACGTTTTCGTCCTCCAGCCGACCTGCGTTCCCACTAACGACAACATCATGGAATTGCTGATCATGGTGGATGCGCTCAAGCGGGCTTCGGCCGGCCGCATCACCGCAGCGATTCCCTACTTCGGCTACGCCCGCCAGGATCGTCGCCCGCGTTCGGCCCGCGTGCCCATTACCGCCAAGGTCGTCGCCAACATGCTGCAGGCCGCCGGCGTGCAGCGCGTGCTCACCGTCGATCTCCACGCCGACCAGATTCAGGGTTTCTTCGACATTCCCGTCGATAACATCTACGCCGCCCCCGTGCTGCTGGATGACCTGGAGAAGCAGAAGTACGAAGACCTGATGGTCGTCTCCCCGGACGTCGGTGGCGTGGTTCGTGCCCGCGCCTTCGCCAAGCGCCTCGAATGCGATCTGGCGATCATCGACAAGCGCCGCCCCAAGGCCAACGTGTCCGAGGTGATGAACATCATCGGCGAGGTCGAAGGCCGCACCTGCGTGATCATGGACGACATCGTCGATACCGCCGGCACCCTCTGCAAAGCCGCTCAGGCGCTCAAGGAAAACGGTGCCAAGCGCGTCATGGCCTATTGTACCCACGCGGTGCTGTCCGGCCCGGCGATCAGCCGCATCAACGAGTCCGATCTTGACGAGCTGGTGGTGACCGACACCATCCCGCTGTCCGACGAGGCGCGTGGCTGCAAGCGCATCCGCAGCGTGTCGATCGCCGAGCTGCTCGCCGACACCATCCTGCGGATCAGCAACGAAGAATCCGTCAGCTCGCTCTTCACCGAGTAAGCGGCAGCGTTTCGAGCCGGTGGGTGTGAGCCCGCCGGCTTTTTTCAAGGCCCGTCTGGTCGCGGACGGGTTTTCCATCTGGAGCATCATCAATGACCATTCAATTCAACGCCAAGAAGCGCGAAATGCAGGGTTCGAGTGCGAGCCGCCGCCTGCGCCGCGCCGGCAGCGTCCCCGCCATCGTCTACGGTTCCGGTGAGCCGGTGCAGATCGAGGTCGATCACAACGAGATCTACCACGCCCTGCGCAACGAAGCCTTCCACGCTTCCGTGCTGTCCATGAACCTCGACGGCGCCGCCCACTCCGTGATCCTCAAGGACACCCAGTGGCACCCGTACAAGCAGCAAGTGCTGCACCTGGACTTCCAGCGCGTCGATGCCTCCCACGTGATCCACGTGAAGGTGCCGCTGCACTTCATCAACGCCGACGTGGCTCCGGGCGTCAAGCTCGAAGGCGGCATGGTGTCCCACCCGATCACCGAACTGACCGTCGAGTGCCTGCCGGCCGTGCTGCCCGAGTTCATCGAAGTCGATCTGAAGGACCTCAAGAGCGGCGCGTCCATTCACGTTTCCGGCCTCAAGCTGCCGGTCGGCGTGAAGGCCCTGACCCACGGTGAAGACCCGGTCGTGGCCACCATCCTGGCGATCCGCGGTGGCGAAGACGAAGCCGCCGAGGAAACCCCGGCTGCCTGATCGGTTCACGGGGTTGCGAGGTTGATCGAGCGATGAGCCAGCTTGCGCCCAAGCTCGTCGTCGGCCTCGGCAACCCCGGCGCCGAATACGCTGAAACCCGGCACAACGCCGGGTTTTGGTTTTGTGAGCGTCTGGCCTGCGAACTGGGCACGTCGTTCAGCAAGGAGGCGCGCTTCCACGGCCTCGCCGCCAATGCCCGCGGCGATGGCGTGTGGCTGCTGATGCCGCAGACCTTCATGAACCGCTCCGGCCAGTCCGTGGCCGCGCTGGCGCGTTTCTTCCGCATCACCCCGGCCGAGATCCTCGTCGTCCACGACGAGCTCGACATCCCGCCCGGCCAGCTACGCCTCAAGTTCGGCGGCGGCCTCGGGGGGCACAACGGCCTGAAGGACATCACCGCCCATCTGGGCACCCAGGATTTCTGGCGTCTGCGGGTCGGCATCGGCCATCCGGGAGACCGCAACGAGGTGGTCAACTTCGTCCTCAAGCCGCCGCGGCGCGAGGAATCCGATCTCATCGACGAATCCCTCGATCGCGCCCTGGCGGTCTGGCCCTTGATCGCAAAGGCCGACTGGAACGCCGCGACCCAGCGTCTCAACACCCGTCCCGCCGTCGCCAAGCCCGCCCGTTGAACGGGTGAAATTTCGCTTCATGGCGTAAAGCCTGCGTCGCCAAGGCCGTTGACCGGCCCATCGAATCAGATGGGCTCACGTCGAGCCCATCGTTCTTGAAGGAAGCGACGATGCGCAAGCTCGCGGATACGCCGATCTGGCTGCGACTGACCGGCGCGATCTGGTTGATGTTGGTGATCGCCTGGGGGAGCATGATCGCCTGGGAGACCCGGGTGAATCGCCAGACCGCCATCGCCCAGGCGCAGGACTTTGCCCTGTCTGTTCACGAGATGACCATGGCGGGTCTCACCGGCATGATGATCACCGGCACGGTGGGGCAGCGCGAGGTGTTCCTCGACCAGATCAAGCAACTGAACGCCATCAAGGACCTGCAGGTGGTGCGTGGCGATGCGGTGAGCGCCCAGTTCGGTGCCGGCAACCACCCACGGCCGGTGCTCGATGCCGACGAGAAGGCCGCCCTCGAAGGGCGACACGAAGTCATCCGGGTCGAGCGCGATCCGGCGGCGGGGGAATACCTGAGGGTCGTCAAGCCGGCGCTGGCGGCCGAAAACTACCTGGGCAAGAACTGCATCGCCTGCCACCAGGTGCCGGCGGGCACGCCGCTCGGCCTCGTCAGCATGAAAGTGTCCCTCGACAAGGTTAACGCGGCGGTGGAGCGTTTCATGTGGGAAAGCATCGCCACCGCGGTGGTGCTTTCGTTACCGCTGATCGCCTTCGTGATCTTCTTCATCCGTCGCTTCGTCGTGCGTCCTCTCGTTGGCATGAACACCAGTCTGGCCGAGATCGCCAAGGGCGAGGGTGACCTGACCCGTCGCCTGCACGTGGCGGGGCGCGACGAGATCGGGCAGACGGCTGCCAGCTTCAACGAGATGCTGGCGGCGATCGCGCGCCTGGTGCGTCAGGTGAGCGAGGCGGCGGGACGTGTCACGGCGTCGGCGCACCAGCTTTCGGCCGGCGCCGGGCAGGTGGCGGAGGGGTCGCGCCAGCAGCACGATCAGTCCGAACACGCGGCGGCGTCGGTGGAGCGCATGGCCGACAACATCGCCAGCGTCGCCGCCAGCGCCGAGCGGGTGCATCAGCGCTCCCAGGAAAGCCTGCGGCGGGCCGGCGAGGGCAGCAAGACGCTCGATTCCCTCGTCACCGAGGTCGGTCACGCCGAGGAGGCGGTGCGTCAGATGGCGGATTCCGTCGAACATTTCGTGGAGTCGACCACCGTCATCACCTCCATGACCCGCGAGGTGCGCGAGATCGCCGATCAGACCAACCTGCTGGCCCTCAACGCGGCCATCGAAGCCGCCCGGGCGGGCGAGCAGGGGCGCGGCTTTGCGGTGGTGGCGGACGAGGTGCGCAAGCTGGCCGAGAAGTCGGCCCGTTCGGCCGGCGAGATCGACGCGGTCACGACGCGGCTGTCGCGCCAGTCCGAGGCGGTGCGCGAGGCGATCCATCAGGGGCTCGATCACCTGGCGTCGAGCCGCGTGGCGGTGGGCTCGGTGGCCGCGGCGATCGAGTCCGCCAATCAATCGGTGGTGGCGGTCGGGCAGGGGCTCGACGAGATTGCCGAATCCACCGAACAGCAGCGCAGCGCCAGCCTGGCGGTGGCCCAGAGCATCGAAGCCATCGCGGCGATGGCACGCGACAACAATGTCGCGGTCGAAACCACTGCCCGGGCCGCGCACGACATGGAGAGCCTGGCCGGCGAGCTGCAGCAGACGATGTCGCGCTTCCGCGTCTAGCACCGTGACGAGGTGCTCCGGGAATCATGACAAATGCGCAGCGGCCGGAAAAAGGTCACACTGCGGGTGACCGACAGGCTTGCGCGGATTTCACGCTTTGCCACAATTCCGGAGCCGGGTGTCCGGTCGCCGGACGGGCGAAGGTTAGCGTCCGGGCGTGTTCAAGGGATTTTCATGTACCTGCGCTATTTCGCCGTGCTGGCGACCGCCATTGCCGTTTTCCTGGTCGGGGTCGTCAAGCCCGCCTACAACTTCGACATCATAGGCTACGTGGCCACCGCCCATTACAACCAGGGGTTGCGGGGTGCCGCGCTGGCCGAACGCAGCTACGCGGACGTCCAGGCCGAGATCGGCGAGGCGCGCTTCGACACGCTGCTGTCCGGCCGCTACGGCGAGATCGTCCGCCATGATCCGGTGGCCCTCGAACAGCAACTGCCGTTCTACACGATCCGGATGGGTTACGTGTGGGCGATGGAGGCCGCGCACCGCCTGGGCCTCGACTACGCACGAGCCACGTACGTGCTCAGCGCCTTCTTCCAGGCGCTGGCGGTGCTGCTCCTGGCGGGGATCGCCGGCCGCGTCGGGGTGTCGCTCTGGGCTGTGCCCGGTGTGGCCTTCCTGGCCAATTTCGGCGAACTCGCCCAACTCTCGACCCCCGACGCGATGACCTGCTGCGTGAGCCTCGCCGCGATCTACTGCGCGGCGCGGCGAAGCGCCTGGGCCTATCTGTTCGCCGCCGCGCTGCCGTTGGTGCGCACCGATTTCCTGCTGTTCGCGCTGCCGCTGTTCCTGTTCCTGTTCGTGCACGACCGCCGGCGCCTGGCGCTCGTGGGGGCGCTGACGGCGCTGGCGCTGTACATCGGCAACAACGCGCTCAACGGCAACTACGGCTATCGCGTGATCTTCCACTTCACGTTGATCGGCCTCGACCCCTATCCGGCGACGATGGCGGTGTCGTCCGACCCCGCCGACTACCTGCACGCCTACCTGCGGATGTTCGCGACCTTCGCCAAGAGCCCGCACGCGGCGATCTATTTCGTCTCCGCGGCCGCCGCCTTGCTGCATTGGCGCCGCCTCGGGCGGGCCCCGCTGCTGCCGGTCGGGCCGGGTGGCGGGCCGCTCACCGGGGCCGCGGAGTTCCAGTTGCTGTTCCTGGTGCCGGCGGCGTTCTTCGTGGCGCACCTGCTGCTCTTCCCGATCTACATGGAACGCTACTTCGCGGCCGTGGCGGCGCTCATGCTGGTGTGGGTGATCGGTCTGATCGGACGCCTGCGGCCCGCCTGAGCGGCGCGGCCAAAAACTTGATGCAAAGCATCGCGGCGGGACGGCGGCAACGCGCTAGAATGGAAAATTGGCAACACACCATTCGTTGAAGACGGAGCTCCCCGAAATGCCCCAGTATCGTTCCCGCACTTCCACCGCCGGTCGCAACATGGCCGGCGCCCGCGCCCTGTGGCGCGCCACCGGCATGAAGGACGGCGACTTCGAAAAGCCGATCATCGCCGTGGTGAACAGCTTCACCCAGTTCGTGCCGGGCCACGTTCACCTCAAGGATCTGGGGCAGCTGGTCGCGCGGGAAATCGAGGCAGCCGGCGGTGTCGCCAAGGAATTCAACACCATCGCCATCGACGACGGCATCGCCATGGGCCACGGCGGCATGCTGTACTCGCTGCCGTCCCGCGATCTCATCGCCGACAGCGTCGAGTACATGGCCAACGCCCACACCGCCGACGCGCTGGTGTGCATCTCCAACTGCGACAAGATCACCCCGGGCATGCTGATGGCCGCGCTGCGCCTCAACATCCCCGCGATCTTCGTCTCCGGCGGCCCGATGGAAGCCGGCAAGGTGAAATGGGAAGCCAAGGTGATCTCGCTCGATCTGGTCGATGCGATGGTCAAGGCCGCCGACAGCAGCTGCTCCGACGCGGAAGTGGACGCCGTCGAGCGCTCCGCCTGCCCGACCTGCGGCTCCTGTTCCGGCATGTTCACCGCCAACTCCATGAACTGCCTGACCGAAGCCCTGGGCCTGTCCCTGCCGGGCAACGGCACGGTGGTTGCCACCCACGCCGACCGCGAGCGCCTGTTCAAGGAAGCTGGCCGCCGCATCGTCGACCTCGCCCGCCGCTACTACGAGCAGGACGATGCCTCGGTGCTGCCGCGTTCGATCGCCACTTTCAAGGCCTTCGAGAACGCCATCAGCCTCGACGTGGCGATGGGCGGTTCCACCAACACCGTGCTGCACCTGCTGGCCGCCGCCAAGGAGGCCGGCGTCGATTTCACGATGAAGGACATCGACCGCATCTCCCGCAAGGTGCCGTGCCTGTGCAAGGTGGCGCCGGCGGTGGCCGACGTGCATATCGAGGACGTGCATCGCGCCGGCGGCATCATGGGCATCCTGGGCGAACTGGCCCGCGCCGGCCTGCTCCACACCGATCTGCCGACCGTCCACAGCAAGTCGATGGCCGAAGCGCTGGCGGTCTGGGATGTGATGAAGGCCCACGACGCCGGTGTGTTCAACTTCTACAAGGCGGCGCCGGGCGGCGTGCCCACGCAGGTGGCGTTCAGCCAGGACCGCCGCTGGAACGAACTCGACCTCGACCGCAGCCACGGCGTGATCCGCGACAAGGCCCATGCCTTCAGCCAGGACGGCGGCCTCGCCGTGCTGTACGGCAACATTGCCGAGAAGGGCTGCATCGTGAAGACCGCCGGTGTCGATGAGTCGATCTGGCAATTCACCGGCCGCGCCCGCGTGTTCGAAAGCCAGGAAGACGCCGTGGCCGGCATTCTCGGCGATCAGATCCATGCCGGCGACGTGGTGGTGATCCGCTACGAGGGGCCGAAGGGTGGCCCCGGCATGCAGGAAATGCTCTACCCGACCAGCTATCTCAAGTCGAAGGGTCTCGGCAAATCCTGCGCGCTGCTCACCGACGGGCGCTTCTCGGGCGGCACCTCGGGCCTGTCCATCGGCCATGCTTCGCCGGAAGCCGCCTGTGGCGGCGCCATCGGTCTGGTGGAAGAGGGTGACACCATCGAGATCGACATCCCCAACCGCCGCATCCACCTGGCGGTGTCCGACGAGGTGCTGGCAACCCGCCGCGCCGCGCAGGACGCCCGCGGCTGGAAGCCGGCCAACCGGGTGCGCCAGGTCTCGGCCGCGCTGCAGGCCTACGCGGCGCTCACCACCAGCGCCGACACTGGCGCGGTGCGCGACGTGACGCAGATCCAGCGCTGAACGTCTCCGCGACGTTCGTCCCGATGCCCGGCACCTGCCGGGCATTTTTTGCCCGCTCGCCGGTGGGCTCAGGCGTCGCGGGTGGCGTCGGCGAAGGCTTCGGCGAGGTGATCGAGCAGGGCCCGCACCGATGACACCAGGCCGCGGCGGGTGGCGAACACGGCGTGGATGAGCTCCGGCGGCGGCGTCCAGTCGGGCAGGACCCGCACCAGCGTGCCGCTCGCCAGGGCGTCGCCGATCAGTAGCGCCGGCAGCTTGGCGACCCCCAGCCCGGCGATGGCGGCGCTGCGCAGGGTCGTGAGATCGGAGGTGCCGAAGGCGGGATGAAACGGGAGCGTGGCGGTCTGCCCCTCCGGGCCGCTCAGCGTCCACGCCGGGCGCTCGACGGTGGGGTCGCTGCCGAGGCTGGGCCAGGCGAGCACATCCCGGGGCTGACGCGGCGCGGGGTAACGTGCGATCAGCTCGGGGGCGGCCACCAGCAATTGCGGCGCCTCGCCAAGCGCGCGCATCGTCAGGTCGCTGTCTCCCAGCGGCAGCGGGCGGACGCGCAGGGCCAGGTCGATGCCCTCGGCGATCACATCCACCGGCCGGTCGAGCCCGACGACCTGCAACGCGACCTGGGGGTGACGCCGGGCGAAATCCACCAGCATCCGGCCGACGCAGCTGTGGAGCAGGGCGATCGGACAGCTCAGGCGCAGGCTGCCGCAGGGCGCCTCGTGGGCCGCGGCGATCACCGCCTGGGCGGCCTCGGCCTCGGCGAGCATCGCCTTGCAGCGCTGGTAGTAGGCGCGGCCCAGTTCGGTGACGTGGAACTGCCGCGTCGAGCGCTGGATCAGGCGCGTGTCGAGGCGCGCCTCGAGCTGGGCGATGCGGCGGCTGAGCTTGGACTTGGGCAGTTGAAGAGCGCGACTGGCGGGCGCGAAGCCGCCGTGGTCCACCACCTGGACGTAGTAGAAGAGATCGTTCAAGTCTTGCATGGCGCGATTATCGTTCCAAAAATAGAACGCTGAGGCACAAAAATACCGACTACACGGCATTTGGTGTTGCTCGTATCCTCTTTCTGTCGGTGCGCGCGTGAAGCATGGCGCGACGCGGCCTCAACCCTGACAGGAGACGATCATGAAAAAAGTGCTCGGCGTGTTCCGCGCGCCCCAGACCCACTGGGTCGGAGACGGCTTTCCGGTGCGCTCGCTGTTCTCGTACCAGAACCTGGAGTCGGCACTCAGCCCCTTCCTGCTGCTCGACCACGCGGGCCCGGCGTATTTTGAACCCGCCAACACGCCGCGGGGCGTGGGTCAGCATCCCCATCGCGGCTTCGAGACGGTGACCATCGTTTACGACGGCGAGGTGGCGCACCGGGATTCCACCGGCCAGGGCGGGGTGATCGGGCCGGGCGGCGTGCAGTGGATGACCGCCGGCGCCGGAATCCTCCACGAGGAGTTCCACTCCGAGGCTTTCACCCGTGCCGGCGGCACGCTGGAAATGGTGCAGCTCTGGGTCAATCTGCCGGCGCGTCACAAGATGGCGCCGCCGGCCTATCAGGCCATCGTCGCCGCCGACATCCCGGTGGTGACGCTGCCCGACGGGCGGGGCGTGCTGCGCGTCGTCGCCGGCGAATTCGCCGGTCGGCGCGGTCCGGCGCAGACCTTCACGCCGATGAAGGTGTGGGACATCCGCCTGCAACCCGGCGCGCCGCTCGAACTGCCGGCCACCGCCGGCTGGGGTGTGTCGCTGGTGGTGCTGCGCGGGACGATCCGCGTCGACGGCGGCGGCCGCGCCGGTGCCGGACAGCGCGTGCTGCTCGACCGCGACGGCGAAGGCCTGCGCATCGAGGCCGACGAGGCGGCGGTCGTGCTGTTGCTCAGCGGTGCGCCCATCGACGAGCCGGTGGTCGGTTACGGCCCCTTCGTGATGAACACTCAGAAAGAGATCGTCGAGGCGATCCACGACTTCAACAACGGCCGCTTCGGCGGCATGTCCGCCTGACCAGCCTGCCGCGGCGGCCCGGGTCGCCGCGTTACCCCAAGGAGCGCAGAAATGACCGACAAATCCTACGTGAGGCTCGACAAGTCCCAGGCGGCGGTGCTGCTGGTGGATCACCAGGCCGGCCTGTTGTCGCTGGTGCGCGACATAGAGCTCGACCGATTCAAGAACAACGTGCTGGCGCTGGCCGACCTGGCCCGCTATTTTGCGCTGCCGACGATCCTCACCACCAGTTTCGAGAACGGTCCCAACGGTCCGCTCGTGCCGGAACTGAAGGCGCTGTTTCCGGAGGCGCCCTACATCGCCCGACCGGGCAACATCAACGCCTGGGACAACCCCGACTTCGTCGCCGCGGTGAAGGCCACCGGCCGTCGGCAGCTCATCATCGCCGGCGTGGTGACCGAAGTCTGCGTGGCCTTTCCGGCCTTGTCGGCGCTGGCCGAGGGGTTCGACGTATTCGTCGTCACCGACGCCTCGGGCACCTTCAACGAGATCACCCGCCAGGCCGCCTGGGCCCGCATGGGCGCAGCCGGCGCCCAGCTGATGAGCTGGTTCGGCGTCGCCTGCGAGCTGCACCGCGACTGGCGCAACGACGTGGAAGGCCTCGGCGCGTTGTTCTCGGCGCACATTCCGGACTACCGGAACCTCATCACCGGCTTCGCCACCCGGCAGGCCGCCCGCTGAGCGATCCACCCATCGGCCGATGCCCGCGCGGCATCGGTCGTCACGGGATTTGGCGTAAGCTTGCGGCATGCCGCAAGGTTGATGCTTCCCCCGCAACGCGTTTCCCCGCCATTTCAAGGAGCCCATCGTGACCCGTATCCTCGGCATTTCCGGCAGCCTTCGTGCCGAATCCTTCAACACCGCCCTGCTGCACGCCGCCGCCCGGCGGGTGCCGGCGGACGTCAGTCTCGAGGTCGTCACCCTGCACGGCATTCCGCTCTACGACGGCGATCTGGAAGCGCGCGAAGGCCTGCCGCCGGCGGTGCTCGCGCTGCGCGAGCAGATCGCCGCCGCCGACGGCCTGCTGCTGTCCACGCCGGAATACAACAGCGGCGTGCCCGGCGTGTTCAAGAATGCGCTGGACTGGGTGTCGCGCACTTCGGCGGCGCACCCGGCGGTGCTGGCCGGCAAGCCGGTGGCACTGATCGGCGCCTCGCCCGGCGGGTTCGGCACCATTTCGGCCCAGGCCCACTGGCTGCCGGTGCTCCACGCGCTGGGGATGCGTCAGTGGTCCGGCGCGCGCCTGCTGGTATCCAAGGCGCACACCGTGCTGGCCGACAACGATCTGCAGGATGCGGCCCTCGGCGAGCAGCTCGCCCGGTTCGTGGCTGGCTTCGCGGCCTTCGCGGCCCAGGCCAAGGGCTGAGCCGGCGCCATGTTTCCGCTTTCCGCCGGCCCGGTGCCGGAGGTCCGCCGCGGGCGTGACATCCACGAGCGGCATCGGGTGTCGACGCCCCTCGAGTTGCTGTTCGACCTCGTTTTCGTGGTCGCCATCGCGCTGGCCACCGGCGGGCTGCACCACGGGCTCGCCGAACACCACCTGGTGGACGCCGCGCGGCACTTCGGGCTGGCGTTCTTCGCGATCTGGTGGGCGTGGATGAACTACACCTGGTTCGCGTCTGCCTACGACAACGACGATCTGTGGTTCCGCCTGCTCACCATGCTGCAGATGGTCGGAGTGTTGATCTTCGCGACCGGGGTTCCGCTGGTGTTTCGCGATCAATGGGGGCCGGCGGTGGCGGGGTTCGTGGTGATGCGCGTGGCGCTGGGCATCCAGTGGGTGCGCGCCGGCGTGGGCGATCCGGCCCGGCGGGCCACCTGCCTGCGCTACGCCTTGGGCATCGCCGTGGCGCAGCTGGGCTGGATCGGTCGTCTCGCGCTGCCGGCGCAGTGGCAGTGGCCCGCCGCCGCGCTGATGGTGGCTGTCGAGCTGGCGGTGCCGCCGTGGGCCGAGCGGGCCAGCGAGGGCACGCCCTGGCACCCGCACCACATCGCCGAGCGCTACGGCCTGATGACCATCATCGTGCTGGGCGAGTGCGTGCTCGGTGCCGCCAACTCGGTGGCGGGCGTGCTCGAATCGGCAGGCTGGTCGGTCGAGATCGCGCTGGTTGGGGCGGGCGGCATCGGGCTGGTGCTGTGCCTGTGGTGGATGTACTTCCTGCTGCCGTCCGGCGAGGCGCTGCATCACCACCGGGAGCGCGCCTGGGGCTGGGGCTACGGGCATTTCTTCCTGTTTGCCGCGGTGGCGTTGATCGGCGCCGGCCTCGAAGTGGTGGCCGACGCGCTCAAGGCCGTGCCGGATGGCGCCCACGCGGTCGATCCGCAGGTGGCGATCGGGGCTGTCGCGGCGGGCCAGGCGCTGTTCGTGCTGGTGCTGTGGGGGCTGTGGCTGTTCGTCGCACGGGCCGCCGTGCGCCAGGGAGGGTGGGTCGCCGTCTGCCTGTTGCTGCTGGTGGGTGTCGGCTGGGCCGTGGACCGGGGGCTGCCGCTGCCGTGGGCGCTGCCGCTGCTGAGTGTCGGGCCGGTGGCGTTGATCGCCTTCAATGAAGCGGGCCGACGCAGGCACGTGGCCTGCTTCGAGATGCGATAGTCCGCTTGTAGCTGAGGCTGTAATTTGATACAGTCATCGCGTGCCGTAGATGTACTCAACCCCTTCAGGCGTTTTCCGCATGCTTGACCACATGACATTCCGCGTCACCGATATTGCCCGCGCCAAGGCCTTCTACAGCGCCGCCCTCGCGCCGCTGGGCTACAGCGTCTGCTTCGAGGGCCAGTACGGCGCGAACATCCTCGGATTGGCCTACCCCGATGCCTCGGAGCCCGACGGCAGGAAGGCCGACGTGTGGTTCATCGACGGGCCGTCGCCCCATGGCGGGCCGGCCGCCACGTCCGGTTGCCATCTTGCCTGGCGGGCGGAAAGCCGGGCGCAGGTGGATGCCTTCTACCACGCGGCGATCGCCGCCGGAGGCAAGGACAACGGCGCGCCCGGACTGCGGCCGGACTACCACGCCCATTACTACGGGGCCTTCGTGATCGACCCCGAGGGCAACAACATCGAAGCGGTCTGCCACCGGCCGGAATGAGCACGCCCTGACTCGGCGCGGGCCGCAGCGGGGCGCCGGCCTTGCCCTGCGATCGGTCTCCTCGCGTGGCGCTGGCGGGGCGACGGACATCACGCGGCGAGGTGCGACGAAGGTTTGATTGTATAAATCTGTGACGCTGGTGGCGGCGGCAGTGGGCTTTTCTGCGTAGTATCCTCGCATCCCAAGATTCCGCTGCGCGATGAAGCATGCCTTTTGCCTTTCTCCTGTTTTTCGGTCCGTGGATGACGCTGTGACCCAATGCGTGATCCGCCTTGCGCGCGGGCGTGACGAATGGGATGCGTTGTTCGAGCGCGTGTCGGCGCCCGCGATTGTTCAGGCGTGGGCCTATGGCGAGGCGAAAGCGGCGACGGGCTGGTGCGTCGAGCGGCTGGTGTTCGAGCGTGGCGGGGTACCGGTGGCGATCTGTCAGGTGCTCGTCAAGCGCGTCCTCGGCGTGGCGGTGGCGGCGCGGATCAACCGTGGGCCGCTGTTCCTGGCGGCGCAGCCGAGCGAGACGGCGGTACGCGCGGTGTATGGCGCGCTGCGCCGGCGCTGGCGGTTCGGGCGCCGAGGGTTGCTGGTGCTGGCGCCGGGTCTTGCCGATTCCGACGTCCATCGGGCGTGGCTGCGTGCGGCGGGCTTTCGCGCCCGAGGGACGGCCGGGTGGTGTTCGGCGGTGCTCGATCTGCGCCTCGCGGCGGATGTCCTGCGTCGTCAGCTGGCGCCGACCTGGCGTACCCAGCTCAACGGCGCCGAGCGTGGCGGGTTGCACTTCGAGATCTCCGATACGCCGGAAAGCTTCGCGTGGATGCTCGCCCGTCACCAGGAGAACATGCGCGACAAGGGCTTTGCCGGCACGCCGGTGGCCTTTCTCGAGGCGCTGCGGCGTCATGCGCCGGCGGATTTTTTCGTCTGCCAGGTGCTGGCCGACGCACGTCCGGTGGCCGGGATGATCGTGTTCCGCTTCGCCCGCAGCGCCGAGTACTTCGTCGGCTGGTTCGGGCCGGAGGCGCGCCAGCGCAAGGCGGGCAACTTCCTGATGTGGAACGCCGCGCTGGCCATGCAAGCCCGCGGTTGCGAGCGTTTCGACCTGGGCGGCTATTCCTCGTCCGACGGCTACGGCCGCTTCAAGCAGGGGCTGCGCGGCAGCGAGTATCGCCTGCTCGAGGAGTGGGTGGCCTTTTGAGCGAGGCCGCCCGGCCGGCTCATCCCAGCTTTTTTTGGGTATCCGTAATCGGTAGTTGATTTGACGCCTGTCGGGCAGTCATGTTGTGTTGCTCTAAAACCGTAATTCATTGTTGACGGCGCGGCGAGAAGTCTGTATAGTTCTTTCCATGGGAGATGACCTCCCACCCGGCACCT
>NZ_JAYROR010000113.1:0-62577 GCF_041911615.1 Zoogloea sp. | reverse complement strand
GAGAAAGATTTTTGGCCGTCATGACTTTGGCTTCGAAGCTTACAAGCTTGATCATGGCCTGCTTTTCTCATTAATAGAAAAGAACTTTGACGAAGACGTTTTTAATAAAAAAGTATTAACCCAGCTTCAAACAGAACTCCTACCCAACCTCCGCGCCCGAAAAATCGACGAAATCCCCACCGAGCCCGGATTCTGCATCCGCGACGGATTCATTGCCGACAATGGCAACGTGGACGTATACGAACACGCCCGCATGCAGTTGAACTTCAAGCAGTGGCCGGACATGTGGATTTCGCTTACGAGCATGACCGTGCATAGAACGGGGAGGGAAACGCTTCTGCAACGGCTGGCCAAGTTCCCCATCACGCCCCTGGAAAAGGCATTCGTCAAGGTTTTCAGGCAAGGCAAGCACGACGTCAACGGGCGCAAGGGCGAAGAGATACTGGAATTGCTGCCGACCGACCAAGGCATCAAGCAGCACTCGTTCCGATGGGAGGCGACCGGCGAGGTCGACCGGATCCTGGTCCCCGACCTGATCGTCGAACTGGACAGCGGCTTGCCGCTGAATGGCGTACCCCGCCGCCCCTCCCTCACCGATCAACAGGCGATCGAACTGTTCGACCGCATCGTCAAATCGGTTCGCCTGCGTCCGACAGGCGGCGACAAGCGCGGTGCCGTCGACGTCCCGAAGCCGCCCCTGGGCGCGCTGGCCCCCACGGGGAGCGCCTGCCCCCAATCCGGCTGGTGGCAATGCGCGGAAAACTCCGGCGACGTGGCCGGCGGCCGGCGCCGGCATTTCCAGGCGGGCGAGCCCATGCCCGACGTCCTCCTCCTCGGGCCGCCGACGCTGCTGCAGCGCCTCAAGGGCGAACGCCCCACGCATCGCACCGCCACCGTATGGCAGTTGGTGGCATACGACACCCCGACGGCAGAACCTTCAACCTCCGCGGAGCCCGATCCACGGCCCGCAGGGGCAAAGCTTGCTGAAGGCAACTCAGGCCCCTCGTCAGCCAAGCCAGTCGCTTCACCTGAGCAGGAGTAAGCATGCGCAAGATCATTCGTTTGGGCGACGCTACCAGTCACGGCGGCCGGGTCGTCAGTGTGGCGGCCACGCATTTCACCGTGGCCGGCATTCCTGTGGCACGTGTAGGCGACCTATGCATCTGCCCCCTCAAGGGGCACGATGGCTGCACCGTGGCCGAAGGCGACCCGCACCACACCATCGATGGCATTCCGGTCGCCTACGAGGGGCATAAGACGTCCTGCGGCGCGACCCTTCAGGCGAGCATTGGAAATTTCGGTCAGGACTGAGCTGAACACGTAGCCGACCGCCACCGCCCCCGCTCGCTTCGCGCCGGGCCCGAGCGGGGTTGGCGCATCTCAATGCGATCGCTCTTATATATTGAGTCGGCCCTGAAATATTGACTTTCCCCCAGCCTGACGCCCCATCCATGGCGCGATGTGGCCCTCGACGGGCGTTCGTAGAAGCATCCCGAACAGTAGCCGACGCGGGATAGGGCTCCCGGCCCCAGGCAGGCGCCGACACGCACCTACCAGCACAGTGGGCAGGCTCATCGGATTGAGCCCGCTTCGCGCAGGGGCGAGTCAGGCGGATGGAACGACGGCCCCGCCGGGGATCAAGAGGTCGGTTTGAGAAAATTCAGGCCGACTGTCAGCGGGCCTGGCCGGCAAAGCCCGCCAGGCCTCCAACACGCGTGCCGACACCAAAACCTTTCTGACGGAACCAGCCGAGATTCATCTCCAGCGCAAAGCGGGCCGGGCGGGCGGCGCAGTGGTTGTCTTCGGTCTGCGGCTGCATGTCCTCGACGTTGAGGATGCGCCCCTCGTCGTCCAGGAAAGCCACCGACAGCGGCAGCAGCGTGTTCTTCATCCACATGCAGTGGCGCTGGGGCTCGGTGAAGACGAAGAGCATGCCGTGGTTAGGCGGCATCCGCTTGCGCTGCATCAGGCCGAGCATCCGGTTCTCCTGGCTGGCAGCGACCTCGGCCTCGATGCGGAACATCCCGACGGTGAGCTCGGTCACCGGCATCTGGACATCGGCGGCGGCGGGAAGCGAAACCATGGCCGCGCAGGCGGCCAACGAACGAAACAAGCGGGAAATCATGAGGTCGATCCGGCGGGCTGCGGCGCCGGCGGGTGACGCCGGACGCCAATGAAAAATGGCGGGGAAGACCCCGCCATTCTAAGGCACAGAGCCGGCGATCAAGCCGCCGGCGTGGCGGCGGCAGCCGCCTTCTTGTGCTTCTTGTGGTGCTTGTGCTTGTGTTTCGCGACCTTGGGCGCGGGGGCGGCAGCGGCCGGTGCGGCCGCAGCGGGAGCCGCTGGCGCGGCGGGCGCCGGCGCATCGGCGGCAATGGCGGCGGACGCCGCAAAAAGACCGGCAACCAAAGCAGACAGGAGTTTGTTCATCGCTTTTTCCTTCCAGGTATCGAGGGTGGGCCAGGACGCAGCAAAAGTCGCCGTCGTCATCCACTCAACGTGGCTGCCGTCGATACGTTGACCGCCGCACGGGTTCGCGCGCAGGCAGCGCCCCCTCGCGCCACTCGCCCGGCGCGAGTCCGTCGAGGGTCCAGTCGCCGATGCGCACGCGGATCAGCCGCAGGGTCGGGAAGCCGACCTTGGCGGTCATCCGGCGCACCTGGCGGTTCTTGCCTTCGCGCACGACGATCTCGACCCAACTGGTGGGAATCGACTTGCGCTCGCGGATCGGCGGATTGCGCGGCCACAGCCATGGGGGTTCGTCCACGCGGCGCGCGGAGCACGGTCGGGTCACGAAGTCGCCCAGATCGACGCCGGCGGCAAGGCGGGCCAGCGCAGCCTCGTCGGGCTCGCCCTCCACCTGCACGAGATAGGTCTTGGGCAACTTGTGGCGCGGGTCGGCGATGCGAGTCTGCAGCGCACCGTCGTCGGTGAGGACCAGCAAGCCTTCGCTGTCGGCGTCGAGGCGGCCTGCGGCATAGACGTCGGGCACCGGGATGTAGTCCGCCAGCGTGGCCTTGCCGGCCTCGGCGGTGAACTGGCAGAGCACCCCGAAGGGCTTGTTGAACAGGACCAGCACCGGTCAGGCGGCGTAACGGCGCAGACGCAGCGAGAACTCCTCGAGCTGGCGGATGCCGCTCCGCTCGGCGCGGGCGATCCAGTCCTGCAGCTGCTGCAGGAGCTGCTCGCGGCTGGCAGTGGAGCGCGCCCACAGGGCGGTGAGCTCGTCGCGCATCGCCACCACGGTTTCGAGGCGCTTGTTGTCCTGCAGCACCGAGGCGCGGCGTTCGCGCTCGGTGGCGCACAACTGGCCTTCGTCGGCCACCAGCCAGCGCCGCAGCTCACGCACGGTGAGCGTGTCGCCGGACTGGGCCTTGAGGGCGGCGAACTCGTCCTGAGCGATGGCGCGCAGGGATTTCACGTAGCGGGTCATCACGTCGTAGCGATGGGTGATGACGGCCTGCAGGGTGTCGAAGTCGGCGCTCGCCTTGGCGGCGCCGAAGCGCGGCGTCGGGATGGTCTTCTTGACGTGGGCGAGGCGAAGCATCTCGAGGATGCGGATGTACATCCAGCCGATGTCGAACTCGTACCAGCGGGCCGACAGCTTGGCGGAGGTGGCGAAGCTGTGGTGATTGTTGTGCAGCTCCTCGCCGCCGATCAGGATGCCCCACGGAATCAGGTTGGTGGAGGCATCGGTGCAGTTGTAGTTGCGGTAGCCCCAGAAATGCCCCAGGCCATTGATGACGCCGGCCGCCCAGAACGGAATCCAGATCATCTGCACGCCCCACATCAACACGCCCGGCCAGACGCCGAACATCGCCACATCGGCCGCCAGCATCAGCAGGATGCCGATCTTGGGGAAGCGCGAGAACAGGTTGCGCTCGATCCAGTCGTCCGGGGTGCCGTGACCGTAACGCTGGAGGGTTTCGCGGTTGCGGGCCTCCTTGACGTACAGGAACACGCCGGTCCACAGCACCTTGTTGATGCCATAGACCTGCGGGCTGTGGGGGTCTTCGGACGTCTCGCACTTGGCGTGGTGCTTGCGGTGGATGGCCGCCCATTCCTTGGTGACCATGCCGGTGGTGAGCCATAGCCAGAGGCGGAAGAACAGCGCCGGCAGCGGGTGCAGATCGAGTGCGCGATGCGCCTGGTGACGGTGCAGGAAGATGGTGACCGCGGCGATGGTGACGTGGGTCATCGCCAGGGTGACGACGACGTAGCCCCACCAGGGCAGATCGAACAGACCGGAAAGCATCGGGGAGATATTCCTTTGGATATACGGTAACGGCGAGCGGATTCTAGTCCACGGCCTGGGGCAAACCAAGGTAAAGCCGAGGTTTGCCCCGCGGGGTCAGGGAACCGGGTTGCCTTGATCCAACACCGGCGCCACCGGGACCGCCGGCTGGGCGCCGCCGAGGATGCGCACCTCCCGCTGCGGGAACGGGATCTCGATGCCTTCGGCCTTGAAACGGCGCCAGATCTCGAGATTGATCGCGGAGCGGATGCCCAGCGTGCCCTCGGCCGGATCGCGGATCCAGAACCCGAGCTGCAGGTTGATGCCGCTGTCGGCGAAGGCTTCGACGAAGGCGCCCGGGCCCGGGTCGTCCATGACGCGAGGCTGGGTCCGGGCGGCCTCGACGAGGATCGCCATGGCGCGCTCGAGATCGGTGGCGTAGCTCACCTGGATCGGCAGCGAGACGCGCACCCGGGGGTCGGTGAAGGTCTCGTTCTGCACCACCGAGCCGACCAGGGTCTCGTTGGGCACGATGGATTCGATGCCACTCATGCCCTTCAGGACGGTATAGCGGGTGGTGATCTGACTGACGATGCCGCGCTCGCTGCCCACCGAGATGAGGTTGCCGAGGCGGATCGAGCGGTCGAGCAGCAGGATGAAGCCCGACACGTAGTTGGCGGCGATCTTCTGCATGCCGAAACCCAGACCGACACCGAGCGCCCCGCCGAACACCGACAGCGCCGTGAGGTCGATGCCCACCAGCGGCAGGCCGACCACCACCGCCAGCACGATCAGCAGCGCTTTCGACAGGCGCGCGAACACCAGCTTCATGTTGGCGTCGAGACCGTCGGTGCGCATCAGCCGGCTTTCGATGACACCGGCCACCCACAGGGCGACGAGCACCGTGACGAGCACCGTCAGGGCGCCCTGCAGCACCATCCAAAGGTTGACCTTGGCCTTGCCGATCGAGAAGCCGATCTGTTCGAGTCCGTCGATCACCGTGGGCAGCAGGCCGCTGATCTGCAGCGCCACCACCACCCACGCGCCGGTGGCGAAGATGCGCTCGAACGAGGCCAGCCAGCCGGCTCGTGGAAACGCGCGCTTGAGGGCGTGGACGGTGAGGCGCACGGCGGCCATCGCCACCAGCAGCGGTACCGCCAGCTTGAGCAGGTTCACGTGATGCCAGCGCTCGAGCACGATACGCGAGACGATCACCAGCCCCAGCGCGGTGAGCGGGAAGATCACCCGCCGCAGGCCTTCCTCGCTGGCACCGCGGGGCACCGACGGGTCGGCCTCGCGGCGGCGACGCAGCACCGCCTTGATCTGGCGGGTGATCGCGCCGGCGGCGAGCAGGCACACCGCCAGCACGCCGATCTGCCAGAAAATGGCCGGCTGCTGGAGGTCGTGCCACAGGTCAATCAGGAGTTCCGCGATCTGATTCTCTGCCATCCATCTTTCCTTTCCGTCCCGGCAAGTCGTCGAGACTGCGCAGCACCAGGGCGTCGGCCCGGTGGCGCTTCCAGTTGTCGGCGTAGGCGGCCACCAGCGCGGGATTGCCGCGCAGGAGCAGCAGGTTCTCCGCGTTGATCGTCCGCGCCGAACGGGTGAAGTTGTAGGAGCCGGTGGCCACTGCGCCCCGCGTTCTGGACGCCGGGTCGAAGATCATCAGCTTGTTGTGAGCGATGTTGAAACGGGTTTCCACCGCCACCGGAATGCCCGCCGCGAGCAGTTGCGGCAGGACGCTGGGCGAGGCCGGCCGGTTCATCTCGGCGTCCAGCAGGACCTCGACGCGCACACCTCGCTGGTGGGCGGCGATGAGGCCGCGCGCCAGGGGCTTGCTCGTAAACAGATACGCCTGGACCAGGATGAGTTCCCGCGCATCGGCAATCGCCTGCAGCAGCAGGGCTTCCGGGTCCTGCCAGGGCGAGAAGGCGAGCGCGACGCTGCCCCCTGCCGGCAGGTGGGTCGGTGGCGCGCGTTCCGGGTCGGATTCGGCGGCCGCAGCCGCCATTGCGCTCGCCGCCAGCCACGCTGCCGCGGCGAGGCGGCGGAGGCGGCGCATCAGCCCTGACGCTCCAGCACCGCGGCGAAGAAGCCGTCGGTGTCGTGATCAAAGGGGGTGAGGCGCAGTTGTTCGCCACAGGCGATGGCGATGCCCTGCTTGCCCAGCACGTCCTCGGCGCTACGCGCGACGAACGTGGGATTGGCGGCGAGGAAGGCGGCGACGATGGCCTCGTTCTCCTCAGGCAGCACGCTGCAGGTGGCGTACACCAGGCGGCCCCCCGGCTTCACCAGACGCGCGGCGCTGGCGAGGATCGCGGCCTGCTTGGTGGTGAGTTCGGCCAGCGCCTCGGGACTCTGACGCCACTTGAGGTCGGGATTGCGGCGCAGGGTGCCGAGACCGCTGCACGGGGCGTCCACCAGCACACGGTCGATCTTGCCGGCAAGGCGCTTGACCCGCGGGTCGTTCTCGCTGGCGATGACGACCGGGTGGACGTTCGACAACCCGGAGCGGGCCACGCGCGGCTTGAGCTTGGCGAGGCGCTTGTCGGACACGTCGAAGGCATAGAGGCGCCCGGTGTTGCGCATCAGGGCGCCCAGCAGCAAGGTCTTGCCGCCGGCGCCGGCGCAGAAATCGACGACCATCTCGCCGCGCTTGGGCTGGAGCAGGAAGCCGAGGAGCTGACTGCCTTCGTCCTGCACCTCGAAGCTGCCGTCGAGGAACAGCGGATGCTTCTGCAGCGCGGGCTTGCCCTCGAGGCGCACCGCCAGCGGCGAGTAGCGACCCGGCGCACAGGCGACGCCGCTGGCCTTGAGGGCGTCCACCAGCGCGTCGCGCTCGAGCCTGGCCGGGTTGGCGCGCAGGTCGAGGGGCGCCGGGCGATTGAGGCTCTGGGCGAGTGCGGCGACGGCTTCGGGGCTGCGCCCGGCGAGCAGGCGCTCGGCGAGCCAGTCGGGCATGTCGATGCGCTCGGCGAAGGAGAGCTCGCCCAGCTCGCGGCCTTTGACCTCGGTGAAGAAGTCGGTGTCGCGGCCATGCAGGCCGTCGCCGAGCTGGCGCAGGGTGACGCCCTCGACCCGGGCCAGCCATGCCAGCACGAGCTTGCGGGTGGAGACGTCCTCGCCGCACAGGCGTTCGAGGGTGCGCTTGCGGCGCAGCACGCCATACACCGCCTCGGCGACGAAAGCCCGGTCGCGGGCGCCGAGTTCGCGCAAATCGCGGAAATAGCGGGACAGCACCGAGTCGGCGGGGTAATCGAAGCGCAGGACGGAACGGAGGGCCTGGCTGGCGGACTGGATCTGGGCGGCGGTAATGGTCATGAAAATCCGATGCTGATGACGGCCGGACGCGGACGGCGCCCGGCGAAATGCGGTTGAAACGTGATTATCGGCTGACGGGGGCGTTGCCGCCCAGGTCTACGCCGGTGGCGACCTGATCGAGCACTTCGCCGTTCTTGTCGGTGATCTTGAGACGCACCGGCAGGTTGGCGTAGTCGCGGGCGAGCCAGATGTCGATCTTGAGCTCGCCGCGATGGCCGCTGCTGCCGAGATGGTAGGCCGAAACCTTGCCGGCGGGGATGTCCAGTTCCTCGATGCCGAGATTCTCGATCACCGAGCGTACCGCGCTCTTGCCGGTGACGACCAGCAGTTCGGCGCGCAGCGGCCCGTCGGGCTGGAGCGCCAGATGGTGCATCAACGAGAGCACGTCCTGGTCGCCCTCGGCAATGGAGAACTCGCGCTGGCGATCGCCGGCCACCAGCACGACCTTGGCCGAGGACCAGTCGAAGTCGGCGCGCTCCTTCATCTGACCGTCGCGCTCGACGGTGAATTTCTCGGGCAGCAGCCCGCGCGGGCCGATGCGGCCTTCGCTGCGCTGGATCATCCGGAACGGTTTGACCAGCCCGACCAGGCCGGACGTCTCGATGACGGTCTCCATCGAGTAGTGCTCGGCGTCGTGGGTCCAGGCGTGGGTGGTGCGGCCGATGATGAAATTGCGCTCGCCGCGGATCACGTTGTACTGCACCTTCCCCGACGCCGCCCACATCTCGGCGAAGCTCGGACCGGCGGGCTTGCCGGTGTTGCCGCTGCCGCCCTGGCCCGTCTCCGCTGCGGGTGGCGCGTCGGGGGTGGCGGCGGTCTCGTCCTTGCCCGGCGGCGCGCTGTCGGTGCCTTTGTCGTCGCCGCTGCCAGGGGTGGGCTCGGGGGCGAGGGTCGCCACCGGGCCGCTGGCGGGCCGGGGGTCGGCGGGATGCGCCGGCTTGCGGGGTTTCGGGCGAGGACGCGGCGGCGGTGCATCGCCGAGCACCACGCGCTTGTCGTCGTCGGGCGGGCGGATGCTGGGCTTGGGTAGCGGCGCCAGGCGCGCGTCCAGCGGCGGCAGGACGTTGGCGTCCTCGCTCTGCAGGCGCCAGCCGGGAATCAGCAGCACGGCCAGGTGCACCACCGCGGAGACCGCGATGGCGACCCACAGGCTGCGGTTCGGCGCGACGCCCATGGCGCTCCGCGATCAGCCCTCGACGGGCGGAACCGTCCACCCGGCAGGACCGGCGACCTCGTCGCGCACCCGCACCGCGTTGCCGTCGATGGCGAGACGCCCCTCGACGAACCAGCGCACCGCCTGCGGGTAGATGCGGTGTTCCTGCACCAGCACGCGGGCAGCGAGGCTGGCCTCGTCGTCGCCCGCCAGCACCGGCACCACGGCCTGAATCACGATCGGGCCGCAGTCGAGGGTCGGGGTGACGAAATGCACCGTGGTGCCCGCCACCCGCACGCCGGCTTCCAGCGCGCGCTGGTGGGTGTGCAGGCCGGGAAAGGACGGCAGCAGGCTGGGGTGGATGTTGAGCAGGCGGCCGTTGTAGCGATTGACGAAACCGTCGGTGAGCACGCGCATGAAGCCGGCGAGCACCACCAGGTCGGGCTGGTGGGCGTCGATGGTCTCGGCCAGCGCGGCGTCGAAGGCCTCGCGGCTGGGATAGGCCTTGTGGTCCACCACCTGCGCGGCGATGCCGTGACTGGCGGCGAAGGCCAGGCCGGCGGCGTCGGGGCGGTTGGAAATCACCGCGGCGATCTGCGCGCCGGGGATCTGCGCGCGGACGATGGCTTCCATGTTGCTGCCACGGCCGGAGATCAGGATGACGATCTTTTTCATGGGGAAATCCTCAAGCCGGGGCCTGTGCGCGACGCCCCTTGAGCCAGCCAATCACGATCGGCAGCAGCGAGACGGCGATGATGCCCAGAATCACCGCGGAAAGGTTCTTCTTGACCCACGGCACGTTACCGAAACCGTAGCCCAGCCAGCACAGGGAGAAGATCCAGATGAAGCCGCCCATGAAGTCGAGTGCCACGAAGCGGGCGTAGGTCATGCGCGCCACACCGGCGACGAATGGCGCAAAGGTGCGCAGCAGCGGCAGGAAGCGGGCGATGATGATGGTCTTGCCGCCGTGGGACTCGAAGTAGGCGTGGGTCTTGTCGAAGGCCGCGCGATTGAAGAAGCGGGAGTTCTCCCAGCGGAACACCTTGGGGCCGATGGTGTGGCCGATCCAGTAGTTGGTGTTGTCGCCGAGCACCGCGGCACCGAGCAGCACCGCGCACAGCACCCAGATGTCCATGCCGCCGGTGGCGGCCAGGGCACCGGCGACGAAGAGTAGCGAGTCGCCCGGCAGGAAGGGGAAGACCACCAGCCCCGTCTCGCAGAAGATGATGAGGAACAGGATCGCGTAGATCCAGGTGCCGTACTGGGCCGTGAGGGCCGCGAGGTGTACGTCCAGGTGCAGGACGATGTCGATGAAGGTGCTGAGGAGTTCCATTGCGGCAGCGCAAAAAATTTGAAGGTCGCCCATCATACCGGACCCGCCGGCTCGCAGCCGGCCGCCCGGACAGCCGGTTGCGGCAGATGCCACTGACGGCGGCACTTCGATGACGACGCGCTATTTCACACCCCGTTTCGGGCAGGCGCTGGCGTGCGCCGGCGCCTGGAGCCCGCGGGTCAGCCGAGGGCCTTGCCGACGATCTCGGCCACGTCGGCCGACAAGCCCGGCGTACCGGCCACCCTGGCAAGGGCGGCTCGGATACGGCCCTGGATGTCGGGCGTGAACTTGGCCCAGCCTTCGAGCGCCCGGGCCATGCGCGAGGCGACCTGCGGGTTGTTGCGGTCGAGGGCGATCACCTGTTCGGCCCAGAAGGCATAGCCGGCGCCGTCGGGCCGGTGGAACTCGGCGGCGTTGCTCTTGAAATAGCCGCCCAGCAGCGAATACACCTTGTTGGGGTTGGACAGGCTGAAGGCCGGGTTGTCCATCAGGGCGCGCACCTGGTCGAGTGTGGCGGGCGCGGCGTCGGACCAGCGCCAGGCGGTGGCCTGGAGCATGAACCACTTGTCGAGCACCAGCGCATCATCCTTGTAGCGGTCATGGAAGGCGGCGAGCGCGTCGGTGCGCTGGGGGGCGTCGCTCTGCACCAGCGCGGCGAGGGCGCCGTAGCGCTCGGTCATGTTGCCGGCGTGGGCGAACTGCTTGACGGCCAGATCGATGGCGGTGGCGCCGCCCCAGGCGGTGAGATAGCGCAGGCACAGGTTGCGCAGGCTGCGCTTGCCGGCGTCGGCCGGGTGGTAGCGGTACTCGCCTTCGACTTCCAGATCGAGGTAGCGGCCGATGAAATCGGCCTGCATGGCCTGGCCGAGCTCGCGCATCAGGTGAATCAGGGCGGCGCGCAGGGGTGCCGGATCGGCCGGTTTCATGCGTTCGAGCAGGTAGGCCTCGGACGGCAGCGCGAGGGTCTCGGCGACAAAGGCCGGGTCGAGCGCTTCATTGACGAGCAGCGCGCGGAAGGCGTGGCCAAAGGCCTGGGGCACGTCCATCGGGCGGCCGGCGGCGGCATCGGCGGCCAGGGCCAGCACCACGCGCTCCATGTAGCGCTGGGCGGCGTCCCAGCGGTTGAACGGGTCGGCGTCGAAGGCCATGCGGAAGGCAAGGCGCTCGTCGGGCTCGTCGAGTTCGAGGATCACCGGTGCCGAGTAGCCGCGCAGCAGCGAGGGCACCGGCTCGGCCGCGAGGCCGATGAAACGCCAGCTGCGGCTGGCTTCCTTGAGGTTGAGCACGCGGGTGGTGTCGCCGGCGTTGGCCTCGCCTTCAAGGCGCAGGGGCAGGTCGGCGCCATCGGGCCCGATCAGGCCCACGGCCACCGGGATGTGCAGGGGCCGCTTTTCCAGCTGGCCGGGGGTGGGCGGCGTGGACTGGCTGAGGGTGAGCGTGTAGCTGCCGGTGGTGGCATCCCAGGCGCCTTCGGCCTTGAGGCGCGGGGTGCCGGCCTGGCTGTACCAGCGCATGAAGAGGTCGAGATCGGCCCCGTTGGCTTCGGCCATGCAGCCCACGAAGTCGTCGCAGGTCACGGCCTGGCCGTCGTGGTACGAGAAGTACAGGTCCATGCCATTGCGGAAGCCTTCGCGCCCGAGCAGGGTGAGGAGCATCCGGATCACCTCGGCGCCCTTCTGGTACACCGTGGCGGTGTAGAAGTTGTTGATTTCCTGGTAGCTGTCGGGGCGGATCGGGTGGGCCATGGGGCCCGCGTCTTCGGGGAACTGGCCCCCGCGCAGCACGCGCACGTTGGCGATACGCGTCACGGCCCGCGCCGACTCGGCTGCGGCGGGCGAATCGGCGGCCCGCGCCATCATGTCGGCGGTGAACTGCTGGTCGCGGAAGACGGTGAGGCCTTCCTTCAGGGTGAGCTGGAACCAGTCGCGGCAGGTGACGCGGTTGCCCGTCCAGTTGTGGAAGTATTCGTGGGCGACGACGCTCTCGACATTTTCGAAGTCCAGGTCGGTGCCGGTGTCCGGGTTGGCCAGCACGTACTTGGTGTTGAAGATGTTGAGACCCTTGTTCTCCATCGCGCCCATGTTGAAATCGGACACGGCGACGATCATGAAACGGTCGAGATCCAGCTCGAGGCCGAACACCTCCTCGTCCCAGCGCAGCGAATGCACCAGCGAATCCATCGCGTGACCGACGCGGTCGAGATCCCGCGCCTCGACCCACACCTGCAGGAGCACCTCGCGGCCGCTCATCGTCTCGACCTTGCGCTCCAGGACCTGCAGATCCGCCGCCACCAGCGCGAACAGGTAGGACGGCTTGGGGAAGGGGTCTTCCCAGCGGGCAAAGTGGCGGCCACCCGGCAAGGTGCCGGTTTCGAGCAGGTTGCCGTTGGAGAGCAGCACCGGGCAGGTGGCGGCGTCGGCCTCCAGGCGCACGGTGTAGCGGGCCATCACGTCGGGACGGTCAGGGAAGTAGGTGATGCGGCGGAAGCCCTCGGCCTCGCACTGGGTGAAGAACCCGCCACGGGACTGGTACAGCCCGGACAGCGTGAGGTTGGCCGACGGGTTGATGCGGGTGACGACGGTGAGCACCACCGCGTCGGCATCCACGTCCACCTCGAGCCCGGAAGCCGTCTCACGCACCTGCCCGACCGCCGGCGCGGTGCCGTCGATGGTGATCGACACCAGTTCGAGGTTGTCGCCGAACAGCACGATGGGCCCCGCAGCCACCTCCGGATTGCGCACGCACGCAAGACGGCTGGTGACGACGGTGGCCTGGGGGTCGAGCTGGAAGTCGAGATCGACGGTTTCGACGCCATAGGCAAGCGGCTGGTAGGCGGAGCGGAGGATGGGGGTGCCGGAGGGCATGGGGATCCTTGGGTGTCAGCGAAGCGAAGCTGGGATTTTAGCCGAAGCGGCATCCCCTGCCCTGCGCCTGCTACAGATCCTAACTGACGAGCTTCCTAAATCTGAAAATGGAGTGGGTATGGCAGCGTGACTACGTCAACCATGCCGAAGCCATGCGCGACGTCTTCGCATACATCGTCGGCTTCTGCAACAGTGTGCGGCTGTACTCGAAACTGGGCTATCTGCCGCACACAGCCTATGAGCGAGACATAGCCGAAAAAACACCCTACTGGGGCATCCGAAAATACTCGGCCAGTCGAGAATTCGAAGGTGAGGTTGCGTTGGCGTATGGGAAGCTAAAGACCTCAATTCCAGAATTAATGCTAAAAATTAAAGGCTGCCTATTCAAATTTTCTTTTTACAGGAAAAAAACGTTTGTCTAGCACACGCCATATATCACCTATTGAAGCACGCCGCAACCGTTGAATCTCTTTCCGTTTTCTCCACATATTCGGCACCCCCAAAAAGGCATCTCGCTTAGCTCGCAGAATCACGCCCCCCTGACCACGCAGGGCAAACCACAGAACGCTTATAAAATTTAACACCACATGCAATGGAAGAAATAGCCACAAAAGACAACCGGGCATATTTTTCAGAAACATCCAAACTAGGTTTCGATGCCCGTGATAGACGGAAAAATTACTATTTTTTCCACCCGTAGTACCCGATCCAACGTGATGCACAACTGACTGCGGCACGTACAGACATCGATAACCCGCGAGTCTCAAACGAAAACCCAGATCAACGTCCTCTGCGTAACAAAAAAAATCTTCATCAAAACCATCAACTTCAAACAATGCGCTGCGGCGATACAATGCAGCCGCAGCGCACGGAGAAAATATTTCACGCTCTCTTTCATAGATAGATGACGCGGAAATCCCATGCGCCGTACGCCATATCAAACCGCTGACGTGACAGACATCGCCAGCCCCATCCAACACGTCAGAATTGGCGGCACTGACTAACTTACTGCCAAAGACATCGAACTCAGAATTTTTCAATGCAGATGAAAGCAAGCACTCGAGCCAACGGCGATCAGCAAACGCATCTGGATTAATGAGCGCAATCCACTCCGACTCCGCAGAAACTTGCCTTATTGCAAGATTATTGCCTTTGGCAAATCCTGTATTCCAGCCCATCTCTATTAACCGAACGCTGGGAAAGCGGCGCGCGATTTCACGCGATCTATCAGAACTCGAATTATCCAGCAGAATAATTTCATTTGGCTTCACCGTCTGAGCTAACAAAGCCGAAAGACAGCGCTCGAGAAATTTCTCACCATTCCAGTTTACAATGACAACTGACACAGCAGGATAAGCTTTAAGCTGCAGACCGACCAAACTACACCTCGCGATGACTTAAACCAATACTTCAATTCATCGTGTCAAACTTAGCTGAGAGCTCCCTCCAAAATACTCGTCTCCCAGCAAGTCAGACTATATCGAACCCTACACATCAGTGTCAGGTCACAAGAAAAAAAGCACTCACGAGCGATCTGACTTTTGAATCAGAGCGAGCATGGCTTCATGAGCAGCCTCCCAACTCCAGCACTTAACTGTTTCGAAACCAGCTAAGATTAAACGTTCTTTTAGTTCCGAGTCGGTCAAAAGCCTCAGCACAGCTTCCCGCGCGGCCGCAACATCTCCCTGCGCAACCTTAAGTACGTTTACCTCGTCGACAGCGTATTCTATGCCACCGTCCACCTCCCCCAGGACCACGGCGCACCCGCAAGCCATCGCCTCCAAGGGCGGATAAGCGAAGCTCTCGACGCGGCTCATTTTAAGCAACACATCGCAAGAGGAGTAGATTCGTCGCATCTCAGCCTGTTTGACGGCCTCAAAAAAACGATCGTAACGCCAGCCGCTTTCCGGCTTGCCATCAGTGCTAACAATCCATAACTCGCAGTCCAGTCCACACACAGCCGCATATGCATCAGCCATGCCTTTGAACGGCACTGAAATCGGACCTTCAATCAGAACCCGTAACCGTTGAGATGGCTTTTCTTCTAGCGGATCACCTGGATAAAAAAGTTCTCTATCCAATCCATTAGGAACATATACCGCTGACTTTCCAAACTCATTGCGCAACATGTCGACAAGCCATCTTGCAATAACCACGTACTCATAGTCCATCCGATACGTTTCGGCGACTTTTTCTTTAACGGAGTCAGACTCATAAAATAGCCGCTCATCCGACTGAACAAAATAAAGCTTACGTCGCGCCGGAATCTTATCAAGCCAAGAAACGGTTTCCCAAAATGTCGCAAAAAGAAGATCTATATTATCTAAACCACAGCTTTGCATTTCATCCATTCGATACACACGTATCGCAGGATTACCGTACCACAATATATCACCATAACCACCGAGGTCGATCACGAACGCATCATGCCCTGCTTCCATTAGAAGACTTATATGCTTAAGAACAACAGCTGCACCACCAGAAATACCCAAACCCGCAAGAATAAAGCCAATTTTCTTTGGAATAGGGCCAGGAAGTCGATATTCTTCACGAAGCAAACTCTCCCAGTGAGAGTCGTTTCCTTTGAAGTTAATCTCATTGTTGCCAGCATGTAGTCGCAGATCAGTCAATACATGCGGAACGGATTTAAATACCGCACCGTAGTAGGCAAGCCGAACCCATAATTCATGATCCTCACGATATTGCATGCGAGGCTTGAGAAAGCCCGCTTGCAACAATATCTCTCGCCTGACCATAACAGTACTCTGACAAGGCACACAGATCTTTTCTAACATTGCCAAGTCACAATCAGGACTATGTACCTCTTGACCCTGAACTAGTCCGTCAATCTCTCGAGTCCCATCTAACTGAGCCCGCCAAGCTCCGTAAACCACGTCCGCTTTACCCGCCTCAAGAATTGGCAGGCACACTTCTAGTCGATCCGGAGTTGCAACATCATCACTATCAAGAAAAGCGATATATCGACCACGCGCTTCGAGAATGCCTTTATTCCGTCCTCGTACAGCATTCCCTGAACTGGTCGGATAGTTGAATATTCTCACGCGAGGATCAGCGCGAAACTCTTCAACGACCGCAAGGGTTTCAGGCGGAGATCCATCTGTCACCAAAATAACTTCAAAAACTTGCTGAGACTGATTGAGGGCAGACTCGATCGCCGTGCGCAGAACATCAGTCCTATCGTAGATAGGGATTACAAAAGACACGAGCAAAAAATTCTTGCTCTGCGTGGCAGTCTCCAAATCTGCTGAAAAACGCTCAACCTGCCTTGCTGCCAACTTGCGCTGCCAAGTTCGATCCAAAAAACCGATAGTCCGACGAAAAAATCCTGATATACCTTCTTGACGAACGACAAAGATAGAATGCTCCAATAAAACACGGGAGCGTGCTTTTAAAACTCGCCAATTGATTATTAATTTTCTTAAAGGCAATGTAATTTTCCAACTTGAAGACATCAAAACATTCGTAAGCTCAACACGTGACCTACTTAAAGCTTCCTCACGCTCAACTAAAGCATGATTGAGGCTAGCGATCTGACCTTCGAGCTCTACCAAGGCATCGTTGAGGCCGGCGGTCTGGGCGTCACGCTCTGCCAAAGCGTCGTTAAGACACGCAATTTGAGCATCACGCTCTCCCAATGCCTCGTTAAGGCCGGCAGTCTGGGCGTCACGCTCTGCCAAAGCGTCGTTAAGGCACGCAATTTGACCATCGCGCCCCGATAACGCATATTGAATATTCGAAATAATTTGGCGCTGAATTAGAAACAAACTCGACTCGCGCGACAATACCTGACGTTCTGTTTCTGACAAAGATATCGAAAAAGGGTATTCGCTCGCAACATCAAGAAGGCCTATCAAATTCTTTGTAAGATCAAATTTAATTTTTGCCAGATCACGCAAAGCCTCTCGCTGGTCTAGAATATCTATAAAACCTGAAAACAGCTCACTGCATATATGCTCACAAGATAATCTCCGGTTAGAACAACGACCTGAAAAATTCTTAGCCAGCGCCGGCTCGAATTTTTGAAGGGTGATCCACCCCGGACCACCGTAGTGATCATAACAAAAAACAGGCACCCCTAAAGCCAAACAATACTGGACAGTCTTGCCGATAGTGATTACCACGCTGTATTTAGACAAAATACTAGGAGTAACCCTCAGGTGCTCTCCTTGAACTCCAATTAAGTCAACCCGAACCTCTTTGCTCTTTAAAATCGGGATCAAATCAATTATTTCTCTTGGAGGATGATTTGAAACAATCGCGACAGATTTTATTTCTCTTTCAAAATATTTCGAATAAGCATCGAAGAATTTACTTGGCGCGGAGTTCGGAAAGACATCTACCCGATCGTTAAATTTCGGATAGCGAGTCTCAAAATGAGAAAGGTTTTCCTCTGAATTAACTGTGTACCGTGAAAAATAAACAGAGGGCAGCGGAGGAGTTTCAATTGGCTCAAAGTGCGAAAGAGACGAAAAAATACCAACCCTGGCGAAAACGGCCTCTTTTATGAATAAGTGATAAGCTGTAACGTAATGACTAACCCAGACCAGATCAAACTGCTCACCTGAAATCCTTGAAGCCGAAAGATCTATACAATCAATTCCTAAATGTTTTATCTCACTCTCGATGACCTTGCCGACCTCGAGTGCAGCCAATTTTACTTGTACGCCGAGATCCCGCAGCGCCTCTGCAATTTCAATAGACGCAATTTCCGCACCAGCAAAATCAACCAAACGAGAACAAGCAACCAATGCAGTTTTTGGGATATATTTTTTTTTCATTTCAATAAATCTTCACTGCATTATCAAACAGAAGATCTCCCCATTCAAACAACGGGCGACCGAAATCAGACTTCGAATGAAGAGCTTTACCTTTTCTCTCCGCCCATTTCTTTCCATAAGAATCAGAAGGGAAATGGTTGACATAATATTCGCATGTTGCTTCCCAGTGTTCGTAAGACAAGCTCTTTCCGTAGTGTTGACACAAGAACCTGTTCTCCCCCCTCCCTTGAACAACAGGCTCCCTCGCATCTAATCCAGTAAAATGAACTAATTCGCTGTTCTTCCAAAGCACTAATATATCTCTACGCTCTGGACCAAAAAAACGCCGAAAATTTTTTAATGGCGTCTTGCCCAAGTAAGGATGATCATCTCCTTCCGTCATATAAGCGTCAAACAATTTAATTCGAATATAGTCTGGCTTGTCTTTAATTGGTTCCGTTACAAACCGTCTAATCGATCCAACATAACGCTCATCTGCATCGCAACAGATACACCAATTAAAATTTGCATTCTTTCGAGCTTCTTGCAAAAGTAGTCCACGATGCCGCGTTTCTGACAGCAAACGATCGCCAACCCCTGACATCCAAAAATCATTCTGTATGATATGGACCACTTTTTCGTGAGATTTAAGTATTTCTCGCGTTCTATCTGTGCTCGCGTCGTCATATGCAAAAATAAGGTCCGCGAAATCAGAAATATGATTCAATGTATCATTGAGAATTAGCTCTTCATTCCTCACACGAAGCAGCGCAACCAGAGGAACCGGGTTAATTAAATTGACTCTACTTCCCGGACGAACCCAAATGCTTTCATTTTTATCCAGGCACCAATCTTCCCTATCAAATCCATTCATGTTCACACCTTAACAAGCCGTCAACCTTTGCAAGACCACGTGAGGTTCGCTCCATCTCGACATAAAACATCAAGCATGAATCTAATCTATCGTAAGAAAACATCGCATGCTCGTCTGAAACGGATATGGTTATGTAGTACTCACCTGGTGCAAAATGATTATCACGAATCAAAAGCGTCAGATTTTCTTTTTCCTCAGAAAGAAATATATCATCTCGCAACGTATTTAATATTGTTACGACATTACCCTTTAAGTCATAAACAATGATTCCAACCCCGTATATATCAGGCGCTTTTTTGAATCTAAGGGCAATTTCAATTCGTATATCTTCTCCCATGCGATAAGATTTCTTATCAGACCGAATCGCCAAAACGCTAATAGTCCGATCTGGGGCACTAGAAGTGGCTACCGGCACAACCTCACCGGTTTGGCTAGTTGATATGAAACGGGACTCTCGACGTATTTCATCTTCCATTTCGCGTTGATATTCATCACAGACTGCAAGGCGCTCGCCAATCGCACGCATCCGACCAGCGTTAAGCCAAACCGCGCGATCACAAAAATTTCTCACCGCCGAAGGCGAGTGGGAAACAAATAGGATTGACGTACCAGAATCTCGAATTCGTTTCATTCGAGTAAAAGACTTTTCTTGAAAAGCCATATCGCCAACACTGAGCGCTTCATCGACAACCAACACATCAGGATCAACCTGAACAGCCACAGAAAACGCAAGTCGCGCAACCATTCCACTAGAATAATTTTTAATGGGCTGATTCATGAAGTGGCCGATATCAGCAAACGCTGCAATCTCGTCAAATCGGTTGTCAATTTCCTCCCTAGAAAGCCCAAGAACTGCTGCATTCATGTATACATTTTCGCGTCCAGTAAACTCTGGGTTAAAACCGGAGCCGAGCTCTAACAATGCAGCAATACGACCGTGAGTCTCAACCATTCCATTGGTCGGGGTTAATGTTCCACATATCATTTGCAGTAGGGTTGATTTGCCACTACCATTGCGGCCAATTACACCAACGGTTTCTCCCCTCTTCACTTGAAAAGAAACGTCTTTGAGTGCCCAGAATTCGTGAAAATATCGTACAGGGGGTTTCCCTATCAACCTTTTCACTCGGGGAAAAATAAATTGCTTGAGTCGGTCGCGAGGGTTTTCGTAAACCTGATAACACTTTCCCAGGCTCTCAACGCGAATCGCTATGTCGTTAGAGGACATCCGCAAATCCCTTCCTTGTTTTTTGGAAGCAAAAATAGCCACTCCATGCAACTAATATAGCCAAAAGCCCATACAAACTCAAACCCTGTACATCTGGCACGCGCCCCCAAATTAACACTTCTCGTGCTTGGTCAATTATGAAGGTAAGGGGATTAGCCATAAGCCACGGACGGAACTTCTCCGGAACAGCGGTCACCGGATAAAAGACAGGAGAGAGGAATGTCAATATAGTTGTGAATATAGCGACGGTTTGTCCGACATCACGTAAAAACACGCCTAATGATGCCAATATCCAGGCTATACCAAGGATCACCATGACCAGTGGGGTTAGTATGAGCGGAATAAAAATCGCAGTCCAATATAAATAGCCATTGAATGCGGAAAACGCTACTAGCAAAACGCAGAGACTGATTGAGCAGTGAAACAATGCAGCCCCGGTGCTGACAACGGGTAAAATCTCCAGCGGGAACACTACTTTTTTAACATAATTGACATTGGAAAGGATCAATCCAGGAGCACGGTTGACCACTTCATTAAACAGGTTCAGTACGACCATACCGACAAATAACACTATGGCAAATTGCGTCGTACTGTCGCCGCCCTCCCAACGTGACTTAAAAATTTCAGAAAAAACAAAAGTATAAACAGAAAGCATAAAAAGGGGGTTAAATAAAGACCAAGCCATTCCCATGACTGAGCCCTTATAGCGACCAATGACCTCGCGCTTGGTCATTTGCGCGATTAAATCTCGATTGCGCCAAAGGCTCCGACCTAGTCCAATCAGAGATACAGTGTGAGCTGAATGTGGATTTATTGCTTTTTTTGAAAAAGACATAAGACGAACTATTCAATACCGTATGAATGTAGTAGCCCATAACAAGGCGCTAAAAAAGTCAGCGTTCATCGCCGCTATTTTCCTACCCGAACAATCAATTTCTAGTGAGCGGATCACGCCAACAGCGATGTCGTTTCGAGACGTTTATTCCTTTGCCAAACTTACCTCCATTGCGCAGCAATCCCACCGCTGCCACTCCAAAATTTCTGCACGAATTGCAGACACGGAATAATTTCCTCTAATCTGTGGGACGGTGCCATCAAATCGCCCAGCCGAATCAGGTTATAGGCGAAAAATTCAGCAGCACCTCTAAGCGAATGCGATCCAGCTCGCGCAACATTACGTACGAGCACCTCGAATAACCCGCCGTTTTCAGCAAATCGCACCCTACACGATAATCCTGGCCGAATCCGGCTCAATATCTGCGGCAAATCACCGCCATCGCTGGCCGTCTCGTCCCGTTTTGGCCTCGAATCGCCTCGGGTAGCGGCGATTCGGCCCCTCTTGGGCGTCAGAAGGCTTCGATTCCGGCCTTCTGGAAATAAGGCAGCCGCTTCAGGTTGTAGCAGGCCGCCATCATCGTCAGCGCAAAGTTCGCCCGCGCCTGGCCGATGGTACGAAGCAGCTTGCCGCCCATCTGGTCGATGGCTCCGAACACATGCTCGACCCGGCCCGCGTCCTGACGATGCGCTTGTTGCGCCGCTGCTGGCAGTCGGACAGCGGCTTGTTGCGATGACCGTTCCGCTGGATCTGGTTGCGGAAGCCGTTTTCCCTCAGCCAGGCTTCGCGCCCCGCAGACGGATAGCCTCGGTCGGCATACACATCCCGGCTCGTGTTGGCCGTATCGAGAACATTATCGAAGTGCTGGCTGTCGTGCGTGCTGGCCGTGTCGGTCTCGATCTTGCGGATGATTTTGTACTTCTGGTCGACGTTGATGGACAGCTTGTAGCCGAAGTGGCTTTTACCGTGCTTCTTGGTCCAGGTGGCATCAAGGTCCTTCTGGCGCCGCTTCGCGGGCTTCCAGCCGGCCGGCATCGCGTCTTGCTCGATGAGCGCCTTCTCGCCCCGGCTGGTGTGCTGCCTGGGCGCCGGCACCAGGGTCGCGTCGATGATCTGACCACCGCGGGCGATGAAGCCCTTTTTGAGCAGCTGCGCCGAGACACCATCGAACAGCGCCTTCGCACTCGCTTCGCCGATGCGGTTCTCGAAGGTCCAGACCGTGATGCGATCAGAGATGTTCATTGCACTCTCCAGCCCGCAGAAGCGCTTGTAGCTCATGCGGACGAGAGCTGGTATTCCATCTGCTCGTCCGACAGGTTGTGCAGCCGCTTCAAGACCAGGAGGCGCACCATCGTCTCGGTCGGATACGGCGGGCGGCCACCCTACGGGCTGACCGGCTGGGGCGCGATGCGATCGACCTCGGTCGCCAATGCCACGAAGTCGATGTATGACTCGATCTCGGCAAGCGAAACACCAAAGGAGTCGATCTTTTTGCGGTGAAGTTCGTCGGCGAACAGGTCGGTCTTGATGGCGCTATGCGGTTTCATCGGGGTAGATGGCTACGGGGCTCAAGACAAAAGGATTTTACCAAGTGGCGGGTGGGGTGAGGTTTTTCGAGGCGCCCGCCCCCCTTTTCACCCTCCCCACAACTCCCTCCCTCCCCATCACCTCCACCACCCCATCGATCGCCGGCGTCTGCGTCTGCCCCAGCAGCAGCACCCGCAGCGGGATCGCCACCTGCGGCATCTTCATCCCGTGCTCCGCGCAGGTCTCCTTGATCGCCGCCGAGATCGCAGCCTTCTCCCACGTCACAACCTCAAGCTTGCCGCGCAAGGTAGCCAATGCCGCACGCGCCGCATCGGTGAGGTGCTGCGCAACCAGCTCCGGCGCCGGATGCAGGTCGATGTAGAAAGCCTCGGCGGCGTCGGCGAGTTCGTTGAGCGTGGCAACGCGGTCCTTGTAGAGCCCGATGATCGCCTCCAGCGACGGACCGGTCTCGGGGTCGACGCCGCGGCGGGCGAGTCGGCGCGAGACATCGGCCGCCAGGGCCGCATTGTCGCTCTGCTTGATGTAATGGGCGTTAAGCCAGTTGAGCTTTTCGGTGTTGAACTGGGCCGCAGAGGGGGTGATGTGGTCGAGGTCGAACCACTCCACCAGCTGCTCGCGGCTGAAGATCTCGTCGTCGCCATGGCTCCAGCCGAGGCGGGCCAGGTAGTTGATGACGGCTTCGGGCAGGTAGCCGTCGTCGTCGTACTGGGTGACGCTCACCGCGCCGTGGCGCTTGGAGAGCTTCTGGCCGTCGTCGCCGAGGATCATCGACAGGTGGGCGTATTGCGGCACTTCGGCGCCGAGGGCCTTCAGGATGTTGATCTGGCGCGGGGTGTTGTTCACGTGGTCGTCGCCGCGGATGACCTGGGTGATACCCATGTCCCAGTCGTCTACACACACGCAGAAATTGTAGGTGGGCGTGCCGTCGGCGCGGGCGATGATGAGGTCGTCCATCTCGGCGTTGCTGATCTCGATGCGGCCCTTGACGAGGTCGTCCCAGGCAACCACGCCATCCGTGGGGTTACGGAAGCGGATCACCGGCGCGACACCGGCCGGCGGCTGGGGCAGCTGCTTGCCCGGCTCGGGGCGCCAGCGGCCGTCGTAGCGGGGCTTCTCGCCGCGGGCGCGCTGGGCCTCACGCAGGGCGTCGAGCTCTTCGGGCGGCATGTAGCAGGGGTAGGCGCTGCCGGCGGCGAGCATTTCCTGGATCACCGCCTTGTAGCGGTCCATGCGCTGCATCTGGTAGAACGGGCCTTCGTCCCAGTTGAGGTCGAGCCAGCTCATGCCGTCGAGGATGGCCTGCACGGCCTCGGGCGTGGAGCGGGCCACGTCGGTGTCCTCGATGCGCAGGATGAACTGGCCGCCGTGGCGCCGCGCGTAGGCCCACGAGAACAGCGCGGTGCGCGCGCCGCCGATGTGGAGGTAACCGGTGGGGCTGGGGGCGAAGCGGGTGCGGACGGTGGAGGCCATGGGTGAATCCGGAAATGCGTAAAACATCACATTTTACGCGAAGCCACCCCACAAAAACAAAAAGCCCGCGGGGGCGGGCTTTCTTCAAGGCAGGCCGGGGCTCAGATAGCCGATTCGTTGGTCTCGCCGGTGCGGATGCGCACGACCTGCTCGACCGGCATCACGAAGATCTTGCCGTCGCCGATCTTGCCGGTGCGGGCGGCCTTGATGATGGCCTCGACGGCCTGGTCGACCACGTCGGTGGCGACGACCACCTCGATCTTCACCTTGGGCAGGAAATCCACCACGTACTCGGCACCGCGGTACAGCTCGGTGTGCCCCTTCTGGCGGCCGAAACCCTTGACTTCGGTGACGGTCAGGCCGGTGATGCCGACTTCGGACAGCGCCTCACGCACTTCGTCGAGCTTGAAGGGCTTGATGACGGCTTCGATTTTCTTCATTGGCGGTCTCCTGGAAACGATGCGGCATTCTAGCCGGAATATCCGGCCCGGCGGATGCCGGGCACCTGTTGTCGGAAAGCCCCGGACGCTCAAGCGTCGCGGTAGCGGGAGGTGATCGGGTAGCGCCAGTCCTTGCCGAAGCCGCGCTGAGTGACGCGTACCCCCGGCGGGGCCTGGCGGCGCTTGTACTCGTTGCGGCGCAGCATCCCGACGGTGCGATAAACGTCGGCCTCAGGGTAGCCTCGGGCGACGATCTCGCGGGGCGACACGTCCTCTTCCATGTAGGCCGCGATGATCGCGTCGAGCACATCGTAGGGCGGCAACGAATCCTGGTCGCACTGGTCGGGCTTGAGCTCGGCCGAGGGCGGGCGGATCAGGATGTTCTCGGGGATCACCTCGCCGCCGGGCTGGGCGTTGCGCCAGGCGCACAGGCGATACACAAACGTCTTGTAGATGTCCTTGATGACCGCGAAACCGCCGGCCATGTCGCCATACAGCGTGGCGTAACCGGTGGCCATCTCGCTCTTGTTGCCGGTGGTGAGCACGATGGCGCCGGTCTTGTTGGAGAGCGCCATGAGGATCATGCCGCGGATGCGCGACTGGAGGTTTTCCTCGGTGGTGTCCTCGGGCAGGCCGGCGAACTGGGGGGCCAGCATCGCGGCGAAGGTGTTCATGGCCGGCTCGATGGCGATCTCGTCGAAGCGCACGCCGAGTCGGCGCACCATCTCGCGGGAATCGTCCAGGCTCATTCGGGCGGTGTAGGGCGAGGGCATCATCACGGCGCGCACCTTGTCGGCGCCCAGGGCGTCGACCGCGATGGCGAGGGTGAGCGCCGAGTCGACGCCGCCGGAGAGACCGATCAGCGCGCCGGGAAAGCCGTTCTTGCCCAGGTAGTCGCGCACGCCGAGGACCAGCGCGTCGTACACGTCGGCCTCGACGGGGCGCGCGGCGGGCACGCTGCGTTCCTGCCACGCGCCGTCCGCGAAGTGCAGCAGCGCGAGTTCTTCGGTGAAGCTCGCCCCCTGCCAGGCCAGGCTGCCGTCGGCGTCGAGGGCGAAGGAGCCACCGTCGAAGACCAGCTCGTCCTGCCCGCCCACCAGGTTGCAGTAGGCCACCGGCAGGCCGGTATCGGCCACGCGCTCGCGCAGCACCTCGTAGCGCAGCGGCTGCTTGTTCATGTGGAAGGGGGAGGCGTTGAGCACCAGCAACAGCTCGGCGCCGGCCTCGCGGGCCACCTCGGCGGCACCGGATTCCCACACGTCGGCGCAGATGTTGACGCCCACCCGCACGCCCTTGAGTTCGAACACGCAGGCATCGGTGCCCGGCTCGAAGTAGCGCTCCTCGTCGAAGACTTCGTAGTTGGGCAGGCGGTGCTTGAAGTAGTTGGCGGCGATGCGCCCGTCCTGGATCACCGCGGCGGCGTTGTAGCGCCCACCGCCCTGGGCCGAGGGGTAGCCCACCAGCACCGTGATGCCGTGCACCTGGGCCGCCAGCGCGGCCAGCTCACGGGCGCAGGCGTCGAGGAAGGCCGGGCGCAGCAGCAGGTCTTCGGGGGGATAACCGCACAGGGCGAGTTCGGGAGTCAGCACCACGTCGGCGCCCGCGGCCTTCGCGCGGGTCACCGCATCCAGAATCCGGCGCGCATTGCCGGAGATGTCGCCCACGACGGAATTGATCTGGGCGACAGCGACGCAGAGAGGGGTTTTCATGGGGCGACATGATACCGCAGCGCGGCCCCCGCCCTCCCCTGCCCGCTACGCGGCGATGCCGCCGAGGTAGAGATCGTGGATGTCGCCGCGGGCATCGAGCTCGGCGGCGGAGCCGTCCGCCACCACGCGGCCGCTCTCCAGCACGTAGGCGTGGTGGGCGTGGCGCAGGGCGACGCGGGCATTCTGCTCGGCGAGCAGGAAGCTGACCCCTTCGACGCGGTTGAGCTGAGCGACGATCTCGAAGATCTCGTCCACGATCAAGGGCGCGAGGCCCATCGAGGGCTCGTCGAGCAACACCAGACGCGGTCGGGCCATCAGCGCCCGGCCGATGGCGACCATCTGCTGCTCGCCGCCCGAGGAGTAGCCGGCGAGGCTCTTGCGGCGCGCCTTGAGGCGCGGAAAGTAGTGATAGATCTGCTCAAGGCCGGCCTTGAGCGCCTGCCGGCCCGGCTTGCCGACAAAGCCGCCGGTGAGCAGGTTCTCCTCGACGCTGAGGTGGGCGAAGCAGTGGCGCCCTTCGAGCACCTGCACGAGCCCGCCGCGCACCAGTGCGTCGGGCGCGGCGTGGGTGATGTCGGCGCCCTGGTAGCGGATGCGCCCGGCCGTCACCGCCCCGCGCTCGGCGCGGACGAGGCTGGAGATAGCCTTGAGGGTGGAGCTCTTGCCGGCGCCGTTGGCACCGAGCAGGGCCACCACCTGGCCGGCGCCCACCTCGAGGGAGACCCCGTGCACCGCCAGGATCACCTGTTCATAAACGACTTCAATGGATTCGAGCTGCAGGATCGGGCTGGCCGACATGGCGCCTCCGCGTGGTTGGGACGACTGCAATGCACCCGCCGGGCAGACGCCCGGCAGGCAGGGTTGGAACAGGATGGGATCAGGCGGCGACCGCTTCGTCGGCGTGGGTCGCGGCGGCCCTGCCCTGCTCGCGCTTGACCCGCTCGATGTCCCGGTAGCGGGCGGCCGGGTGGCTGTCGGGCAGGCGCGGCCCTTCGCCGAAGAGCTTCTCGCGCAGGGTGCCGGGCTTGTAGGCGGTGGGATAGACGCCGCGACGCTGCAGCTCGGGCACCAGATGGGTGACCACGTCCTCGAAGGTTTCATGGGCCAGCGCGTAGGCCAGATTGAAGCCGTCCACGTCGGTCTCGTCGGCCCACTTTTGCAGGATGTCGGCCACCGTCCCCGGCGAACCCACGAACACCGGCCCCAGCCCGCCGATGCCGCCCCAGCGGGCGAGTTCGTCGATGGTCCATTCCTTCTCGCCGCTGGCGAGGTGATCGACCACCGACACGATGGCGTTGGTCTCGACCTTCTTCACCGGATCGGTCGGCGCGTAGCGGCCGAAGTCGATGCCGCTCCAGCCGGACATCAGCACCAGGGCGCCGTCGTAGGAGACGTGGCGCTTGTAATCCTCGAACTTGGCGCGGGCCTTCTCGTCGGTCTCGTCGACGATGACGGTGACGAGCGTGTAGACCAGCACCTTGGCCGGGTCGCGCCCCGCCGCCGCGGCCTGGGCGCGCACGTCGGCCACGTACTGCTTGAGCGTGGCCGGGCTGGGGGTGGCGACGAACACGCACTCGGCGTGCTGCGCCGCGAAGGCCCTGCCGGCCCCCGACGCGCCGGCCTGGAACAGCACCGGCGTGCGCTGGGGCGAGGGCTCGCAGAGGTGGTAGCCGGGCACCTCGAAGTACTTGCCCTTGTGGCCGATCTTGTGGACCTTCTCGGGGCGGGCGAACACGCCGCGCTCCTTGTCGCGCACCACGGCGCCGTCCTCCCAGCTGCCTTCGAGCAGCTTGTAGAGCACCTCGGTGTATTCGGCGGCCACCTCGTAGCGATTGTCGTGGCGGCGCAGACCGCCCTCGCCCACGTTCTTCGCGCCGCTTTCCAGATAGGACGTGACGATGTTCCAGCCCACCCGGCCCTTGGTGTGGTGGTCAGCCGTCGAGAGCCGCCGGGCGAAGGTGTAGGGGTGCTCGAAGGACGTGGAGGCGGTGATGCCGATGCCCAGGTGCTCGGTGACCATCGCGATGGGCGCCGCCAGCTGCAGCGGGTCGTTCACCGGAATCTGCACCCCCTGGTGCAGCGCGTGGTGGTTGCTGCCCTTGTAGACGTCGTAGTAGCCCACCACGTCGGCGATGAAGATGGCGTCGAAGATGCCTTTCTCGAGGGTCTTGGCCAGGTCGGTCCAGTACTCCAGATCCTTGTACTGCCAGGACCGGTCGCGCGGGTGGGACCACAGCCCCGGCGACTGGTGGCCGACGCAGTTCATCTCGAACGCGTTGAAGCGGATTGGCTTGCTCATGGTTTCGGTTCCGTGTCGTTGGCGGCGCGCTCAGTTCCAGGGGTGGCGCGGCGGGTCGATCTCGTTGAGGTAGTAGTTGCCCACGTGGAAGTATTTCCAGCGCACCGGGTCGTGCAGGGTGTGGGCGCGGGCGTTGCGCCAGTGGCGGTCGAGGTTGTGGGCGGCCAGGGTGGCGCGGGTGCCGGCCAGCTCGAACAGCCGGTTGGCGGCCTCGATGGCGATCTCGGTGGTGAGCACCTTCGATTCGGCGGTGGCCACGGTGGCGGCGGCCACCGTCTCGGCGGTGGGGTTGGCCAGCGCCACGTCGATCAGGCGGCCGGCGCGCTCCAGCAAGGCCTCGGCGGCGTGCAGGCGGATCGCCAGGTTGCCGATGGTGGCAATGGTGAAGGGATCTTCGGCGGCGCTGTCCTTGCCGCTGTCGATCCACGGCCGGCTCTTGGTGCGCACGAAGGCGATGGTGTCGTCGAGCGTGCCCTTGGCGATGCCGGCATCGATGGCCGACTGGATGATCTGCGAGATCGGGCCGGCGGCGGTGGGCGCGTCGAAGGCGTCGATCGGGATGACCCGATCCTTCGGCACCCGCACGCCTTCGATGCGTACCGAGCCCGAGGCCGTGGTGCGCTGGCCGAAACTCGACCAGTCGTTGGTCACGGTGAGGCCCGGCGCGTCCCGGTCGGCGAACACCAGGTAGCCCTTGCCGGCGTCGTCCACCGCCACGATGGGCACGATGTGGGCGAGCAGCGCGCCGGTGGTGTAGAACTTCTGGCCGTTCACCTCCACCTCGTCGCCCAGGTCCTTCACCTTGGTCTCGAAGCTGGCCACGTTGCGGCTGTTGAGCTCGGAGAAGGCGTTGCCGAAGCGGTAGCCCTTCAGCACCAGGTCGAAGAAGAAGCGCTTCTGCGCGTCGGTGGCGTCGAGGCCGATGTGGGCCACCAGCACCAGGTGGTTCTGGGTGATCTGAGCGATGCTCGAATCGGCGGCGGCGACGATCTTGATGACCTCCGCCACGGTGGCGTACGAGACGCCCGCGCCGCCGTAGGCCTTGGGCACGTTGATGCCCCACAGGCCGCTGCGCGAGTAGGCGTCCACTTCCACCAGCGGCAGGATGCCTTCGCGGTCGCGCAGGGGCGCCTCGACGATGAATTCGGCGGCGAGGCGGCGGGCCACCTCGATGGCCTCGGCGTCGCTGCGGATCAGGTAGGCCGGCTGGGCCGGACGCGGGCGCGGCGCAAAGGGTTCGGGCGAATTGACGCGGGGGGCGCGGGGACGTTCGGCAACGGCGGTGCTCATGGGGGTTCTCCTGTCGGAATGCGTTGAATTCGGTGGGTCGGTTGCGGGCGGCGCGGCTCAGCGGGCGGCCGGGCTGCCGCCGATCTGCCAGACGTAGGGCGGCTCGGTGCCGTTGATGGCCCAGTCGCCAACGACCTTGGCCTTGTAGATCAGCGGGTTGTGGGTGGCGGCGGTGCGGGCGTTGCGCCAGTGGCGGTCGAGCGCCTTGGTTTCGCTGACGCCCGAGGCGCCCAGGGCGTTGAACAGGTTGGAGCTGGCGCGCAGCACCAGATCGGCGACCACCACCTGGGCCTTGGCGGATTCGATCTCGGCGTCGATGTTGGCCTGGCGCTCCACCGCCTCGTCGCCGCCAAAGCGCGCCACGTAGGCCCGCTGGGCCGGCTCGGCGGCACGCACGGCGGTGGCTTCGGCGGCGTAGGCCAGCGCCGAGATCTCGCCGACGACCTGCTGGATCTGCACGTCGTCGCGCACCAGCGGCGCGTTGCCGTGGCTGAAGATGCGCTTGCGCTCACGCACGTGGTGGGCGATGTCGCGCTCCACCGCCCGGGCCGTGCCCGCCAGCACCGCCAGCAGCACCAGCTGGTAAAGGGCGGTCTGGTATTTGAAGCGGGTGGCGAAGTCGATGACGTTCTCCGGCTCGACGATGGCGTCGACGAATTCCGACGTGCCGCTGCCGGTGGTGCGCTGACCGAAGCCGTCCCAGTCGTCCTGCTGGCGCACGCCGGGCTGGTGGGTATTCACCGCGGCGATCACGTCGGCACCGGTGTCGCTGCGGCGGGCGAACACGTCGATCCAGTCGGCGAAGATGCTGCCGGTGCTGTAGTACTTGTGGCCGTTCAGGCGCCAGCCGGCGCCGTCGGGCGTGACCCGGGTGATCACGTCGCCGATCTTCACGTCGCCCACCTCGGTCCAGGCGTTGCCCACCAGATCGCCGTCCACGAAGCGCTTGAACCAGCGATCGCGATCCGGGCCCGGCTGGGCGTTGAGGCGGTCCTCGACAAACGCGAAATGGCCGCGCAGGGCTTGCGGAATGTTGGAGTCGGCCTCGGCCAGCTCGATCAGCAGGCGCACCAGCTGCGGCAGCGAGGCGCCGGCGCCGCCCGCCTCCACCGGCACGCGCACCGCGCCGAAGCCGGCCTTCTTGAGCCATTCGATGGCTTCGTGGGGCAGCGTGCGGTTGCGCTCGCGCTCGAGGGCGCCTTCGGCGATCCGCGCGAAGATCGGCCGGAAGCGATTGGCCAGCTGTTCGTAATCGGTGCCGGCGGAAAGACTGGAGAAATTATCCCTGTGGGTCATGGCATCACCTGATGAATTGTTTTCCGAATAGTGCGTTTAATTCGACGAATTCATTTTCAATCGAAATCCAGCCAACGCAAATACGGATTTCTTTTATCGATTGCAGCAATCGAGAATAGGATTCGAGAATTGGATTCCTGCCAGAAATGGACGTGCGAATGCCACCGGCCGACGAAAACCGCCGGCCGGTGGCACGAATGAAAACGCCGCTCAGACTTCCTTCGCGCAATCCCGCGGGGTGATGCCCTTCTCCTTGGCGTATTTGCGTGCCGAGGCTTCGATGATCGGGCGCAGCAGCGCGCGGTCGGCCTGCACCCAGTCGCTCACCAGCTTCCATTGCTGGCCGTCCCATTGCTGGAAGCGCACCGCACCGCCGCCTTCGTGGTCGGCGCACGACAGCTTGAGGGGCTGCACCAGGCCCAGGGCGCCGAGTTCCTTCAGGCGCTTGTCGTCGAGGCGGATGTTCTCGAAGCCCCAGCGCACCTGCTCGCCGGTCAGCGGCTTGTTGCCGAACCTGGCCTGGGCGATGCGCACCGCCTCCACGTTGAGGATGCCATTCACCACCCCCAGGTTGTAATACACGGTGCCGAAGCGCTTGGGATCGGCGAGGTTGCCCTTGCCGGCATCCACCACCGTCTTCTTGATGCCCTGAAGCACCGGGAAGGCGGTGCCCGACGGGTGGGTGGTGATCGACACGAAGCCCTTGGCGGCGGCACCGGCGGGCGCGGCGTCGTCCTCGGAATTGCTCCAGATGTTGCCGATGATGCGATCGACCGGATAACCGAGCTTCTGGGCGGTCTTCAGCGCCACCGGATTCATCACGCCCCAGCCGCGCAGGATCACGTAATCGGGCTTGATGCGGCGGATGTTGATCCATTGCGACTGCTGGTCGTTGCCCGGGTGCGGCACTTCGAGCAGGGTCAATTCGAAACCGTATTTGGCGGCCAGCTTTTCGAGCACCTCGTTGGTTTCCTTGCCGTAGGGCGAACCGTGATACAGGGTGACGATCTTGCGGCCCTTCAATTTATCCACGCCGCCCAGCTGCTGGCCGATGTAATTGACGATGGCCGACACTTCGGAATACGGATTCAATTGCAGCGGAAAGGCGTACGGAAATACGCTGCCGTCGGTGGAGTCGGTGCGGCCGTGGTTGATGGTGATGAGCGGAATCTTGTCGGCGGTGGAGCGATCCAGCGTGGCGTAGGCGATGCCCACCGACAGCGGATTGGTGGCGGCGGCCGGCGCGCCGTTGAGGCCTTTCTTGAGGCGCTCGTAGCATTCGACACCCTTCTCGACGACGTATTCGGTCTCGCATTCGCTCCAGGTGAGCTTGACGCCATTCACGCCGCCGTTGGCATTGACGTATTGCAGGTAGTCGATGAACCCGCCGAAGAAGCCGGTGCCGCCGGCGGCGTAGGGCCCGATGCGGTAGCTCTGCAGCGGAAAGTATTGCTCGGCGGCGTGGGCGCCGAGGCTGAAGGCGGCGAGACCGGCCGCCAGGGCCAGGGGTTTGAGGGTGTGCTTGAAGGACATGCGTGGGCTCCGGGAAAAATGGATTGAGTCGAATGAAAGGCGGGGAAATCAGTAGCGCAGCGGCCAGCGCCGGGCACGGGCGCGGAAGTGCTGCCACAGGCGGGCCAGCCCCTCCGGTTCGCGGATCAGGAAGACGATGATCAGGGCGCCGAAAATCATCTTCTGGATGTTCTCGAGCTGGCCCGGATCGATGAGCCCGCCGGGCAGCAGGCCGGCGAGGTTGGAGAGCAGCAGCGGAAACAGCACGATGAAGGCCGCCCCGAGGAAGTTGCCGAGGATGCTGCCCAGGCCGCCGATGATGATGATGAACAGCACCTGGAACGAACGCGCCAGGTCGAAGCCGTGGGGTTCCACGGTGCCCAGGTAGGCGAAGGCCCACAGCGACCCCGCCACGCCCAGGTAGAAGCCGCTGATCGCGAAGGCCAGCAGCTTGGTGCGCGCCAGCGGAATGCCGATCACCGCGGCGGCGGTGTCCATGTCGCGCACCGCCATCCAGTTGCGGCCCAGCTCGCTGTGCACGATGTTGCGGGCGAGCCAGGCGAGCGCCGTGACGATGCCGAGGGTGAGGAGATAGCGCCCGGCCGGCGTGCTGAAGTCGGCCCCCAGGATGGTGAGCGGCGGCGCGCTGATGACCCCGGAGGCGTTGAAGTTGGAGAACCAGCCGAACTTCACCAGCACCCACGGCACCAGGAACTGTGCCGCCAGGGTCGCGACGATCAGGTAGAAGCCCTTGATGCGCAGGCTCGGCAGGCCGAACAGCGCCGACAGCACGGCCGCCACCAGCCCGCCGAGGGCGAAGCTGGCGAGCAGCGGCATTCCCTCGATGCGTAGCTGGAAGTTGTAGGCCGCGAACGCCCCCGCCGCCATGAAGGCCGCCGCGCCGAGGGACAGCTGCCCGGCGTAGCCGGTGAGCAGGTTGAGCCCCAGCCCGGCCAGCGACAGCACCAGGAAGGGAATCAGGATCGCGCTGAACCAGTAGTCGTTGCCCACCTGGGGCACCGCGAAGAAGGCCACCGCGAGCAGCACGGCGAGGCCGATGCGGTCCTGGCGCAGACGGAAGATGCGACGGTCGGCCGCGTAGCGGGTGGCGAACTGGCCGGCTTCGAGATAGAGCATGGCGATGCCTCCTTCAGACCCGGTCGATGGCGCGTTCGCCGAACAGCCCCGCCGGCCGCACCAGCAGGAACAGCATCGCCAGCACATAGGGGAACCAGTTTTCGATGCCGCCGCCCACCAGCGCGCCGGCGTAGATCTCGGCCAGCTTTTCACCGGCACCGACGATCAACCCACCCACGATGGCCCCGCCGATGGACGAGAAGCCGCCGATGATCAGCACCGGCAGCGCCTTGAGCACCACCAGCGAGAGCGAGAACTGCACCCCCACCCGCGCGCCCCACAGCAGGCCGGTGATCAGCGCCACCAGCCCGGCCACCGCCCACACCGCCACCCAGATGCGCGACAGGCGGATGCCCACCGCCTGGGCGGCCAGGGTGTCGTCGGCCACCGCCCGCAGCGACAGGCCGATGCGCGTCTTGTTGAACAGCACCGACAGCACCAGCACCAGGGTGGCGGCGGTGGCGGCGGCGAACAGGTCGAAGCGCGAGACGAACAGCCCACCCAGCTCCACCGGCACATCCTCGATGCCCAGGTCGAGGCCGTGCACCTGGGCGCCCCACAGGGCCTGGGCGGCGCCTTCGGTGATGTAAGCGAGGCCCAGCGTGGCCATGAACAGGGTGATCGGCGAGCGGTTGGCGAGCGGGCGCAGCACCAGCCGCTCGACCAGCAGCGCCAGCACCAGCATCGACGCCAGCGTGACCGCGAAGGCCAGCCAGAACGGCACGCCCCGCTCCACCAGGCTGACGAAGGTCAGCGCGGCGAACAGCACCATCGCCCCCTGGGCGAAGTTGAAGACGCCCGAGGCCTTGTAGATCAGCACGAAGCCAATCGCCACCAGGGAGTACATCACCCCGGAGAGCAATCCGCCGATCAGCACTTCGAGAAAGAAATCCATGTTGCGTCCTGTGATTGGGTTGTCGCGGGCAATACCGGCCCTGCCCTGCCGGCGGCGGGGCAAGAACGGGGCTGCGGAAACGGTGGGGCGTTAGTGGCGCGTGCCCAGGTAGGCGGCGATCACCTCGGGGCTGGCGCGCACCTCGTCGGGCGGGCCGTCGCCGATCTTGCGGCCGTAGTCGAGCACCACCACGTGGTCCGAGATGCCCATCACCACGCCGATGTCGTGCTCGATGAGCACCACCGTCGTGCCGAACTCCCGGTTGATGTCCACGATGTACTGGCTCATGGCCTTCTTCTCGGCGGCGTTCATGCCTGCCATCGGCTCGTCGAGGAGCAGCAGACGCGGCTCGGCGGCGAGCGCCCGGGCCAGCTCGACGCGCTTCTGCAGGCCGTAGGGCAGCTTGCCGACGATGCTCTGGCGCCACGGCTGGAGCTGCAGGAAGGCGATCACCTCCTCGGCGCGGCGGCGCTGCTCGTCGTCCTCGCGGCCGGCGCGGCCGATGCCCAGCGCCTGCTCCACCCAGCTGCTGCGGCGCTTCAGGTTGCGGCCGGTGAGCACGTTGTCGAGCACCGTCATGCCCTTGAACAGCGCGATGTTCTGGAAGGTGCGGGCGATGCCGCGCTCGGCGGCGTGGTGCGGGCGCATGTGGCGGCGCGCCTCGCCGTCGTAGCGGATGCGCCCCTCCTGGGCGCGGTAGACGCCGTTGATGACGTTGAGCAGCGAGCTCTTGCCGGCGCCGTTGGGGCCGATCAGGGCGCAGATCTCGCCCCGCGCCACCGCGAAGCTGATGTCGGTGATGGCCTTGACGCCCTTTAACGAGAGGGAAATGTGATCCAGTTCGAGCAGCGGATCGGCGAAGCGGGTCATGCGGACTCTTTCTTTCAGGCGGGCTGGACGTGGCCGGACGGCACGGCGAAGCGGCCGGCATCCCGTGCCGGGGCGGCCCCCCCGGCCGGCTCGGCGGCCTGCCAGCGGGCCGGGTCGGCCCAGTTGCGCACCTCGATGCCGAGGCGGGCGAAGAAGCGCGCCGATTCATCGGGCAGCGGTTCGCCGACGATCAGCGGCACGCGGGTGCGGGTAAAGCCGATCACGTCGCGCAGCGGCCGGCGCACCAGCCAGTAGCCCAGCAGGCGCGACACGCCGCGCGCCCGCGGGTCGAGGCCCCGTTCGACGAGACGGCGCTGCCAGCTGCCCGGCGCGGGAAGCAGGTCGCGCACCAGATGTTCGACGCGCTGCCAGGTCTCGCGGGTGCCGGCCACCAGGGTCGGGCCCAGCTCGCGGCGGTCGTTGTCGCGGGTGGCGAGGCTTTCGGGGAAGTTGAGGCGGAAGCCGGCGATCAGCCACGGCGCCAGCAGGTAGCGGGCCTGGCCGCTGGCGGCAAAGGCGCGGGCGGCGAAGGCCTCCTCGCGCTCGCTCAGTTGCTCGCCCTCCACCAGCAGGCGGCCCTCGCGCAGCAGCTCGGCGTGGGTGATGGCCTGCCGCTCCACGGCGCCGTCACCCCCCGCGCGCAGGAACACGAAGGCCACGCCGTCCGGCCGGGCCAGCAGCGCCGGCACCCGCCCGCCCGCCACCGCCAGCGCGCGGCGGGCGACCAGGCCGGGCAAGGGCTGCCCGCCCAGGCCGCGGGCATCGGCGTAGGCCAGCACGGCGGGCGCGAGGCCGGCGCGGCGCACCCGCTCCACCTGGGCCAGCCCTTCGGCGAACACGAAATCGGGGCGCAGGGCGAGGAGCGCCGCATCCGGCACGGCGGGGTCGTCGTGGGGGTCGAGCACCGCCGCAACACCGCCCAGCCACTGGGCCGCCAGCGCCGCGAGCAGCGCCTCCGGCCGCGGGTGGCTGAGCACCACGAGGGTCGAGCCCTGGCGAAAACCCCGCTCCGCGAGGCCGCCCGCCAGCGCCGCCACGTCGGCCAGCACCTCGCGCCAGCTACGCGGCTGCCAGATGCCCAGTTGCTTGTGGCGCAGGGCCACCGCGCCGCCCTGGCTGCGGGCCTGGACTTCGAGCCAGCCGGGCAGCGTGGCCGCGGCCTGGCGGTCGGTTCGGAGCAGGGGTTTCATCGCGGGCTCGCTCCGTCAGGCCGCCGCGTCGGCCAGTTCGCGGGCCGCGGGAGCCCCCTTGCCGGCCTCGAGGGCGCGCACCAGCGGCAGCACCTTCTCGCCGAAGTAGGCGACTTCTTCCTGGAAGTGCAGGAAGCCGGAGAGCACCAGGTCGACGCCCACCGCCTTCAGGGCAACGATGCGTTCGGCGATCTGCTGCGGGGTGCCGATCAGGTTGGTCTTGAAGCCGTCGTTGTACTGCACGAGGTCCTGGAAGGTGGACTTGGCCCAGTTGCCCTCCCCTTCCGGGCTGGCCTTGCCGGCCTGCTTCACCGCGTCGCCGAAGGCATTCACCGCTTCCGGATCGGCCTTGTCGATGATCTCCTGCAGCACCGCCTTCGCCTCTTCCTCGGTGTCGCGGGCGATGATGAAGGCGTTGACGCCGATCTTCACGCGGTGGCCGTTGGCCGCCGCCTTGGCGCGGATGTCGTCCACCTGGGCCTTGATACCCTCGACGGTATTGCCGTTGGTGAAGTACCAGTCCGACACGCGCGAGGCCATGTCTCGGGCCGCGCGGGAGCTGCCGCCCTGGAAGATCTCCGGATGCGGCTGCTGCAGGGGCTTGGGCTTGAGGGTGTAGTCGTGGAAGCGGTAAAAGTCGCCCTTGTAAGTGAAGTTGTCCTGGGTCCAGATGCCCTTGAGCACCTCGATGAACTCCTGGGAGCGGCGGTAGCGTTCGTCGTGCTCCAGCCAGGGCTCGCCGATGCCGTGGAATTCGCCGCGGAACCAGCCTGACACGATATTCACCGCGACGCGGCCGCCGGTGAGCTGGTCGATGGTGGCGATCTGCTTGGCGAGCACTGCCGGATGCCACGGCCCCGGCAGGATCGCAGCGATCACCTTGAGCTTTTCGGTCGCAGCCAGCAGGGCGTGGCTGATCGCCACCGACTCGTGCTGGTATTCGGCGCCGTAACCGGCGGTGAAGCGGATCTGCGACAGGGCGTAGTCGAAGCCGGCCTTCTCGGCAATCTGGGCGAGCTTGCGGTTGTAGTCGATGTCCCAGCTGGTGCGCTGCTCGATCTTGCTGACGACGAGGCCGCCGCTGACGTTGGGCACCCAGTAGGCAAACTTGATGGGGTTCTGGCTCATGGTGTGGTTCCTCGGTGAATGGGCTGAAGCGGGGCGGACTCAGGCGGCCAGACGGGCCGGCCGGGCGGCCTGTTCGGCGCGCGGGCGCAGGAAGGGCCGGGCGCGCTCGGCGGCCAGGTCGATGCGGGCCTGCAGGGCCGGGCTGGTGACGCGGTAGTCCTGGAAGTCGGCCTCGGCGCCATAAACGCCGATGGGCAGGGTGTGGGCCTGGAAGAAGCTGAACAGCGGGCGCAGCTGGTGGTCGATCACCAGCGCGTGGCGGTCGCTGCCGCCGGTGGCGGCGAGGAGCACCGGCACGTCGTTGAGGGCGTTGTGGTCGACGAAGTCGAACAGGTGCTTGAAGAGGCCGGTGAACGAGGCGCGATAGACGGGGCTGGCGACGATCAGGAAATCGGCCGACTCGATGGCGGCGATGTCCTCGCGCACCTCGGCGGGCAGCTGGCTGGGATAGAGCACGCCGGCCAGCTTGGGGCCGACCTCGCCCAGCTCGATCAGGCGGGTTTCGATCTGCCCGTCGTCGCCCAGCGCATCGACGATGGCCTCGACCAGGGTGAGCGTGCGGGACGGGCGTTGCAGACCGCCGGAGACGGCGACGACTTTGATTTTCTTGCTCATGGAGTTCACCTGTGTTGTTTACGATGTGCCCGATGCGGCACCCTGAGCCAGATTTAGCAGCAACCGTGCCAACCCAACAAACCCATAAAAATCAAAGCCTTGATCAAATCGCCCGGCCACCGCTTGCTGCGCTGCAAACAACACTGGGCGGCGCCTGCTGCCGACGCAGCAGCCCGCCCGCGGCGTGAACGCCAGCCGGCCGGCGCGACGACGCGGGTCGCCGGCCGGCCGGGCTGATCGAGGGAGAGAACGGGCGGGCGCGGTGGCGCTCAGCCCGCCTTGCCGCCGAGGTAGAAGCTGCGGATGTCCTCGCGGGCGGCGAGATCGTGGGCGAACCCCTCGTCCGCCACCCGCCCGTTTTCCAGCACGTAGGCGTAGCTGGCGTGGCGCAGGGCCAGGTTGATGTTCTGCTCGGCGAGCAGGAAGCCGATCTTCTCCTCGTCGTTGAGGCGCGACACGATGTCGAAGATCTCCTGCACGATGATCGGCGCCAGCCCCATCGACGGCTCGTCGAGCAGCACCAGCTTGGGCTGGGTCATCAGCGCGCGGCCGATGGCGAGCATCTGCTGCTCGCCGCCGGAGGTGAGGCCGGCCTGCACCTTGCGCTTGGTCTTGAGGCGCGGAAACCAGGCGTAGATCTTCTCCAGGTCGCGCTCCAGCTCGCGCCGCCCCAGCCCGCGCAGGAAGCCGCCGCTCTTCAGGTTGTCCTCGATGCTGAGGTGGGCGAACACGTGGCGGCCTTCGAGCACATGCACGATGCCGCGCCGGGCCAGCCGGTTGGGCGGCACGCCGGCGGTGTCCTGCCCCAGGAAGGCGACGCTGCCGCGGCTGATGCGCGCCCGGTCGGCGTGGATCAGGCCGGAGATGGCCTTGAGGGTGGTGCTCTTGCCGGCGCCGTTGGCGCCCAGCAGGGCCACGATGCTGCCCGGCGGCACGCGCAGGGACACGCCGGCCAGCGCCAGGATGGCGCCGTCGTAGATCACTTCGATGTCGTTCACCGCCAGCAGATCGGCCGGCGCGGTGGCGGGTTGGGCATGGCTGCTCATGGGATGTCTCCGGGTGACGAGGTGGGCGGAACGGCCGGACGCAGCGCGGGGCGGCGCGTCCGGCGCGGATCGGGGCTAGGACGCCTTGGCGCAGTCACGGGGCTTGATGCCCTTCTCCCTGGCGTAGGCGGCGGACTTGGCGTCGATCAGCGGACGCAGCAGGGCGCGGTCGGCCTGCACCCAGTCGGTGGCGAGCTTCCACTGCTTGCCGTCCCACTGCTGCACGCGGGCGGCACCGCCGCCTTCGTGGTCGGCGCACGAGAGCTTGAGGCGCTGCAGGAGCCCCTCGAAGCCAATCGCCTTGAGGCGGGCGTCGTTGATGTCCAGGTGCTCGAAGGCCCAGCGCCCCTCCTCGCCGTTGAGGGGGCGGTTGCCGAACTGCTTCTGGCCGGTGCGCAGCGCCTCGACGGCCATCGCCGCGTTGATGAGGCCGATGTTGTAGTACACGCTGCCGAAGAACTTGGTGTCCTTCAGGTCGCTCTTGCCGGCGTCGATGATGTGCTTCTTCAGGCGCTTGTGGATCTCGAAGCCCGCCCCGCCCGGGAACGGCGCCAGCGCCTGGTAGCCCACCGCCGCGGCGCCCGCCGGCAGCACGTCGGCCTCGGAGCCGGCCCACACGTCGCCGATGATGCGATCGACCGGGAAGCCGAAGCGCGCCGCCGTCTTGATGCCCACCGGCGTCGACACCCCCCAGGTGCGCAGGAACACCCAGTCCGGCTTGGCCTGGCGCACCTGGCGCCACTGGGGCGACTGTTCGTTGCCCGGGTCGGCCACCGGGATCTGGATGTTCTCGAAGCCGTACTTCTTGGCCAGCACTTCCATCGGCGCCTGGGTTTCGCGGCCGTAGGCGGAGTCGTGGTACACGGTGGCGATCTTCTTGCCGCGCAGCTTGTCGAAGCCGCCTTCGCGCTGGGCGATGTAGTTGATGCCCACCGAAGCCTGGCCGTAGTAGTTGAGCAGCAGCGGGAAGGCGTAGGGGAAGACGCTGCCGTCGGTGGATTCGGTGCGCCCGCCGGCCGGGTCGATGAGCGGAATCCTGTCGGCGTGGCCCTTCTCCATCAGCGCATACGAGGCCGGCGTGCTGTGGGTGAAGAAGAAGGCCGTCGGGGCGCCGTTGTGGCCCTTCTTGTAGCGCTCGTAGCACTCGACGATGCGGTCGGTGCTCCACTCGGTCTCGCATTCCTGCCAGACCAGCTTGACGCCATTGACGCCGCCTTCCACCTCGTTGATGTAACGCAGGTAGTCGATCAGGCCGGCCCACCACAGGGTGCCGCTGGAGGCGTAGGGGCCGACCCGGTAGGTGGCGAGGGGAATGAACTGCTCGTTGGGGGCGGCCTGGGCTTCGGCCAGGGCGCCGAGGACGCCGGCGGCCACCAGGCTCGCGGCGACGGCGCGTTTGATGAAGTTACGCATGAAAATCGTCTTTCGGTGTTGTCGTTGGGGAATGTGAAACGGCGTGGGACTCAGCCTTCCTTGCGGCAATCGCGCGGGGCGATGCCCTTGTCCTTCGCGTAGGCGGCCGATTTGGCGTCGATCAGCGGGCGCAGCAGGGTGCGGTCGGCCTGCACCCAGTCGGTGACGAGCTGCCACTGCTTGCCGTCCCACTGCTGCACGCGCACCGCGCCGCCGCCTTCGTGGTCGGAGCACGACAGGGTCAGGCGCTGCATCAGGCCGAGGAAGCCGATCTGCTTGAGGCGGGCGTCGTCGAGCTTGAGGTGCTCCAGCCCCCAGCGCCCCTCGTCGCCGGTGAGCGGACGGTTGCCGAACTTCTTCTGGCCGGCGCGGATCGCCTCGACGGCGATGGCGGCATTCACCAGGCCCGAGTTGTAGTACACGCTGCCGAAGCTCTTCGGGTCCTTCAGGTCGCTCTTGCCCTTGTCGAGGATGTGCGCCTTGATGCGTTTGTGGATGTCGAAGTCGGCCCCGCCCGGGTAGGGCGTGAGCGCCAGGTAGCCCTTGCCGGCGTCGCCGGCGGGCAGCACGTCCTCGTTGGAGCTGGCCCAGATGTCGCCGATGATCCGCTCGACCGGGAAGCCGAAGCGCGCCGCGGTCTTGATCGCCACCGGCGTCGACACGCCCCAGGTGCGCAGGAACACCCAATCCGGCTTGGCCTGGCGCACCTGACGCCACTGGGCCGACTGCTCGTTGCCCGGGTCGGCGACCGGAATCTGGATGTTCTCGAAGCCGTATTTCTCGGCCAGCAGCTTGAGCGGCCCCTGGGTTTCGCGGCCGTAGGCGGAGTCGTGATAGACGGTGGCGATCTTCTTGCCGCGCAGCTTGTCGAGGCCCCCCTCGCGCTGGGCGATGTAGTTGATGACCGCCGAGGCCTCGCTGTAGAAGGTCAGCATCACCGGGAAGTTATGGGGGAACACCGCCCCGTCGGTGGCCTCGGTGCGGCCGTAGCCGAGGGTGATGAGGGGGATCTTGTCGGCTGCGGCCTTGTCCGACAGCGCGTAGGCCGCCGGGGCACCGTTGGGGTGGTAGATCGCCACCGGGGCGCCGCCCAGGCCCTTCTTGAAGCGCTCGTAGCACTCGATGCCCTTCTCGGCCGTCCATTCGGTCTCGCATTCCTGCCACACCAGCTTGACGCCGTTGATCCCGCCTTCCACGTCGTTGATGTAGCGCAGGTAGTCGATCATCCCGGCCCACACCGGGATGCCGCTGGAGGCGTAGGCGCCGACCCGGTAGGTGGCGAGGGGAAAGAACTGTTCATTGGGCGCGGCCTGGGCGACCGGCACGGCGCCGAGGGTGGCCGCCGCGAGCAACACGGCGGCGGTGATGCGTTTGAAGGGTCGGGTCATTTTTCTCTCTTTTCGGATGGGGGATGCAGCCCCGCCTCCCGGCGGGGAAAGTGGAAAATGGAAATGGGAAAGCCGGAAACGGAAAGCGGAATCGGGGCGCGGCTCAGAAGCGCAGCGGCCAGCGCGCGAGGCGTTCGCGCAGGGTCGCGCCCAGGCGCACCAGCCCTTCCGGCTCCTTGATCAGGAAAGCGATGATGAGCACGCCGAAGACGATCTTCTGCAGGTTCTGGATCTGCCCGGCATCCACATTGCCACCGAGCAGCGCCTGCCCGGCCTGGCTCAGGAAGATCGGCAGCAGGCTGATGAAGGCGGCGCCGATGAAGCTGCCGGCGATGCTGCCCATGCCGCCGATGATGATGATGAACAGGATCTGGAACGAGCGATTGATGTCGAAGCTGCCCGCGCTGGCGGTGCCCAGGTAGGCGAACGCCCACAGCGCCCCGGCAATGCCCAGGTAGAACGAACTCACCGCGAAGGCCAGCCGCTTGTAGCGATCCACCGGAATGCCGATCACCGCGGCGGCGGTGTCCATGTCGCGGATCGCCATCCAGTTGCGGCCGATCTGGCTGTGCACCAGATTCACCGCCACCCAGGTGAGCAGCGCGACGGTGGCGAGCACCAGCAGGTAGCGACCCACCGGCGAGCCGAGCTCGTGGCCGAAGAGTTCCAGCCGCGGCGCCGAGATCGTGCCGGACGAGGCGTGGTTGTAGAACCACGGGAACTTGGTGAACACCCACTCCAGGAAGAACTGCGCCGCCAGCGTGGTGACCATCAGGTAAAAACCCTTGATGCGGTTGCTCGGAATGCCGAACACGAAGCCCGTCGCCGCGGCGATCGACCCACCCGCCACCAGGGCCAGGGGCAGCGGCAGTTCCGGCACCCGCAACAGGAAACCGTAGGTGGCGAAGGCCCCCACCGCCATGAAACCGGCGGCCCCCACCGAGGTCTGGCCGGTGTAGCCGGTGAGCAGGTTGAGCCCCAGCCCGGCCAGCGACAGCACCAGGAAGGGAATCAGGATCGCGTTGAGCCAGTAGTCGGAGCCCGCCAGCGGCACCGCCACGAAGGCCACCGCCAGCAGCGCGAAGAGTCCCCAGGGCGGACGCCGGGCGACCAGCTCGACCGGGGCGTGGTCGAAGGGCGTGGGAAGGCTGTGGGAAGAAGCGTTCATCGGGATCACACTCGCTCGATGGCCCGCTCGCCGAACAGGCCGGCGGGACGGATGTAGAGGAAGGCCAAAGCCAGGAAGTAGGCAAACCACGGGGTGATGCCGCCGCCGATGTGGGCGCCGACGTAAACCTCGGCCAGGTTCTCGGCCGCGCCGACGATCAGCCCGCCGACGATGGCGCCGCCGATCGACGTGAAGCCGCCGATGATGAGCACCGGCAGCGCCTTGAGCACCACCAGCGACAGGGAGAACTGCACCCCCTGGCGCGCGCCCCACAGCAGGCCGGCCACCAGCCCGACCACCCCGGCCACCGCCCACACGATCTGCCAGATGCGGTTCAGGTCGATGCCGATGGACAGCGCCGCGCGGGTGTCGTCGGCCACCGCGCGCAGCGACACGCCGATCCGGGTCTTGTTGAAGAGGAGCGCCAGCACGCCCACCAGCACCGCCGCGGTGGCGGCGGCCACCAGGTCGAACTGGCTCACCATCACCTCGCCGAACATCACCGGCACGTCGTCGATGCCGAGGTCGAGCGCCCGCACCTCGGCGCCCATCAGGCCCTGGGCGAGGCCCTCGATGATGAAGCTGAGCCCCAGCGTGGCCATGAACAGGGTGATCTGCGAGCGCGCCACCAGCGGGCGCAGCACCGCCCGCTCGATGATCAGCGCCGCCACGCCCATCGCCAGCACGGTGAGCAGCAGCGCCAGTGCGAAGGGCGCGCCCAGCTCCTGCAGGCTGACGAAGGTGAGCGCCGCGAACAGCAGCATCGCCCCTTGGGCAAAGTTGAACACGCCGCTGGCCTTGTAGATCAGCACGAAGCCGATCGCCACCAGCGAATACATGGTGCCGGCGAGCAGCCCGCCGATCAGGGTTTCGAGAAAGAAGGTCATGGTTGTGGCTTCCTCAATGGACGGTGCCGAGATAGGCGGCGATCACTTCCGGGTCGGCCTGCACCTGGGCGGGCGTGCCGTCGCCCACCTTGCGTCCGTAGTCGAGCACCACCACGTGGCTCGACAGGCCCATCACCACGCCGATGTCGTGCTCGATGAGCACCACGGTCGTGCCCAGATCGCGGTTCACGTCGGCCACGAAGCGGCTCATCTCGCGCTTTTCGTCGGCGTTCATGCCGGCCATCGGCTCGTCGAGGAGCAGCAGGCTGGGCGCGGCAACCAACGCCCGTCCCAGCTCGACGCGCTTCTGCAGGCCGTAGGCCAGGGTGCCCACCGGCACGTCGCGGAAGGCCTGCAGTTCGAGGAACTCCAGCGTGCTCTCGGCCTGCTCGCGGAAGGCCCGCGCCTCGCGCCGCGCCGCCGGCAGCCCGAAGGCCTGGGCGAAGAAGCCACTCGTGGCGTGGCGCGACAGGCCGGTGAGCACGTTGTCGATGACGCTCATCTTCTTGAACAGCGCGTTGTTCTGGAAAGTGCGCCCGATGCCACGCCGGGCGGCCTCCAGCGGATGCACCGCGCGAAAGTGCGCCGACTCGAACACCACCTCGCCCGAATCCGGCCGATAGACGCCGTTCAGCACGTTGAGCAGCGAACTCTTGCCGGCGCCATTGGGGCCGATCAGGGCGCAGATTTCGCCCCGCCGCACCGCGAACGAGAGGTCGGAGATCGCCTTCACGCCCTTGAACGACAGGGAAATGTTGTTCACCTCGAGGATCGGCCCGGGTGCCGCGACGGGATGCACGCTCATGCCGCCTCCCGATAGGCGTGAACCCAGCCCTGCGCGCCGCTCGCCGGCACCGCGTCGGGCGCATCCACCACCACCCGGCGCAGCCGGTGCAGGCCGCTCAGGCGGCGTACCCGGGCGCGCAGCCGGCGCCCCAGCGCGTGCCCGCCCTGGGCCCAGTCCCAGACCCGCCGGGTCAGGCTGCCCGGGGGCGGCAGGCGGCTCTCCAGCTCGTGCTCCAGCCCCGCCAGACGTGCCGACGAAAGCAGCAGCCCGGCCGGCGCCACGTCGCGGCGATCGCGGGTCGCCGACTCGCGGCTCTCCGGAAAGGCCAGCCCCTCGCCCTTGTCGAGCCAGTGCGCCAGCAGCAGGCGCAGCCCGTCCTCCCACTCGGTGCCCTCCTCGCTCCACAGCGGCGGCGCGGCATGGGCCAGACGCCACGCCAGCCGCGCCGGCGCCACCGGCCCGCCGGCGTACAGCCCGGCCAAAGGCAGCACGCGGCCCTGCTCCTCGCGCCGCGCCGCGGCCTGGGACGAGAACAGCACCACCTCGCCCGGCGTGCCCGCCAGCGCGGCCAGCACACGGGTCGCCCCCTCGCGGCTGTGGACGAACACGTGGCTGGGCTGCAGCCGTTCGAGCTGACGCCGCAGGCCCGCGCCTTCCGCATCCCGCGACAGGCCGAAGGCGTGACCGCCGGCCGCCGCGGCCGCCAGGGCCAGCAGCAGCAGGGTCGGCTCGAAGGCGCCGGACAACGCCAGCCGCGAACCGGGGCCGAAGCCGTGCTGGCGCAGCGCGGCGGCGAGATGGTCCACTTCCCGCGCCACGTCGGCCCAGCGCCAGGCCTTCCAGCGCCCGCGGCGCTTGTGGCGCAGGGCGATGTCGGCCGGACGGCTCCGCGCCCAGTCGGCCAGCCGGCCGAGGGCGTGGGGCGGCAGCACGTCCTGGGCTGCCGCGTCGAATTCATGCACTCGCATGGTGAGTTCTCCCGGGCGGGCCGAACGCCCGCCGCTGCCTGGATGGATCAGAACGAATGGCGGATGCCCACGGCGGTGCTGCGCTGGTAGCCGTCGCCGCTGTTGTAGCCGGCGCCCACCGAGCTGAAGAGGGTCTGGGTCTCGCGGGCGCCGCGGTTGTTGTTGACGCTGGAGAAGGTGCCGTAGAGCGCGGTGCGCTTCGACAGGGCGTGCTCGTAGCCCACCGCCCATTGGTTGGCACGGGCGTCGTCGCCGCCGCCAACCCGTTCGGTGGTTCGCCGCACGAAAGACGCCAGCACCTTGCCGGCGGCGCTCACCGGCACCGTGGCGCCGATCAGCCACTGCTTGCTCTCCTTGCCGTCGATGGCGCCGGTGTCGGCGCTGAAGTCGGCCACGTCGGCGCGCCGGATGCCGTAGCCGGCGGCGAGCTTGGCAAAGCCCAGGTCGTAGGTGCCGCCCAGGTCGTAGGCGCGCACCTTCTTGCCGTCGTACGAGACGGCCACCGGCGTGCCGGTCGCGTCGACGCCGGTAGACTTGGCGCGCAGCTCCTGCAGGTTCAGGCCGATGAACAACGGGCCGTTGCGGTACTGGGGCACCACCCCGACCGCGCGCACGTCGCCCACCGCGCCGCTGCCCCGATTGGCGATGGATTCCTGCCCGTAGCCGTTGAGGGTGTAGGCGGCGGCCACCGAGAAGCCGCTCCAGCTCGGCGAGGTGTAGCCGACGACGTTGTCCCAGCGATATTTGAACTGCTTGGCCATCAGCACTTGGCCGGGCTGGGTCTCGGCGATACAGGCATGGATGGCGTCGAAGTCGATCGGCTTGGTACTGAAGTACCCACTGCCGCCTTGGTTGGCGATCATCGCGAGAAATACTTTGGTTCGGGACTCATCGATCAGGACGCGGTAGGTGATCGCCCCCGTGGCGTGTAGGCCACATTTCGGCGCTTCGGCAGTGGTAACGAGAAGAAATCTTGCGGTCATGGTCAGGCTCCAAAAGCAAAACGCCCTTGGTCCGCGAAGACCAAGGGCGTTGTTGAGCAGGTAGGAAACGAGAACTAGCGGCGGACTTTGACGCGCAGTTCGATGAAGACCTCTCGCGGGACGGAGAGGCTGCGGAGGGAGGGGAGATTATTGGTCAGCATGGGTTCCTCAACGGTGATGGTGGTCTGGCGTCACAAGCGGCTTTCCGGCTCGGACGATCCCATTGAGATAATGTATGCCTGACTTTTTTGCTGATGCGGCAAGGCTACGAAGCAACCTTGCAAACTCCATTTTTCAACACTTCCGGCGTATAACTCACCAATTTATATTTTCCACCAGCGGCGCGCTCAGCGCTGAAAAATAGCGGATAAGTCAGATTTCCGCAGGTGTTTCGAATAACATTACCGTCTTTCCCACGCGGAGGGTGAAGTTGAAAATTTGTAGAAGAAATCTCCCCGGATTCGCGTTTCTCGTACCATGATTGGCACATTTTACGAAAAACCACATCCTTTTGAGTACGAACAACCCAAACTCTGCACCGGGCAGTTTTCCGTTCAGTCTCATCCCACAGAACAAGGTACAAGTAAGGCATATCGTCCAAGCTTTCCAGCTTATCGGATTTTGCTGCCTTCGTGCCTGCCTTGATAACTCCGTTAAATCGCGGCGTATCAATTGCCTTCCAAGTGTTAGCCCCCTTCACATCGGAGCCATCATCAAGATCCGCTCCTTTCTTACGCTCTAGCCCCTTGATTCCAGACAAAACACTTGCAAGAACCTGAGACCACCCTCGTGTATCCATCGGAACAGGATGTCCAGTCCTCGTGGCAAACGGCTCAGCGGCGTAGAAGGAGTCGAAATGAAGATCTAGGAGTTCCAGGGCTTCATCAATTACAGTTTGTTTAACCGTTGAGTTGTTCATATTGGCAAACGATGAAAGACAATTTTTCCCCCAATGCGTCTGCTAATTTCTGAAGAGTCTCAATTGAAGGCACCGCGTCCCCTCGTTCGATCTCTCCCAAAAAACTCCGGCTTAGCCCGGCCAAGTCAGACAGAGCCTCCTGAGAGAGGCCCCGCCTCTCTCGCAGACTTCGGATTACTCGACCAAATTTGACGGCTATGGCAGACATACTCTCAGTGTCCGCCAAACTCTTGCTTGACTCCACATGCCAAAGGAGACAAAATTGATGTGTATCTATTTTTGCAACAAACCCCATGAGCACCTTGACTGACTCACTTGCCAGCAGCTACAGCGCCGTTTACGCAAGTCTTTCCGATCTACGCGAGACATTTCATCGGTCTGGACGTTTGGACGACTCCAACGCGAAACTCGATGAAGTGGCAAAATTGTTCGCCACCTATCTAGCCTACAGGCGTGACCTAATCCCGACGTTCCCAACTGTCGACTCCCCGCAGCTTGTCAGCGAGCTACAGGCAGCCTTTGATGCAGCTGCGCGTTTGCCGCAATATACTTGGAGCAAAAGTGGAAGGTCGATATTCGGCGTCCAACCCAAACTTATTTTGAGAGATGAGGATAAATCACTTGCAAGTGACCTCACCTCATTGGTTCGTCAATGTGTTGACTTGGCATATCAACTTCGCGACGACGGCCGCCCGTTCGACATTTTGAATGAGGCATTTGGTCATTTTGTAAGAGACAATTTCCGAGGGAACGTTGAGGATGCCCAATACATGACCCCACCTGAGGCGGTGGAGTTCATGGTAGACATGGCGCTTGACGATATTCCTGAAGAAATATTCAGCAGTCCCGACAAACACCTGACAGTACTAGACCCATCCTGCGGGGTTGGCTCTTTTCTGACCACGTTCTACCATCGTGCGCGTACTACAGGCAACATCCCTTTGGAGAAGCTTCGACTTATTGGCCAAGACAAGGTTGAGCGCATGGCACGGCTCGCAACCATCAACCTTGAGCTCTTTGACGTTGAAGAGCATCGTATCGAGATCGGCAACTCCCTCGAACTAGGATCCGCACTTGATGACCTAAACGGCAAGGTCGATTTAATACTGACCAACCCCCCCTTTGGTGCGCGATTTGGCGGAGATGAGGTTCGCAGAACTTGTGGGAGTAACACCCCATTCTTCTCCGCGCTAAGGCGGACCATTCCATCGATAGATTCCGAACTACTTTTTGTAGACAGAAACCTTGAGCTACTTAGGAGCGGGGGGAGATTATTGATTGTTGTGCCTGACGGAGTTGTATCTGCGAAAGGCACGGCGGCGCTGCTTAGGCAGCACCTCGCTGGCAAGGCCACCCTCAAGGCGATTATTGAGCTCCCGCCAGTAACATTTGCTCAAGCCGGCACCCGGACAAAAACATCTATTGTTTACATCCAAAAAGGGCGCCAGAAAACCCCGGGAAACATCTTCATGTCTGTTGCTACAGACTTGGGATTTCAAGTCTCATCCCGAAAGGGGGTTCAGATTAAACAGCCTGAGGGAGAAAATCAGCTGCATGAGATTCTTCACGCTTATAGAGCTGCTAAAGCGACCGGGTTTGCCACTGGAGCAAATGTACTGAATCGCAGCCCATCCTGCGTTCTAGTTGAAGAAGCAGAGGTAATGCGCGGAAGCTGGACACCAAGTCATTACAGCGCCGAGCGACTAGATGCTATTGCTCAAGTGCAGTCGCGCGATGGATTAAAGATGGTCCCACTTGCTGAGCTGGTCGATTTTTGCTCCGATGCACGGCGCAATGAGCGCTGGGAGCCCGGCACGGCCTTTATTTCCGTCCTTCATGTTCTTGGCGAAGGCCTAGTCGATATGGGCGGAGCTCAGAGCTATGCACCCAAAACGCCTGGATTACCAACAAACGCTGGTGAGATTCTTGTTTCAAAAATCAATCCTAGGATTCCTCGCATTTGCATTACACCCGAGTTTGGCAAGAGAACCCTCTGTTCTTCGGAATTCGAGGTGCTTCGCGCTAAACAAGGGGTGGATGTCTATCTCTTGGCATACCTCCTGCTCACTGACGCAGTTCAGAGTCAAATCCGAAGTCTAACGTCAGGCACTTCGGCTTCACACAATCGCATCCGAAGCGCAGAGCTTGCATCGGTTCTAGTACCAATGCCCGATGAAAGTGGAACGAGAGCCGCAAAGCTTGCAGAGTTAGCTGAAAACTACAGATGCGCCCTTCAAACGATGTCTCAAGCCTCAGTGAAGGTGGCTGCACTACGCGCTAGCGAGTCCTCATTGTTAGGCTGATGGACTGCGCATGCGTTCCGAAACAGCTTCCCTGCCCGCCAACGACGACTGCACTTAAGCAGTCGTTACAAGACTCACCGAGGCGACTCGGCACGCTGGTGCCGGAATCGATCCGCGAGCGGCTGCCGACGCTCGGATCGATGTTGTGGCCGCTCCAGCGGTAACCGGCATCGGCAGTACCGAAAATGGTGACCTGGGCCTGGGCAATTGTCGGGGCGACAGCGAGGCCGGCGAGCGCCAGCGCAATGATGTTCTTATTCATTTCCTACCCTATCTTTATTGATCGAAGCGAACGGATGCGCCGGAGCAAGGATTGGCGGCCAATGAATGACAATTCTTCCCCGGAATTGAAAAAAGCCGGCCATCCGTTCATGGCTTATTTAGCAGGAGCCGTGCCAGCAATAAAAATCGATATAAAACAAAGCCATCCAAAATCAATGGAAAATTATTTGCTGCACCGCAAACAAAAAAGCCCCACCACTGCTTCGCTGCCAACAGGCGCACTGGCAAAAATAGGGCCGGCAATAGGCCGCGCGGCGCGTGGGGCACGCCGGGGGCGGCCGGGCAAAAAAAAACGGCGCCCCGAAGGGCGCCGGCGGCGTGATGCCAAAGGAAGAAGCGGGTCAGCTGTAGAACGACGGCACCGGGTGGCGGCCGTTGAGGGCCCAGTCGCCCAGCTCGCGCAGCTTGTAGTCGGCGGGGTCGTGCAGGGTGTGGACGCGCAGGTTGCGCCAGAAGCGGTCGAGGCGCAGCGCGGCGGTGGTGGAGCGGGCGCCGGTCACCTCGAAGATGCGGCTGGTGAGATCGAGCCCGGCGCGGGTGGCCGCCATCTTGGCGGTGGCGACAGCCACGGCCACGTCGCCGCGGCCGGCTTCGGTGAGGGCGAGGCCCTGCTGCCAGGCTTCGTCGAAGCGCACCGCGGCCCGGTCGGCGAGCACCCGGGCGCCTTCCAGCGCCACCCACAGCTCACCGTAGTGACGCAGCACGTAGGGGTCGTCGCTGGCCTCGGCGGCCGGCGAGGCGGGCCAACGCCGGGCCTGGTGGCGGGTGAAGCTGCGCGCCTCGGCCAGGGCGCCCTCGGCGATGCCCACGTAGAGGTTGGTGAGCACCAGCTGGGCGAGCAGCGAGCGCAGGCAGGCGAAGGGCGACGACAAGGGCCCCGGGTCGAGGAGCAGCTCGCCCTCGGCGACGAACACGTCGTCGAAGCGGGCGCTGCCGCTGTCGGTCTGGCGCTGGCCCATGTTGTCCCAGTCGTCGAAGAGGGCGATGCCCTCGCGGCGGGTGGGGATCGCGGCGATCAGCAGGCGGCCGTCGGCGCTGTCTTCCTGGGCCGAGGCGAGCAGCACGTCGGAATCCAGCGCGCCGGAGCAGAAGCGCTTGTGGCCACTGAAGCGCCGCCCGCCCTCCACGCGGGTGGCAACGGTGCGCTTGTCGAGGGGATTGAGGGCGTTGCCCCAGAACCAGTCGTGGCGCACGGTATCGGCGAACAGCGGGGCCCACTGGCGCGCGTTGCCGAACAGCCGCACCGTGGCCAGCAGCAGGTGATGGAAGGCGAACACGTGGGCCACCGAGCTGTCGACGCGGGCGATCTGGCGCACCACCCCGAGGGTGTCGGCCCAGCTGGCGCCGAGGCCGCCGTATTCGACCGGCACCGACAGCCGCAACAGGCCGCTCTGGCGCAGCAGGTCGCGCTCGACCTTGGGCGTGCCGCCGGCCAGGTCGCGGGCGGCGGCGGTGTGGGCAAAGCGTTCGGCGAGGGCCGCGGCCACCGCGGCGGGGCTTGCGTCGGCCACGGTGGGCAGCGCCGAAGCGTCGGCGGTGGCGCGGGGATCGGGGGAAAGCAGGCTCATCGAGGCTCCTTTACGCGGGTTGGGCCGCCTTGGGCGGCACGATGTCGTTGGCGATCACCTCGCCGAAAGGCCCGGTGAGGTTCGGCGCCTGCCCGGCGCCGCCGGCCGACACCGGCAGCAGCGGGAACAGCAGCTCGGCGACCCGGTAGGATTCCTCCAGGTGCGGGTAGCCCGAGAAGATGAAGTAGTTGATGCCCAGCGCCGCGTATTCCTTGACGCGCGCCGCCACCTGCTGCGGATCGCCCACCAGCGCGGTGCCGGCACCGCCGCGCACCAGGCCGACGCCGGCCCACAGGTTGGGGGCCACCTCCAGCCTGTCGCGGCGCCCGCCGTGCAGGGCCGCCATGCGGCGCTGGCCTTCGGAATCGAAGCGGGCAAAGGACTGCTGGGCCGCGGCAATGGTCTCGTCCGACAGGTGCGAGATGAGTTCGTCGGCGGCGGCCCAGGCGGCCTCGGCGGTTTCGCGCACGATCACGTGCAGGCGAATGCCGAACTTGAGCGTGCGGCCGTGGGCGGCGGCTTTGGCGCGCACGTCGGCGATCTTCTCGGCGACCGCCTCGAGGGGTTCGCCCCAGGTGAGGTAGACGTCCACCTGCTCGGCGGCGAGGTCGTGGGCCTCGGGCGACGATCCGCCGAAGAACAGCGGCGGATACGGCTTCTGCACCGGCGGGTAAAGGGCACGGGCGTTCTCCACGTGCAGGTGGCGGCCTTCGAAGCTGACCGCCTCGCCCTGCAGCACGCCGCGCCAGATCTGCAGGAACTCGTCGGCGGCTTCGTAGCGTTCGGCGTGGCTGAGGTGGATGCCGTCGCCGCGCTGCTCGTCGGGGTCGCCGCCGGTGACGACGTTGATGAGCAGGCGCCCGCCGGAGATGCGGTCGAGGGTGGCGGCCATGCGGGCGCTGACGGTCGGCGAGACGATGCCGGGGCGGATCGCGACGAGGAACTTGAGGCGTTCGGTGAGCGGCGCAAGCGAGGCGGCGACCACCCACGAATCCTCGCAGGAGCGGCCGGTGGGGATCAGCACGCCCTCGTAGCCGAGTTCGTCGGCGGCCTGGGCGACCTGCTTGAGGTAGCCGTGGGTGACGGCGCGTCCGCCGTGGCTGGTGCCCAGGTAACGGCTGTCGCCGTGGGTGGGCAGGAACCAGAAGATATGCATGGTGTTGCTCCTGAGAAGCGGAATACGGAAAGGCGGAAGAGGAGCCGACCTAGCAGCCGGCGTGCCAGGCGCCGCCAGGGCGCGCGAAGCCACGCCGGAGGCGGTCTGCGCGGCGCTGCCCGGCCAGCCGCGCCGCTGCGCCGGCAGCAGCGGTGCACGCCGGGCTGCTGCCGGCGCAGCAGGCGGCGTCAGGTCTCGGCGGCGGTTTCGCCGATCAGGCCGAAGCGCTTGAGCTGGGTGCGCAGGATGTTGCGGGAGATGCCCAGCTCGCGCGCGGTGCGCACCTGGTTCTCGCGGCAGAAGTCGAAGGCGGTCTCGAAGACCAGCCGCTCGAGGGTGTCGTAGAGCCCGGGTTCGCCCCGTTCGAGGAGGCGGCACAGTTGCAGGCGGATCGCCGCCAGCGCGCCCTCGGGCGAATCGTCGATGGGTCGGGCGGCGGGGTCGCCGGCCGGCAGCACCTGGCCGGGCAGGCGCAGGTCGGCGGGCGACACGACACCGTTCTGGCTGACGATGAGGGCAAAGTGAATCACGTTCTCCAGCTCGCGGATGTTGCCCGGCCAGTGGTACTGGCGCAGGATCGCCGCCGCCTCGCGGGTGACGCAGGGCGCCTCGACGCCCAGACGCTGGCGGTAGTACTCGATGAAGTAATCCACCAGCGGCAGGATGTCGCCCCGACGCTCGCGCAGCGGCGGCAGGTACACCGGGGCCACGTTGAGCCGGTAGTACAGATCCAGCCGGAAGCGCCCGGCCTGCACCGCCTTTTCCAGATCCACGTTGGTGGCGGCGACGAGACGCACGTCCACGGGAATCGGCTTGCGCGAGCCCAGGCGCACCACCTGGCGCTCCTGCAGCACCCGCAGCAGCTTGACCTGGATCGGCTGGGGCAGATCGCCCACCTCGTCGAGGAACAAGGTGCCGCCATTGGCCGCCTCGAACCAGCCGGCGCGGGCCTGCTGGGCGCCGGTGAAAGCGCCGGCCTCATGGCCGAACAGCTCGGCTTCGACGAGGTTTTCGCTGAAGGCGCCGCAGTTCACCGCCACGAAGGGGCCGCGCCGGCCGCTCTGGGCGTGCACGTGGCGGGCGATCAATTCCTTGCCGGTGCCGGTCTCGCCGACGATCAGCACGTTGGCCTCGCTCGGCGCGATGCGCTCCACGTGGCCCAGCAGCGCGAGGGATTTGGGGTCGTGGAAGATCAGCGCCTTGGCGCGGATCGTCAGGGCGGCCTCGCCGGCGTTGGGCAGGGTGAGCACCCGCGCGGTGTTGGATTCGCTCATCGGTGTTCTCTCTTCGAAGGGGGCGGACCCCGCCGCGGCGGCGGTTCTGGATGCCGCGGCGCGTGGCGGGGCGGCCGGAGCCGTCAGGGCTTGCCGTGCTTCCAGGCGGCGTCGGCGACGCGCACCCGCTTGGGCACCAGCTTGAGCTCGGCGAAGGCGTCGGCCACCTTCTGCTGCTGGGCCAGCACCTCGTCGGTCACCGGGCGCACGCCGTAGCTGAGACGCTGGGCCGCCAGTTCGACCACCGGCAGCTCGATGCCGATCAGCGGGGCGATGAAGCGCGCCACCTCCTTCGGATTCTGCTTGCCCCACTGGTCGATCTTGCCGATCTCGTCGAGCAGGATGCGCACGATCTCCGGGTGCTTGTCGGCGTAGCCGCGGGCCGCCAGGTAGAACTGGTGGTTGGCGACCGCGCCGGTGCCGTCGGCAATCGCCCGGGCGTTCAACTGCTTCTCGGCGGCGGCGAGGAACGGGTCCCAGATCGACCAGGCATCCACGCGGCCGCTCTCGAAGGCGGCGCGGGCGTCGGCCGGCGGCAGGTAGACCACCGACACGTCGGCGAGCTTGAGGCCGCCCTTCTCGAGGAGCTTGAGCAGCAGGTAGTTGGCGTTGGAGCCCTTGGCGACGGCGATCTTCTTGCCCTTCAGGTCGGCCAGGCTGCGGATCGGCGAATCCTTGGGCACCACCAGCGCCTCGGCGGTGGGGGCCGGCGGCTCGGTGCCGATGTAGACCAGGTCGGCGCCGGCCGCCTGGGCGAAGATCGGCGGCGCCTCGCCGGTGGTGCCCACGTCGATGCTGCCGACGTTGATCGCCTCGAGCAGCGGCGGCCCGAACGGGAACTCGGTCCATTTGACGGCGACGCCCTTGTCGGCGAGACGTTTTTCGAGGGTGCCGCGGGCCTTGAGGATGACCAGCGTGCCGTACTTCTGGTAACCGATGCGCAGCTCCTTGGGCGCCTCGGCGGTCTGGGCGAAGGCCGGGGTGGCGACGGCGGCGGCGAGCACCGCGCCGAGCACGGCGCGGAGGATGCCGCGGCGGCCGGCGGCGGGGGTTCGATTCTTGGTCATGCGCTTATCCAGTCGTGTTGTTTGGTGTTGGCGGACGGGGACTCAGAAGGCGCGGTCTTCGCCGAAGGTGACCCGGTGCAGCAGGCGGTGGGCGTCGCCGTAGTCGGTGACGGCGTAATGGACGGTGGCGCGGTTGTCCCACACCGCCACGGTGTCGGCTTCCCAGCGCAGGCGGGCCTGGAACTCGGGGCGCTGGAAGCGGGCGAACAGGAAGGCCAGCAGCGCGTCGCTCTCCTGACGCGACAGCCCCTTGATGCGGTCGGTGAAGTTGGGGCTCACGTAGACGATCTTCTTGCCCGACACCGGGTGGGTGCGGATCACCGGATGGACCACCGGCAGGTGGTCGTTGCGGGCCTGGCGATAGACCGCCTCGCCGTCCGGCAGGCGCGCGAAATACGGGGGCCAGCCGCTGTGCTCGAAGCTGTGCACGGCTTCCAGCTCCTCGAGATAGGTGCGCAGCGACGACGGCAGGGATTCGTACACCGCGGTGCCGCTGGCCCACGCGGTGTCGCCCCCGGCCGGCGGCACGACGCGGGAATACAGCACCGTGCCAGTGGGCGGATTGGCCGAGAAGGTGATGTCGGTGTGCCACTCGTCGGTGCCGAAGCGGTTGCCGCCGGGCCTGGCCTCGAGCACCTCGATCACCTTCTGGGTTTCGTGGCGCGGAAAGAAGGCCTTGGCCTTGTCCGGGTCGCCGAACACCTTGGCGACCTCGATGTGCTGTTCGGGGGTCAGGGTCTGCTGGCGGAAGAACAGCACCTGGAATTCGACCAGCGCCTTGCGCAGCTCGGCGCGCACGGCTTCGGAGCGCAGGTCGGACAGATCGATGTCGCGCACGGTGGCGCCGATGTTGGGGGTGTAGGGCTCGATGACGAGATGCTGGTAGCCGGGCACGGCATTTTCGAGGCGGGACATTGGGGCTTCTCCTGTCGCGATGTCTGGAATGGGATGCGGTGTCGATCCCGATGAGCCCACTTTAAATAGCGCCGCGACAAAGACGAACCAACTTGATCTGCTTTGCTTAGTCCGCCCCGACTGGATTGCTTATCTGTTTTTAATGCCGCGGCAGGCAAGCCCCCTCGGCGCAAAACGGCTCGCCCGCGCGGACAACCATGCGAAAAGCCCCGCGGGCGGGGCCGGCGGGGCTCGGGGGACGACGGAGGGCGCGGCGGCCTGCGCTCAGGAGGCCACGGTGGCGAGCACCACTTCGTTGGACTTGAACGCCGCCAGCACCTCGGCGCCCACTTCCAGAGGCTGCTCGCGCAGGGCGCGGGTGGACACCGTCGCCGTGACCAGCCCGGCGGGGGTCTCGATGCGCACCTCCGAGAGCACCGCGTCGAAGGTGATGCCCGCCACCCTGCCGCGCAGCTGATTGCGCTCGTTGAGCGCCGCGACGTTCATCAAACGCCCCAGCACCCGGCCTTCCAGCGCGGCGAAGGGCGCCTCGCCGTGGCGGCGCGGACGCGGCAGCGGCACCGGCTCGTCGAGGGTCACGCGGCCGTCCTCCACCAGCAGGATGCGGTCCGCCAGCGCCACCGCCTCGGATACGTCGTGGGTGACCAGCACCGCGGTGAAGCCGTGGTGGCGCCAGACGCGCTCGATGAGGCGCTGCATCTCGATGCGGGTCAGCGCGTCCAGCGCGCCCAGCGGCTCGTCGAGCAGCAGCAGGCGCGGCCGGTGGATCAGCGCCCGGGCCAGGGCGACGCGCTGACGCGGACCGCCGGAGAGCCGGCTCGGCCATTCGTCGGCGCGATCCGACAGGCCCACCTGGGCCAGCGCCTCCAGCGCCCGCTCGCGCACCTCGGCGCGGCGGCCGGCCAGGCCGAGGGCCACGTTCTGCACCACCGTGCGCCAGGGCAGCAGGCGCGAATCCTGGAACATCAGGCGCACGTCGGCGCCATGGGCGTCGCGGGGCGCGCCATCGAAGTCGATGCGCCCTTCCGACGGCGCGTCCAGGCCCGCCAGCTGGCGCAGCAGGGTGCTCTTGCCGCAGCCGCTGCGCCCGACGATGGCGACGAACTGCCCCGCCTCGATCCGCAGGTCCACCCCGCGCAGCACCGCCCGCTCGCCGAAGCGCTTGACGAGGCCGTGGAGCGCGATGGACAGGCCACGCCCGTCCGCCCGGGCGGACGACTGGGCCGCTTCGAGCCGTGCCAGCTCGGTCCGGTCGATTTGCATGTTCGATCCTTTCGGTCAGTTGGCCGCGTAGGCCGTGTTCCAGCGCAGACAGTGGCGCTCGAGCAGACGGGCCGCCACGTCGGCCAGCTTGCCGAGCAGCGCGTAGAGCAGGATGCCCAGCAGCACCACGTCGGTCTGCAGGAACTCGCGGGCGTTCATCGTCATGTAGCCGATGCCCGACTGGGCCGAGATGGTTTCGGCGACGATCAGGATCACCCACATGAAACCCAGCGCGTAGCGCACCCCCACCAGGATCGACGACAGCGCGCCGGGCAGGATGATCTCCCGGTACAGCGCCCAGCCCGTCAGCCCGTAGCTGCGGCCCATCTCGATCAGCGCCGGGTCCACCGAGCGGATGCCGTGGAAGGTGTTGATATAGAGCGCGAAGAACACCCCCAGCGAAATGAGGAACAGCTTGGCCGTCTCGTCGATGCCGAACCACAGGATCACCAGCGGGATCAGCGCCAGCGGCGGAATGTTGCGCACCATCTGCAAGGTGGTGTCGAAGGCGATCTCGGCCCAGCGGAAGCTGCCGGTAAGCAGCCCCAGCAGCAGCCCGAGCCCGCCGCCGATCGCGAAGCCCACCAGCGCGCGGCCCGCGCTCACCCGCAGATGGGTCCACAGCTCGCCGCTCTCGGCCAGCGTCCAGCCGGCGCGCAGCACCGCCAGCGGCTCGGGCAGGATGCGGCTCGACAGCCAGCCGAAGTACGCGGCCAGCTCCCACAGCACGAGGATCGCAAGGGGCACCAGCCACGGCAACAGCGCGGCCAGGCCGTTTCTGAACACGCGGCTCACGGCGGTCATGGCAAGGTCTCCCGACAGTCGCTCAGCGCTTGGCGATGGACACTTCGGTGGATTTCACCAGCGCCAGCACCTCGGTGCCGACCGCCAGCTGCAGATCGCGCACCGAGCGGGTGGTGATCACCGAGGTGACGATGCCGTGGGGCGTTTCCACGTCCACTTCGGACACCACCGGCCCTTCGATGATCTCCTTGATGCGGCCGCGGAACTGGTTGCGGGTGTTGATGGACTGAATGGACACGATGGCGCTCCGTTGAATGGCTGGAAGCGCATTGTCGCCACCGCCCCGCCGGCACCCAACCAAGAAAAAGCGAATTGCTTATCAAGGCCGCGACCCGGCACGATCCCGCCCACGTGCGCCGCAACGCCCCCGCGAAACTTGGTATAACCCGGGCAGCCCCACAGCCCTGGCCCGCCCCGATGTCCCCTCGCCTCCACGCCGACCTCGCCGACATTCCCGCCGCCGCCTGGGACGCCCTTGCCGGCGGCCAGCCGTGCCTGTCCCACGCCTTTCTCGCCACGCTGGAATCTTCCGGCTGCGTCTCGCCGCGCACCGGATGGACGCCCCGCCACGCCGCCCTGTGGGACGGCGACACCCTGTGCGCGGCGATGCCCCGCTACCTCAAGCACCACTCCTACGGCGAGTACGTGTTCGACTGGGCCTGGGCCGACGCCTACCGGCGCCACGGGCTCGACTACTACCCCAAGTGGCTCGCCGCCCTGCCGTTCACGCCGATTCCCGGCCCGCGCATTCCGGGCCGCGACGCCGCCGCCCGCCAGACGCTGATCGACGCCGTGCTGGCCGAGGCACGCGACTCCGGCGCCTCGTCCTTGCACGTGCTGTTCCCCACCGACGAGGAAGCCGGCTGGCTGCGGGACGCCGGCCTGATGCTGCGCCACGGCGTGCAGTTCCACTGGCAAAACCCCGGCTACCGGGATTTCGACGATTTCCTCGACCGCCTGGCCCAGCCCAAGCGCAAGAAGATCCGCCAGGAGCGGCGCAAGGTGGCGGACGCCGGAGTGCGCTTCCGGGTGCTACGCGGCGCCGGGATCGGGGCCGACGACTGGGCCTTCTTCCACGCCTGCTACGCCCGCACCTACGCCGAGCACCGCTCCACGCCCTATCTGACGCAGCGCTTCTTCACGGATTTCGCCCGCCTCGCCCCCGCGGCCTGCGTGCTGATGATCGCCGAGCGGGACGGCCGCCCGCTGGCGGCGAGCTTCTTCCTGCAGGACGCCGAGGCCCTCTACGGCCGCTACTGGGGCGCGACGGAATTCGTCCCCTGCCTGCACTTCGAGGCCTGCTACTACCAGGCCATCGACTACGCGATCCAGGCCGGGCTCGGCCGCTTCGAAGGTGGTGCCCAGGGCGAACACAAGCTCGCCCGCGGCCTCGAACCGGTGCGCACCGTGTCGGCCCACTGGATCGCCGATCCGCGCTTTCGCGACGCGGTACACCGCTTCCTCGCCCAGGAGCGCGGCGGCGTCGACGCCTACCTGGACGAACTCGCCGAGCACCTGCCGTTCCGCGCCTGACGCCACGCGCCGGCTACGCCAGCCCGAACAGCCCCCGGCAGAACTCGTCGCGCAGCGCCGCCATATCCGCCTCGCGCCCCGCCAGCGCCCCCAGGCTGACGACCGTGTCGCGCAGCGCGATCAGCGCCAAGATCGCGCCGACCGTCGCCACGTGGGCCACCACCACGTCGGCGCTGCCCAGCACGCCGTCGCGCATCGCGTCCTCCCACAGCGGGCGATACACCGCCAGCATCGGGCGGGTCAGCCGCGCCTCGATGTAGCTGGCGCGCGGGCCCGCATCGGCCGTCTCGCGCAGCAACATGCGGGCCAGCGCCACGTCGGCGGCGATCCGGTTGAACAGTTGTTCAACCCCACAGCGCAGGCGCAGGCGCGAATCGGCCGGCAGGACCGCCAGCGCTTCGGTCAGCGCCACCAGCCCCAGCCGCTGGCGCTCCGCCAGCGCGTCGATGACGGCCCGCCACAGCTCGGCCTTGGAACCGAAGTAATGGGCCACCATCGACACGTCGCAACCGGCGGCGAAGGCGATCGCGCGCAGACTGGCGGCATCGAAGCCATCGCTGGCGAACGCCGCCTCGGCCGCCGCCAGCAGGCGGGCGCGCAGGTCGGAGTCGCCGCGGGGGCGGCCAGGTCCGCGCAGGAGCGGTTCGGCAGGCATGATGGGCAGCTCGGCGTGAGGGAATTCGGGCAAACGGCCGCCGCGACCGGCGGCGCCCGCCAACCATAATCCAACGATTGTTGGCAAAAATCTTGACCGACATCAAAACGCCATCGAATCGTGCGTCCATGGCGGGGTGGCAGGCTTGAAGAATTTTCCAAAGGATGTTGGAATTCATCCTGTTCGCATCGCAACACGTGATCGCCGGACCGCCGGCAAGGAGTCATCGTGACGCTCTCCCGAATCGGTCCCGCCCTGCTCGGCGGGCTGTGCCTCGCCCTCGCCGCCTGCGCCAGCGCACCGGTCGTCGCGCCGGCGCCCGATCTGCCCGCGCATTACCCCGATACCGCCGACGCCGGCGCGGCGCCCGACCTGCCCGGCTGGCGTGCGCTGTTCGCCGACGCCCGCCTGCGCGCCCTCGTCGAAGCCGCCCTTGCCCACAACCGCGACCTGCAGGTGGCCGTCGCCCGCGTCGCCGAAGCGCGTGCCCAGTTCGGCATCCAGGAAGCCGCCAGCCTGCCGGGCATCGACCTCGCCGCCGTCGGCGAGCGGGGCCGCACCCCGGCCGACCTGTCGGTGACCCGCGCCCCGCAGATCGCCAGCCAGTACCGCGCCGGCGCGCAGATGCTGGCCTACGAGGTGGATTTCTGGGGCCGCGTGCGCAGCCTCAACGCCGCCGCGCTGGCCCAGTTCCTCGCCACCGACGAGGCGCGCCGGGCGTTCACCCTCAGCCTCGTCGCGCAGGTCGCCCAGGCGCACCTGCTGGCGCTGGAGCTGGACGAGCGCATCGACCTCGCCGGCAGGGCGCTCGCCACCCGCGAGGAATCCTTCCGCATCATGCGCCGCCGGGCCGATGTCGGCAGCAGCTCCGATCTGGAATTGCGGCAGGCCGAATCCCTGCTCGTCAGCACCCGCGGCGAGCGGGCCGCGCTCGAACGCCAGCGGGCCCAGAACGCGGCGCTGATCCAGCAACTCACCGGCCACGCCGGCGGCACCCTGCCCGCTGCCGCGTCGCTCGACGGTCAGGGCCTCGAGGCGCCACTGCCCGCCGGCCTGCCCGCCGCGCTGCTGACCCGCCGCCCCGACATCCGCGCCGCCGAACAACGCCTCGTCGCCAGTCACGCCCGGGTGGACGCCGCGCGCGCCGCCTTCCTGCCCAACATCACCCTCACCGCCTTCGGCGGCGGCGCCAGCGCCGAGCTGGACGGCCTGTTCCGCGGTGGCGCCAGCGCCTGGAACTTCGTGCCGATGCTGCGCATGCCGCTGTTCGACGGCGGCCGCACCCGCGCCGCCCTGAACCTCGCCGAAGCCCGCCAGGAGGTGGCCGTGGCCGACTACGAGCGCACCGTCCAGGACGCCTTCCGCGAAGTGGCCGACGCCCTCCCGGCGCGGCGCTGGCTGGCGGTACAGGTAGCCGAGCAGCGCAATCTGGTCGCCGCCGAAGCCGACCGCGCCCGCCTCGCCGGGCTGCGCTTCGAACGCGGCGCGAGCAGCTACCTGGACGTGCTCGACGCCCAGCGCGCCCTGTTCTCCGCCGAGCAGGCACTGGTGCAGCTGCGGCGCGCCCACATGGGCAGCACCGTCACGCTCTACAAGGCCCTCGGCGGCGGCCCGCAGGACTGAACCCAAAGGAATCGACGTCATGACGCCCACCCGGAAAACCTGGCTCATTCGCGGCGCCCTCGCCGTCGCGGCCCTCGCCGTCGCCGGCCTGGCCTGGCGCTACACCACCACCGCCGAGGACGATGGCGACTTCGTGCAAGGCAACGGCCGCATCGAGGCCACCGAGGTGGACGTGGCCGCCAAGGCCGCGGGCCGCGTCGCCGACATCCTGGTCAATGAAGGCGACTTCGTGAAGGCCGGCGACGTGATCGCGCGGATGGACACCCGTGCCCTCGACGCCCAGCTCGCCCAGGCTCGCGCCCAGCTCGCCAACGCCCGCGCCAGCCGCGAGACCACTCAGGCTCTGGTTGCCCAGCGCCGCGCCGACCTGGCCAGCGCCGAGGCGATTCGGGTGCTGCGCCAGAGCGAGCTGGACGTGGCGCGGCGCACCAGCGCACGCTCGAAGGCGCTGCTCGCCGACCGCGCCACCTCGGCCCAGCAGGCCGACGAGGACATGGCGCGGGTGCGCAACGCCGAGGCCGGCGTGGCCGCCGCCCAGGCCCAGATCACCGCGGCG
>NZ_JAYROR010000112.1:0-31213 GCF_041911615.1 Zoogloea sp. | reverse complement strand
CTGTTTGAATGCCTCAGAGTGGGTCCGACGGGTACGGCGGGGCGGGGTGAGGGTCATGGAAGTGTCCACTTCTAATGCGTAGTGGACACTATGGTTAGCGAGCTAAGAGGATGGAGGAAGATGGGTTGGCCGGGGGCTTACTTTCAGTTACCGGAGTGCGGGGTTTGTCGCTTGACATCGCGTTTTTTCGCGAGTTATATGACTGCCACGAAATGGGCGTTCGCGCGGCGGTTGCGCATCGCGCCAGCAATTGATGTCGGAGTTTCCTGTTTGTTCATTTCATAAAGAGGGGGCTGGTATGAATAAATCCGAACTGATCGATCAAATTGCTGCAGATGCCGACATTCCCAAGGCAACCGCAGGCCGCGTTCTCGATGCGGCGATCTCTGCCGTCAAACAGGCGCTCAAGACAGGTGGGAGCGTCACGCTGGTTGGCTTCGGTACGTTTCATGTCGGCAAACGTGCGGCGAGGACGGGACGCAACCCCAGGACTGGCGCGAGCATCAAGATCAAGTCCGCTAGGATCCCTAAATTTAGACCTGGAAAAGCATTGAAGGATGCGCTAAACTAATTGGCTATTGCTCTTGCGAGATTTGCAGGAAAAGTGGGTGCTTAGCTCAGTTGGTAGAGCGTCGCCCTTACAAGGCGAATGTCGGCGGTTCGACCCCGTCAGCACCCACCATGCAGCGGCAAGTAGTCTGTTTTCAGGAGTGGTAGTTCAGTTGGTTAGAATACCGGCCTGTCACGCCGGGGGTCGCGGGTTCGAGTCCCGTCCACTCCGCCACATACATGCTGCCTTGTGTCATAGGATGGCAGTCGAAAAAAGCCACGCCCGTGGCTTTTTTCGTTTTAGCCCCGCATGTTTTCGGCGGCGCAACGTCCGCTTCGTTCGCAGCAACTGAGGATCCAGAATGTTCGACGCTGTACGCAACAACAAGAAAATCGTTCAGATATTCCTGTTAATGATTACGCTCCCGTTTGCATTCTGGGGGGTCGATTCCTACGTTCGCAACATGGGCCGCGACAACGAACTTGCTTCGGTGGGCGGTACGCCAATCACCCCCGCCGAGTTCCAGCAGGCGCAGCGGGAACAGCAGGAGCGGATGCGCGCGGCCTTGGGTGCCACTTTCAATCCGGCGATGATGGAAACGCCCGAGGCGAGACGCGCCGTGCTCGAGAATCTCGTCAACCAGCGTCTGCTGGCTCTGGATGCCGCCAAGATGCGCCTTGCGGTGACCGACGATCGCATCCGGGACACCATCGCCGGCATCCAGGCGTTCCAGGAGAACGGCCACTTTTCGCTGCCGCGTTACGAGGCGATGCTGAAGGCGCAGGGAATGACCCAGGCCGTCTTCGAGTCGCGTCTGCGTCACGACCTGGCGCTGCAGCAGGTGCTGGGCGCGGTGGCCGAAGGGGTGATGGTTTCCCAGGGGTCGTCCGAGCAGATTTATTCGGTGCAGTTGGAAGAGCGCATGGTGAGCGAGGCGCGTTTCGCCGCGCCGCAGTACACGGCGGCGGTCAAGCTTGCCGATGATGCGGCGCAAAAATACTACGACGGCAATCGCAAGCAGTTCGAAGTGCCGGCGCAGGTTCGTGCCGAATATGTCGTCCTCGGCAAGGATGTCGTCGCCGAGCAGCTGGCGGTGAGCGACGCGGATGTGCGCAAGGAATACGACGCCCATCCCGAGCGATTCCGCCAGGGCGGCGAGCGCCGGGCCAGCCATATCTTGATTCAAGCCGACAAGTCGGCGTCTGCCGATGCGCTCAAGGCCGCGCGCGAGAAGGCCGAAGCGCTGCTCAAGCAGGTCCGCGCGAATCCGGCGGATTTCGAAAAGCTGGCCAAGGCTCATTCGCAGGATCCGGGTTCGGCGGAGAAGGGCGGGGATCTCGGCTTCTTCCCGCGCGGTGCGATGGTCAAGGCTTTCGAGGACACGACCTTCGCCCTGAGCAAGGAAGGCGAGATTTCCGACGTGGTGCAATCCGATTTCGGTTTCCACATCATCAAGCTGACTGGCGTGAAGGCCGAAAAGGTACGTCCGTTCGACGAAGTGAAGGGGGAGATCGCCGCTGAGCTCAAGCGTGGTGAGGCGGGCAAGAAATTCGCCGAACTGGTCGAAGGTTTCACCAACACGGTGTATGAGCAGTCCGACAGCCTGAAACCGACCGCTGACAAGTTCAAGCTTCCGCTGAAGACCACCGAGTGGCTGGCTCGCGATGGCAAGGCGCCGGCCCCGTTCGACAACGAGAAGCTGCGCGCCGAGCTGTTTTCGGACGACGCGGTGAAGAACAAGCGAAACACCAACGCCGTGGACGTGGGTAACAACACGATGGTGGCTGCGCGCGTGCTGGAGTTCAAGCCGGCGTCGGTGCGCCCCTTCGCCGAAGTAAAGGCTGCCATCGAGCAGGCGCTGACCACCGAGGAGGCCGTCAAGCTGGCCGAGAAGGAAGGTGAAGCCAAGTTGGCCCAGCTCAACAAGGGTGAGGCGGTGGATCTGCAGTGGTCGCCGGCCAAGCCGGCGCAGCGCAGCCTGCCGGGGGTGCCGCCCGAGATCATGCGCGCGGTGTTCCGTGCGCCCAGTGACAAGCTGCCGAGCTACGCCGGTGCGAAGGTGCCGGGCGCTGGCTATCTGCTGTTCCGGATCGAGAAGGTGACCCGTCCGACGGCCAGCGGCGACGATCCGCGTCTGAAGGCGATCAAGCAGCAGTACAGCCGGGTGCTGGCGGAGCAGGATTTCGCCGCTTACGTGGCGATGCTGCGCAAGCGTTACGACGTGAAGATCAATCTGGCTGCGCTGGAGGGTTCGAAGGACAAATAAGTCTGCGATTGTTGCGAATTCGACAACAATCGTTCGATGATTTGTCTGCTTGCAGGGGCGGATTGTCTGACTTGAACGAGTCGGGCAATTCGCCCTTGGTCATTTGGCGCCATCTCCGCGCGGGGGAAATCGGCTCACCGTAAGGCATGAGCGGACGGCTCGACGAAGCGAGCCGTGTGCGCCTGTTGCACCACTCGGCGGCGGCGCTTTACTTTTTGGGGGCACCGCTCTTTGATGGCGTCATCTGTCCGTTTCGCCGCACCGCCCCGATCCGTCCGCCCATGTCCGCTTCCGATCCGTCTTCCACGCCATCGCTCGTCAGTCGCTGGCCCCGCTCGATGCGGGCGCTCGCGCACCGCAACTTCCGGTTCTATTTTCTGGGGCATGCGGTATCCATCCTGGGGTCATGGATTCAGCAGGTGGCGCTGTCGTGGCTGGTGTATCGGCTCACGGGCTCGGCGGCCTTGCTGGGCGTGACCGCTTTTTGCGCACTTATCCCGCAGTTGCTGATCGGTCCGCTCGCCGGCGCGTGGATCGACAAGCAGGACAAGAAGAAGTGGCTGATCGGCGTGCAATCCCTGCTGGCCGTGCAGGCTTTCGGGATGGCCGCGCTGACCGTGCTCGACTGGGTCGGGACGCCGCTCATCGTGTCGATGTCGTTGATGCTCGGCGTGCTCAACAGTTTCGACACGCCGCTGCGCCAGTCGCTGATCAACAGCTTCGTCGGGCGTCTCGAGGATCTGCCCAACGCACTGGCGCTCAACGCGATGCTGTTCAACGCGAGCCGCTTTGTCGGCCCGCCTCTGGCTGGATTGCTGCTGGGCATCAGCTCGGAATCGGCGTGTTTTGCGATCAACGGCTTGTCTTTCGTGGCGCTGATCGTCGGCCTGGTCCGCATCCGGAGCACCCCGCCGGCACGGGCGAAGGGGTCGATGGGCGAGGTCTTCCGGGAGGGGGTGGGTTATCTCTGGCATACCTGGCCGGTGCGGATGCTGATCGTCACGCTCGCCGTCGTGAATCTTACTGCGTCGGCCTACGCGGTGCTTCTGCCGATCTTCGCCCGCGACATTTTCGGTGGCGATGCGCGTACCTTGGGCATGATCTGGGGCGCGGCCGGCTGCGGTGCATTCGTGGCGACGATCCTGCTGGCGCACACCCGGCAGGTTCGGGCGTTGGTGACGACGGTCGTTGGCGGAGCGGCGGCCAGCGCGGTTTCGCTGATCGTTTTTGCGCTGGCTGGCAGTCTGCCGTTGGCGATGCTGGCCATGGCGGGCGTCGGCTTCGGCATTTCGATCAGCAACGTGGCGATCAACATGCTGCTGCAGAGCATGGCGCCGGAGCGTCTACGCGGACGTGTGGTGTCGTTCTTCTCCTCCACGCGTTTCGGCTTCGATGCGCTGGGTGGATTGATTGCCGGTTTTCTCGCGGCCGGTCTGGGCGCGGGGCGCACGCTGTTGATCGAGGGTGTGGTGCTGGCGGCGTTCCTGGGCGTGGTGCTGAGCCGGCGTCGGCGCTTATTCGACGACGTGACGGCTCTGCACCCATAATCGGCGCCGGTGCGCCGCGCGTTGGGGGGGGCGTGGGGGCGATCCTGAAAAAACGCCGCCGCCGTAACACGGAGATGGTGACGAGCAGGGGCCGAGAGGTCGTATACTCGGAAGTTCATGAATTTTGGAGCCACCCATGCGTTACGGAGAGTTTGATACCGCTTCCCTCATGTACATCACCAACCGCCCCGATCTGGTGTTCGAGCGCGGCGAAGGTGCCTGGCTGTACGACCACAACGGCAAGCGTTATCTCGATTTCATCCAGGGCTGGGCGGTGAATTGCCTGGGCCACTGTCCGCCGGAGATCACCGACGCACTGGTGAAGCAGGCGAAGACGCTGCTCAACCCGAGCCCGGCTTTTTATAACGGCCCGATGGTCGAGCTTGCCGGCCTGCTCACCGCCCATTCGGTGTTCGACCGCGTTTTCTTCGCCAACACCGGTGCCGAGGCCAACGAAGGTGCAATCAAGCTGGCCCGCAAGTGGGGCAAGAAGCACCGCAACGGCGCCTACGAGATCATCACTTTCGACCATTCCTTCCACGGCCGCACGCTGGCGACGATGTCGGCGTCGGGCAAGGCGGGCTGGGACGTGATGTACGCGCCGCAGGTGCCGGGTTTTCCGAAAGCCGACCTCAACGACATCGCCTCCGTCGAGGCGCTCATCACCGACAAGACCGTCGCGGTGATGCTGGAGCCGGTGCAGGGCGAGGGCGGCGTGATTCCGGCTTCGCCCGCCTTCATGCAGGCGCTGCGCACGCTCACCCGCGAGCGGGGGATCCTGCTCATCGTCGATGAGGTGCAGGCCGGCATGGGCCGGACGGGTACCCTGTTCGCCTACGAGCAGTCGGGCATCGAGCCGGACATCATGACCCTCGGCAAGGGCATCGGCGGCGGCGTGCCGCTGGCCGCACTGCTGGCGACCGAAGCGGTCGCCTGTTTTGAAGCCGGCGAGCAGGGCGGCACCTACAACGGCAATCCGCTGATGACGGCGGTGGGCGTTGCGGTGATGAAGAAGCTGACGTCGGCCGGCTTCCTGGCGTCGGTGCGTGGCCGTGGCGAATACCTTGCACGGCGTCTGCTCGAACTGTCGGAGAAGCATGGCCTCAAGGGCGAGCGGGGCGTCGGCCTGCTGCGTGCGCTGATCCTCGACGACGAGCGCGGTCCGGCCATCGTCAAGGCTGCGCTGGAGATGTCGCCGCAGGGGCTGCTGCTCAACGCGCCGCGTCCCAACCTGCTGCGTTTCATGCCGGCACTCAACGTGAGCGAGGCGGAGATCGACATGATGATCGAGGCGCTCGATACGCTGCTGAAGAAGTAAGCCGTCGACGGCGGCCGCAACACCTCAAAAGGCGCCATTCGTGGCGCCTTTTTTTCGTCCCTGGGGTCAGGCCGGGTCGCCCGCCCGGTTCACGATCATGGCGCCCATCTCGATGGCCGGCACCGGCCGGGAGAAGTGATAGCCCTGGCCGACACCGCAGCCCAGCTCGGTGAGGATCGCGCACTGCTCGGCCGACTCGATGCCTTCGGCGATGGTCAGCAGCGACATGTCGCGGGCGATGCTGATGATCGCGCGGATAAGGGTGATGTCGTCGCGATTGCGATGCAGCTCCGACACGAAGGAACGGTCGATCTTCAGCACGTCGAAGCGGAAATTGCGCAGGTAGGACAAACTGGCGTAGCCGGTGCCGAAGTCGTCGAGCGACAGCATGATCCCGAGCTCGACGAGGCCTTCGAGGGTGCGCGCGATGCGCTCGTCGCGGTCGAGCAGCACGCTTTCGGTGACTTCGATCTCCAGCCGATCGGAGCTGAGGCCGTGGCGTTGCAGGGTGGCGCGCACGTTGGCGACGAAGTCGGGCTGGCGCAGCTGGGGCACGGCCACGTTCACGGCCATGCGGATCGGGGCGGCGCCCTCGGCATCCCAGGCGGCGAGCTGCCGACAGGCCTCATCGAGCACCCAGGCTCCGATCGGCACGATCAGGCCGGTATCCTCGGCCACCGGGATGAAGCGGTCCGGCGGCATCAGCGCCTCGCCGGCGGGCTGCCAGCGCAGCAGCACCTCGCAACCGACGATGCGCTGGCTGGCGAGGTTGAACTGGGGCTGGTAGTGCAGTACCAGCTCGCTGCGGTCCAGGGCGTGGCGCAGGCCGTTCTCGATGCGCAGGCGGTCGTTGGCCCACTGGTTGAAATCGGTGGTGAAGAACTGGAAATTGTTGCGGCCCAGATTCTTGGCGTGATACATCGCCGCGTCGGCGTTCTTGAGCAGGGTTTCGGTGTCGGCGCCGTTGTCCGGGTAAAGGGCGATGCCGATGCTGGGGGTGATGCGGAAATCGTGCTCCCGAACCAGATACGGTTCGGACAGGGTGCTGATGACCTTGCGGATCACCGGCAGGGCCTGGGCGGGCTGCTCAAGGCCGGTCAGTACGAGCGCGAACTCGTCGCCGCCGAGCCGGCTCACGGTGTCGCTCTGGCGCACCAGACGGCGCAGGCGGGCGGCCACTTCCTGCAGGATCTCGTCGCCCGTGGCGTGGCCGAGGGAGTCATTGACCGTCTTGAAGCGGTCCATGTCGATGACCAGCACGGCCACCCGTTTGCCCTCGCGCTCTGCGGCAGCGATGGCCTGGGTGAGCCGGTCGTTGAGCAGGGCACGGTTGGGCAGGCGGGTCAGCAGGTCGAATTCGACCAGCTGACGGATGCGTTCTTCGGCTTCCTTGCGCTCAGAGATGTCGAGGAAGGTGCCGATGTAATGCAGCACGGCCCCGGCCGCGTTGCGCACGCTGGAGATGTTGAGCAGCTCGGGATAAACGTGGCCGTCAACGCGGCGGTTCCAGATCTCGCCGCTCCACGTGCCGGTGTCGTTGATCGACTGCCACATGCTGCGGTAGAACTCGGCGTCGTGGCGGTGGGAGGCGAGCAGCCTGGGCGACTTGCCGATGACGTCCTCGGCGGCGTAGCCGGTGATCTGGCAGAACGACGGATTGACCGCCAGGATGTTGGCCCTGGCATCGGTGATGATGATGCCTTCCTTGCTCGTCTCGAAAACCCGGGCGGCCAGGTGCAGTTCGTCGGCCTGGCGTTCGAGCGTTTCGGCGTGGGCGTCGATATGGTGCTTGTAGGCGCGCAACTGGCGGCCCATCCAGCGCGAGAAGAAGAACGATGCGACGATCGCCAGGGTGAAGGCAGCGGCCGCGGCCAGCAAGATCGCTGGGACGTGGGCCGACAGCGAGCGCATCGTCTCGTCGCGCTCGGCGGTCACGGCGGCCTGCATCTCCTGCTCGAACACCGATGCGACGACCACGATGTTCCACGGGCGATAGGGTTGGACGTAGGACATGCGTTTGCTGACGGTGTCGGTGCCGCGGCGCAGCCAGGGGTATTCGAGCACGCCGCCGCCACGCCGGCCCAGTTCGAGCAATTCGCCGCGCACGCGCCTGACGTCGTCCGAGCCGACGGTTCGGTAATGCTGACCTTCGTGCTCGGGCCACTGGGCCTGCAGGAGCAGGCGCCCGTCGAGGCTCATCACACCGAAGCGGCCGGTCTCGCCGAACTTCCAGGCGCGCAGGCGCTCCAGGCCCTCCTTCAGCTGCGCCTGCTGCCAGCGATGCAGGTAGTCGCCCGTGCCGATGATCCAGTTGTAGGGTTTGAAGACCTTCACGAAGGCGAGCTTGTCGGCCATTTCGGCCGGTTGGTCGGGGGCGTACCAGCGGTAGGCGGAAAAGCCTTCGCCGCCGCCTTCGCGAACCGTTGCGACAAGCCCGCGCATGATGTAGTGGCCGGTGTCGTCCCGGTTGTCCCACAACGACTGGCCTTCGCGCTGGGGCGCGATCGGCAGCAGGACGCAGCGCCCCTCCATGTCGTCGATGAAGAAGTAGCCTGCGCCTTCGTCGAAGAAGCGCTGGGGCCGCAGCGCCTCGATGATCAGGCGTTTGACCTCGGCTTCGGTGTGGCGGCCGTGTTCGCGCGCGTAGATCGCCTCGGCGGTCTGGATGGCGGTCTCGACCCGCTCGCGCAGCGCCTTCCGGAGGACGGACTCGGTGCGCGAATGAACGAAATCCAGGTAGCCGATGGCTGCCGCCATTTCGGCGGAAAGGCGCTCCTGGCGCTTGACCGAGAAATTATGCTCGAGGCGGTCGAAGATGCGCTGGTGTTCGGACGCGCCGATCAGCAGGAAACTCGCCCCGAGCACCAGCGCCAGCACGATCACGACGATCATGGTCCCCGCCAGATGCAGGCGCGGCAGATTGCGATCGGTGACGTAAATCTTCATGGAAGGGGGCGTTGGGGGGGGACGATTTTTTTCTTGGGGCAAAAGCGCCGCTCTAGCGTCGGCGTCCAGCGCAGATTAACGGCACCGATCCCCGTGTCTAAAGTGCCGGAGTGTGCAATATTCCCGCACGAAGGCGCTGCTCGGCACGCCTTACCGGGCCAGCGGCAAGGCCGCGATGCCGCCAGCGTGGTTCGATCCGCAGCCCCACACCCACGTGGCCCTCGATGACGCCATCGAGCAGGGACGGCTGTTTTGCTACATGCTCAAGGCGCGTGCGGGCTGATTGCCCTCAAGGGCTGTCGGTCCACCGACGTTAACAGGCCGACGCCCGTAGCCGGCGTCCATAACCATGACAACGAGTCTGCCAGCCATGAACCCCACGCTCCCGCTCCCCGAGCGCCGTCGCATCCTGCTGCCGATCTTCGCGGTGATGGCCTTCCTGATCGCGCTGATCTGGGGGGCCGTGCTCTACAAGTCGGACGCCGAGGAAAAAATGGTGGTCCGCTCGATCTACACCGATAACCTCAATCTCGCGCGCGCCTTCGAGGAGCACACGATCCGCACCCTCAAGAGCGTCGACCAGGCGGTACTGTTCCTCAAGTTCCAGTACGAAAAGTACGGCGACAAAGTGAACATCGCCGAGTACGTGCGCGAGGGGATGATCATCAGCAGCATCTTCAACCAGCTCGGCGTCATCGACGAGCGGGGCATCTACATCCTGAGCAACTTGCCCAACCACAAGCAGATGGATTTGTCCGATCGGGAGCATTTCCGTGTTCATGTCGAGAAGGACACCAACCAGCTCTTCATCAGCAAGCCGGTGCTGGGCCGGGCCTCGGGGAAATGGTCGATCCAGATGACCCGGCGAATCAACAAGCCCGACGGCAGTTTTGGGGGCGTCGTGGTGATCTCGGTCGACCCGTTCTATTTCTCCGATTTCTATAGCGGCGTCGATCTGGGCAAGGGCAGCGTGGTGTCGCTGATCGGGCGCGACGGCATCGTGCGGGCGCGGCGGGCGGGAGACGACAGCAAGGTCGGTCAGAACATCAGCAACGGGCCGCTGCTGCCGAGCGTGGCCGAGCGACCGACCGGGAGCTTTCACACCACCAGCGTTTCGGACGGGATCACGCGGCTCTACAGCTACCGCGCACTGACCGAATATCCGCTCATCGTCACCGTCGGCGTCGCCGAGGACGTGGCGATGACCGAATTCCGCGACCGGCGACGGGGTTACTTCATGTATGCCGGTGCCACCAGCGTGGTGGTGCTGCTGTTCGGCGCCATTGCGGTGCGCCTGCTCGATCGCCAGTTCCGGATCGCCGCGGCGCTACGGGAGAGTCAGATCAAGGCCGAATCCGCCAACCGCATGAAATCCGAGTTCCTGGCCTCCATGTCCCACGAGTTGCGCACGCCCCTCAACGGCATCATGGGCTACGCCGAGCTGCTGCGCGAAACCAGTGACGACGAGAACAAGGAGTTCGCCGGGGTGATCCTCGAGAGCAGCCACCATCTGCTCGATCTGGTCAATTCGATTCTCGATCTGGCCAAGATCGAGTCCGGCAAGATGGAGCTGATGCTCAACCCCGAGCCCCTGCGACCGCTCATCGACAAGGCGGTGCGCACCCACCGCGCGGCGGCGGCGGCCAAGGGGCTGGCGCTGAAGCTGACGCTGGCGCCGGCGCTCCCCGACACCTTCGTCTGCGACGCCACCCGGGTGGTGCAGATCGTGAACAACCTGTTGAGCAACGCGATCAAGTTCACCGACCACGGTCAGATCGAAGTGCGCGTAGCGCCCGAGGCCTCGCAGCTGGTCATTGCCGTGACCGACAGCGGCTGCGGGATTTCCGCCGACATGTTGCCCCACGTCTTCGAGCGCTTCCGGCAGGTGGATAACTTCCTCACCCGCCGTCATCAGGGCACCGGCCTCGGGCTGGCGCTGGTCAAGGAGCTGGTCGAGCTGATGGGGGGCGAGGTGAGCGTCAGCTCGGTGGTGGAGCAGGGCACCGTGTTCGTCGTGCGTCTGCCCCTGACCGCTTGAGCGGGCGAGCCCGCTTAGCAGGACAAGCACTCCACCGGACTGCGGATTGCGGCGCAGCCCGACGGCGTGGGGACTGAATGGGCTGCGGCTTACTCGCCGCGTAACCCGGCCGCTTGCGATCGACCCGGCGCCGGCTTGCCCTTGCGGGCCCGTTTGCCGAGCCACGGTGCCCAGTCCTTGGGTTCGACGCTGACCTCCACCGCCTTGCCGCCGCGGGTCGCGGCGAGCAGGGTCAGCCGTTCGCGGGCGACGCAGGTGGCGCCCAGGGTTTCGCCGTCCTCCAGCGCCATGATGATGACCCCACGGCCGCCGCCCGAGAGGGCCTTCATCTGGTCGAGGGTGAAGATCAGCAGCTTGCCGCCCGACGACAGGGCCGCCAGATGCTGCCCGTCGGCCGCATCGAAAAGCACCGGCGCAAGCAGTTTCCCGCCGGCGTCGAGGCTAACGAACTGCTTGCCGGCACGCTTGGTGGCCATCATGTCGCCCAGGCTGCAGACGAAGCCGTAGCCGTCGCTGCTGGCGAGCAGCACGCGCTTGTCGACAGGGCCGGCGAGCACATGGGCGATCTTCGCGCCGCTGGGCAGCTCGACGAAGGAGGCCAGCGGCGCGCCGTTGCCACGCCCGTCGGGCAGCACCGACACCGCCACGGTCAGCGCCCGGCCGCCGTCGGTGAGGGCCACCAGCGAATCCACGCTGCGGCACTCGAAGGCGCTGCCGAGGCGGTCGCCGTCCTTGAAAGCCACGTTGGCCAGATCGACGCCGTGACCGCTGCGGCAGCGTACCCAGCCTTTTTCCGAGACGATGACCGTCACCGGCTCGTCCACCACCGTCTGGGTAACGCCGGCGCGGGCGGCTTCCTCGACCAGCGTGCGGCGCGCGTCGCCGTACTTGGCGGCGTCGGCGCGGATCTCCTTGATGACCAGCCGGCGCAGCTTGCCCTCGTCGGCGAGCAGCGCTTCGAGCTCGGTCTTTTCACCACGCAGTTCGGCCAGCTCGCGTTCGATCTTGATGCCCTCAAGGCGGGCGAGCTGACGCAGACGGATTTCGAGGATGTCCTCGGCCTGCCGGTCGGAGAGATCGAAACGGGCGATCAGCGCGGCCTTGGGGTCGTCCGACTCGCGGATGATGCGGATCACCTCGTCGATGTTGAGGAAGACGGTGTGCCGCCCTTCGAGGATGTGGATGCGGTCGTCCACCTGGCCGAGGCGATGGGCGGTGCGACGGCGCACCGTCTTGACGCGGAAGCGGCCCCACTCGTGGAGGATGTCGGCGAGGCTTTTCTGGCCCGGCCGACCGTCCAGGCCGATCATCACCAGGTTGATCGACGCCGAGGTCTCGAGGCTGGTGTGGGACAGCAGCAGGTTGGCGAACTCGGCCACGTCCTGGTTGCGGCTCTTGGGTTCGAAGACGAGGCGCACCGGCGCGTCCTTGCCCGATTCGTCGCGCACCCGGTCGAGGGCGCCGAGCATCAGCGCCTTGAGCTGGGCCTGGTCGGCGTCGATGGATTTCTTGCCGGTCTTGGGCTGCGGGTTGGTGAGGGTTTCGACCTCGAACAGCACCTTCTGGGCCGACACGCCCGGCGGCAGTTCGGTGACGACGAGCTGCCACTGGCCACGGGCGAGGTCCTCGACCACCCAGCGGGCGCGCAGCTTGAGGCTGCCGCGGCCGGTCTCGTAGGCGCTGCGGATGTCGGCCGCCGGCGAGATGATCTGGCCGCCGCCGGGATAGTCCGGCCCCTTGATGTGGGTCATCAGGTCGGCGACGGTGGCGGCCGGGTGCTCGATGGCTTGAATCGCCGCGTCGGCCACTTCGCGCAGGTTATGCGACGGAATCTCGGTGGCCATGCCCACCGCGATGCCGGAGGCGCCGTTGAGCAGCACGAAGGGCAGGCGGGCCGGCAGCAGCTGCGGTTCCTCGAAGGCGCCGTCGTAGTTGGGGCGGAAATCGACGGTGCCGCGGTCGATCTCCGAGAGCAGTAGCTCGGCGATTGGGGTCAGGCGGCATTCGGTGTAGCGCATTGCCGCGGCCGAGTCGCCATCGCGGGAGCCGAAGTTGCCCTGGCCATCGACCAACGGATAGCGCAGCGAGAAATCCTGCGCCACCCGGACCATCGCGTCATACACGCTGGAGTCGCCGTGGGGGTGGTACTTGCCGATCACGTCGCCCACCACGCGGGCCGATTTGACGTGCTTGCTCCCCGGCGCGAGGCGCATCTCGTTCATCGCGTAGAGGATGCGGCGCTGCACGGGCTTGAGGCCGTCCTCCACCTGCGGCAGGGCACGGGCCTTCACGACGCTCATGGCGTAGGCGAGATAGGCGCGCTCGGCGTACAGATCGAGGGGCAGGGTGTCGTCGCTGCCGAGCAGCGGTGCGGACGGCGGCGCGGGCGGCTCGCCACCGCCGGAAGCGGGCGCGTCGGGCGGGGTGTCGAAGAGATCCGGAGTGTCGTTCATGGTGCGGCGCCGAGGCGCGACGGGGGTTGCGAGAAACGGCGGCAAAAATACCACAGACGACGCCTGCACAAAGGGCGAAACCATCGACGGGAACCCTATTTCAGGCGCAGGGCCACGCGCCGAGCCGGCCCGCCCCGCCGTCAGCCCGGCGGGGCGCCGCGTGGCGGGCGGCGGCGGGGCTGATCAGGCGCTGCGACGCACCCCGTGGACCACCATCTCGACCAGTTCGGCGGCGAGGTTGGTGGCGCCCTGGGCGCCGCGCAGGGCGGCCTCCCGTCGATGCTCGGGCGCGCGGGAGCTGGCGTAGATGAAGAAGGGCGTGCGCTGGTCGGTGGCTCGTACGGCTTCGAGCAGCACGTAGCCTTCCTTCGGTCCTTCCTTGCGGCCCATGTCCGAGATGATCGCGGCAAAGTCGCCGGCCGCCAGTGCGGCGAGCGCTTCGGCGGTGGAGCGGGCGAGGACGAAGCTGAACCCCATCGCTTCCATCGTCTTGCGCTCGTAGATGTTGTTGTCCGGGCGATCGTCCACCCACAGGATGCGGGCGTGCGCATCGCCACTGTCGGACGTGGTCAGGGATTCGGCGACCTGGAATCCGGCCAGAACCTTGCCCGCAACGCCGGTGGCGGCGTTCTGCAGTTCGTCGAAGTCGCGGGGCGGCTGGCGCTCCTTGAACTCCGCTGCGGCCAGCGAGACCGCGCCGACGATGATCTTCTGCAGTTGTTCGATGCTGAGGTGACCCACCGTGCCGTCCCGCTCGGCGACCGCCGCCGTGGGGTTTTCGGGGGCGCTGACGAGCTCCTTCGCGCGGGCGCACACCTTGGGAATCTCGCGCTCCCACACGTCGCCCTGGACGATGGAGGGCAACTCCGCTTCGGGCAGGGAAGATTCTGCCAGGTACACGATGATCGGCTTGCCGGCGCCCCAGAAGGCACCCAGCTCGGACCCGCACCAGCTCGACGCGACGGCATGCCGGGTGGCGATGAAGATGCAGGCCTGGCAGTTGCCCACCGCGGCGCGCAATTGTTCCCGCAGCGACGCGCCGGGCTTGATCTCGGCGGGATTCCAGTAATCGACGCCGCAATAGCCGAGAAAGGCGACGACGTTGTTGAACTCGGGCTTGTTCTCGAACGAGTGGCTGATGAACACCGGCATGGCCTGTCTCCTCCCTGGCGACCCTTTCAAGTTAGACCGGAATTCGTCCGGCCGCCGCCCCGATCATGCGTCCGGAATCGACGCCGGCGTCCTGCCTCAGCGGCAGGCCAGCTGGAAGGTGGCGCGGATGGCGGCTTCGTCGAGGCGGCGGCCGATGATGACGATGGTGGTGTCGCGGGTTTCACCGGGCGCCCATTCGCGGCCGTAGTCGAAGCCGGTGATGCGGTGCACCCCCTGGAAGACGAGGCGGCGCGTCTCGCCGCGTACCGCGAGCACGCCCTTGTAACGCAGCATGTCGTTACCGCTTTTCAGCAGCAGCTCCTCGACGAAGCCGCCCATCAGGCCCACGTCCACAGCGCCGGGGTGGTGAAGCACCAGGGAGGCGATGTCGTCGTCGTGGCGCACGAAGCTGCGGTGACGGCCGCCGCCGCGATTGAGGCCGGACGGATTGGCGGCCGCCAGGAAGCCCGGCGTGGTCTCCAGCACGTCGTTGAGCACGAAGGCGTCGAGGGCGAAGAGCGCGGCCACCTCGGCGGCATCTTGCGGAACGTCGATGATCGGGGCGCGCAGGTTGATGCGCGCGAGGCGGCTGCGCAGGGCGTCCAGGGCGTCGTCGCCGACGCCGTCGGTCTTGGTCAGCAGCACCCGGTCGGCAAAGCCGATCTGGGCGGCGGCGACGCGGTGCTCGTCGAGCTGGCGCGGGGCGTGGAGGGCATCCACCACGGTGAGGATGCCGTCGAGCTCGTAGCGGTCGCGTACGCCCTCGTCCACGAAGAAGGCCTGGGCAACGGGGGCCGGGTCGGCGAGGCCGGTGGTCTCGAGCACCAGGTGGTCGAAGTCCAGTTCGCCACGGGCGCGGCGGTCGGCCAGGTCGGTCAGCGCGATGGACAGTTCGCCGCGCACGCTGCAGCAGATGCAGCCATCGGTCAGTTCCACCACTTCCACCGCCGGGCTGCCGGCGATCAGGCCGCCGTCGATGCCCACGGCACCGAACTCGTTCTCGAGCACCGCCACGCGCCGCGCCGGCTGGCTGGCGAGGTAGCGGTTGAGCAGGGTCGTCTTGCCGGCCCCGAGGAAGCCGGTCAGGATCGTCGCGCGGATCGGCGGACGGGGAATGGCGAGGGGATTGGTCATGGTCGTTCAGATGAGGCGAGGAGGGCCCCGGCGGCGGGCGGGGCCGGGCATTCTACATGCGGGTGAGGACATGCCGCCGCCACGATTCGGCAGGGCGGAGGCGGCGGATGGCCCGTGGAGCGACGGGTCGGGACATTCGCCCGTCGCAGGGTGGCCGAATCGGGTCGTGGCCGTCAGCAGCAGCGCCCGGGGCGCCCGTCGGCGCCGCCGTAACGGGCCTCCTGGCGTTCCCGGAAGAAGGCCTCGTAGCTCATCACCGGCTGGTCGGGGTGAGTGAGGCGCATGTGCTGGACGTAGGTGTCGTAGTCGGGCACGCCCACCATCAGGCGGGCGGCCTGTCCGAGGTACTTGCCCATGCGGGCGAGATCGGAAAACACGTGGTGTCCTCAGCCCTGGGCCGGAATCGGCGCGTAGGGCGTCTCGACGGTGGTGGGCTTGCCGTTGCCCAGCGCACGCCGGCAGGCCGGAATGGCGTAGATCAGGATGCTGATGACCAGCAGCATGAACAGGCCCGACAGTGCCGCGTCGATGTAGTTGTTGAAGACGATCTGGTGCATCTGTTCCAGCGACTTGGCTGGCGCCAGCACTTCGCCGCGGTCGATGCCCGCCTGGTATTTGTGGGCGTTGGCGAGGAAGCCGATCTTCGGGTTGTCGTGGAAGATCTTCTGCCAGCCGGCGGTGAGGGTGCAGGTGAGCAGCCAGACGGTGGGCACGACGGTGACCCAGGCGAAGCGCTCGCGCTTCATCTTGAACAACACCACGGTGGCGAGGGTCAGCGCGACGCCGGCCAGCATCTGGTTGGCGATGCCGAACAGCGGCCACAGGGTGTTGATGCCACCGAGCGGGTCGACCACGCCCTGGTACAGGAAGTAGCCCCATGCGGCCACGCACAGGGCGGTGGCGACGAGGCTGGCGAAGATGGAATCCATCTTGCGCATGGACGGCACGAAGGTGCCCATCAGATCCTGCAGCATGAAGCGCCCGGCGCGGGTGCCGGCATCGACGGCGGTGAGGATGAACAGCGCTTCGAAAAGGATCGCGAAGTGGTACCAGAAGGCCATCATCGTCTTGCCGCCGAGGGCGTTGGAGAGGATGTGGGCCATGCCGACGGCCAGGGTCGGGGCGCCGCCGGCGCGGGAGATGATGGTCTTCTCGCCCACGTCCTGGGCCGTCTGGAGCAGCATTTCGGGGGTGACCACGAAGCCCCACTGGCTGATGGCCAGGGCCGCGCTTTCGGCGGTCTTGCCGATCACCGCGGCCGGGCTGTTCATCGCGAAGTACACGCCGGGCTCGATGACCGAGGCGGCCACCAGCGCCATGATCGCCACGAAGGACTCCATGAGCATGCCGCCGTAGCCGATCAGGCGGGCGTTCTTCTCGTTATCCAGCAGCTTGGGCGTGGTGCCCGACGAGATCAGGGCGTGGAAGCCCGACACCGCGCCGCAGGCGATGGTGATGAACAGGAACGGGAACAGGCTGCCCGACCACACCGGGCCGGTGCCGTCGATGAACTTGGTGAGGGCCGGCATCTGCAGGTTCGGGGCCACCAGGGCGATGCCGATGGCGAGGCCGACGATGGTGCCGATCTTGAGGAAGGTGGACAGGTAGTCCCGTGGCGCCAGCAGCAGCCACACCGGCAGCACCGAGGCGACGAAGCCGTAGCCGATCAGCAGCCAGGTGAGCTGCTTGCCATCAAACGTGAACAGCGGGCCCCAGGTGGGGCTGGCGGCGATGTCGCCGCCGTAGATGATCGAGGCCATCAGCAGCACGAAGCCGATGATCGACATCTCGCCGATGCGGCCCGGGCGGATGTAGCGGCTATACACGCCCATCAAGAGCGCGATGGGGATGGTGGCGGCGACGGTGAACATGCCCCACGGCGATTCGGCCAGGGCCTTGACGACGATCAGCGCCAGCACCGCGAGGATGATGACCATGATCATGAAGGTGCCGAACAGCGCGATCACGCCGGGCACCGGGCCGAGCTCGGATTTGACCAGGTCGCCCAGGGAGCGGCCGTCGCGGCGGGTGGAGATGAACAGGACCATGAAATCCTGCACCGCGCCGGCGAACACCACGCCGGCGAGGATCCACAGCATCCCCGGCAGGTAGCCCATCTGCGCGGCGAGCACCGGGCCGACCAGCGGGCCGGCGCCGGCGATGGCGGCGAAGTGGTGGCCGAACAGCACGTATTTGTTGGTCGGCACGTAGTCCAGGCCGTCGTTGTGACGCAGGGCCGGGGTCATGCGGGTGGGGTCGAGTTCCATCACCTTGTCGGCGATGAAGAGGCTGTAGTACCGGTAGGCGATGAGGTAGGTGCACACCGCGGCGATGACCAGCCACAGGGCGTTGATGGTCTCTCCGCGGTTGAGGGCGACAATGGCGGTGGCGCCGGCGCCCAGCAGGGCAACGGCGGCCCACCCCAGGTGACGCTGGATGGAGTTCATGGTTTTCCTCTTTTCTTGTTGGCGGAAGCGGAAAGGCCCGGCCGACGGGAAAGATGAAGCAACAGTTCGGGGCGACGCTGCGCGGGGAGCTGCACTGGATCTCACGCGAGGACGGGACACAACCCGCTGGAGGCCGACCCCGCAGCCCGACCGCGGGATCGCCTTTGGCGAATTGTTCCATACGAACCCGTACGGTCAATCAGGGTTTTACACATGAGTGCACGGGCATTGATCGAAGTCATGGACTTGCGGGCATGTGCGCAAGCCGGGGGCGGCTCGTGGCGCGCGCAGCGGGATCGGTCGTCGGTCGATGCCGGGTGATCGGCAGGCGACATGGGGTGTTGGCTCTCCGAGTTCGACGGCCCTTGCGTCGATCCCGGCTCAGGCTTCCCCTCGGTTGCCTCGATATTGGGCGACCTCGCCTGAAAATGCATCGACGTCGGGTGGCGATCACCCCCTGCCGCCATGACGGATCAGTCCATCGGCCATTCCGTTTACCCGCCTTCGACTGAAATTCAGGCGCCTTCGACTGAAAATGGGTCGAGGCCGGGTGGCGGCAACCCCTCGGCGCCTTAAAATGAGGCGATTCCGGCAGCTCGCTACCCGGGCGCGGATGAAAAAACGGCCGGGAAGACCCGGCCGCAGGCGATGGCGTTGCAGCCGGATCAGACGTCGGCTTCGACCGAGTCGCCTTTCTCTTCCATCCAGGCGCGGCGGCCGGAGGCTTCGCCCTTGCCCATGAGCAGCGTGAACATGCGCAGGGTTTCGTCGAAGGCGCCGCCGCGCACGTGCACCGGCAGCACGCGGCGGGTGGCCGGGTCCATGGTGGTTTCGCGGAGCTGCTCGGGGTTCATCTCGCCCAGGCCCTTGAATCGGCCCACTTCGATGTGTTCGGGCTTGATGCCTTCGTGGCCGAGACGATCGCGGAGCGAGGCCAGCTCCTGGTCGTCCAGCGCGTACAGGCGGCGCGGCGGACGCTTCATGCCGGAGGCGGGCACATCGAGGCGATACAGCGGCGGCTGGGCCACGTAGATGTGGCCGCGCTCGATGAGCTTGGGGAAGTGGCGGAAGAACAGGGTGAGCAGCAGGGTCTGGATGTGGGAGCCGTCCACGTCGGCGTCGGACATGATGATGACCTTGCCGTAGCGCAGCTCGGATAGATCGGGCTCGGAATCGGCGGTGTGGGCGTCCACGCCCAGGGCCACGGCGATGTCGTGGATCTCGGCGTTGGCGAAGAGCCGTTCGCGCTCCACCTCCCAGGCGTTCTGCACCTTGCCGCGCAGCGGGAGGATGGCCTGGGTATCCTTGTCGCGGGCCATCTTGGCGCTGCCGCCGGCGGAGTCGCCCTCGACCAGGAAGAGCTCGTTGCGCTCGATGTCCTCGGATTCGCAATCCGAGAGCTTGCCCGGTAGCACCGCCACGCCGGACGACTTGCGCTTCTCCACCTTCTGGGCCGCGCGGGCGCGGGCCTGGGCGGCCTTGATGGCCAGCTCGGCGAGCTTCTTGCCGTAATCCACGTGCTCGTTGAGCCACAGCTCGAAGGGGTCGCGGACCATGCGCGAGACGAGCTGCACGGCGTCGCGGCTGTTGAGGCGTTCCTTGGTCTGGCCCTGGAAGCTGGGGTCGAGCACCCGCGCCGAGAGCAGGAAGGAGGCGCGACCGAAGGCGTCGTCGGCGGTGAGCTTGACGCCCTTGGGCAAGAGCGCGTGGTGGTCGATGAAGTTCTTGATGCCGGTGAAGATGCCGTCGCGCAGGCCGGCCTCGTGGGTGCCGCCGGCGGGGGTGGGGATGAGGTTGACGTAGGACTCGCGCACCGGCGCGCCTTCCAGCGTCCACGCCACGGCCCACGCGGCGCCCTCGCCGGCGGCGAAGGTCTCGTCGCCCTTGGGCGCGTATTTCTCGCCGGAGAACAGCGGGATCAGCGGCTCGTCGGACAGCGCTTCGCCCAGGTAGCCGCGCATACCTTCCTCGAACAGCCAGGTGCGGGTGTCGCCGCCTTCGATGGCGAGGCTGACCTCGAGGCCCGGCATCAGCACGGCCTTGGAGCGCAGCAGGCGTTCGAGCTCGGCGCGGGGCAGGTCGGGTGCGTCGAAATACTTGCCGTCTGGCCAGGCGCGCACGCTGGTGCCGCTCTGCTTCTTGGGGGCGTCGCCGAGGCGGGTGAGGGGCTCGATCACGTCGCCACCCGAGAACACCAGGCGATGCCGGCCGCCGTCGCGCACCACCTCGACTTCCAGCCGGTGCGACAGGGCGTTGGTGACCGATACGCCAACGCCGTGCAGACCGCCCGAGAAGCGGTAGGCGGAGTCGTCGTCGGTCTTGTTGAACTTGCCGCCGGCGTGCAGGCGGGTGAATACCACCTCGACCGTGGACACGCCCTCGACCGGGTGGATTTCGACCGGAATGCCGCGCCCGTCGTCGGCCACGCTGACCGAGCCGTCCAGGTGCAGGGTCACGGCGATCTTGCGGCAGAACCCGGCCATCGCCTCGTCGGCCGCGTTGTCGATGACTTCCTGGATCACGTGCAGCGGGTTCTCGGTGCGGGTGTACATGCCCGGCCGCTGCTTGACGGGCTCGAGGCCCTTGAGGACGGTGATCGACTCGGCGGTGTAGGTTTTCTGGGTCATGCTGGGGGCGTGAATCCGGGTGGGTTTTCGAAGCGGTGCGGACTATACATGGCGGGCCCGCTTCCGGCGAGGGGACGGCGGGGGGATCAATGCCCCAGGCTGGCCCGCCCGGCGTTGTCGGCGGTTTGCGCGGCGATCCGCGCGAGCAGCGCGTTGGCGGCCCGCGCGCCCGGGCTGTCGCCCACCGCCGGGCGCCACGCGAGGCGCACCGTGGCGGGCTCGCCGGGCAGGGTGTAGATCGCCATCGACAACGGGCACTGGGCCACGTTGAGCGGATTTTCGCGGGCCAGCTGCCAGGCGATGCGGGCGCTGCAGAAGTGCATCACCTCGGCTTCGGCATACACCCGGGTTTCCTGGCCGAGGGCCGGCCCGGTGCGGGCCAGCATGTCGCCGAAAACGCTCGGGGGCGACGGCACCAGGCCCTCGGTCTCGATGGCATCCACCAGCGCCTCGCGGGCGTCGGCGTAGCGGCTGGGGGACAGGACGCGCTGCTGGATGTCCGCGTCGGCACGGGCGGGCAGGGGGACGGCCGAGGAAAGGGCGAGCAGGGCGGTCAGCAGGGGCAGGGCGGCGGCCCGGATGGCGAGGCACGGCATCGGAAGCTCCCGGAGTGTCGGTCGCCGGACGATAGCACCGCTTGGCGGCGGCCGGCGATGGCGCGACGGGCAAAAAAACAGGCGCCACGAGGGCGCCCGGAAGGAGGGAGAACACAGCAAGAGAACTTGCGCGCGGCGGGCCTGTTGCGGCCCGTCCGGCTGTTGTGGCTTAGAAGAACAGGATCGCGCCGGCCGAGATGGTGTTGTTCTTGGCTTCGCTGAGGCTGTTGGTCACCTTTTCGTTGTTGAATTCGCCCACCAGGGTCACGAACTTGTTCAGGCTGTGATAGACGCCGACGGTGTAGGCGGTGTTGGTCTGCGAATTGACCGCGCCCAGACCGTTGCCGGTGGTGTCGAGGGTGCCGCCCTTCTCGTCGCGGTTGCGGCCCCAGTTCACGCCCACCTTGGTCTTGTTGAACTTGTAGGTGCCCTGCAGAAAGTAGCCCTTGGAGTCGGTCTTCTCGCCCGCGGCGTTGCCGCCCTGGAAGAACTGGGCGCCAACCGTGGACATGCCCAGACCCTTGCCGGCGAAGCCGTATGCGACGGCCTCGAAGTTGCCGAAGCCGGCCTTGGCGCCGACTTCGTAGCCGGTGGCGGTGAAGTCCTTGTTGGCGCAGGTGGTGGTGGAGCAGCTGGTGCTCTGGGTCACGAGGCCACCCCAGACCTTGCCGGGAACGCCGCCCTTCCAGTCGTAATCGACCTTGGCCTGGAAGCCCGGGGTCTTGGTCTCGTCGCCCGCGAACTTGCTCGGCTGGAAGATGCCGGCCGACGCCTGCAGACCGTTGAAGTTCGGCGTGGTGTAGGTGATCTGGGCCTGGAAGCCGGTGTACATGTAACCGTGGCCGATCATGCCGAAGGTGGTGTTGTACGGGATGCCGGCGTTGGAGGTGCCGCCGACGCCGATCAGGGTCATGTCGGACAGGATGATGTTCTGGCCGAACAGGCCGATGTCGCGACCGAACTTCAGGGTGCCCCAGTCGTTGTTGCCGAACTGGAAGTAGACGTTACGGGTGTCGATCTGGCTGTACGGGTTGGTGACACCGGCGCCGTTGGCGTTGTTGCCGATCGGCAGGCCAACGACGGTGGAATTGTTGTTGATGCCGGGGGCGAAGCTGAAGTGAGCCTTGATGTCCTGGTCGCCGGCCTTGGTGGTCACCACGAAATTGATCCAGCCGGGCAGCAGACCGTTGGTCAGCTCGCTGTTGTTGGTGGTGTTGGACGTGCCGGTGGTCTTGTTCGTGAGCTTCGCGTCGCGATTGACGTAGAAGCCATTGACGGTTCCGTTGATGTCGACGGTCACGTCGTTCTGGGTGAAGCTCACGGCGTGGGCGCCACCGGCGGCGGCCGCGAGGCAGGCGAGGGCGACGGATTGGGCCAGCAGGGATTTCTTCATGACTTTGGTCTCCGGATGTTTTGATTGATTTCACCAGCGCAACGCGGGCTCGTCGGCTCCGTCGTTTCGCTCCTCCCCAGGTCGGGTTTCGTCGGTCGGGTATCCCGTTGATTTCCGCCTGAAACACGCCGTTACGGAGCGCCAATCCTTGTGCGAGCGCTGTGCCAGTCCGCCTGGCACAGGCAAAAAAATAGACAAAACTTATGTTTTAAAAAGAATTTTTAATTTTCGCCAGAAATCCCGCCGGGGCGTCTGGCCGGTTTTTGCTGTACACAAAATGGACACCTGCCACGCCCGGGCTGAGCGGGGCTGGAGCATGCTGTAGCGCAACATCGGCACCTCGGCGGACAGCGCTGGGGGCGCCGAAGGGCTGGTAAAATTGCGTCCGACTTCGACTGCCCGGGCGAGCGCGCCCCTTCCTTCCATGGATTTCCGTTCCAAACTGGCTGCCGCGTGGCAGCGTCACGATTCCCTGCTGTGCGTCGGCCTCGATCCGGACCTGAAGCGCTTCCCGGCCCATCTGAAAGACCGGCCCGACGCTGTGCTGGCTTTCTGCAAGGCGATCGTCGACGCCACCGCCGATCTGGCCTGCGCCTTCAAGCCGCAGATTGCCTACTTCGCCGCGGCCCGCGCCGAGGACCAGCTGCAGGCGCTGATCGCCCACATCCACGAAAAACATCCCCAGGTGCCGGTCGTGCTCGACGCCAAGCGCGGCGACATCGGCGCCACCGCCCAGCAGTACGCCCGCGAGGCCTTCGAGCGCTACCGGGCCGACGCGCTGACGGTGAATCCCTACATGGGTTTCGATTCGGTGGAGCCTTACCTGGAGTTCGCCGACAAGGGCCTGATCGTGCTGTGTCGCACCTCCAACCCGGGCGGCTCCGATCTGCAGAACCTCGAAGTGGCCGGTGGGCGCAAGCTGTACCAGCACGTGGCCGAGCTGGTCGCCGGCAAGTGGAACACGCACGGGCAGAACGCCCTGGTGGTGGGCGCGACCTTCCCGCAGGAACTGGCCGACGTACGCGCCATCGTCGGCGATCTGCCGCTGCTGGTGCCGGGCATCGGCGCCCAGGGCGGCGACGTGGAGGCCACCGTCAAGGCCGGTCGCACGGCTGCGGGGGCCGGGCTGATGATCTCCTCGTCGCGGGCGATCCTCTACGCCGGCCAGGGCGAGGATTTCGCCGAGGCGGCCCGTCGGGTGGCGCTGGCCACCCGGGACGAGGTCAATCTGTACCGGCGCTGAAAACGCTCAGGCCGCCGGCGTCCGCCGCCAGCTCAGGCAGCGGTTGTTGGCGGGCATCGCGCGGTCTTCGACCAGACGCAGGCCGATGGCGCGCGCCAGGGCATCCACCGCCTCGAAGTCGCGGATGCCGCGCTTCGGGTCGTCGGCCCGCAGCGCGGCGTCGAACGCGGCGTTGCTCGGGCTGGTGAAACGCCCGCCGTAGTTGAAGGGGCCGTAGATCGTCAATCGCGCGTCGGGTGCGAGCACTGCCGGCAGTGCCGCGAACAGCGCTTCCACTTCGGGCCAGCCCATGATGTGCAGGGTGTTGGCCGAAAACACCGCATCGAACTGTTCGGCGGGCCACGGCCCGGTCACGTCCAGCGTCAGCGGTGGCGGGGTGTTGGGGAGCCCGGCCTCGGCCAGCCACAGACGGATGCCGGGCAGCCACTCGGGCCGGTCGCTGGTCTGCCAGCTTAGCTGGGGCAGGGCCGCGGCAAAGTGCACGGCGTGCTGGCCGGTGCCCGAGCCGACCTCCAGCACGCGCTGGCGATCGGCGAACTGTTCGCGCAGCACCGCCAGGATCGGCTCCTGATTGCGTTCGCAGGCGGCCGACCAGGGTTTGAGCGCTGGAATGTTCATCTTCGATTCCTTTCAGGCGACTGCGCCGCCAAGCTGCGCCTTGAGGCAGGCGGCGAAGGCTTCCCGGGCGGGAACGCGGCTGCGCGCCCGATGCCAGATCATCAGCGTGGTGCAATGGGCCATGTCGGGTGGCAGGGGATGGAGACGCAGCGTCGGCTCGGGGCGCAGCAGGTGGGCGCCGACGATGGCGCGGGGCACCAGGCTCACACCCATGCCGGCAGCGACGCAGCCGAGAATGCCCTCGAACGTGCCGAAGGTGCTGCATTGGGCTACCGGCACGCCGTCGCGCCACAGCCAGTCGAGCAGGCGCTGGCGATAGCTGCAGCCTTCGCGGAAGGTGATCAGCTCGACCGGGCCGCGGCGCGCCAGATCGGCGCTGCTGACGATGGCCGGCCAGTCGGCGGCGCTGATGAGCACCACTTCTTCGTCGATCACCGGCATCTGTTCGAGCTCGGGGTGATTGATCGGCCCGGCGACGAGGGCGGCGTCGAGCTGGTGGTTCAGCACGCCCTGCACCAGCCCGGCGGTGTGCGACGTGGTGAGGCGCAGTTCGACCTGGGGGTGACGGCGCCGGAAATCGGCGATCACGCCTGGCAGGCGGGTGGCCGCGGTGGTTTCCATCGAGCCCAGGCGCAGCAGGCCCTGGGGCGCCAGCGTGCTGCGCACCGCGTCGCGGGCCTCGTCGGCGAGGTTGAGCAGGCGGTCGGCGTAGCGGTCGAGCAGGCTGCCGGCGGGCGTGATGACGAGGCGCCGGTTGATGCGGTCGAACAGCGGCGTGCCGAGGTTTTCCTCGAGCAGGCGCAGCCGCGTGGTGACGTTGGACTGCACGGTGTGCAAGCGCTCGGCGGCGCGGGTGACGCTGCCTTCCTCGACGACGGCACGAAACAGGCGAAGGTCGGCCAGATCCATTTTTCATCTCTTTTTGTGATGAATCGAATTTGATTAAATCATTTTTAATGGGGTTTTGTCTCGCGTAGGCTGCGTCCATCGTTTTCTGAGGACCCGCCCATGGATTCGCGTGCCCACGCCTCGCCGCGCCCGCCCCTGATCGCCGCCGCCGGGTTGCTGGCCCTGATGCTGGCGATGGGCATCGGCCGATTCGGCTTCACCGCGCTGCTGCCGCAGATGCGCGACGACGGCTTGCTCGATCTGGGCGGCGCCGGCGTGATGGCTGCGATGAACTATCTCGGCTACCTGGCCGGCGCCCTGTGGACGGCCTTCAGTACGCGGGCGGACGCGTCGCGACGGCTCGTCGTCGGCGTGCTGGCGAGTGTCGCGAGCACCGTGGCGATGGGCGTACACCTGGGCTTTGCGGGGTGGTGCGCGCTGCGTTTCGTCTCCGGCGTGGCGAGCGCGGTGGTTTATGTCTACGCGACCGGCATCGTGCTGCGCGGCCTCGCCGAGCGGGGTGCCGCCGGCTGGAGTGCGCTGCACTACATGGGCGTGGGGTGCGGCATCGTGGTGTCGGCGCTGGTGGCGCAGGGGCTGGGCGCGGGCGATGCGCTGGGAGGCTGGCGCGCACTGGGCGCGGTGGCGACCGTGGCGGCGCTGGGGGTCGCTGCGGTGCTGGCGCCCCACGGACGCAGCGCGCCCGGAACGCCGACCAACGCGACCACGGCCGGCGCCGCGCCGCCGCTCGGTTGGCTGGCCGCGGCGTATGGCCTGGCGGGATTCGGTTACATCGTCAATGCCACTTTTCTGCCGACCCTGCTGCGTGGCGAGTCCGGCACGGCCGGCGCGGCGATGGCCGGCTGGCTGGTGGTGGGGCTGGCGGCGCTGCCCGCCACCGCGCTGTGGGTTCGTCTGTCGTTTCGGCGGGGGGGTTATCCGGTGCTGATGGCGGCCACGCTGATCCAGGCGGTGGGCGTGGCCTTGCCGGTGCTGGTGGATGGCGTTGCGGCGGCCATGACCGGCGCGGCGCTGCTGGGCGGCACTTTCATGGGCATCGCCGGACTGGCCCAGTGGCTTGCGCGGGTACCGGATGCGCGCCTCACGGCGCGGCGCATCGGTCTCATCACCGCCTGCTACGGGGTCGGCCAGATCGCCGGACCGCTGCTGGTGGCGGTGCGCGGTCGCGATGCCGGGCTTGCGCTCCCGGTGCTGCTGGCCGCGGGTGCGCTGGTGCTGAGCGCCGCGCTGCTGGAAGTGTCGCGCCGCCGCGAGCGGCTGGGTTGATCGGGGCAACATTTCTGTGTCGGGAGACATCGCCATGCCTTACCTCACCCTTGCTTGTGCATCGCCCACGCCTGTGGATTTCGGCGAACTCGCCGCGACGCTGACCGATCTGACCGTGGAACTGCTCGGGAAGGCCCGCGGCCTGACCGTTGTCGCGGTCCATCCGGTGGCCGTGGATCATTGGTTCGTCGGCGGCGCGCCCTTGTCCGAGGGCCGCGCCGGCGCCGTGCTGGAAATCCGCATCACCGCGGGTACCAACACCAAGGCCCAGAAGGCGGCCTTCGTGCGTGCCGCCTTCGCGGCGCTGGAGGCGCGGCTGGGCGGGCTCGACCCGGCCAGCTACGTGACGCTCCACGAACCGCCCGCCGACGCCTGGGGCTATTCGGGCCAGACGCAGGAGTTCCGTTTCGTGCGGAGTCAGCCGCTCTGAGCCCGCCGGGTTGGACGCACAGTCTTTGTGTTGCGAACAATTCGCATTTACATTTTCATTTTGCGTGGTTAGACTCGTCGTCGTTGTGTGGGCGCGTGGCGCCCGTTTCCGTATCTTGCACTTTTCACCCGGAGTCCCATCGATGACGTTCAAGTCCACCCTGCTTGCCGCCGCCCTGGCCAGTGCGGCCTTTGGCGCCCAGGCCGACGACAAGGAGCTCAACCTCTACTCGGCTCGCCATTACCAGACCGACGAGGCGCTCTACACCAATTTCACCAAGCAGACGGGCATCCGCATCAACCGGATCGACGGCAAGGAGGACGAGCTCCTCGAACGCATTCGCAACGAAGGCGCCAACAGTCCGGCCGACATCCTGCTGACGGTGGACGCGGCGCGCCTTGCCAAGGCCCACGAGATGGGGCTGTTCGTGCCGGTGAACTCGAAGGTGCTCGAAGCGCGCATTCCGGCGCATCTGCGCACCGAAGACTGGTTTTCGTTCTCGACGCGCGCCCGCGTCATCATCTACAACAAGCTGGGCGTGAAGGCCGACGAGGTTCGCAACTACGACGACCTGGCCAAGCCGGCGCTCAAGGGCAAGCTGTGTTCGCGTTCCGGGTCGCATCCCTACAACCTGTCGCTGGGGGCGTCGGTCATCGCCCATCAGGGCGAGGCGAAGGCCGAGGAGTGGGCCCGCGGGATGGTGGCGAACTTCGCCCGCGCGCCCAAGGGCGGCGACACCGACCAGATCAAGGCAGTGGCCGCCGGCGAATGCCAGGTGGCGCTATCCAACACCTATTACGTGGCGCGGATGATGCGCTCCACCAAGCCCGAGGACGTGAAGGTGATGGAGCGCGTCGGCGTGGTGTGGCCCAATCAGGCCACCACCGGCACCCACATCAACGTGTCCGGCGCCGGCGTGCTGAAATACGCGCCGCACAAGGAGGCGGCGGTGAAGTTCCTCGAATATCTGGCTTCCGACGACGCCCAGCGCTACTTTGCCGATGGCAACAACGAGTGGCCGGTGGTCGATTCGGTGAAAGTCTCCAACAAGGCGCTGGATGCCCTGGGCAAGTTCAAGGCCGACAGCCTCCCGGTGAAGAAGCTCGAGATGTTCCAGGTAAAGGCGCAGATGATCTTCGATCGCGCCGGCTACAAATAAGCGCGCTTCCCGCGATCCCGCGTTTGCTGCGACGCCCCGCTTGTCGGGGCGTCGTGCGTTGTGGCGCGCTCAGTGACGGTCGCGGGCGATCTGGCGCGACAGGGCGATCAGCGGCAGCAGTCCGACCACCACGATGGCCAGCGCTGCGGTCGATGCCTCGGCCAGACGCTCGTCGGAAGCCAGGGTGTAGGCCTGAGTGGCCAGGGTGTCGAAGTTGAAGGGACGCATCACCAGGGTGGCTGGAAGCTCCTTCATCACGTCCACGAAAACCAGCAGCCCGGCGGTGAACAGGCTGCCGCGCAGGATCGGCACATGCACCCGTCGCAGCGTGGCAGCCTGACCCAAGCCCAGGCTGCGGGCGGCGTCGTCCATGTTGGGGGTGATCTTGGCGAGGCTGGCCTCGACGGTCTGCAGCGCCACCGATAGAAAGCGTGCCAGATAGGCATAGACCAGCGCGGCAATCCCGCCGGTGAGCAGCAGCCCCGGATTACTGCCGAACCATGTCTGCCATTGCCCCGCCAGCCAATTGTCGAGGCGGGTGACCGGAATCAGCACGCCAACCGCGATCACCGTGCCCGGCACCGCGTAGCCGAGCCCGACGACACGGTTGAAACCCCGAGTCAGCCCATGCCTGGACAGCCGCGCACTGTAAGCCAGCAGCACCGCGAGCCCAACTGCCAGCAGGGCTGTGAGTCCCGCCAGGGTGAAGCTGTTGCGGGCCAGCACCACGAAGCGTTCGCCGAACTGCGCGTCGCCCTCGCCCAGCGCCATGCGCAGCAGCAGGCCGGCCGGGACCAAGAAACCCAATAGCAGCGGCGTCAGGCAGGCGAGCGTCGCCAGCAGCGCGGCTGGCCCACGCAGGCGCGCGGCGGGAGAGCGGCGCCGCAGGGAGGTGTTGTGATAACGCGCCCGCCCGCGGGTCAGCCGTTCGAGCGCCACCAGCAGCAGCACGAAGCCGAGCAGCATCGCCGCCAGCTGGGCCGAAGCGATGCGGTCGCCCAGCGAGAACCACGCCCGGTAGATGCCGGTCGTGAAGGTGTTCACAGCGAAGTAGGCGACGGTACCGTAATCGGCGAGGGTTTCCATCAGCGCCAGCGCGACGCCGGTAGCGATGGCCGGCCGTGCGAGCGGGAGCGACACGCTGAAGAAGGCCCGCCACGGGCCGATGCCGAGGGTGCGGGCCGCTTCGAGCACGCCTCCGGCCCGCTCGAGAAACGCCGTGCGGGCGAGCAGGTAGACGTAAGGGTAGAGCACGAAGACGAACATCAGCATTGCGCCGGGCAGGGTGCGGACGTCGGGAAAGGAGTAGTCGCCGTATTCCCAGCCGAAGGTGTCACGCAGCAGGCTCTGCACCGGGCCGACGAACTGCAGGAAATCGGTGTAAACGTACGCCATGACATAGGCGGGTACGGCGAGCGGGAGCACCAGCGCCCAGTCGAAGAAACGCCGACCGGGAAAGTCGTGCATCGTGGTGAGCCAGGCCGTGGCAACGCCTACGGTTGCGACACCGATGCCGACGCCGGCGCACAACGCCAGCGAATTCTGGATGTACTCCGGGAGCACGGTTGCCGCCAGGTGTGACCAGGTGCTGCTGGTGCCGCCCGCCAGGAGGTTGAAGCCGACGCTCGCTACCGGAGCGCCAGCAAGCGCCGCGATCAGCAAGCCAACCAGGGTGAGGGCCGAGAAGCGGAAAAGGCGAGGGCGCGGCGCGGGCAGGGGAGAGGGGCGGGAAGTCATAGGCAATCCGATGAGAATGCGAATTATAATCGATGCCATGTCCAAACTTGAACTCAGGTCGGTCGTCCAACGCTACGGCCAACAGACCATCGTCAATGGCGTCGATTTTCGTCTCGCGCAAGGTCGCATCGCCTGCCTGCTCGGTCCTTCGGGTTGCGGCAAGACAACCTTGCTGCGCTGCATTGCCGGTTTCGAAGCGGTTTCGGGCGGTGAGATCCTGATCCACGACGCCACGATGAGTCGCCCCGGTCATCGCGTGCCGCCGGAGCAGCGCAGGGTGGGCATGGTTTTTCAGGATTACGCGCTGTTTCCGCATCTCACGGTCGAGCAGAACGTCGGCTTCGGCCTGCGTTCGGCGGGTGCGACTGACCGCGACCAGCGAGTGGCTGCACTGCTCGATACCGTCGGCCTGGCCGGGCAGGGACGTAAGTTTCCCCACGAACTGTCGGGCGGACAGCAGCAGCGCGTTGCGCTCGCCCGGGCGCTGGCGCCGAGGCCCGAACTCGTGTTGCTCGATGAACCTTTTTCCAATCTCGACGTGGACCTGCGCGAGCGTTTGTCCGTCGAGGTGCGCGAAATCCTGAAAAGCGAAGGCATGACAGCCGTACTGGTGACGCACGATCAACACGAAGCCTTCGCGATGGCCGACGAGATCGGTGTGATGTACGAGGGGCGAATCCAGCAGTGGGATACGCCATACAACCTGTACCACCGTCCGGCCAACCGTTTTGTGGCGGATTTCGTCGGCAAGGGCGTGTTTGTGCCGGGCACCGTGCTCGACGCCTGTCGGGTGCAGATCGAACTGGGCGTGCTCGATTCCAGTGTGCCTGTCGATTGCACCCGGGGCTGTGCCGGGTGCGGACGTGGCTGCAGTGTCGATGTGCTGCTACGCCCCGACGACGTGATCCACGACGACGCCAGCCCGACGCGCGCCGAAGTGCGTCACAAGGCGTTCCGCGGCGCAGACATTCTTTACACGCTGCGCCTGCAAAGCGGGACAGAAGTGCTATCGCTGGTGCCGTCGCACCACAACCATGCGATCGGCGAACGCATCGGCGTCCGCCTCGAAGCGGATCACGTCATCGCGTTTATGCAGCCGCTTGAGCGGGGCGTGGTCGGTTGAGAGGCTTGATCGGGGAGAGAAGGGGTTGCGCTGGATTCATCCTCTATGTTTCTGAAAACAGGAATTTTCAGAATATATCGTATTGGCTCTCAGAACTCTAAGGTCTGTTGCACCGGCTGTTCGATCGTAAGCGTCGCCCCTGTCCCGTCTTGATCCCATTTCTTTGAGCAGCGAAGGTGTCCACCATTTTTGATGGGTGGACACCATGGAAATTGAGAAGGCAGCCCAAGGGGCTCGGCGTGGCCCCTATGTTCGGCGCAG
>NZ_JAYROR010000111.1:0-10472 GCF_041911615.1 Zoogloea sp. | reverse complement strand
CGTGGCGAGACTGACGGTCAGATAAGGCTGCGGCGGGGTGACCGGGGGCGTGCGCACGTCGCCCACCGCCAGCATCAGCCCGCCGAGGGCGGCGCCGTGCAGCAGCAGTGCGGCGGTGATGCCGGCGCCGCGCCGGCGCAGTGGCGGTGCCGGCGTGGGGCGGGGCAGGGCGATGTACGGCGCCGGCAGGTTGAGCGCTTCGGCCGGCTGCGACGGCATCGGGGCAGCGGTCATGTCGATCGGTCTCCAGGGGGTCGGTTCCTGGCTGGCTCGCGACATGCCGTGGGGCAGGGCTGGCTGGCTGGGCGTTGCGATCAACGGGACGCGACGGGCATGGAAGGCCGGGCGTCCTGTTGATGAATGCAAATGAGAATGATTGTTATTTTATTGATTGGCGCGAGCTCAGTCAAGTCGCCCGGGGCGCACGCGCGAGCACGTCGCGTCGAGGAGGAAATGAATCGTTCCGGTCGATGAAGCGGCACCGGCTTCCCCGCGACGGGGGACGAGCGTCGCCGCGGAAAGTGGCCGGCGGGCGCCGGCCGGGCGGGATCAGCCTTCGAGGGCGTCGCGCAGGGCGCGAACGTGGCCCAGGCCGTCGGTATCGCGCAGGGTGGTGAAGGCGTCCTCGACGACGTTCAGCGTCTCGACCGCCTCGTCGCGCAGGCCGCCCATCGCCAGCACCTGCACCAGCAGCAGGCCGATGCCGCCGACCGCGTCGGGCTGGCCGTGCTCGCAGCTGATCTGGAACGCCTGGGCAAGCTCCTCGTAGATCTGCTGCAGACCGCCGTTGTCGTGCTCGCCGCGGGCGAGGCGGATGTTGGCCATCGAATACAGGATGTGGGCGATGCCCTCCTGGTCGCCCAGCGCGGTGACCGCCGGCAGCCGCTCGGTCTGCAGGGCCATCGCTTCGTCGAGGCGCCCCTGCGCCACCATCACGTCGGCGATGCGGCCCTGGGTGATGGCGACCTCGCGAGCCTCGTCGGCGGCCTCGAAGATGGGCAGGACTTCGCCGCCGAGAATCGCCAGTGCCTCGTCGAGACGCCCTTCGGGCAGGAGCGAATCGGCGTAGTCGCGGCGCGAAAGGGCGTTCTGGATGTCGTTCATGGGAGCGGGTGGGGCGTGGGTGGGGTCTGGATGATACCGGCTGGGCGATGGCGCGGGAAAGTTCGGGAATTTCTCCCATGGCAAGGTGGGGCGCCGGTGCGTACGCTGGACGAAAACACGATAACGGAGACTTTTCCTCATGCTGCACCCCGCTGCCCGACGTTTTCCCGCCCTCACGCCGCTGGCGCTCGCCCTCGGTGCCGTCTTCCCGCTCCATGCTGCCGCCGACGAAGCGCCCGTCGCCACCGTGGCGCCGGCCGTCACGGTGATTGGCCAGACGCCGCTGCCGGGCCTCGAGCTGCCCCTGGCGCAGATCGCCGCGCCGGTGCAGTCGGCCGCCGCCCGCGACATCGAGCACAGTGGTGCCACCGAGCTGTCGGGGTTCATGAACCGGCGCCTCGGCAGCGTTCATGTGAACGAGATCCAGGGCAACCCCTTCCAGATGGACGTGAACTACCGGGGTTACACCGCGTCGCCGCTGCTGGGCACGCCCCAGGGCATGTCGGTTTATTTCGACGGGGTGCGCATCAACCAGCCCTTCGGCGACGTGGTGAGCTGGGATCTGATCCCGAAGGCCGCCATCGCCTCGATGAACCTGATGCCGGGTTCCAACCCGCTGTTCGGCCTCAACACCCTGGGCGGCGCGCTGGCGATCCAGACCAAGGAAGGCCGCACCCATCCGGGCAGCGCGGTGCAGCTCACCGGCGGCAGCCACGGGCGCCGCTCGCTGGAACTGGAGCATGGCGGCTTCGACGATCACACCGGGCTGGAGTGGTTCTTCGCCGGCAATCTGTACCGGGACGACGGCTGGCGCACCAATTCGCCGTCGGACGTGCGCCAGGCCTTCGGCAAGCTCGGCTGGCAGGACGCCCGCACCGACCTCGACCTGTCGATCGCCTACGCCGACAACAGGCTCAACGGCAACGGCCTGCAGGAGTCCCGCCTGCTCGCCCAGGACTACAGCAGCATCTACACCCAGCCCGACATCACCCGCAACCGCTCGCTGTTCCTCAATCTCACCGGCAAGCACAGCCTTTCCGACACCCTGCTGCTGTCGGGCAACGTGTACTACCGCAAGATCAACACCGCGACCACCAACGGCGACGTGAACGAAGGCGCCCTCGACCAGTCGGTCTACCAGCCCAGTGCCGCCGAGCGTGCCGCCCTCAGCGCCGCCGGCTACAGCGGCTTCCCGACCAGTGGCGCCAACGCCTCCAACACGCCTTTCCCGATGTGGCGCTGCATCGCCAACGCGCTCCTGGCCGACGAGCCCAACGAGAAGTGCAACGGCCTCATCAACCGCACCCGCAGCGACCAGGAAAACCTCGGCTTCTCCGGCCAGACCAGCTACTCGGGCGATCTGGCGGGGCGCCGCAACCTCTTCATCGCCGGCGCCGGCTTCGACCAGAGCAACATCCGCTTCAGTCAGAGCGGCCAGTACGGTTACCTCAACCCCGACCGCAGCGTGACGCCGGTGAATGCCTGGGCCGACGGCTCCCAGAACGCCGGCGCCGGTGAGACGGCGCTGGATTCGCGGGTCAATCTCGCCGGCCGCACCCGCACCTGGAGCCTCTTCGCCACCGATACCCTGTCGCTCACCGAGCGTTGGCACGCCACCCTGTCCGGGCGCTACAACCAGAGCCGGGTCACCAACCGCGACCTGCTCAACCCCGGCGGCGGCGCCGATTCCCTCGACGGCGATCATCGCTATTCCCGCTTCAACCCGGCCGCGGGCCTCACCTACACCCCGTCCCGCGCCTGGAGCGCCTACGCCGGCTACAGCGAGGGCAGCCGCACGCCCACCGCCATCGAACTGGGCTGCGCGAACCCCGACAACCCCTGCAAGCTGCCCAACGCGATGGCCGGCGACCCGCCGCTCAAGCAGGTCGTCACCAAGACCTGGGACATCGGCCTGCGCGGCCAGCCGAGCGCCGCGACGCGCTGGAACCTCGGCCTGTTCCGCGCCGAGAACCACGACGACATCCTTTTCGTGGCCGACGACATGCTCGGCTACGGCTACTTCAAGAACTTCGGCAAGACCCGCCGTCAGGGTATCGAGGCCGGCGCCAGCACCGCCTTCGGTCCGCTCAGCGTGGCGCTCAACTACACCTGGCTCGACGCCACCTACCGCTCGGCCGAAACCGTCGGCGGCGCCGGCAACAGCACCAACAGCGCCGGCCCCGGCATGGAAGGCACCATCGACATTCGCCCCGGCGACCGCATCCCGCTGATTCCGCGCCAGATGCTCAAGGCCTCGGCCGACTGGAAAGTCACGCCCGACCTGTCGATCGGCACCGACCTGATCGCCGTTTCCGGTAGTTACGCCCGCGGCAACGAGAACAACCGCCACCAGCCCGACGGTACCTACTATCTGGGCTCCGGCCGTTCCGGCGGCTATGCGGTCACCAACCTCGGCGCCCGCTACACGGTGAGCCGCGGCCTGCAACTGTTCGGGCAGATCAACAACCTGTTCGACCGCCAGTACGCCACCGCGGCCCAGCTCGGCTCCACCGCCTTTTCGGCCAACGGCGGCTTCGTCGCGCGGCCCTTCGCGCCGGTGGGCGGCGACTATCCGCTGGTCGGCTCCACCTTCTACGCGCCGGGCGCGCCGCGCACGCTGTGGGTCGGCCTGCGCTACAGCCTGTGAGCGGCCCCGTCGCGGGCGGCGGGGGCCTGGCGGCGCGCCACGAGCGGCTCGGCCAGGCCCTCGCCGCGCTGCGCGCCAACGTCGCCTTTCTGCTGCGCAAGTGCGTCGGCCAGCCGGCCCTGCAGGCGGCCGCGCAGGATGTCGAGACTCAGGGCGCCGCCATCGATCGGCAACTGCGCGACCTGCTGCGCCAGATCGATCCGGCGCCCGCCGACGCCGCGCCGAGCCTGCGTGTGCAGGCGCTGCTCCACGAAATCCTCGAAAACTGGCACGATGCGGCGCATCCTCAACTCCGAGTCGAGCCGCCCGATCTGCGCCTGCCTGGCGCCCTCGGGCAGGCCCTGTGCCACATGACCCTCGCCGCCCTCGAGCTCGCTGCCGCCCGCCCCGACGCCGGCGGGCTGCGTGTAGCTGTACTCATCGATTCCGCGGACCCGCTCAATCTGTGCTGGTCCGCCCACAATGACGCCGGCCTGCAACTGAGCGCCCGCCTGCCCCTGGGCGAGGCCGGGCGATGAGCCCCCGCCTGCGCGTCGCGCTGGCCGACGACCACGCCGTGGTGCGCACCGGCTACCGGCGCCTGCTCGAACTGGAAGACGACATGGAGGTGGTGGCCGATTTTGGCGACAGCGATTCGGCCTGCGCCTGGTTTGCCGCCCACCGCGCCGACGTGCTGGTGCTCGACCTGTCGATGCCCGGCCGCGGCGGCCTGGAAACCCTGGCGCGGGTCAAGAGCCGCGACGGCGCGCCGCGGGTGCTGGTGTTCTCGATGCACGATAGCCCGGCGATGGTGGAGCAGGCGCTCAAGGCTGGTGCCGACGGCTACCTCACCAAGAGCAGCGAGCCCGAACTGCTGATCGACGCGGTGCGCCGGGTCGCCCGCGGCGAGCGCGCCCTGTCGCCGGACGTGGCGTCGGCCCTGGCCGGCATTGCCGGCGAAGCGGTGCACCTGGAATTGTCGCCGCGGGAGTTCGAGATTTTCCGCCTGCTGGCGGCGGGGCGCACGGTCGAGCAGATCGCCGCGCGGCTGTTCCTGAGCGCCAAGACGGTGGCCAACTACCAGACCACCATCCGCCAGAAGACCGGCCTCGCCAGCGTGCTCGAGATGTACCGCCACGCCGACGAACACCGCCTGCTCGACGGCACCGAATAGGGCTGGTCAGCGCGCCCGGGTGGGGCGTCGCGGTGGTTCAGTGGTGGGTCTCGTCGAGCGCCGAGACGGCGTCGAATTCACGCTGGTTCGCCTCGTGGCGGCGCTTCACGAGATACATCGTGCCGGCGACGAACAGGCCGAAGGCCACCACCACGAAGTTGATCGAGAAGTTGGCGCGGATCAGCAGCGCGTAGAGCCCGGTCATCACCAGGATCGACAGGTTCTCGTTGAAGTTCTGCACCGCGATGGAGTGGCCCGCGCCCATCAGGATGTGGCCGCGGTGCTGGAGCAGCGCGTTCATCGGCACCACGAAGAAGCCCGAGAGGGCGCCGATCAGCACCATCAAAGCCATCGCAAGGTTCATGTCGGTGACGAAGATCATCACATTGACGATCACGCCCATCGCGATGCCGAGGGGAATCACCTTCACGGCCGCCCGCATCGTGATCAGCCGTGCCGCCATCACCGCACCGATCGCCACCCCGATCGCCACCACGCCCTGGAGCATCGAGGCCTTCGAGAGATCGAGGTGCAGCGCCTGTTCGGCCCATTTGATCACGATGAACTGCAGCGTGGCCCCCGCCCCCCAGAACAGCGTGGTGGTGGCCAGCGAGATCTGCCCCAGCTTGTCGCGCCACAGCAGCGCCAGGCAGTGGGTGAAGTCGTGGATGAGGTAGGCGGGGTTCTTCTTGAGCACCTTGTGGTCGACCCCGGTGTCGGGCACCTTGAGGTTGAACAGCGCGGCGACGAGGTACAGCAGGCCGACCACGCAGAGGGCCATTTCGGGCACGGTGTCGATGCCAGTGTCGATCAGCGGGAGATCGAAGCCCAGCAGCGCCTGAGCGATCGCCGGCTTGATGAGCATTCCGCCCACCAGGGTGCCGAGGATGATCGCGCCGACGGTGAGACCCTCGATCCAGCCGTTGGCCACCACCAGCAGGCGTGGCGGCAGGTATTCGGTAAGGATGCCGTACTTGGCCGGCGAGTAAGCCGCGGCGCCCAGGCCCACCACCGCGTAGGCGGCCAGCGGGTGCACGCCCATGAACATCAGCGAGCAGCCCACGATCTTGATGCCGTTGCTGATCAGCATCACCCGCCATTTGGGCATCGAGTCGGCAAAGGCGCCCACGAAGGCGGCCAGCAGCACGTACGAAAGGGTGAAGAACAGCTTGAGCAGCGGCTCGTATTCCTGCGGGGCCTGCATCTCCCGGAGCACATAGATGGAGGCGATCAACAAGGCGTTGTCGGCCAGCGCAGAGAAAAACTGCGCCGCCATGATCATGTAGAAACCGAAGGGCATCGCGGGAGACGGAAGCTCGGTGAATTTGACGGACCGCGCTTTATACCACGAAGGTCGTGATGACTTCTGGCGACAAGGTCAATGTTGTGCTCCAATAACGGTATCCATAAACCGGATTTATGCACCATGGCCGATCGACGTCTCCAGGTCTTCCACGCCGTAGCCCGGCACGGCTCCTTCACCCGCGCTGCCGAAGCCTTGTTCATGACCCAGCCCGCGGTCACGTTCCAGATCAAGCAGCTCGAGGAGCAATTCAACACGCGCCTGTTCGACCGGGGCCACGGCCGCGTCACGCTCACGCCGGCGGGCGATCTGGTGATGGCTTACGCGGAGCGCATCCTCGGCCTCACCGACGAGCTCGAATCGCGCGTCGCCGAACTCACCGACGAGCTCTCCGGCGTGCTCCACCTGGGCACCAGCACCACCATCGCCGCCTACTGGCTGCCCTGCCTCATCGAAGGGTTCAAGCGCCGCTATCCGCGGGTGCTGCCGCGGGTGTCGGTGGGCAACTCCCAGACCATCGAGGGGCGGGTGATGGACCGCAGCCTCGACGTCGGCCTCATCGAGATCGTCACCGACCAGCCGACCCTCGAACGCCGCCACCTGGGCCAGGACGAACTCCAGGTGATCGTTGCCCCGGGCCATCCGCTCACCGCCGAGAAATCCGTCCGCGCCGGACAGCTCGCCGCCTACCCGCTGCTCCACCGCGAGCCGGGCAACGGCATCCGCGACCTGGTCGACCAGTTCTTCGCCGACGCCGGCATCCCCTACGAGGATCTCAACGTCACGGCGGAACTCGGCAGCCTGTCGTCGGTCAAGCATCTGGCCGCCCAGGGGCTGGGCGTCGCCGTCGCCTCGCGCGCCGCCATCGGCCGCGAGCTGAAGGACGGTCAGCTCGCGGCCATTCCCCTCGAGCCGCCGCTCTACACGCCGCTGGAAGTCATCCTCCTGAAAGACAAGTTCCGCTCCCGGCTGGTGAACACCTTTGCCGATTTCGTCGCTGACGAAATCGCCCGCCTGTCGTCCGAAAGATACTGATGCCCCGTCCGATCCGCGCCTCCATCGACCTGGAGGCCCTGCGTCACAATTACCTGCTGGCCAAACAGCGCGCCGGCCACGCCCGCGCCTTCGCGGTGGTCAAGGCCAACGCCTACGGGCACGGCCTCGATCGCGCCATCCAGGCCCTCGGCACGATCGCCGACGGCTTTGCGCTGCTCGATCTGGCCGAAGCCCGCCAACTGCGCGCCGCCGGGCTCCGCCAGCCCATCGCCTTGCTCGAAGGCTTCTTCGAGCCAGCCGACATCGCGGAGATCGCCAGAGGCCAGCTCATCCCCGCGATCCACTCCGAAGCCCAGCTGGCGATGCTCGAGCGCGCCGCGCCGACGCAGCCGATCGACGTGCTGCTCAAGATCAATTCGGGCATGAACCGCCTCGGCTTCACCGCCGCCACCTTCGCCCCGGCGCTGGCCCGCCTGCGCGCGCTGCCCGCGGTGCGCGGCATCACCCTGATGACCCACTTCGCCCGTGCCGACGACGAGGTCGGGGTCGCCGCCCAGTTCGACACCTTCAAGCGCCTCACCGCCGGCCTCGACCTGCCGGTGAGCCTGGCCAACTCTGCGGCGCTGCTGCGCTTTCCCGAAGCCGTGGGTAACATCGCGCGGCCGGGCGTCATGCTCTACGGCGGCTCCCCGATGCCCGACCTGGCCAGCGCCGAGCAGCTCGGCCTGCGTCCGGTGATGACGGTCACCAGCGAAATCATCGGCGTTCAGCAGATCGCCGCCGGCGAGCGCGTCGGTTACGGCGGCACCTTCGAGGCCAGCGGTCCGATGCGCGTGGGCGTCGTCGCCTGCGGCTATGCCGACGGCTACCCGCGCCATGCGCCCACCGGCACCCCGATCCTGGTCGGCGGGCGGCGCACCCGCACCCTCGGCCGGGTGTCGATGGACATGCTGGCCTGCGACCTGTCGCACCTCGAGGAAGCCGGCATCGGCTCGCCGGTCACCCTGTGGGGCGATGGCCTGCCGGCCGACGAGGTGGCCTCGGCCGCTGGCACCATCAGCTACGAGCTGTTCTGCGCCCTGGCGCCGCGCGTGCCGGTGAGCGTGCGCGGCGCGGCCGCGGTCGGCGCCTGATGGCCAAGGTCAAGACCGAATACGTCTGCTCGGCCTGCGGTGGCAAGTCGCCCCGCTGGCAGGGCCAGTGCCCGCACTGCAAGGCCTGGAACACCCTGGTCGAATCCGTCGTCGAGCCCGAGGCGCCGGTAGCCAAGCGCTATGCCGCGCTGGCGGGCGACAGCGGCCGCCTGCAGACCCTGGCCGACGTGCAGCCCCGCGAATCGGCCCGCGTGCCCACCGGCATCGAGGAGTTCGACCGGGTGCTGGGCGGCGGGCTCGTGCCCGGCGGCGTGGTGTTGATCGGGGGCGATCCGGGCATCGGCAAGTCGACCCTCCTGCTGCAGGCGCTGGCGCTGCTCTCGGGCAGTCTCAAGGCGCTCTACGTGAGCGGCGAGGAGTCGGCCGAGCAGGTGGCGCTGCGTGCCGCACGGCTGCAACTCGAGGCGCGCAGCCTGCAGCTGCTGCCCGAGATCAACCTCGAGCGCATCCTCGAAGCGCTGCGTTCCGTGAAGCCCGACGTGGCGGTGGTCGATTCGATCCAGACCGTCTATTCCGAAACTCTCGGCTCGGCGCCCGGCTCGGTGGCCCAGGTGCGCGAATGCGCGGCCCAGCTCACCCGTTTCGCCAAGCAGGGCGGCACCACCCTGATCATGGTCGGCCACGTGACCAAGGACGGCGCCCTGGCCGGCCCGCGGGTGCTCGAGCACATCGTGGACACGGTGCTGTATTTCGAGGGCGACACCCATTCCAGCTTCCGACTGGTGCGCGCCTTCAAGAACCGCTTCGGCGCGGTGAATGAACTCGGCGTGTTCGCGATGACCGAGAAGGGCCTCAAGGGCGTCAGCAACCCGTCGGCGATCTTCCTGTCGCAGCACGGCCAGCAGGTGGCCGGTTCTTGTGTGCTGGTCACCCAGGAAGGCACGCGGCCGCTGCTCGTCGAGATCCAGGCGCTCGTCGACAGCGCTCATAGCCCCAGCCCGCGCCGGTTGTCGGTGGGCCTGGAGCAGAATCGCCTGGCGATGCTGCTGGCCGTGCTCCATCGCCATGCCGGCGTGGTGTGCTTCGATCAGGACGTGTTCGTCAATGCCGTCGGCGGGGTCAAGATCGCCGAACCGGCGGCCGACCTGGCGGTACTCCTGGCGATCGTCTCGTCGCTCACCAACCGGCCGCTGCCGCGCGAACTGGTGGTGTTCGGCGAGGTGGGGCTCGCCGGCGAGATCCGTCCGGCGCCGCGCGGCCAGGAGCGCCTGAAGGAATCCGCAAAATTGGGTTTCACGGTGGCGCTGGTGCCTAAAGCCAATGCGCCGAAGCATGATATTCCTGGCATGCGCGTCGTCGCCGTCGAGCGCATCGAAGAGGCGCTGGAGCGGCTGCGGGAGCTGTCGTCAGGCTGATTTCATGCTTTTTGCGGTGCAGCATCGCCGAAAAGCGTGGAAAACCTAGAGATTCGTGCCACAGGTGGAAAAGAGCGTTGTAAGCTAACGGCCTGCGGGTGGTGTAGTGCGAAGCTGGCACGGGGCGTCACCTGTTGGATTGCTGCCTTGTATGAGTTTTTGCATCCACCCATTTCCTTCATCTACACACAAAGAGCTATGAACAAGACTGAATTGATCGAAGCGCTGGCTGGCAAGAGTGGTCTGACCAAAGCCGATGCTGGCCGCGCCGTGGACGGTGTCATGGAAATCATCACCGAAGCGCTCGGCAAGGGCGAGAGCGTGACGCTGGTCGGTTTCGGTACTTTCTCCGTGGGCGAGCGTGCCGCCCGTGTCGGTCGCAATCCGCAGACCGGCGCCGAGATCCAGATCGCTGCCTCCAAGCAGCCCAAGTTCTCGGCCGGCTCCAAGTTGAAAGATGCGGTGAACGCCTGAGTTCCCGCCATCCCCGGTTCGGCCGGGGAACGCGTGAAGGCGACCCGGGTGGTCGCCTTTTTTATTGCCGGCGCGGGCGCGGGGTGGCTTTTGCGCGGGCTTAACCGCACTTAACCGTACGGTGCAGTATTGTGGGGTTTCCGCAGATTCCGGAACCGCAGATGACTTTCCCCCTCGTGCCGGCGCTGCCGCGCACGGCCCTGACCGCGTTGGCCGCGCTGCTGCTGGGCGCCTGCGCCGGGCTACCGGCGGTCGGGCCCGATTACGCCGCGCCGCAGCCGGGCGT